>NZ_LGIR01000011.1:0-919948 GCF_001187875.1 Pseudomonas sp. RIT-PI-a
GTTCGGCAGGGGGCGGGTGGGGTAGGGCTCGTTGTGGGATAGGCCTCTTTCTGTGGGACAGGCCTCTTTCTGTGGGAGCGGGCTCTTTGTGGGAGCCCGCTCCCACAGAAAAGCTGCTCCCACAGAAAAGCTGCTCCCACAGAAAAGCTGCTCCCACAGAAAAGCTGAGTCCACAGGAAAGCTGAGCCTACAAAGAGCAGGTTTCACAGAAAGCGCTTCTCCTGAAGCGTCCCTGTGTTCATGGAAGCTCGAGGGCGGCCGATACACCCCGTATCAGCTGCGCAGTACTCTTCTCCAGGCCATCCATGCTCAAGTCCAGCTTCACCTCTCCTGCCTCGCCTGCACAGCCAGCGAGCAGCACTTCCCTGGCACAGGCGTCGTTGGTCACGTTCTGTGCCAGCCTTGCCGTGGTCTTCGCGCTGGCGGTCTCGCTGTCACTGTATTTCGCCCACGGCCTGGATCGTGCAGAGCAGGCCCAAGGGCAGTCACTGATACAGAAAAGCATCGAGGCCGAACGCCGGCTCCTGCAACTGACCATCAAGGATTACTCGTTCTGGGGTGAGGCGTATCGGCATCTGCACCTTAAGGTCGACATGGAGTGGGCCTTCGTGCGAGAGAACTTCGGCCCCGCGCTGTACGATGATTTTGGCTATGAAGCGGCTTTTGTCATCGGCCCGAGCGGCCGATCGGTCTATGCGGTGATCGAAGGCCGCTACGAGACCGTGGCAGCGGCGCAGTGGCTGGGGCGCTCTGTCGACGAGTGGGTGGCCGAAGCCCGCGCGCTCGCCGATGACGAAAAGGTCTTCACAACACTGACCAGCCTGGCCGGCACGCCGGCGCTGGTCGTGGCAGCAGCCATCACGCCCAGTACCGACCCTACCGTGCAGACCGACGACCGGCCGCCATCGGTCATGCTCGTGGTCAACCGACTCGATCCGCGGCGCCTCGAGGAGCTGGGCGCCAACATGGGTTTGCGCGGAGTACGCCTGGGCCGGGCCGATGACCCTGCGGTCGCTCACGCAGAACTGACGGGCGAGCACGGTACGCATTTCGATCTGCAGTGGGATGCCACCCGACCCGGGCGGCAGATGATCATTGTGGTGCTGCCGCTGATCATTCTGGCGACGCTGATCATTTTCGGCATGACCTGGGTCATGTTGCGCCGCAATACCCGCGCGGCCCGTGCCTTGGACAGCAGTCACGAACTGCTGCGCACCAGCCAGGCGGCGCTGACGCTGAGCGAGTCACGCTTTCGCGATGTCGCCGAGGCCAGCTCCGACTGGATCTGGGAGGCCGACTGCGAGGGGCGCCTCACTTACCTGTCCGACCGTTTCGAAGCTGTCACCGGGCTGGACAAGGCGCAGTGGTTGGGAACTTCGCTGGACCAACTCGTGGACCTGCCCGACGGTACCTTGCTGGACCGGCTGCGCAGCAATGTCGGGCAGAGCAACCTGGTCACCGAATGCAGCTATGTCGACAAGCACCTGCAGCAACGCACAGCCAGGATTGCCGCACGCACCAGCGGTACTCAAGGGTTTCGCGGCACCGCCACCGACGTTACCGAGGAGATCGAGGCCCGGCGACGGGTCGAGTACCTCTCGCGCCACGATGTGCTCACCGGCCTGCCCAATCGCAGTCAGTTGCGCGACTATCTGGAAAGCCGCCTCGAAAATGCCCTGGCCGCCAGCCAGCCCTTGGTGATGCTGACCATCGACCTGGATCGCTTCAAGCCCGTCAACGATCTGCTCGGACACGCCACCGGCGACCTGGTGCTGCACGAAATCGGCGCCCGCATCAGGCAGTGCGTGCGCAGCCAGGACATCGTCGCCCGAGTCGGCGGTGACGAATTCGTCATGGTCGTGTCGGGCATGGTCGGGCATCAGGAGATCGAAGCCTTGTGCCGACGGCTGATCGACTTGATCGAGCAAGTGATCGATGTCGACGAGCAGGAAATTCATGTCAGCGCCAGCATTGGCATCGCCGTGTCTCCGGGGGATGCCGCACATGCGCCCGAACTGTTGCGCTATTCCGACATCGCGCTGTACGAGGCCAAAACCAGTGGGCGCGGTACCTGGCGTTTCTATGACGGTGACATGAACGCGCGAATTGTCGAGCGGCGCCGCCTGGAAGGCGATTTGCGCTATGCGGTCAAACATGGCGAATTGCGTCTGGAATACCAGCCGCGCTTTCGCATTGCCGACGGGCGCATGGTCGGCGCCGAAGCCCTGGTACGCTGGCAACACCCTCAGCGCGGACTGCTGGCGCCCGATGCGTTCATACCCATCGCCGAGGAGGTGGGATTGATCACTGCCGTGGGCGAATGGGTGATGGATGCCGCCTGCAGGCAGGCCAGCCAATGGCCCGAAACACTGTTCGTGTCGGTCAACGTGTCGTCCAGAGAGTTTCAGAGCGGGCAGTTGGTCGAGCGGGTCAAGGCGGCATTGCAGGGCTCCGGGCTGGCGGCGAACAGGCTTGAACTGGAGGTCACCGAAAGCGTCATGCTGGAAGACGCCGACAATGCCCTGATACTGATGCGCAGCCTCAAGGCACTGGGCGTGCGCCTGACCATGGATGATTTCGGTACCGGCTACTCATCGTTGAGCTATCTGCGCTCCTTTCCCTTCGATGGGCTCAAGATCGACCGCAGCTTCGTCAGCCGACTGGGTGACAGCCAACCAGACCTGGCCATCGTCGAGGCCGTGATCGGCCTGGGCCGGGCCTTGTCGCTGACGGTAACCGCCGAAGGTGTGGAAACCCTGGAACATCTCAAGTTGCTCGACTCCGTGGCCTGCGACGAAGGCCAGGGCTACTACCTGAGCCGCCCGCTCGAGGGTGCCAGCTTCGATGCGCTGCTGCTTTCCATCAGTTTGCCAACGGGCTGAGCGGGTCATTCAAGAAGCACAGAAGCGAGCCGATAGCACGGCGGTATCCGTTGACGCTGCTTCTTCTCTCCTGCCGGTATTCGACCCTTGATCAAACACCTGAAATTCAGCCATAAAATCCTGCTGGCCGCCGCTCTGGTCGTGACGGCGGCCCTGGCCGCCTTCGCCGGCTTCAATGCCTACCTGCAACGCCAGGCCATCGACCAGAGCCTGCGTGCGTCGCTGACCGAAACCGGTCGAGTGACGGCCGGCAACGTTGCCTATTGGCTCGACGCGCGCATCAAGCTGATCGACAGCCAGGCTCAGGTCCTGGCCCGCGATCGCAGCGCAGAAGGCCTGACCGGCCTGCTCGAGCAGAAGCTGTACACCGACAACT
This sequence comes from Pseudomonas sp. RIT-PI-a, assembly GCF_001187875.1. Taxonomy (NCBI): domain Bacteria; kingdom Pseudomonadati; phylum Pseudomonadota; class Gammaproteobacteria; order Pseudomonadales; family Pseudomonadaceae; genus Pseudomonas; species Pseudomonas sp. RIT-PI-a. The sequence continues at coordinate 3,259 of NZ_LGIR01000011.1, forward strand.
TCGACCTCACCTACCTGGGTGAGGTCGATGGCACCTACACCAAGCGTCCCCACGGCCCGTTGCCGGCCGGCTACGATCCGCGCCAGCGGCCGTGGTATGCGGCGGCGGCCAAGGCCGGTGGCATGATCGTGACCGAACCCTATATGTCGGCCTCGTCGAAAAAGCTGGGCATCACCATCGCCACACCGTTGATGCGCGATGGCCGCATGGCCGGTGTGGTCGGCGGCGATCTGGACCTGTCGACGCTGGTCACCATCATCAGCTCGCTCAACGCCGGCGGCCTGGGCGAAGCCTTCCTGGTGGATGCGGAAGGCAAGATCCTGGTCAGCAGTCATCCCGAACAGGTGCTCAAGCGCCTGCCCGAGGTGTTCACTGAAGGCACGCCGAACCTGGCGCCGGGTTTCAGTTCGGTGCCGCAGAATGGCACGCAGCGGCTGGTCAGCTTCACGCCTGTGGAAGGGCTGCCGTCGGTGAAATGGTACCTGGGGCTGTCGATCGACGAGGCCAAGGCCTATGCGCCGGTGACCCGGGCGCGCAATCTGGCGATCATCGCCACGGTGGTGGCAGTGGTCGCGATCATCGCCTTGCTCGGATTGCTGATCCAGATCCTGCTGCGACCGCTGCGCGAGCTCACTCGCGCGATGGACGACATCGCCGAGGGCGAAGGCGATCTGACCCGGCGTCTGCCGGTGGAGGCGCGCGACGAGTTCGGCGCGCTGGCCACGGCGTTCAACTCGTTCGTGGCACGTGTCCACGGCTCGATTCGCGATGTCGCGCACAGCACCCAGCAGTTGACCCAAGGCACGCGTCGGGTGCTGGAGTCTTCACAGTCGTCGATGCAGCAGTCCGATGTGCAGGCGCAGCGCACCCAGAGTGTGGCGGCGGCGATCAACCAGTTGGGCGCGGCCGCCGAAGAGATCGCGCGCAACGCCGCGCATGCGTCGGGGCAGGCCAGCGATGCGCGTGTGCAGAGCCAGGAAGGTCGCAGCGTGCTGGGTGAGGCCCTGCAGGCGATGCAGGCGCTGTCGCAGAAGATCGGCAGCAGCTGCGAGCACATCGATGCGCTGGACGGCAAGGCGGCCAATATCGGCCAGATCCTCGACGTGATACGGGGAATTTCCGAACAGACCAATCTGCTGGCGCTCAATGCCGCCATCGAAGCGGCGCGCGCCGGTGAAGCCGGGCGCGGGTTTGCCGTGGTGGCCGACGAGGCGCGCTCCCTGGCCAGCCGCACGCAGAGCTCGGCGCAGCAGATTCAGCAGATGATCGAGGAGCTGCAGGGCGGCTCGCGCGATGCCGTGGCGTTGATGCAGGAAAGCCAGCGGCAGAGTGCCCACAGCATGGTAGTCGCCGAGCAGGCCGGCGTGCGCCTGACCACCGTGACCGAGCGCATCGGTGAAATTGATGGCCAGAACCAGTCCGTGGCCACGGCGACCGAAGAGCAGACAGCGGTGGTGGAGACGTTGAACCTGGACATCAGCGAGATCAACCTGCTCAACCAGCAGGGCGTCAGTAACCTGGAAGCCACCCTGAGCGCCTGTACGGCGCTGGAACAGGAAGCCGCACGATTGCAGCAGCTGGTGGGTGGGTTCCGCATCTGATCCGCCAGGTATTGCGCAGGGCGGCCGGACGCGGCTTGCGCCGCTGCTACAGGGGTTGTGCGTGCCTTGGGGGCGGCATGCGTTCCGGCAGGTATTGCGCGGTGTGGCCGGACGCGGCTTGCGCCGCTGCTACAGGGGTTGTGCGTGCCTTGGGGGCGGCATGCGTTCCGCCAGGTATTGCGCGGTGTGGCCGGACGCGGCTTGCGCCGCTGCTACAGGGATTGTGCGTGCCTTGGGGGCGGCATGCGTTCCGGCAGGTATTGCGCGGTGTGGCCGGACGCGGCTTGCGCCGCTGCTACAGGGGTTGTGCGTGCCTTGGGGGCGGCATGCGTTCCGGCAGGTATTGCGCGGTGTGGCCGGACGCGGCTCGGGGGCGGCATGCGCGTTCCGCACATCCGCGTGACGCGTCTGGGAGGGCATACGACATTCCTGTAGCAGCGGCGCGAGCCGCGTCCGGGGGCGCTGCGGATTTGTGGGTGGGATGCGGTGGGTTATGGGCGGCGACCGTGCAGGCGCTCCAGCGTTTGCAATTGCACCCGCAACGGATGATAGGGCGCCCGTGAGCCTTGACCGTCGGCTGCGCCGTACACACCGGCGGGGCAGGAGCGGCCATCGTCCCAACCGGGGTAGTCCAGGAACGGATACCAGCACAGCCCCTGAACATCGACGCCACGCGCAATCGCCAGCGCCAGTTGTTCACCCACGTATTCCAGCCACGGCCCTCGCGCATCCGCCTCGGTGCCGGTTTCGGCCAAGAGGATGGGTCGGCCATAGCGCCGATTCAGTTCAGCCAGCAACCCCGCCAGCGGGCGGAACTCGGGATGCCCCAGCAGGATCCGTTCGCCGTTCTGTCGCCACTGGTTCTGCGGGTAGAAATTGGCGCCGATGATGTCCAGATACCCCTCGCAGCCGCCCAACCCCGGCCACTGACGCCCGGCGAGCATGTCCCAGGCCTGGAACTGCGCCAGCCGATGACCCTCGGCGCGCTCCTGGTCCACGGCACGCGGCGAATCGGGCACGATGTGAATCAGTGGATCGCACTGCACGAAGCGCGCCTGGGGCGCGTGCGTGCGAATCGCATCGATGGCCTCGATGCTGGCCCGCACCAACTGGTGCTTGAGCTCCAGCCCGCGACCATGGGCGCCAGGGTTGAAATAGCCGACGTCGCCGCCGGCCCAGCTCCAGAACGACATCTCGTTGACCGGGGAGCAAAAGGGCACCTCGAAACCCTCATCGACCATCAGCCGCGCTGCGGCACCGGCAAAGCGGGCAAAGCGCTCGACGAATTCCGGCCGCCAGATGTCCAGTCCGTCTGGGTAGCCGTAATGACAGAAATCCCACACCACTTGCAGATTGCACTCACGCGCCGCGCGCAGCAGGGGTAGAAAACTGCTCCAGTCGTAGTGCCCGGAACGCCGTTCGATCTCGTGCCAGCGCAGGCCATCCCGGGCGCAGCCGATACCATCGACCCGCAACTGGCGATAATCTTCAGCCGCCCAGCGTTGATGCCCGGTGCTGACCTGGAGATCGACTCGTTCGCCATCGCGTCGCCGCTGAGCGGCGCATTCGTAACCGGCCATGATGAACGTGTCGAACAGGCCACACGCGCTCAAGCGCCGCGCTCGTCGAGCAGTTCCACGGCAGCCGTCGCACCGGGGACGGGCGCACCCACCTGCTCGATTCGCTGGTACAGCGCCAGCGCCTGACCGACTACCTGATCCATGTTGTAGTACTTGTAGGTGCCCAGTCGCCCGAGAAAGGTGACCCCCGGCGTTTCGTCCGCCAGCGCCTTGTAGCGTTGATACAGCGCGGCGTTTTCGGCCCGTGGGATGGGGTAGTAGGGGTCGCCGTCGGCGCAGGGGTATTCGTAGGTAATGCTGGTCTGCGGGTGTTGCTGCCCGGTCAGGTGCTTGTATTCGGTGATCCGTGTGTAGGGCACCGCTTCGTCCGGGTAATTGACCACGGCCACCGCTTGCAGCTGGGGTTGCTGCAACGTCTTGTGCTCGAAGCGCAGCGAACGGTAGGGCAGGCGGCCCAGACGGAAGCCGAAATACTCATCCACCGGGCCGCAGTAGATCAGCTGGGCGTAGGACAACTGCTCGCGAACCTGGGCGAAATCGGTGTCCAGCAGCACGTCGATACGTGGGTGGTCGAGCATGTTCTCGAACATGCGTGTGTACCCTTCCAGCGGCATGGCCTGGAAGCTGTCGGTGAAGTAGCGGTCGTCCTCGGTGGTGCGCGTGGGGATGCGCGAGGTCACCGACTTGTCCAGCTGCGACGGGTCCAGGCCCCATTGCTTGCGGGTGTAGCCCTGGAAGAACTTCTGGTAGAGCTCCTGGCCGATCTGATTGATCACCACGTCCTCGGAGGTACGGATGCACTCCACCGGCTGTGCGCGCTCGGCCAGAAAGCGTTCGGACTGAGCCTCATCCATCTGCAGGCCGAACAGCGTGTTGAGCGTGGTGAGGTTGATCGGAATCGGCACCAGATGATCGTCGACCTGGGCCAGCACTCGGTGCTCGTAGGGGCGCCACTGGGTGAAGCGCGACAGATAGTCGACAATGCGCTGGGCATTGGTGTGAAAGATATGCGGCCCGTAGCGGTGGACCATCACGCCGGCTGCATCCAGGTGGTCGTAGGCGTTGCCGCCGATGTGTTCGCGGCGGTCGATCACCAGCACGTTCAGGCCAAGCCCTTCGGCCAGGCGCTCGGCAATGACACTGCCGGCAAAACCGGCGCCCACCACCACATAGTCGTAGGGACGGCCGTCGCCATGGGCGGAAGGGCCGCGGCTGGCGCTTTCGATGTTTACCTGAGGCATTCGATCTGCTCCTTCATGGCCGCGCAGGTTTTGTCCCACGACATGCCGTTCAATGCTGCATCGGCCTGGGCCAGCACGCTGTCACGTGCCTCGGCGCCCAGGGCATGTTCTACCGCGGCGATGAAGGCAGGCGGTGTGTCGGCAATGGTCACGACCCCGCTGTCACCGTAATCGTTGATCACATCGGTGATCGGCGTGGACACCACCGGACGTCCACCGGCGAGGTATTCGGGGGTCTTGGTCGGACTGATGAAGCGCGTGGAGGCATTGATGGCGAAGGGCATCAAAGCGACTTCCCAGCCAGCCAGATACCGCGGCAAGTCGCTGTACTGCTTGCCGCCCAGGTAGTGAATGTTGGCGCGTCGCGGCAGGGTCTGCGGGTCGATCTTGACCACCGGGCCGATCAGCACGATCTGCCACTGCGGCCGCTGTCGGGCCAGTTCATCGACCAGCTGGATGTCGAAGCGCTCGTCGATCACCCCGAAAAAGCCCAGGCGCGGATGGCCGATCGCCGCCTGGTCGGTCGGATCAGGAAGCAGCTCTCGGGCCTGGGCAAAGTGGGCGATGTCGACGCTGCTGGGCATGGCGTGGGCGTTGGCGTGTTGGTGGCGCTTGGCCTCCCACAGGCTGTGCCCGCCGGTGAACACCACGTCGGCACGCGCCAGTAGTTGACGTTCCCTTTCGATGAGCTCCGGTGGCGCACCCATGAACGCCGACAGCTCGTCCATGCAATCGAAGATCGTCACCTGGGCCTGCAGGTGGTCGGTGAACGCCAGGCTCATCGGCGTCAGGTACCACAGCAGCAATTCATCGTGTCGATGGTCGGCCAGGTAGGCATCGAGCAGTTCACGTTGCAAGGCGATGACCCGTTCGTGCGGCACACCCGCAGGCAACTGCGGCACCAGCACGGTCACGCCTTGGGCAGGCTGGCTGGTGAGCAACTGCGGCTCGACATGGTCAGCGAACACTGGCTCTTCGAAGAACAGCACGTCATAGCCTTGTGCCAGGCGTGACATGACGTGCTGTGGGCGCTGGTAGACGAAGCCCCAGCGCAGATGGGACAGACACAGCATGAGCGGCCGGCGGGTCGGCGCAGGATCGCGCAGGGCGCGGGAATGAGCAGTCGGGGTAGAGCCGTTGGGCGCCACATCGTTCATGGGGGTGTCCTTGTTTCAGAGCCTGAATCGGGACTGAAGTCAGCAGGGACTGAGCTTCGACGCCACCCGTATGGATTGTGCGCGGCAATGAACAGACCCGGTGGGGAAGGTCATGATCTGTGCTTTGGCAAGGTTTGGACGCTGCCGAAGCTGCGCTCGTTCAACTTTCCCCAAGCGACCGTCCGGCACTGCATGGGAACTCCATGGAGGGCCCGAGGGCATAGCTTCATAGGCCTGATCCCGTCGTCGTATCACGCAGGTGCTATCCCTTGATCTTGACCAGTGTGCCTGCGGGCGCCGGGAGCGACGACGATGATTCTGGTCACAGGCGGTACGGGTTATATCGGCGCGCAGGTCGTTTTGCAGTTGTTGGGCCACGGGCAGACGGTGGTCATTCTCGACAACCTGTGCAACAGCTCGCGCACCAGCCTGGAACGCATCGCCAGGCTGGGCGGACGGCGGGCACGCTTCGTCTTGGGCGACGTGCGTAATCGGGCGCAGCTGGACGCGCTGTTCGCCGACTTTCCCATTACCGCGGTGATTCACTGTGCGGGGTTGAAGGCGGTCGGCGAAAGCGTCCGCGAACCGTTGCGCTACTACGACAGCAATGTCGGCGGCAGCATCACGCTGTGTCAGGCCATGGCGGCCGCTGGGGTCTTTACCCTCATTTTCAGTTCGTCGGCGACGGTCTATGGCGACAGCCCGCGGAAGCCCATCGACGAATGCTGTGCGACCGGGCTGCCGACCAACCCCTACGGTTTTTCCAAACTGATGGCCGAGAATGTCATGACTAGCCTGGCCGCGTCCGATGCGCGCTGGTCGGTCGGGCTGCTGCGCTATTTCAATCCCATCGGTGCGCACAATTCCGGCGAGTTGGGCGAAGCGCCTGCGCAGGTGCCGAACAACCTGCTGCCTTATCTGCTGCAGGTGGCCAGCGGGCAGCGGGACGTGCTCCACGTATATGGCAACGACTACGCCACGGTGGATGGCACCGGGGTGCGTGACTACGTGCATGTGATGGACCTGGCCGAGGGGCACTGGCTGGCCTTGCAGGCCTTGATAGGGGGCAGCGGGGTGCAGGTCTGGAACCTGGGGACGGGGCAGGGCTATTCGGTGTTGCAGGTGGTCGATGCATTCACGCGCACGTGCGGGGTGTCTGTGCCGCTCGTGTTCGAGCCCCGGCGTGCGGGCGATGTTGCCCAGTGCTGGGCCGATCCGGACAAGGCGCGCCGTGAACTGGGCTGGCAGGCCCGACGCACCCTGGACGACATGTTGCGCGACGCCTGGCGTTGGGAGTGCCGATTGGCAGCCCAACACCGCCCCATCCTTTACACCCCGCGCATTACCCCTGTAGCAGTGGCGCAAGCCGCGTCCGAATTAGCCGCGATATAACAGCCTGACCGCACGCACCACCGACGCGGCTTGCGCCGCTGCTACAGGGGTTTTGGCGTGACGGACTGCCGCGGTGTGTCGCACACACCGCGGCAATCGGATTTACAACACCACGCTCGGCAGCCACAGCGAGATGGCAGGGATGTAGGTCACCATCATCAACACCAGGAACAGCGCCAGGTAGAACGGCAGCAACGCCTTCACCGTGGCCTCGATGGTCACCTTGCCGATCGCCGCACCGACGAACAGCACCGCGCCCACCGGTGGTGTGATCAAGCCGATGCCCAGGTTGACCAGCATGATCATGCCGAAATGCACCGGATCCACGCCCACGCTGACGACCACAGGCAGCAGGATCGGCGTCAGGATCAGAATCAGCGGCGCCATGTCCATGATCGTGCCGAGCATCAGCAGCATCACGTTGATGCACATCAGCACCACGTAGCGGTTGTCCGACAGGGTCAGGAACGCCGTGGTGATCTTCATCGGGATTTCCATCAGCGTCAGGATGTAGCCGAAGCTGGCAGCGAAGCCGATCAGAATCATCACGATGGAAATGGTCCGTGCCGCCCGATGCATCAGCTTGGGCAGATCGCGCCATTTGTAGTCGCGGTAGATGAACATGGTCACGAAGAACGACCAGAGCACGGCGATGGCCGCCGACTCGGTCGCGGTGAACACGCCCGACAGGATACCGCCGAGAATGATCACCAGCGCCATCAGCCCCCACAGCGCTTCACCGGCGATCTTCAGCGCCTGGCGCATCGGGATCACTTCGCCCTTGGGATAGTTGCGCTTGCGCGCAAAGATCATGCACAGGCCCATCATCACCGCGCTGAGCAACAGCCCCGGCATGACCCCGGCCATGAACAGCGAGGCGATCGACACCGAGCCACCCGCGGCCAGCGAGTACAGCACCGAGTTGTGGCTGGGCGGCGTGAGCAGAGCCTGTACCGAGCCGCTGACCGTCACCGCCGTGGAGAAATCGCGCGGATAACCCGCACGCTCCATTTCCGGAATCAGCACCGAACCCACCGAGGCGGTGTCGGCCACGGACGAGCCGGAGATGGCGCCGAAAAAGGTCGAGGCGACGATGTTGACCAGCGACAGCCCGCCGCGCACGAACCCCACCAGCACGCCGGCGAAGGCCACCAGCCGTCGCGACATGCCGCCCTCGGCCATGATCGCGCCGGCGAGCACGAAGAACGGAATGGCCAGCAACGAGAACTTGTTGACCCCACCGGCGATCTGGATCATCAGCGCGTCGGCCGGAATCTCGATCCACCAGGCCCCGATCAAGGCCGACAGGCCCAGCGCATAGGCGACCGGCATCCCCACCAGGATCAGGGCGATGAAGCTGCCCAACAGTATGAGAGCATCCATTTACGCAGCACCTTCACTGGCTTCTACGACGTCGAACCGCATCACGGCGCGGTGGCTCTGGTCACCCAGGAAGAGCTTTTCCAGGATAAACACCAGGGTCACGATGCCGCCGAGCGGGATGGGCAAGTAGGAAATACCCACTCGCAGGGAAGGAATCTCACCCAGGTACTGGTTCCAGGTGTTGGCGCACAGCTTGAAGCCCTTGACGATCATGAACAGCGCGACCACCGCCATCAGGATCTGCACGGCCACCGCCGCCACTCGGCGCGCCTGCGCCGGCATGCGTTCCACCGCCATGGCCACGGCCATGTGCGCGCCGGCGCGGTAGCTGGCCGCCGCGCCGAAGAAGGTGAACACCACCATCAGCAGGATCGCCACCGGCTCCGGCCAGCTGGAACCGCTGCCCAGCGCGTAGCGGGTGAAGATGCCCCATGGAATGATCAGGGTCATGGTCAGGACCGACAAGCCGGCGATCCCGATGCAGACCCGGTACAGCAAGTCGTTCAAACGCAGCACAGTGTTTTTCATGAGGCTCACCCAGCGGCGGGGGAGCGGGCGACTGCCGGCTCCCCCTTGGTGTTGACGGACAGGCTTACTTGACGGCTTCGATGCGGGTGATCAGCTCTTTGTACGGCGCGCCGTACTTGTCCCGCACCGGTTGGGTGGCGTCGTAGAAGGCTTTCTTCTGCTCTGGCGTCAAGGTGATGAACTCCACGCCACCGGCCTTGAGCTTGGCTTCCGCCTCGCTGGATTTCTTGTCCCACAGCACGCGCTCTTCCATCTGCGCTTCGCGGGCGAGCTTCTTCACCAGCGCCTGTTGTTCCGGGTTGAGCTTGTTCCAGGTGCCTTTCGCCATCACGATGGGCTCGGGGAGGATCAGGTGCTCGGTCAGCGTGTAGAACTTGGCGTTCTGGTAGTGGTTGTGTTCGAGCAGGGTCGGCGGGTTGTTCTCCGCGCCGTCGATCACGCCGGTCTGCAGGGCGCTGAAGATCTCGCCGGTGGCCATGGCGATGCCATTGCCGCCCATAGCATTGATGGTTTCGATGAACACCGGGTTACCCTGCACGCGGATCTTCATGCCTTTGAGGTCACTGATCTGACGTACCGGCTTCTTGCTGTAGAGGTTGCGGGTGCCGCCATCCATCCAGCCCAATGCCACCAGGTTGAATTCGGAATTGGTGATCTTGTCGAGGATCTCCTGGCCGATTTCACCGTCGATGATGCTGCGCATGTGCGCCTGGTCACGGAAGATGAACGGCAGGTTGAACACGTTCACGTCGGGCACCACCGGGCCGACGATGCCCAGGCTGACCCGGGTCATCTGTATAGCGTTGCTCTGAACCTGCTCGACCACTTCTTTCTCGGAACCCAGCACACCACCGGCGAACATCTTGAAGGTGATCTCGCCATTGCTCTGTTCTACGAGTTTCTTGCCCATCTCCTGCTCGGCCACCACCGGCGGATAACCGGCCGGGTGCACTTCGGCGAACTTGATGTTGATCGCGGCCTGCGCCAACCCGGACAGGCAGAAGGCGAGCGGGAGTGCTGCTACGAGTAACGTGCGTTTGAAATCCATGGATAACTCCAGCGTTGTTGTTGTTTTGGTGTCGCAAAGGATTCAGTTGTCGCCAAACGGTCCGGCAGCGACAAAGGCGCCACCCTGATAGACCATGGCCGGATCGTCGGCAGCGGGCATCGGTTGCGCGTCGATCTTGTCGCGGAACACTTCCGAGCTGTCCTTGGGGGCGAAACCCAGGTGCGCGGCATAGCGGTTGTCCCACCACACATCGCGGTTGGCCGAAGCGCCGTAGACCACCGTGTGGCCCACGTTGGGGGTGAACAGGCTCAGTTCGATGAGGCGGGTCAGGTCGTCGAAACTCAGCCAGGTGCTCATCATTCGGCGGTTGGCCGGCTCGGGGAACGAGGAGCCGATGCGGATGCTGACGGTTTCGATGCCGTAGCGATCGAAGTAGAAGGTGGCCAGGTCCTCGCCGTAGGACTTGGACAGCCCGTAGTAGCTGTCCGGACGCCGCGGCGAATGGGCATCGATGGTCTCGTCCTGCTTGTAGAAACCGATCACATGATTGGAGCTGGCGAATACTACGCGCTTGACGCCATGTCGGCGCGCCGCTTCGTAGATGTGAAAGACCCCGCAGATATTGGGGCCGAGGATGTCTTCGAAAGCATGCTCCGTCGATACGCCGCCGAAATGCACGATGGCGTCCACGCCTTGTACCAGTTCATGCACCGCCTGCTTGTCGGCGAGATCGCACAACTGGAATTCTTCGGAGGTATCGGAACGGGTGTCGGTGGAGGCGGGAAGAGGGACGATATCGGAGAGCCGCAGGGTGCGGGCGAAGGGTTTCAGACTTTCTCGAAGCACCTTCCCCAGACCGCCGGCGGCGCCGGTCAGGAGAAGGCGATTGAAGGGATTCTGGACGGTGTGAATGCCTGTCATGAGCGAGTCCTTTGTCGTTATTGTTTTTGTCATCTGTTGTCGTATGACTTGGTTCGGATTATCGACAGCTCTTGACGATCTTGTCAACGCGACTAATGGCGAAAGCCGCGCGTGAGCTCAGCCGTTGCCGACAGGCGGGTGACTGCCAGGGTCTAGAGGCGAATCCAGCGCTGGCGCATCCAACCGCTCAGGGCATCCACGCCCAGCACGAGCAGCAGCATGGCCAGAATGAGCGTGCTGGCGCGCGCCTCCTGGAACAGGCTGAGGCTGACGTAAAGCATCTGTCCCAGCCCGCCGGCACCGACGAAACCAAGGATGCTGGCCATGCGAATGTTGTTTTCCCAGCGGTACAGGGTATAGGCCAGCAGCTGTGGCCAGAGGTTGGGCAGGGTGCCGTAGCAGAACGCCAGCCAGGCGTTGCCGCCCTGCAGGCGGATCGCGTTGGCAGGTTCGGGCGGGGTGTTTTCCAGCGCTTCGGCAAACAGCCGGCCGAGCACACCGGCCGTGTGCAAGGCCAGCGCCAGGGTACCAGCGTTGGGTCCAAGCCCGGCGGCCAGCACCATCAGCACCGCCCAGACCAGCTCGGGTACTGCTCGCAGGGCATTGAGCAGCAGCTTGGCAAAACCCTGCATCGGCCAGCCCAATCGGCCGGCGGCGGGAATAGCCAGCAGCAAGGCGGCCATCGCGGCCAGCAACGTGCCCAGCGCCGACATCGCCAGCGTTTCCAGTGAGGCATGGCCCACGGCCCACAGGTGTCCGGCGGTGAAATCCGGAGACAGGAAGCGCGCCGCGTAACGGGCCATGTGACCCAGGCTGTCGGCATCGCCCAGGTTGAATGGGTTCAGGCCCAGATAGGCGAAGGAGGCGACCACCGCCAGGATGATGGCCAGTACCAGCGCTGCATTGCCCAGGCGCCTCATGTGAAACGCCCTCGCAGCACCCGGCTGAGCAGGTCGGCGAACAGCACCAGCACGATGAACGTCAACAGGATGCTGGCCACTTCGGCGGAAGCGAACATGCGCATCGACAGGTTGATCTGTTGGCCCAGCCCACCGGCGCCAACGAAGCCCATCACCACCGAGGCGCGCACTGCGCACTCCCAGCGATATACGGTGTACGACATCAGTTCGGCGGCAGCGGCCGGAAGCGTGCCATAGGCGAACGCGGCCAGGCGCCCGGCGCCCGCACGCATCAGGGCCTGTGCCGGACGTTGATCGATCGACTCGTAGATCTCGGCATACACCTTGCCGAGCATCCCCGCGTAGGTGATGGCAATCGCCAGCACACCGGCGGTCGGGCCCAGGCCCACGGCGCGGACGAAGAGCAGGGCCCAGACGATCTCCGGCACGCTGCGCAGAAAGATCAGCACGCCACGCACCGGCCAGCGCACGCAGGTGCCCGGCCAGCCAGGGCGAGCGCCGATGCTGGCCGCCGACAGCGACAAGGCTCGGCTGGCGAGCAGGCTGGCGGGCACCGCAAGCACCAGCGCCAGAAACATGCCCGCGGTGGCGATGGCCAAGGTCTGCGAGGTCGCGTCCCACAGCAGCGCCAGAAAGTCCTGGTCATGGGCCGGCGGCCAGAAACCGGCCAGGAAGGCACCGGTGGATCGACTGACGGCTGGATCGAACAGCACGCCTGGGTTCAGCTCGGCCAGACGGATGCCGGGCCACAGCAACAGCACCGCCAGCGCGGCCAGCAGCAGCCGCGGCAGAGCGGCCGGATCGCGTTGGTGCCGACTCAGCATCGCGGCAGCCAGGGCGTCGCGGTGTCCGCTGACGTGGGGGCAGGGCTCAGCTGCGCGTTGGCATACAGGTCATCCAGGCGCTGTGCGGTGACTTCGGCAGCGCTCAGGTCGAAGGCGATCCGGCCGTCGCGCACGCCGATGATTCGTGGGAAGCAGGCCAATGCCAGCTCCACCGTGTGCAGGCTGGCCACCAAGGTGACGCGCTGTTCGCTGGCGTGCTGGCAGAGCAGGTCCAGGGTATGCCGGGCCAGCCTGGGGTCCATCGCCGAGACCGGCTCGTCGGCCAGCAACAGCGCTGGCTGTTGGTACAGGGCGCGAGCGATGCCAACGCGCTGCAATTGCCCGCCCGACAGCTGCTGGCATTGGGCGAACAGCTTGTCGTCCAGGTCCAGCCGCGCCAGCAGCGCCCGGGCGCCGGCAACGTCCCCCGGATGCAGGAGGTTGAGCAGGCCCTTGCCCCGCCCCCATTGCCCCAGCTCGCCGGCCAGCCCCGCCGTGACCACCCGTTGCCGGGGCGGCAGCGGCGGGGCCTGATGGATCAGACCGAGGCGCGCCCGCCGGCGCTGTCGCGCGCGACTGCTCCGCTGCCAGGGCTGCCCGCCCAGCACCGCCGGCCCGCCCGCGCGGGGCGGCCGGGCAGGCGCCAGTACATTCAGCAAGCTGGACTTGCCGGCGCCCGACGGGCCGATGATCGCCACGCGCTCCCCGGCGGCGATGTTCAGATGCACGTCGCGCAGGGCCTGCACCCCGTTGCGGTGGCGCAGGTCGACGGCCGTCAGGCGCAGGGTCATTTCAACAGATCGGCAGCGCGGGCGGCGTCCTCGATGCCCTTGTAGTTCTCAGGCTTGGTGGCGATGAAGCGGCTGGCTGCCTGCAGGTCGAGGATCGCCTTGTCTGCGGGCTTGGCCGGATCGAGGGCAAGGAACGCCTGCTTGAGCTTTTCCGCCAGCACCGGGTCGAGGGTGCCGCGCACGGTCCAGTTGTAGTCGAAGTAGGTCGGCGTGGTGGCGAACACCTTGACCTTGTTGGTGTCGACCTTGCCGCTGTCGACCAGCTTCTGCCAGACGCTGGCATTGAGCACGCCGGCATCGACCTTGCCTGCCTGCACCCACGCCGCGGTGGCGTCATGGGCGCCCGAATAGGCAACGCGGCTGAAATAGGTCTCAGGCTTGATGTTGTCCTGCAGCATGAAATAGCGCGGCATCAGGCTGCCGGACGTCGACGAGATCGAGCCAAAGGCAAAGCTCTTGCCCTTGAGGTCGGCCAGCGATTTGACGTTCGGGTCGCTGGTGATGAATTTGCTGGTGAACTGGGCATCCTGCTCACGCTGCACCAGGGGAATGGCGTTGCCGGTTTTCTGGTTCACCTGGACGAAGGTGAAGCCGCCCAGCCAGGCCATGTCCAGACGATCGGTGGCCAGCGCCTCGACCACCGCCGGGTAGTCGGCGACCGGCACGAACTCGACCTTCATGCCGGTCTGCTGCTCGAGGTACGCACCCAGCGGCTTGAACTTGCGCAGCAGTTCGGTGGGCGCCTCGTCGGGGATGGCGGACACCCGCAGAACGTCGGCGGCGAAGCTGGTGACCGCGCTGGCGCACAAGGCAAAGCCGGCAACCAGTGACAGGGAGCGCTTGAACATGATGGGTCTCCGAAAGGTGGCGCAAGGCGCGCGGGCGAGGCCCGGTACGCAAGGATAGAGGTGGCGCGATTATAAGAGTCACTGCAGGAAAGGCCAGCTTTGATAGACTTCGCAGCCTGTTTCCCGGACCTCGAGAAGGCTGCCATGAATTCGCCCATCCGTTTGACCCAATACAGCCATGGTGCCGGTTGCGGCTGCAAGATCTCGCCCAAGGTCCTGGAAGTGATCCTGGCCGGCAGCGGCGCGCAGAACCTGGACCCCAAGCTGTGGGTCGGCAATGCCTCGCGCGACGACGCTGCGGTGTACGCGATCGACGAGGAACGCGGGGTGGTGTCCACCACCGATTTCTTCATGCCCATCGTCGATGACCCGTTCGATTTCGGGCGCATCGCGGCCACCAACGCGATCAGCGACATCTACGCCATGGGCGGCGATCCGTTGATGGCCATCGCCATTCTCGGTTGGCCGGTCAATCTGCTGCCGCCGGAAGTGGCTCGCGAAGTGATCCGCGGCGGCCGCGCGGTGTGCGACGCCGCCGGCATTCCGCTGGCCGGCGGGCATTCGATCGACGCCCCCGAACCCATCTTCGGCCTTGCGGTGACCGGCCTGGTCGACAAGCGCCACATGAAGCGCAACGACACCGCCCAGGTCGGCGACCGCCTGTACCTGACCAAGCCGCTGGGCATCGGCATCCTCACCACCGCCGAGAAGAAATCCAGGCTGCGCGACGAAGACGTCGGCGTGGCCCGCGACTGGATGTGCACCCTGAACAAGCCCGGCAGTCGCTTCGGCAAACTGGCCGGGGTCAGCGCCATGACCGACGTCACCGGTTTCGGACTGCTCGGGCACCTGGTCGAGATGGCCGATGGCGCGCAGCTCACCGCACGCCTGGACTACGCCGCCGTGCCGCGCCTGCCCGGCATCGATCACTACCTGCGCGAGGGCTGCGTGCCTGGCGGCACTCAACGCAATTTCGAAAGCTACGGCGAACGCATCGCTGCCCTGACCGATGAGCAGCGTGACCTGCTCTGCGACCCGCAGACCAGCGGCGGCCTGCTGGTCGCGGTCAGCGCCGCCGGTGAGGCCGAGTTCGTCGCCCTGGCCGCGGAACTGGGCCTGCAACTGGCACCCATCGGCAGTTTGATCGAACGTCTGCCCCATGCGGTCGAGGTGATCTGATGCGTGACAACAGCAGCGACTACCGCGCGTTGTTCCTGGGCGATGTGCCGATGATGGATGCCCGCGCGCCGGTGGAGTTCGACAAGGGCGCGTTCCCCGGTGTGCACAACCTGCCGCTGATGGACGACCTGGAACGGCAGAAGGTCGGTACCTGCTACAAGCAGCACGGCCAGGAGGCCGCCATCGCCCTGGGCCACCGCCTGGTGTCGGGCGACATCAAGGAACGCCGGATCGCGGCCTGGGCGGCATTCGCCAAGGCCAACCCGCACGGCTACCTGTACTGCTTCCGCGGCGGCCTGCGATCGCAGACCGTGCAACGCTGGCTGCAAGAAGCCGGAATCGACTATCCGCGAGTGCTGGGCGGCTACAAGGCCATGCGCAGCTTCCTGCTGGACACCCTCGAACAGGCGGTGGAGCAATGCCGGTTCGTGGTGCTGGGCGGCATGACCGGCACCGGCAAGACCGACGTACTGGCGCAGTTGAGCAATGCCCTGGACCTGGAAGGGCATGCCAACCACCGCGGCTCCAGCTTCGGCAAGCGCGCGACCGGGCAGCCGGCGCAGATCGATTTCGAGAACCGCCTGGCCATCGACGTGCTGAAAAAGCGTGCCGCCGGCATCGAGCAGTTCGTGCTCGAAGACGAAAGCCGTCTGGTCGGCAGCTGCAACGTGCCGTTGTCCCTGCATCAGGGCATGCAGGGTTATCCCTTGGTGTGGCTGGAAGACAGCTTCGATAACCGTGTCGAGCGCATTCTGCGTGACTACGTGGTGGACCTGTGCGCGGAGTTCGTCAGCCTGCACGGCGAAGAGGGCCATGAGCTGTTTGTCGAGCGTCTGTTGCAAAGCCTGGATCGGATCTACAAGCGCCTGGGCGGCGAGCGACATCAGCGTCTGCAGGGCCTGATGCAGGCCGCGCTGGACGAACAGCAGCGCAGTGGTCAGGTCGATCTGCATCGCGGGTGGATCGAGGGGTTGCTGCACGAGTACTACGATCCGATGTACGCCTACCAGCGTGAAAGCAAGGCGTCGCGGATCGAATTCGCCGGCGACCAGGCCGCCGTGGTCGACTACCTGCGCGAGCGCCTGGCCAAAGGCTGAAAACCGCGGGCGCGGTTCGCAGCCAGGCCAGGTCGAGGCTTAGTTGATGCGCGGATGCTGTTCCACCAGAGACTTGCGCTTGGCTTCCAGCTCGGCGATCTGCGTGTCGATGTCTTCGATTTTCTGCTCGATGTTGTCGTGGTGCTCGACCAGCAGCTCACGGGCTTCTTCGATGTCCGACGCCGCCGGTGCCGCACCACGCAGAGGCCGGTTGGCGGTCTCTTTCATGGTGATGGCAGTGACGAAACCGATCACGGCGAACACCATCAGGTAGTAGGCAGGCATGTACAGGTCGTCGGTGCTTTCCACCAGCCAGGCGACCGCGGTCGGCGTCACGCCGGCGATCAGTACCGAGACGTTGAAGGCACTGGCCAGGGCGCTGTAGCGGATGTGCGTGGGGAACATCGCCGGCAGCGTCGAGGCCATCACGCCGATGAAGAAGTTCAGCACCACGGCCAGCATCAGCAGGCCGGCGAAGATCAGGCCGATCTTGCCGCTGTTGATCAGCATGAAGGCCGGAATGGCCAGGAAGAACAGGCCGATACTGCCGAACAGAATGAAGGGCTTGCGGCCGAACTTGTCGCTGGCATAGCCGATCGCCGGCTGCGCGAACAACATGCCGACCATGATTGCGATGATGATCAGCACACCATGGCTTTCGCTGTAGTGCAGGTTATGCGACAGGTAGCTGGGCATATAGGTGAGCAGCATGTAGTAGGTGACGTTGGTCACTGCCACGATGCCGATGCAGGTCAGCAGGCTGCGCCAGTGCTTGGTCGCCACCTCTTTGAACGAAACCTTCGGGCCACCGGCCAGGCCTTCGCGATCGCCCTGTTCGAGCTTGTCGACGTGCTGCTGGAACGCTGGCGTTTCTTCCAGCGCATGGCGCAGGTACAGGCCGATCATGCCCAGCGGCAAGGCCAGGAAGAACGGCACGCGCCAGCCCCAGTCGAGGAACTTCTCCTCGCCGATCACGGCAGAAATCCCGACCACCACACCGGCGCCGAGCACGAAACCGGCTATCGAGCCGAAGTCCAGCCAACTGCCGAGGAAGCCACGCTTGCGGTCCGGGGCGTACTCGGCGACGAAGATCGACGCGCCGGTGTACTCACCGCCCACCGAGAAGCCTTGGGCCATCTTCGCCAGCAGCAAAAGAATCGGGGCCCAGATTCCGATGGAGTCGTAGGACGGAATCAAGCCGATCGCGAAGGTGCTCAGCGACATGATCACAATGGTGGCGGCGAGGACTTTCTGCCGGCCGTATTTGTCGCCCAGTGCGCCGAAGAACAGGCCACCCAGGGGGCGAATCAGGAAAGGCACGGAGAAGGTGGCCAGGGCCGCGATCATCTGCACGCTGGGATCGGCACCCGGGAAGAACACCTTGCCCAGCGCGTAGGCCACGAAGCCGTAGACGCCGAAGTCGAACCATTCCATGGCGTTGCCAAGCGCGGCGGCGGTGATCGCCTTGCGCATCTTGACGTCGTCGACGATGGTGATGTCGTTCAACCCGATCGGGTTGACTTTTTTTCTACGAGATTTCATCGATGTTTCTCTTTGTGTCAAAGCGGCTTGTCCCCATGAGATACAAATTGACACCAAAAAATTCACTGGTGGCGGCGATTTAGTATCGCCACAGCGGTCCGTTCGCCTGCCCGATTACCGCCGTCGGTGATCGTCCAAGACGCACGGGTGAAAAAACCGGATAATGCGCGCCATTCGTTTTTGCTTGCATCAGGTGCTCCCCCATGGAAATCAAGGTCAATTTTCTCGACAACCTTCGACTTGAAGCCAAGTTCGACGATTTCACGGTGGTGGCCGACCAACCCATTCGCTACAAGGGCGACGGCTCGGCGCCGGGGCCTTTCGACTATTTCCTGGCCTCGTCGGCACTGTGCGCGGCGTACTTCGTCAAGCTGTACTGCAACACGCGCAACATTCCCACCGACAACATTCGCCTGTCGCAGAACAACATCGTCGACCCGGAAAACCGCTACAACCAGATCTTCAAGATCCAGGTCGAGCTGCCCGCGGACATGTCGGCCAAGGACCGCCAGGGCATCCTGCGCTCCATCGACCGTTGCACCGTGAAGAAGGTGGTGCAGACCGGGCCGGACTTCATCATCGAAGAAGTCGACAACCTCGACGCCGATGCCCAGGCCCTGTTGATGCCGACCCAGCAGGCGGGCGCCAGCACCTATGTGCTGGGCAAGGACCTGCCGCTGGAGCAGACCATCGCCAACATGTCCGGCATCCTCGCCGGGCTGGGCATGAAGATCGAGATCGCCTCGTGGCGCAACATCGTGCCCAATGTCTGGTCGCTGCACATCCGCGATGCCTACTCGCCGATGTGCTTCACCAACGGCAAGGGGGCGACCAAGGAAAGCGCGCTGGCTTCGGCCCTGGGTGAGTTCATCGAGCGCCTGAACTGCAATTTCTTCTACAACGACCAGTTCTGGGGCGAGGACATCGCCCAGGCCGACTTCGTCCATTACCCTGACGAGCGCTGGTTCCAGCCAGGCCGCAAGGATGCCTTGCCCAGCGAGATCCTCGATGCCCACTGCCTGGCCATCTACAACCCCGATGGCGAGCTGCGTGGCTCCCATCTGCACGACACCAACTCGGGCAACATCGAGCGCGGTATCTGCTCGCTGCCCTTCGTGCGTCAGTCGGATGGCGAGACGGTGTATTTCCCGTCCAACCTGATCGAGAACCTGTACCTGAGCAACGGCATGAGTGCCGGCAATACCTTGGCCGAAGCCCAGGTGCAGTGCCTGTCGGAGATTTTCGAACGGGCGGTCAAGCGCGAGATTCTCGAAGGCGAACTGGCGCTGCCCGATGTTCCGGCCGAGGTGCTGGCGCGCTATCCCGGCATCGTGGCAGGCATTCAGGGGCTGGAAGAGCAGGGCTTTCCGGTGCTGGTCAAGGACGCCTCCCTGGGCGGGCGCTTCCCGGTGATGTGCGTGACCTTGATGAACCCGCGCACCGGCGGCGTGTTCGCGTCGTTCGGCGCCCATCCAAGCCTGGAAGTGGCGCTGGAGCGCAGCCTTACCGAGCTGCTGCAGGGCCGCAGTTTCGAAGGGCTCAACGACTTGCCGCAACCGACCTTCGAAAGCCATGCCCTGATGGAGCCGAACAACTTCGTTGAGCACTTCATCGATTCCAGCGGCGTGGTGTCGTGGCGTTTCTTCAGTGCCAAGGCCGACTTCGCCTTTGCCGATTGGGACTTCACCGCTCAGGGCGACAACGCCAATACCGAGGAAGCGGCGACGCTGTTCGCCATTCTCGACGGCATGGGCAAGCAGGTGTACATGGCGGTCTACGAGCACCTGGGCGCCAAGGCGTGCCGGATTCTGGTGCCGGGGTACTCGGAGATCTATCCGATCGAAGACCTGATCTGGGACAACACCAACAAGGCGCTGTTTTTCCGCGAAGACATTCTCAATCTGCATCGTCTGGATGACGATGCACTGGGCAATCTGTTGCAACGCCTGGAGGAGTCGGAGCTGGATGACTACACCGATATCCGCACGTTGATCGGCATCGAGTTCGACGAGAACACGGTGTGGGGGCAGTTGACCATTCTGGAGTTGAAGGTGCTGATCCAGCTGGTGCTGGAGCGCTTCGACGACGCAAAGGAGCTGGTCGAGATGTTCCTGCAATACAACGCCAATACCCTGGACCGTGTGCTGTTTTTCCAGGCCTTGAACGTGGTGCTCGAGGTGGAGCTGGACAGCGATCTGGACATGGCCGATTACGAGGTCAATTTCCGCCGCATGTTCGGCGATGCGCGGATGGATGCAGCGTTGGGCTCGGTGGACGGCAGCGTGCGCTTCCATGGCCTGACACCCACGAGCATGAAGCTCGAAGGCCTGGATCGTCATCTGCGCCTGATCGACAGCTACAAGAAACTCCACAGCGCCCGCGCCCAGTCCTGACCCACCGCGTACACCGCCGACGCGGCTTGCACCGCTGCTACACGGGTGGCGCGAGCCGGATTTGCCACCTGCCTGCACCGCCGACGCGGCTCGCACGGCCCCTGTAGCAGCGGCGCAAGCCGCGTCCGGGATCGCCGCGTTGGTTCTGACCCACCGCGTCCCGGCAGCACCACCGTGCTCAAAGCGGAGCGCTCAGGTATCGCTCCACCAATCGCTTTATCGAACCGTCGCGATGCAGGGTTTGCACCGCGTCGCGCAGACTGCGCACCATCTGCGGCGAACAGCTCTTCGAACAGGCCAGATACAGATCCGACGTCATCAGCACCGGGCTCATCAGCAACGGCCGTTCGGACACCTGCCGCCAGATGTATTTCGACTCGGGCACCCCATTGAACCAGGCATCGACGCGCCCCAGCAGCAGCATCTGCGCCGGATTCTCACCGATACGCAGCGGGTAGATCTGCGAAGCATCGAATCCTTCGTCATACAGCTTGCGTTCCTGCGCACTGCCCATGCCCACCGCAATGCGATGATAGGTGCGACGCGCCTGGGCGAAGCTTTCGACGCGCTGGTCAAGGCTGAAAAACGCCCGGTCCATACTCATGATTGGCGCAATCCAGGTGTAGGCCGCTTCCCTGTCAGGGGTGCGCGACAGGGGCACGATGAGCATGTCCTGGCCTTGCTGCACCGTGCGTTGCGCCCTGAGCCAGGGCAGTATATGGGTGTTCATTCGATAGCCCGCCAGCACCATGGCCTGCCCGGCGGCATCGGCCACGATGCCTTGCTGGCCTGCGACGCCGGCCATGCTCAGCGGCGGCGCCTCGGGCATGTACAGATCGAAGGCTCGCGGGCTCGCTGCCCAGGCGACCGTGTCGAGCAAGCTGTACAGCAAAAGGGCGCAGACCGACTTGAACAGCGACCCGCGCAAGCGGTTCAGATGATCCATTGCAACGATCCGACGGTATTCGGTGACGGGCACCAAGAGGGCCAGCATAGTCGCTAATCGCGTTATCTGCTCATGCGGGAACCGCACCACGCGCAGACCCTCCTATCTGACATCTACTCATGTATGAGGACACCCCTGGTGGAGACCGAGCAAAGCTGGTCGTTCGATGCAGCGCAGATCGCGCAGGCAGAGCGCTTCAACAAGACCCTGAGCCGCCTGCCGCGGTTCCGTATCCGCAATCGCGTCACCCCGATGCTGATCCAGACCCTGCTCCGTGCAGGGCAGTTGGCCAGCTCGCTCAAGCCCGTGCGCCATGACGTGGCCATCGAAGAGCGCCTGCTGCGCCTGCCCGACGCCCGCCCGGTGAAGGTGCGCATCCTGCGGCCATCCCGGCCGCCCAAGGGTCTGGTGCTGGATTTCCACGGCGGCGGCTGGGTCATCGGCAATGCCCAGATGAACGATGACCTCAACATCGCCCTGGTGCAGGCCTGTGATGTCGCAGTGGTTTCGGTCGACTATCGCCTGGCTGTCTCGACGCCCCTGCAAGGTCTGCTCGACGACTGCCTGGTGGCCGCACGCTGCGTGTTGGGCGATGCCTTTCCCGAGTTTGCCGACCTCCCGGTGATCGTCGTTGGCGAGTCCGCCGGTGGACATCTGGCCGCCGCCACTCTGTTGCAGCTCAAGCAATGGCCTGCGTTGCTGCAGCGCGTGTGCGGGGCGCTGTTGTATTACGGTGTCTTCGACCTGACCGGCACCCCCAGCGTGCGCAACGCCGGGCCCGACACGCTGGTGCTGGACGGTCCGGGCATGGTCGAGGCGTTGCGGCTGCTGACCCCGGACCTGGACGATCAGCAACGCCGGCAGCCGGTGGTATCGCCCCTGTACGGTGACCTGCAAGGCCTGCCGCCCGCGCTGATGTTCGTCGGGGAGCTGGATCCGCTGCGCGACGACACCCTGTTGATGGCCGAACGCTGGGGCAAGGTGGCCCCTGTGGACCTGCGCCTGTTGCCGGTGTCGCCCCACGGTTTCATCCACTTTCCCACACCCATGGCCGACAGGGCTCTGGTCCACAGCCGTGAGTGGATCGTCCGACTGTTGGCGGCATAGGTTGCTGCGGACCCTGTCGGATGAGTTGAAATGCACGGGCGCGCTCGCCAGAATGCGCGCCCAATCAAGAGAACCGATCGCTCGTGAATCCGCACAGCTTGTCCCATCGTCTGGAGCGCGTGGCCGCCCAGGTCCCCGTCGGCGCGCACCTGGCTGACATCGGTTCGGATCACGCCTACCTGCCGGTGGCGCTGGTCCTGCGTGGTGTCATCCCCCAGGCCGTTGCCGGTGAGGTCGCCCAGACGCCGTTTCTGGCGGCCCGGCGCAGCGTTCGCGAGAGCGGGCTGGAGCACTGCATCAACGTGCGTCAGGCCGACGGGCTGGCGGCGATTCAAGCGTGCGATCGGATCACAGCGGTGAGTTTGTGCGGCATGGGCGGGGAAACCATCCGCGACATTCTGCAGGCGGGCAGGGGGCATTTGACCCGTGGTGAGCGATTGATCCTGCAGCCCAATGGCGGCGAATGCGATCTGCGCCAGTGGCTGATGGACAATGGTTATCGCATCCAGCATGAAGAAGTGCTGCGGGAAAACCGCTTCGACTACGAGATCATCGTGGCCGATCACGGCGAACCGGTGACCTACAGCCCCCAGGAGCTGTTTTTCGGACCCTTGCAGCTGCGCCAGCGTACTCCGGCGTTCCTGGCCAAATGGCAGCGCCTGCTGCACCTCAAGCGCCGCACCCTCGAACGCCTGTCCCACGCTCGCCAAAGCGGACTCGACGGCAAACGCCTCGAACTGGCCCGACACATCCAATGGATCGAATCCCTCAACCCCCTGTAGCAGCGGTGCAAGCCGCGTCACTGCGCACGCGGTGTGTCAGTTGCCCTGCGGCGGTCCCGGACGCGGCTCGCGCCGCTGCTACAGGGAAATGCGTCAGATTCACCACGGTATGGGCTGGCCATCCCAGGCCCAGAAGCTGCCGGTTTGCACCGGTCCGTGCTGGCCGATCAATTCGAGCAGGCAACGGGCGGCGAAATCGGGGTCGAACAATTTGCCCGCCGGGACGTTGGCCTGGAAGGGCTGCGAGAGCCGGGTGTCGGTGGTGCCAGGGTGCAAAGCCAACACCGTGGCCGCAGGATTCAAACGCTTGAGCTCGATGCTGGCCGTGCGCAACAGCTGGTTGAGCGCCGCCTTGCTGGCGCGATAGCTGTACCAGCCACCCAGGCGGTTGTCGCCGATCGAACCGACTCTGGCCGACAGCGCGGCGAAGGTGGCGGGCTGTTTGCGCAGCAGGGGCAGCAGATGCTTGAGCAGCAGGACCGGGGCAAAGGCATTGGTGGCGAAGCTGGCCTGCAGGCTGCTCAGATCCAGCTGGGCCAGCCCTTTTTCCGGCCGCGCGCCGTCCTGATGCAGAATGCCCAGCGTGCTGATCACCACGTGCAAATGAGCGCAATCGGCCGCCACCGCATCGGCCAGCCGCTGCAGGGCCTGTTCGTCGCGCGCATCGCAATCGAGGCTGACCAGACGAGGCCCATGGCGCTCAGCCAACGCCGCCAGCTCGGCGCTGGTCGTGGCCTGCCGGGAAACCGCAAACACCTGGGCGACATCCTCACGCTGCAACAACTGCTCGCACAACGCCAGGCCGATGCCCTGGCTGGCGCCACAAACCAGTACAGACGCACTGCCGGATAGATCGGGTATCAACGCCATGGTCCACCGCCCTGCCAGAAGATCGTACCGATAGGACCGAGAACCACCCCCAAACGTTCTCCAGTAGCAATTGCCAGCTCATGCACGGCGTGCCATGGTGCCCACCTTTTTTCAGGAGAGACGCCATGGCCGCCACCATCCATATCGCTGCCGCACTGCTGCTCAACGAGCAAGGGCAAACGTTGCTGGTGCGCAAGCGCAACACGCGTGCCTTCATGCAGCCAGGCGGCAAGATCGAATCGGGCGAGCAGCCTGCCCAGGCACTGGTTCGTGAGTTGGAGGAGGAGTTGGGCATCGCGGTGGATCCGGCCGAAGCCAGATTTCTGGGTACCTACACAGCCGTGGCCGCCAACGAGCCCGGCCATGAAGTGCATTGCGAGCTCTTTCAGGTACGCATCAAGGCTCAGGTCAGCCCCGCTGCGGAAATCGAAGAAGCGCTGTGGGTCGATGCCACAACGGTGGCCAAGCTCGAACTGGCGCCGCTGACGCGCGACCAGATTTTGCCGCTGCACTACCTCTGAAGCGCAGGCCCGATCCGCTTCAGGCCTGATCGACAGCGGGACTTGCGCTGTCGGCCTCAAGCGCCAGCTTCGCCCGGTCCGCCTTGCTGATGTAACGGTCCTTGCTCTGCGGCGCCAACTTGGCGCTGGCCTTCTTGGCATGTGCTTGCAACAGCTGTTTGATCTTCTTGCGACGATTCATGGCGTGGCCCAGGGGAGAAGTGGGTCGATGATACCAGTACGGCCCATCGACCCGCTCGCGGCTGCCGATCAGAAGGTGTACTTGGCCGTCAGCATCAGGTTGCGCGGGTTGCCGTAGCTGTCGCCGCCATAGCTGGTCGAGGTGGCGATGGCGTTGTAGTACTTGCGGTCGAACACGTTGTTGGCGTTGACCTGCAGGTCCAGGTTGCGGCTCACCTGATAGCCGGCCATCAGGTCGGTGACGGCATAGCTGCCCTGTTCCAGGCGGTAGCTGCCGCCATCGGCCAGGTCGACGTCGTTGTACAGGCGGCTCTGCCAGGACAGGGTACCGCCCACGCGCAGTTTCTCCAGCGGGCCCTGGAAGCGGTAGGTGGTGGTGACCTTGAACAGGTGCTCGGGAATGTCGGTGTCGTAGCGCTGGTTTTCGTTCTGTGGGTTGGCGCTGTCCTTGAGCGTGTGTACCCGCGCGTAGGTGTAGCCACCGCCCACCTGCCAGTTCTCGGTCAGCGCCCCCTGCAGCTCGAAGTCGATGCCCTGGCTGCGCACTTCGCCCGACGCTTCGTAGCAGCTGAGCTGCGGGCAGTTCTCGACGAAGATCTGCACCGCGCGGTTTTCCTGATCGACCCTGAACAGCGCCAGGCTGGCATTCAGCGCGCCATCGAAATACTCGCCCTTGATGCCGATCTCGTAGTTCTTGCCCTGAATCGGCCGCACCGGCGTGCTGCTGGTGTCCTGGGCGCTTTGCGGGGTAAAGATGTCGCTGTAGCTGGCATACAGCGAATGGTGGTCGTCCAGATCAAAGATCAGCCCGGCGTAGCGGGTGACATTGCGGGTGACCTTGTAGTCGCCTTCGCCATCGCGGTTGTCATAGTCGTACCAGTCCAGGCGGCCACCGAGAATCAGCTTCAGCGGGTCGGCCAGGCTCAGGCGTGTGGTCATGTACAGGCCATCCTGGGTGGTGACTTCGCGGTCGTTGTCGGTATGGGTGAAGTTCGGCTTGCCGGCGTTGATCGGCCAGTTGGTGTCGTAGGGATCGTAGTTGTGCGTGGTCATGTCGTAGATGCGCCTGCTGGCGCCGACCACCAGTTCGTGAGTGCGTCCGAACGCCTGGAACGGCCCGCTGACGAAGGCATCAAGGCCAGCCTGGTTTTCATCGTGTGCCGACTGGTACACGGTACGTGCCAAGGTATTTTCGAACCAGCGCGATTGATAAGAACCCGAGAACAAGCCGTTTTGCTCGGCATAGTTGGCGTTGACCTGCAGGTTCCAGTCGTTGGCCAGGCGCTGGCGCACTTCAGCGAACACGGTGTTGATCTCCTGGTCCTTGTTCTCCCAGTCGGTGCCCGGATTGTACGAGCGCGGCAGGTCCAGGTGATGGCCGTTCTGGCCGATCATCGACGAACCCCAGAAATAGTTGGTCTTGTCCTTCTGGTGAGAGAAACCCACGGTCAGCAGGGTGTCTTCACTCAAATCCGCTTCCGTCACCGCGTAGAACAGGCCGTGATCCTCTTCCACATTATCGATGAAGCTGTTGGCGTCGCGGTAGGATGCCACCACGCGACCGCGCAGCGTGCCCGCCTGATTGAGCGGACTGGAAGCGTCGATTTCGCCACGGTAGTCGTCGTGGCTGCCAGCGGCGCCGGTGAGGGTGACCTTCTGCTCGGCGAGCGGGCGTTTGCGCACCAGGTTGATGGCCGCCGAGGGATTACCGGCACCGGTGACCAGGCCCGTCGCACCACGCACGACCTCGACCCGATCGAACATCGCCAGGTTGGGCTGGGCGCCGATGGTGACGCCCGAGTAGCCGCTGGGGATGCCGTCGTACATCAGGTTGTCGATGTCGAAACCGCGTGCCGTATAGGCCTGGCGACCGGGACCGTTGGCATAGCTGAGGAACAGGCCAGGGGTGGCGCGCACCGCATCGTTGATGCTGGTCATGGCCTGGTCGTCCATGCGCTGGCGGGTGATCACGGTCACCGCCTGGGGCGTTTCACGCAAACTCAGCGGCAGTTTGGTAGCCGTCGCCATGCTGCCGGTGGTGTAGGACTGGGAACCCTCGGTGTAGCTGCCCAGCTGGAATGCGTTCGAGGTGATCTCGCTGGCACCCAGTTCGATGACTCCAGGCGCCGCCTGCTGCTGGCTTGCGGCGCTGTCGTCGGCCAGGGCCGGCGTGATCGTTGCCATGCAGATGGCCAGGGCCAGCAGGTTTTGCGGAGGGTAGGGGAGCGGCGAACGGGACATGCGAGACATGAAAAGCTTCCTGGCTAGACAAGATAATGCGAATCGTTTGCACTATTGTGTCAGAAATTTCCTACGTACGTCGCTCATGACGGCAAAAAATGCCCTGTTGCCGCGTCACGCTTGAGCGGCGCGTCAATCCTTTCGCGTCGTCCCCGGACGCGGCTCGCAAGCCTCTGTAGCAGCGGCGCAAGCCGCGTCATTGGCCATGCGGTGTGTCCGTTTCTCCGCGTTGTCCCGGACGCGGCTCGCGCCGCTGCTACAGGGGAACGCGGTGTTTCGTAGCAGCGGCGCAAGCCGCTTCAGCTGCACTCGGCCACTACACCGGCGGTCGCAGCAAGGGGAAATGGCGGCCGCGCGTCACCCATATGTCACATTTCATGTCTAGCTTCGAGGATCACACCCCGGGCGCGCCGGCCATCCTCCCTACCGCAAAGAGCCGCCATGGAAATCGATATCTTCAAAGACCTGCTGGTCCCTGTCATCGGTGGCC
This sequence comes from Pseudomonas sp. RIT-PI-a, assembly GCF_001187875.1. Lineage (NCBI taxonomy): Bacteria > Pseudomonadati > Pseudomonadota > Gammaproteobacteria > Pseudomonadales > Pseudomonadaceae > Pseudomonas > Pseudomonas sp. RIT-PI-a. Next base: position 30,802 of record NZ_LGIR01000011.1, read on the forward strand.
TGGGCATTTTCATGCTCGGGCTGGAATTCATGTCCGACGGCATCAACAACCTGGCGGCCAACCGCATGCGCGCCTGGCTGGCCAAGCTGGCCGGCACGCCGGCCAAGGGCCTGGCCGCCGGCACCGTGATCACCGGCGTACTGCAATCCAGCACGGCCATGACCGTCATGACGGTCGGGCTGGTCAACGCCGGCGTGGTCGGGCTGCGGCCGGCCATCAGCGTGATCATGGGCGCCAACATCGGCACCACCCTGGGCAACGGCTTGATCGCCATGCCGCTGGGGCCGCTGGGACTGATCTTCGCCGGGCTGTTCGCCCTGGTCTATGTCTTCAGCAAGAACGAAAAGACCCGTCATCTGGCCATTGCCATCATCGGTTTCTCGTTGATCTTCTACGGCCTGAACCTGTTGACCGGCGGGCTCAAGCCCCTGCGCGAACTGCCGGAAGTGATGTCGGTCATCTCCGGATTGCGCGCCGACAGCTACACCGGCCTGGCCATCTGCGTGCTGACCGCCGCCGGCATCACCGCCATGATCCATTCCTCGTCGGCCACCATCGGCATCGTCATGGGCCTGGGGGCGGCTGGCATTCTGGATTGGCAGACGGCGGTGGCGTTCTCCCTCGGCGCCGACCTGGGCACCACCGTCACCTCATGGCTGGCCTCGCTCAACCTGTCGAAGAACGCCAAGCGCGCGGCCTATGCCCACATCGCCTTCAACTTCATCGGCGTTGCCGTGATGTTTCCGCTGTTCTTTGTGTCCATGGACATCCTGCAAGGGACCATGGGCCTGTTCGGCATGGACGTGACCCGTACCGATACGGTCGATGGCAAGGAAAGCTTCCCGATGGTGCCCGTGGCGGTGGGGCTTTACTCCATCGGCTTCAACATCTTCAACACGGCGCTGATGTTTCCCTTCATCGGCGTGTTCGAGCGTGTGCTCTCGCGCATCGGCGCCAGCCGCAGCGACGCGGAGGACTATGCCGTACCGCGTCATCTCGACCGTGCCGCGCTGGCCAACGTCAACACCGGCGTGGCCGCCGTCAGCCAGGAACTGACCCGCTACAGCCAGGGCATGGGCCTGCTGCTGGACGCAGCGCGCGGCCAATCCCAGGCGCTGAAGAACGCCGCGGAACATGAGCATGCGCTGGACACCCTGAGCCAGGAAATTCGCGGTTACACCGCGCAGATGTTCAAGAACGATGTCACGGCGCGGCAAACCAATCTGCTCGCCAGCCTCATCGAGGAAGAAGACTTCAGCGCAAGCCTGACCCGAACCCTGTCGCAGATCGCCCGCCGCATCGAGCGCCAGGTGTTCTGCGCCAATGCGCGGAAAATCGTCGACGCCATTCTCGATATCGTCGAGCCGGCCGTGCGCAAGGGGCCACAGGGCGCCTACCTGCCGAACGCCCATGCCAGGGACCTGCTGGCCCTGCGCGAGCGCTGCCTGCAGCCCGAGCAGAAACTGGGCTGGGACGAACGCGGCGCCATCCTGGCGTTGCTGGGCAGTGCCGAGCGTGCGCTGAATCTGGTTCAGCGCATCGCCGAGGAGCGGCTTTCGGTGTCACGAGAGCTGGATCAGACCGACCCAGCGTCGGCGGCCGACCATGCCCCCTCCGGCATATTGGCCAAACCGCTTTAGGCTGAGTTGGTCTCAGCGTGCCGCGGCGGCGGGCGCGGTGGCGTTGTACCAGGGCCGCAGCAGACTGAGCAGGCCCAGCAGCGCCATGCCGGCGCCCAGCCACAACGGGGCGCGCAGCCCCAGACCAGCATCGATCACCGCACCACCGGCCCAACTGCCCAGGGCCAGCCCAGCGGTGATCACCGAGGTGTGCAGGGTGTTGACCAGCGCGCCGGGCTCGGCGGCCTTCATCACCCGCGCGACCATGGCCGGGTTCAGCGCGACCCCGGTCAGGCCAACGGTGAGGAAGCAGGCCAGGTTCAGCCAGAACACCTGACCGGCGAGGGCGAATCCGCCCAGCGCCAGCACCAGCAGGGCCAAGCCCCAACCCAGGGCGGCGAAGGTATGCCGATCGGCGATCCGGCCCACTACCATGTTGCCCAGTACGTTGGCCACGCCGTACAGCGCCAGCAACGGCGCCACCTGGGCGGGAGCCACGCCGACTTCCTCGATCAGGATCGGCGTGCAATAACTGAACGCAGCGAAGGTCGCGCCGATGATCAGGCCGCTGGTGATGTAGGCACCCCATAGGCTGCGGTTCTTCAGGCTGATCCACTGTCTGCCCAGCGACGGCTCGTCGCCGGCCTCGGCGCGCGGCAGGCGCGTCGCAACCAGCACCGTGCACAGCGAGGCCAAGGCCACCACCAGCCAGGCACTGGCCCGCCAGCCATAGTGATGTTCGACCCAGGCGGTCGCCGGTACGCCGGCCACCGGCGACAGCATCAGCCCGGCCAGCACCACCGAAATGGCCCGGCCGCGGTCCTGCAGGCTGACCAGCCCGGCGCACAGGGTCATGCACAGGCCGATGCAGGCGGCGCTGGACACGCCCATGACGATGCGTGCCAAGGCCAGAACCGTGTAGGTGGGCGCGGCGGCGGCCAGCGCCCCGGCCAGCACGTACACCGCCAGCAGACCGACCAGCGCCCGCTGATTGCTGATCCCGCGCGACAGCAACAGCACCGTGACCGGTGGCCCGCCCAGGGCCATGCCCAGTGCATACAGCGCAATCAGGTTGCCGACCTGGGCCAGGCTCACGGAAAACGCGGCGGCCAGCGCGGGCATCATCCCGGCTACCATGAACTCGGCGGTCACCAGCGAGAAAATCGTCAACCCCAACAGGTAGACGGTCGGCGGAAGCTTGGAACGGGTGGTCATGAGCGTCTCGGACAAAAATGAAGCTGGCTACCCTAGGGATTGTTGAACGAATGGTCAAATAACCAAGGGCGCTCAGTTCATGTCAGCGACGACCGGCGTTGCCCCTTGCATCCCACGTCCGGCAAAGCGATGCTCGGTGTCTTCCCCTCAAGAGCGTGCTGTCATGCCCTGCGTAACGCAAAGCCCCGCCGAATTGGCCATGGATGAAACCTTCTGGACGGACGTTGCTGCACGCTACCCACGCGACGACGGGCCGATCAACCTCGACGGCGGTTATTTCGGTCGCATGAGCGAAGGCGTGGTGAGCGCCTATGAAGACGCGATCCGTCATGTCAACCGCAGCAACTCGGTGCACGTGCGCCAGCACTTCGACAAGCATGAGGCCGACGCCATCCGCCAGCAGCTCGCCGAGCTGATGGGCGTGCCCGCAGGCGAACTGACCTTCGCCCGCAGCGCATCCGAGGCCCTGTATTCGCTGATCCGCAACTACACGTGTCTGCAGCCGGGCGATCAGGTGTTGATCAGCGACCTGGACTACGGCTCGGTGCAGGGTGCCTTCGACTGGCTGCAGCAGGCCCGCGGTGTCGAGCTGGTACGTCTGGTCCATGATCACCCCGCCAGCTACGAGGCTTTGCTCCAGACCTACCGCCGGGCCTTCGCCACCCATCCGCGGCTCAAGCTCATGGCGTTGACTCACGTCACGCACCGTACCGGGCTGGTCATGCCGATCAAGGGCATTGCCGCCGAGGCCCGTGCCCACGGCATCGACGTGATTCTGGACGGCGCCCATTCGCTCGGTCAGATGGAGGTCGATCTGCACGACCTGGGCATCGAGCTGGCGGGCTTCAACCTGCAGAAATGGATCGGCGCGCCGCTCAGCCTGGGGGTCATTCACGTTCGCCGCGAACGCCTGGCCGATTTCTCCCCGGACATGGGCAACCCCAGCTATCCAGCCGACGACATTCGCTGCCTGAGCCCCTACGGCACCCCCAACGTCCCCGCGTTGATGAGCCTGCCCACGGTGTTTGCCGAACACCAGGCATTGGGCGGCTGGCCAGTGAAGGGCGCGCGCCTGCGTTACTTGCGTGACCTGTGGCTGACGCCTGCACGAAGGCTGCCGGGCATCGAAGTGCTCACGCCCGAAGACCCGCGCCTGTCCTGCTGCATCGCCTCGTTCCGTTTTCGCGACGTGCAGGACCAGCAGGGCAAGATCGACCAGCTCCTCGCCCAGTTCGATATCTTCACCGTCGCCCGTGACGGCTCCGCCTGCGGGCCCTGCATTCGGGTGACACCGGGGATCAACACGACGCCCGCCGACATGCACGCCCTGGTCGATGCCTTGACGGTGATGAGTCGCTGATCGGGAAGCAGGGGGGCAATAAACAACCGGCGCGCTGAACGCGCGCCGGTGGACAACACCTCGGGGCAGGGCGCCCCGAAGCCAGCCTCAACGGCTGGGTGTGACGCGCCAGATGGTGTTGGCCAGGTCGTCGGCGATGATCAGCGCGCCGCGCGGATCGACCGTTACACCGACCGGACGGCCACGGGTCTTGCCATCGTCACCACGGAAGCCCGTGGCGAAATCGATGGGCTCGCCGGCGGGTTTGTTGCCGGCGAACGGCACGAAGATCACCTTGTAGCCCACGGGGTTGTCGCGGTTCCAGCTACCGTGTTCGCCAACGAAGGCGCCCTGGGCGAACTTCTCGCCCATGGCTGGAATCGAGAAATCCACACCCAGGGCGGCCACGTGCGAGCCAAGGCTGTAATCGGGCTTGACCGCCGCCGCGACTTTTTCCGGATTCTGTGGCTGGGCGCGAGGATCGACGTTCTGGCCCCAGTAGCTGTACGGCCAGCCATAGAACTGCCCTTCGCGGACCGAACTCAGGTAGTCCGGCACCAGGTCCGGACCCAGCTCGTCACGTTCGTTGACCACGGCCCACAGCTGGCCGGTGCCCGGCTGGATGGTCAGTGCCGTCGGGTTGCGGATACCCGTTGCATAGGGCTTGTGCGCGCCGGTCTGGGCATCGATCTGCCAGACCATGGCGCGGTCGATCTCGACTTCCATGCCTCGTTCGGTCACGTTGCTGTTGGAACCGATGCCCACGTACAGGTAGCGGCCGTCGTCGCTGATGGCCAGCGACTTGGTCCAGTGGTGGTTGATCGCCGAGGGCAGGTCGGCCAGCTTGGTCGGTGCTGCGCTGGCCTTGGTCTGGCCGTCGGTGTAGTCGAAGCGCACCAGGGCATCCTGGTTGGCGACGTACAACTTGCCGTCGGCATAGGCCAGGCCGTAGGGCGCGTTGAGGTTTTCCGCAAACACGGTCTTCAGCTCGTAGGTGCCATCGCCGTCGGCGTCGCGCAGCAGGGTCAGGCGGTTGCCGCCCTTGACCTGGGTATTGCCCTTGGCCTTGATGTAGCTGGCGATCACGTCCTTGGGCTTGAGCTTGGCAGCGCTGCCGCCACGGCCTTCGGCCACCAGGATGTCACCGTTGGGCAGGACCAGGGTCTGGCGCGGAATCGCCAGGTCGGTGGCAATCGCGCTGATGGTATAGCCCTGTGGCACGGTCGGTTTGCTGTCGCCCCAAGCCACTGGCTCGGCGATCTTCATGCTCGGCAACAGGCCGCGCTGTGCTTCCGGCAATTTGGGATCGGGCCCGCGGGCCTGGGTGCTGTCGGCTTCGCTGCCGCAACCGGCGAGCAACAAGGCCACGCTGATGGCCGTCAAGGCGCCTGAATAGTTCATCGAACACCTCCGGAACGCAGATTGGTCAAACCGACCCAGGCCGCGATCAGCGCCAGTGCCGTCACGATCACCGACAGGATCAGCCCCGAAGGCATGACTGCCCAGGCGTCCTTGGCATGTTCGAAGGCGTTGACCAGACCCAGTACCCACGTCACCAGCAACAGCAGGAAGTACACGACTGGACGACCGCCCTTATGTTCCGCGCGGACCAGGTTGATGAGGGCGCACAGCAGCGCCAGGCCACAGAACACCAGGGCACCGGCGATCAGCCAGGCGGCGAAGTTGCTCCACTGGATCTGGTAGCTCTGGTAGTAGGCGATGTCGCTCAGTAGCCCGCCCAGAAAGAGCGGAACGGTACCGGCCAGGAAGATCGCATGCAGCGGACCTGGCCTGTGTCGATAGGCAAGTTGGGTAGTAGTGGTCACGACAATCCCTCATCAAAGGACAACATCGGCACGGATGCACCGGCGGGTCAGACGCGCTTATTGCGCATAGAGAGGATCGCCGCCGCCAAGCGTTAGTTCACAAGCGTTCGTGTCGAAATATTATCGGGCGCCCCGAGACTCGCCACTGGACGTCGCCCCGTCGCCGGCGCGCTCAAGCAACGCCCGAGCCCTGCCGATATAGCGATTGCCCACGCGTTCGCAAGGGCTTCCAATCATGAGGTTCGTCATGTTCAAAACGTCTCTGCGCGCCCAGGTGCTGGCCTTGCTGGCCGGTGGGTTGCTCATCCTGCTGCTGATTGCTCTGGGCAGCTTCAAATTCCTCGCAGGAAGCCTGGATGACTACACACACCTGGTGGCCGGACCGCTGCGGGCCACTGAACTGGTCGATCGTGCCAACGTTCAGTTCAAGACCCAGGTGCAGGAATGGAAGAATGTGCTGCTGCGTGGCAAGGACCCCAAAGCCGCGGACAAGTACTGGGCCCAGTTCGAGGAGCAGGAGCGGGCGGTGGCGGCCACCTTGCAGGCCCTGAGCGAATTGCCCGGCGTCCCCGCCAGCGTCAGCCAGAACGCCCAGCGCCTGCGTGATGAACACGCTACGTTGGGCAAGGCCTATCGTCAGGGTCGCGAAGCCTTCCTGGCCAGCGGGGCCGACGCCGCCAGCGGCGACCGCGCCGTGGCCGGCGTCGACCGTGCCACCAGCGAGCAGATGAACGCCCTGGTGACCGAGCTGCGCGGGCTGGCCGATGAGCAGTCGCGGTTGATCAACGAGCAGGGCCACCAGGCGATCGTCTGGGGCATCGGCATCATGCTGTTGTCCGGTCTGCTGATCACCGCCCTGAGCCTGTGGCTGGTCAACCGCAATCTGGTCACGCCGGTGCGCGACCTGATCGACTACGTGGCGCGCCTGAGCCAGGGCCATCTGGCCGAGCGCGTGGTCAGCCAGCGGCGTGACGAGTTGGGCAATCTCGCCGTGGCGGCGAACACCCTGCGCGACTTTCTCGCCGATACCTTCACCCGCCTGCAACGCAGCACGGCCGATCTGGACCAGGCCAGCGGCGAGCTGAACACCATCGCTGCGGTGATGCTGCAGGGCACCAACGAGCAGTTCGAGCGCACCGATCAGGTGGCCACGGCGATGCAGGAAATGTCCGCCACCGCGCAGGAAGTCGCCCGTCATGCTGCCGGCGCGGCCACCGCCGCTGCCGATGCCGATCGCGAGGCGCAAAGTGGTGAGCAGTCCATGCAGGCCACTATCCATACCATCACCCGCATGCGCGGCGAGATTGCCCTGACCGGCGACGTGATTCGTCAGTTGCGCGACGACAGCGGTCGGATCGGCAAGGTGCTGGAAGTGATCCGCGGCATCGCCGACCAGACCAACCTGCTGGCGCTCAATGCCGCCATCGAGGCGGCGCGGGCCGGGGATGCCGGTCGCGGTTTCGCCGTGGTCGCCGACGAGGTGCGCACCCTGGCGCAACGTACCGCGGCTTCGACCCTGGAAATCCATCAGATCATCGACACCGTGCAAACCGGCGCGGTGAACGCGGTGCAAGCCATCGAAAATGGCCAGCAACGCAGCGATCAGGGCGTCGAGCAGGTGGTGGAAGTGGGGCAGACACTGACCCGCATCACCCAGTCGATCGAGGCGATCAGGGACATGAACCGGCAGATCGCAACGGCCGCCGAAGAGCAGAACGCGGTGGTCGACGACATCGCCCAGAACCTGGTCGAAATCACCGCCATCGCCACCACCAACCAGGCCAACGTCGACCGCACCCAAAGCGCCAGCGGCCACCTGCATCAACTGTCGACTGAGCTGGGGCAGGTCACGTCGCGCATCAAGGCGGCGTGACCCGCGCGCGGCCCGGCCACCGCGTGGCTGCCCTCAGCGCTTGCTGCGCTTGGGCAGCAGACGCGCCAGGGTGTCGAGCTCGGCCTCGGCTCGCTCGAGTTCGGCGGCCGAGTCTTCGGCCCAGACCTGCGCCAGCGGTTGCAGATCGGCTTCGACCTTGGCCTTGAGGCGCCACTGATGGTGGTCATGCCACGAGCCCAGCGCCGACTGCACGGCCTTGAGCGATTTTTCCGCCTTGGATGACAGCGGAGAAAGGTCGGCGAAGGCTTGGGTCAGGTAGCGCGTGCGTTTGACCAGGATGCGCAGTTCGTGCCGATCGAACTGGGCATCCTTGAGGGCACGGCGCAGCTTGTCGACGTGCTTGTTCAAGGTCTTCACCACCCTCTTTTCGAAGTGTTTTGAATCCAGGCCCGGCTCACTGGCGCGGAACGCGGCGGGCCATCCGTCCAGCGCCGTGAACAAGGCCTGCAGGGTGGCATGCTCGGCGATCAGTTGGTGCTCCAGTTCCAGGCGCGCCCGGCGGCTGTCGGCGGCACCGCCCATGCCACGCTTTTCCAGTTCCTGGGCCATCACTTCCAGGTCGCGGGTAGGGGTCGTGAGTTGTCCCACGGCCTTGGCCGCCGCCAGCAGCGGGCCCATGGCCGGTTCCGCACGCACCGGGATCAGCAGGCTGCGGATGCGCCGCACGGCGATACGCAGGTCGTGCAGTGCTTCGGCATCCGCCGCGCCTTCCAGACGAGCCCGCGCATGAAAGAGCGCCACCTCCAGCGCGATGATCTCTTTCACATAAGTGTCGACGAATGCCATGGATCCTCCGGTTGGTGGTCGAGCGGTTGATGATCGAAGAACAGGTTGCAGCGTCACTGATAGACAGAGCGCCACCGGCAATCGTGCCGGCCTCGCCGCGCGAATATGTGAGCAAATACATCCAGACACATAATCGTTCGATCAAAGGCGGACTGGACGAAGCGTGTCGGTAAACCCCAGCCGCGCAGTGCGGTCACAGCTAGCCACACACCCACTGCTGCACCGTCTCATCAGGAGCTTTTCAATGACTGTGAAGTCAGACCCCGTCGAGGCCTCGACACTCAATCCGCCGGTCTTCTGGATATCGGCCATTCTGCTGCTCTTGCTGGTGCTGTTCGCCAGCCTGATGCCCCAACAGGCGCAAACCCTGTTCGCCCATGTGCAGGATTGGATCTTCACCAACGTCAGCTGGTTCTACATTCTCGCCGTGGCGGTGATCCTGGGCACCGTGGTGTTCCTGGGCGTCAGCCGCTACGGTGACATCAAGCTGGGCCCGGACCACAGCACGCCCGATTACAGCAGCATGACCTGGTTTGCCATGCTGTTCTCGGCGGGCATGGGCATCGGTCTGATGTTCTTCGGCGTCGCCGAGCCGGTCATGCACTTCCTCAATCCGCCCTACGGCGAGGGCGACACCGTTGCCGCTGCGGGTGAGGCGATGCGGATCACCTTCTTCCATTGGGGCCTGCACGCCTGGGCCATCTACGCCATCGTCGCCTTGATCCTGGCCTATTTCAGCTTCCGCCACGGCCTGCCGCTGACCCTGCGTTCGGCCCTCTATCCGCTGATCGGCGAACGCATCTATGGCCCCATCGGGCATGCCGTGGACATTTTCGCCATCATCGGCACGGTACTCGGGGTGGCCACTTCGCTGGGCTTCGGTGTGGCGCAGATCAACACCGGTCTCAACGCGCTGTTCGGCATTCCGGTATCGATCCCGATCCAGATCGCCCTGATCATCGGCACCACCGCGTTGGCCACGCTGTCGGTGGTGTCCGGGCTGGACAAGGGCATCCGCCGGCTGTCCGAGCTCAACCTGGGCCTGGCGGTGCTGCTCATGGCGATGGTCATGATCCTCGGCCCCACCGTGTTGATCCTGCAGACGTTCGTGCAGAACACCGGTGGCTACCTCAGCGAGATCGTCAGCCGCACCCTCAACCTCAACGCCTACCAGCCCACCGACTGGATCGGTGGCTGGACCCTGTTCTACTGGGGCTGGTGGCTGGCCTGGTCGCCGTTTGTGGGGCTGTTCATCGCGCGCATCTCGCGCGGTCGTACCATCCGTGAATTCGTCACCGGGGTGCTGCTGGTGCCCACCGCGTTCACCCTGCTGTGGATGACCGTGTTCGGTAACACCGCGATCCACATGATTCTCGAGCAGGGCATGACCGACCTGGGCATGGCTGTGGACAAGGATACGTCGCTGGCGCTGTTCGCGTTTCTCCAGCACTTTCCGTTCTCCGGCGTGATCAGCGCCCTGGCGATCATCATGGTGGTGGTGTTCTTCGTCACCTCGGCCGACTCCGGCGCGATGGTGGTGGACATGCTCGCCTCCGGTGGGTCGGAAAACACGCCGGTGCGCCAGCGCATCTTCTGGGCCTCGAGCATGGGCCTGGTGGCCATCGCGCTATTGCTGGCCGACGGCCTCAAGGCGTTGCAAACGGCGACCATCGCCAGTGCGCTACCCTTTACCCTGGCGCTGCTGCTGAGCATGCGCGGCCTGCTCAAGGCGCTCAAGCTGGACGCCACCAAGCGCGGCCTGCGCCATCAGGCCCTGGCGATTTCCCCGAGCACGCCACGGGCCGGCGGGAACTGGCAGCGTCGTCTGCGCACCCTGGCCATGTTCCCGCGCCGCGCCCATGTGGTGCGCTTCATCGAGGAAGTGGCCCTTCCGGCCTGCCTCAGCGTCGCCGAGGAATGGCGCCTGCAGGGTTATGATTGCACGGTGGAAGACGGCGAGGAGGGCGGTGTGCGCCTGAGTGTCGGCCCGACCGATGATGCCTTCATCTATGAAATCCGGCCCCATGCCTACGCCACCCCAAGCTTCGTCATGAGCGGACCCACCGGCGAGGAGCGCAAGTATTTCCGCGCCGAAGTGCACCTGCGCGAAGGGGGCCAGGACCACGATGTGATGGGCTGGTCGCGCGACGAGGTGATCGGCGACATCCTCGATCACTACGAGCGGCACATGCACTTCCTGCACCTGGTGGGCTGAACCCTCTGGCGTTTCAATTTGCAATGGCTGGGCTGTAACATGCCCGCCATTGCCCATCATTGACCTCAGGAGCTTCCCATGGCCCATTCAGACATCACCTTTGTGCCGGACCCTGACCCGGAGTCGATTTCCTCGGACGTCGCAGGCTTCGGCGGCCTGCTGGTGACCACTCAGATTCCGACCCGCGCCGACGGCAGCCTGGAACTGGGCAGCATCACCGAGCAGAGCGAATGCACGCTGCAGGCGCTGAAAGTGGCGCTGGAAGCGGCCGGCAGTTCGCTGGATCGCGTCCTGCACCTGACCATCTACCTGACCGACATGGCTGACCGCCCGGCCTTCAACGAGGTCTACCAGCGTTTCTTCGCCAAGCCCTGGCCGGTGCGTGCCGCCGTAGGTATCACTGCGCTGGCCGCCCCCGGCATGCGTGTCGAAGTCACCGCCATGGCCGCCAAGGGCTGATCGTGCAGGAGAGCAGCATGATCGAAGTCACCGAGGTTTCCATCGCCCAACTGCGCGCGGCTCTGGAGAGCGGGCAGACCACGGCGGTCGAACTGGTCCAGGCTTACCTGGAGCGCATCGCGGCCTATGACGGCGCCGACACGGCCACCGCGCTGAACGCCGTGGTGGTGCCCAATCCCTCGGCCCTGGCCGAAGCCGAGGCGGCCGACGCACGGCGCGCGAGCGGCCAGACGCTGGGGCCGCTCGATGGCATTCCCTACACGGCCAAGGACAGCTACCTGGTCAAGGGCCTGACCGCGGCTTCCGGCAGTCCGGCCTTTGCCGGGCTGGTCGCCCAGCGCGACGCGTTCACCGTCGAGCGTCTGCGCGCTGCCGGAGCGATCTGCCTAGGCAAGACCAACATGCCGCCCATGGCCAACGGCGGCATGCAGCGCGGCGTCTACGGCCGTGCCGAAAGTCCGTACAACGCCGAGTTCCTCACCGCGCCGTTTGCTTCCGGCTCGTCCAATGGTGCGGGCACGGCGACCGCAGCCAGCTTCGCCGCGTTCGGGCTAGCCGAAGAAACCTGGTCGAGCGGACGCGGCCCGGCGTCCAACAACGGTCTGTGCGCCTACACGCCTTCGCGCGGGATCATCTCGGTACGCGGCAACTGGCCGCTGACGCCGACCATGGATGTAGTCGTGCCCTTTGCGCGGACCATGGCCGATCTGCTGGAAATCCTCGATGTGGTGGTCGCCGACGACCCCGACACCCGTGGCGACCTGTGGCGCCTGCAACCCTGGGTGCCGATACCCAAGGTGGCCAGCGTGCGCCCGGCGTCCTATGTGCAATTGGCCGTATCGCCCGCAGCACTGGCGGGCAAGCGTTTCGGTGTGCCGCGCATGTACATCAATGCCGACCCGCTGGCCGGCACGGCCGAGCAGCCGGGCATTGGCGGCCCGACCGGGCAGCGCATTCACACCCGTGCTTCGGTGATCGACCTCTGGCAGCAGGCCCGCCATGCCCTTGAAGCGGCAGGTGCCGAGGTGGTCGAAGTGGACTTCCCGCTGGTCTCCAACTGCGAAGGCGATCGACCGGGTGCGCCGACCGTGTTCAACCGCGGCATCGTCGACCCGGCGTTCCTGCATCATGAATTGTGGGACCTCACCGCCTGGGCCTTCGACGACTTTCTGCGCGCCAACGGCGATCCAGCCCTGAATCGGCTGGTGGATGTCGACGGCCCGCTGATCTTCCCCCATGACCCCGGCACGCTGCCCAATCGCGAGGGCGACCTGGCCGCCGGCATGGACGAATACGTGAAGATGGCGGAGCGGGGCATTACGCCCTGGGACCAGATCGACACCCTGGCCGACGGTCTGCGCGCGTTGGAGCACACCCGCAAGATCGACCTGGAAGACTGGATGCAGGCCCTGAAGCTGGATGCGGTGGTGTTTCCCACCGTCGCCGGCGTGGCTCCAGCCAAGGCTGATGTCGATCCGGCGGCAGCGGACATCGCCTGGAGCAACGGGGTATGGGTGGCCAACGGCAATCTGGCGATCCGTCACCTGGGCGTGCCGACCGTTACTGTGCCCATGGGCCTGATGGCCGACATCGGCATGCCGGTGGGGCTGACCTTTGCCGGTCGCGCCTATGACGACACGCAGCTGTTGCGCCTGGCCGCGGCCTTCGAGGCCACCGGTCAACGCCGGGTGATCCCGCCGCGCACGCCACCGCTGCAGCGCTGAGCGTCTGGCTGAAAACGTGGCGTCTGTGGCGCCACGTTTTCAGCCACCGCGCTGGCCGTCGGTGCGGTCCATGAGCTTGTTCCAGATGTACATGACGGCGTAGGCGCGCCACGGCCGCCAGTCTTCGCTGCGCAGCCGTTGGTGCCCCAGTTTCAGCAGATCCGGATGCTCGCGGGTGATCTCCTGCATGATCACCAGGTCGCTGCCTGGCCAGGCGTCGCGGTCGCGCCAGGCCCGCATGGCCACGTATTCGACCGTCCACGGACCGATCCCCGGCAGCGCCAGCAGGCCCTTGCGCAGGGGTGTCAGGTCGGCACGGGTGTGTTCATCGACGAAGGCTTCGATCTGCAGCTGATCGTTGGCCACCGCCGCCGCAAAGTTCTGCAACGCCGCCACCCGCTTGCTGGGCATGCCGATCCGCTCGAGATTGACGTCGGCCAGGGCGGCCGGGGTCGGAAACTGCCACGCCACCTGTGCGTGCTGGGGATGCGCCACGGCCCGCCCGGCACGCTCGGCCAGGCGCCCGGCAATGGTCGTCGCCGCCTTGACGCTGACCTGCTGGCCGACGATGGTGCGCACGATGAGTTCGAAGGTCGACCAGGTGCCTGGCACGCGCAAGCCCGGCGTCTGCAGCAGCAGGCGGCCCAGCCAGGGATCGCCGTCGAGTGCGGCATGCAGCTGCTGCGGGTCCAGATCCAGATCGAACATGCGTCGCAGGCGCGGCACCAGGGCAGGCAGGTGAACGCTGGCCGGCCCATCGACTCGCGCGATCAGGCAGTCGCGGCCCGCGTCCCGCCGGACACTGAGCAGGCCTTCGTCGCCCTGCCATTCGACGGTGCGTAGATACACGCCGTCGATGACTGTCACGACCAACGCGCGGGAGCGACCGCCGTAAAACCTGAGCAGACGCTGCCAGTCGAAGGGCGGCTTATAGAACAATTCGATGTCGGTATGGCGTGAGGGCATGGCGAAAAACTCCTTGCGGGTTCAGACCATGCACGCCGCCACTTTGCTGCATCCACCGCCGACGCGGCTCGCGCCGCTGCTACAGACACACCGCCGTACCCACCGACACCGCGATCCCTGTAGCAGCGGCGCAAGCCGCGTCCGGCCTCACCGCGTTCATCCAGGCACCCTGCGTTGCCCGCCGACGCGGCTCGCGCCGCTGCTACACGGGCACTTACTTGGCGGTGGCCGGGCGCTTGATCATCAGCAATGCCACGATCAACGCCAGGACTGCCATGCCGGTGGCCAGCAAACCCAGGGAGTCCAGGCCGAACTGGCGGATGCCCAGGCCACCGAGAATGGCGCCCAGACCAATACCCGCATTGGCCGCCGAGATGTTCAGCGAAGCCGCCAGGGCCTGAGCCTTGGCACCGGCCTGCATGACCCGTACCTGGCAGATCGGAAACAGCGCGGTGTACGCGATGCCCCAGGCGATCAGCGCAGCGATCAACCAGGTACGCTGCTCGGCGAACGCCACGGCCGCCGTCATGCCCGCACCCAGCACCACCAGGAACACCACCATGGCGCCCAGCGGACGCTTGTCCACCATACTGCCGCCCAGGTGATTACCCAGCATGCCCACCGCACCGAAGCCCATCAGCCACCAGCCCACCTGACCCGCTGGCACACCGCCAAGACGTTCCAGGATATCCGCCAGATAGGTGTAAGCCGTAAACATGGCGGTAAAGGTCAGCACCGACAGCAGCACATGGGCCAGAAAGCGCGGCTGACGCAAGATCGCCGTCTGCTTCTCGCCGGCCGCAGCGACCGGCGAGCCTGGCAACTTCGGCATCACCAGGTGCATCAGCACGCCGATCAGCAACGATACCCCGGCCAGTACCCAGAAGCTGCCGCGCCAGCCGATCAGGTCGGCGGCCACGGTGCCCAGCGGCACGCCGAACACCAGGGCTGCGGAAATGCCCAGATAGACCTTGGCCACCGCCTTGCCCGATTGCCCCGGCGCAGCCAGTTGCCCTGCGGTTTCACTGGCGGTGCCCCAGAACACTGGCAGCGCCAGGGCCGGGATGAAGCGCGCGATGGCCAGTACCCAGATATTGGTGGACACTGCCGCCAACACGTTGGACGCAGCGAAGACCAGCAAAATCAGGGTGAACAGCTTCTTGCGCTCGACGTGCGCCAGGCGCGCCGTCAGGTAGGGTCCGAACAGCATCACGGTAAAGGCGAACAGGGTTACCACCTGGCCTGCCAGCGCAATGGAAATGTCCAGGTCGCGCGCCAGGCTGGGTAGCAGACCAACGATGAGAAACTCCGTGGTCACGATAATGAACGCCGCCACGGCCATGATCAGGATCTGTATGCCCGAGGCGGTGTTGACCGAAGCCGAGGGCACGGCTCCGGCGATAGGGGAAGAAGGCATCGAACTTAACTCCGGAAGGATTTTGCAATAGTCTATTGAGGAATCTCCGGCATATTCCGGTCATCTGGTACCTTGTGAATTGAACTGAATTCACCAATCGGAGCGGCTATGTTTTCTTCGGAGCGCCTCAAGGGCATCGATGTCTTCGTCAGCGTCGCGGACCTGGGCAGTTTCACGGCCGCCGCCGAACGCCTGAACCTCAGCAACTCGGCGGTCAGCAAAGGCGTGGCGCGCCTGGAAGCCCGGCTCGGCGTACGGCTGTTCCAGCGCACCACACGGCGGCTGGCGTTGACCGAAGCGGGGCAGACCTTCTACCGCACCTGCACCGGCGTGCTCGCCGACCTGGAAGAAGTCGAGCTGGCGATGAGCGCCGAACAGCGCGAACCCCATGGCCGCCTGCGCATCGACCTGCCGGCGTCCTACGGGCGGCTGCACGTGCTGCCGCTGATCCTCGAGTTCGCCGCCCAGCACCCCCGGCTGCAGCCGCACATATCCTTCTCGGACCGTTTCGTCGACCCCGCTCAGGAAGGCATCGACATCGTCGTGCGCATCGGCGGCTCGGATGCCTGGCCCAGCAACGTCGGGCGGCGCTTCTTCGGTCGCCAGCGCCTGGTGTTCTGCGCCGCGCCCGCCTACCTGCGCGAACACGGCACGCCCCAGGGCGAGCGAGAATTGGAACAGCACCGCTGCGTTGGCTATGGGCAGACCGATGGCTCGGTCTATCCCTGGTACTTCAAGGGCCGCCAGGCCGGCGACATGGAGCGGCGGATCATCCATCCCCACGTGGCGGTCGGCGATGGCGAAGGGCAGGTCATGGCGGTGCTGGCCGGGCAGGGCATCGCCCAACTGCCGACCTGGCTGGTACAGCGCCATCTGGACAGCGGCGCCCTGGTCGAGGTCTTGGCGCCACTGGCCACCGATGGCCTGGCGATGAACCTGGTGTGGCTGAAAAGCCGCGAAGGCCTGCCCAAGGTGCATGCCCTGCTGGAGTTCCTCACCGCCCGGCTGACCCCGGCAGGCACGGTTGGGTGAAGGGCCGCCGGGATTTCCCTTTACGCACCCGGCACAGCGTTTAAAATGCCAGCATCCATTGGAGGCTTCCGCATGTCGTCATTCGCCCACATGATCGAAAACATCACCCCTGATATCTACGAAAGCCTGAAGCTGGCGGTCGAGATCGGCAAATGGTCCGACGGCCGCAAGCTGACCGCCGAGCAAAAGGAACTGACCCTGCAGGCGATCATCGCCTGGGAAGCCAAGAACCTGCCCGAAGACCAGCGCACCGGCTACATGGGCCCGCAGGAATGCGCCTCGAAGTCCGCGCCGATCGAGAACATCCTGTTCAAGTCGGACTCGATCCATTGACCAGCGATCTCTTCACGCAAGACACCCTGCAGGAGATTGGCCGTGGTTCGGCCAGCAAGATGTCCGCGCGCCTCGAAGCGCCGGTGGTGCAATACCAGCTGCGTCTGGGCGAAACCCAGATAGCCGCCAACCCCCTGATCGGCACGCGGATACGCCTGGAATTTCTCGGCGCCATCCACTGCGTCAATTGCGGTCGCAAGACCAAGACCAGTTTCAGCCAGGGCTACTGCTACCCGTGCATGACCAAGCTGGCGCAGTGCGACGTGTGCATCATGGCCCCGGAAAAATGCCACTACGACGCCGGTACCTGCCGCGATCCGTCCTGGGGCGAGCAGTTCTGCATGACCGATCATGTGGTCTACCTGGCCAACTCTTCGGGGGTCAAGGTCGGTATCACCCGGGCCAGCCAGCTGCCCACCCGCTGGCTCGACCAGGGCGCCAGCCAGGCGCTGCCGATCATGCGCGTGGCGACCCGACAGCAATCGGGCCTGGTCGAAGACCTGTTCCGCTCCCAGGTGGCGGACCGCACCAACTGGCGCGCGCTGCTCAAGGGTGACGCCCCGGCGGTGGATCTGGTGGCGATCCGCGAACAATTGTTCGAGAGCTGCGCCGCTGGTATTCATATGCTCCAGGACCGCTTCGGTCTCCAGGCGATCCAGGCACTGAACGATGTCGAGCCGATCGAGATCCGCTATCCGGTGCACACTTACCCAAGCAAGATCGTCAGCTTCAACCTGGACAAGAACCCCGTCGCCGAAGGCACGTTGCTGGGCATCAAGGGTCAATACCTGATATTCGATTCCGGCGTCATCAATATTCGCAAATACACGGCTTACCAACTGGCCGTGCATCAGTAGAAGGGTTTTGGCATGCGTACCGAACAACCGAAAATGATCTACCTGAAAGACTATCAGGCGCCCGATTATCTGATCGACGAGACCCACCTGACCTTCGAGTTGTTCGACGATCACAGCCTGGTCCATGCGCAATTGGTCATGCGCCGCAACCCGGAACGCGGGGCCGGTCTGCCACCGCTGGTGCTCGACGGCGAGTTGATGGAGCTGCTGGGCGTCAAGCTCGACGACACTGACCTGACGGCCGATCAGTACCAGCTGGCTGCGGACAGTCTGACCCTGCAACCGCGCAGCGATGCCTTCACCGTCGACACCAGCGTGCGCATCCACCCCGAAACCAACACCGCGCTGGAGGGCCTGTACAAGTCCACCGGCATGTTCTGCACCCAGTGCGAAGCCGAAGGCTTTCGCAAGATCACCTATTACCTCGACCGCCCCGACGTGATGAGCCGCTTCACCACCACGTTGATCGCCGACCAGCAGCAGTACCCGATCCTGCTCTCCAACGGCAATCCGGTCGGCAACGGCCCCCAGGAAGACGGACGGCATTGGGCGACCTGGGAAGACCCGTTCAAGAAACCGGCCTACCTGTTCGCTCTGGTGGCGGGCGACCTGTGGTGCGTCGAAGACAGCTTCACCACCCAGAGCGGTCGCGATGTGGCGCTGCGCATCTATGTCGAGCCGGAAAATATCGACAAGTGCGCCCACGCCATGACCAGCCTGAAGAAATCCATGCGCTGGGACGAAGAGGCCTACGGCCGCGAGTACGACCTGGACATCTTCATGATCGTCGCGGTCAACGACTTCAACATGGGCGCCATGGAAAACAAGGGCCTGAATATTTTCAACTCCAGCGCCGTGTTGGCTCGCGCCGAAACCGCCACCGATGCCGCCCACCAGCGCGTCGAGGCGATCGTCGCCCACGAGTATTTCCACAACTGGTCGGGCAACCGCGTGACCTGCCGCGACTGGTTCCAGCTGTCGCTCAAGGAAGGCTTCACCGTCTACCGCGATGCAGGCTTCAGCGCCGACATGCATTCGCCGACGGTCAAGCGCATCCAGGACGTCGCCTACCTGCGCACCCACCAGTTCGCCGAAGATGCAGGCCCCATGGCCCACGCCGTGCGCCCGGACAGCTTCATCGAGATCTCCAACTTCTACACCCTGACCGTGTACGAGAAGGGCTCGGAAGTGGTCGGCATGCTGCATACCCTGCTGGGCGCCGAAGGCTTCCGCAAGGGCAGCGACCTGTACTTCGAGCGTCACGATGGCCAAGCCGTGACCTGCGATGATTTCATCCGCGCCATGGAAGACGCCAACGGTGTCGAGCTGAGCCAGTTCAAGCGCTGGTACAGCCAGGCCGGCACGCCGCGCCTGCAGGTCAGCGAGCATTTCGATGCCCAGGCCCACACCTACAGCCTGACCCTGCGCCAGAGCTGTCCAGCAACCCCGGACAAGGTCGAGAAGCTGCCGTTCGTGATCCCGGTTGCGCTGGGCCTGCTCGACGCCAGCGGTCAGGAGCTGCCGCTGCGTCTGGCCGACGAAGCCACGGCGGTCGGCACCAGCCGGGTATTGGCAGTGACCGATGCCGAGCAGACCTTCACCTTCGTCGACATCGCCGAGCAACCCCTGCCGTCGCTGCTGCGCGGCTTCAGCGCGCCGGTCAAGCTGAGCTTCCCGTACAGCCGTGACCAGCTGATGTTCCTCATGCAGCACGACACTGACGGCTTCAACCGTTGGGATGCGGGCCAGCAACTGTCTGTGCAGGTTCTGCAGGAAATGATCGGCCAGTACCAGCGCGGCGAGTCGCTGGCGATGGATTCGCGTCTGTTGACGGCCCTGGCCAGCGTGCTGGACAACACCGAGCTGGACCCTGCGATGGTGGCCGAGATGCTCTCGCTGCCCAGCGAGGCGTACCTGGCCGAAATCAGCGAGGTCGCCGACGTCGATGCGATCCACGCCGCCCGCGAGTTCGCCCGCAAGCAGTTGGCCGATGGCCTGTTCGATGGGTTGTGGGCGCGCTATCAGGCCAACCGCGAAGTGTCCCGGAGCACGACGTACGTGGCCGAGAAGGAACATTTCGCCCGCCGTGCGCTGCAGAACATCGCATTGTCGTACCTGATGCTCAGTGAGCGCCCGGAAGTATTGGCCGCTACCCTCGAACAATACGATGCCTGCGATAACATGACCGAACGCCTGACGGCATTGGCGGTATTGGTCAACTCGCCGTTCGAAGCGGAAAAGGCCCGCGCGTTGCAAGCGTTCGCCGAGCACTTCAAAGACAACCCTCTGGTCATGGACCAATGGTTCAGCGTCCAGGCGGCCAGTGGTTTGCCGGGCGGGCTGGCACGGGTCAAGGCGCTGATGCAGCACCCTGCGTTCACCCTGAAGAACCCGAACAAGGTGCGTGCGCTGATCGGCGCGTTCGCCGGTCAGAACCTGATCAACTTCCATGCCGCCGATGGCTCGGGCTACCGTTTCCTCGCCGATCTGGTGATCGAACTCAACGCCCTCAACCCGCAGATCGCCTCGCGCCAGCTGTCGCCGCTGACCCGCTGGAGAAAGTACGACGGCAAGCGTCAGGCCTTGATGAAAGCCGAGCTGGAGCGAATCCTGGCCTCAGGCCCGCTGTCTAGCGACGTTTACGAAGTGGTCAGCAAAAGCCTGGCTTGAGGGGTTGATCCGTAGGGCCTCTTCGCGGGCAGAGGGCTCGCCGGCATTGTTATATCCCGTAGGAGCGGTCAGTGGCCGCGAACAGGGCGCTGCGGATTGTCTAATGCACCGCAGTGTCAGGTTCGCGGCCGACGACCGCTCCTACAGAAGATCCCAGGGTCAGGTGCTGACCTTCAAACCCACCAGCCCCAGGATGATCAGACCCACACTGATCATCCGCATCAACGCCATCGACTCGCCAAACAGCACGATTCCGGCGATCACCGTACCCACCGCACCGACACCGGTCCAGATCGCATAGGCCGTACCCAGCGGCAGCTCGCGCATGGCCAGGCCGAGCAGGCCCAGGCTTGCCGCCATGGCGGCCACGGTCAACACAGTGGGAAGGGGACGGCTGAAGCCATCGGTGTACTTGAGGCCAATGGCCCAGCACACTTCGAAAAGACCGGCGAGAAACAACAGAAACCAGGACATGGAAAAACCCTCATCGAAGATGGGGTCGTCCCCGTTTGCAGGAAAGAGAGCGCCGGGTCGTCCCGGCGCCGAACACTATGTTGCCCATCCTTGGGCGATGGATCAAGTGCAGCGGATCAAGGGTCGGTCTTCAATCCACCAGGCTCGGTCCCTTCCATGCGGCGGAAATAAGTCGAGAGCAGCGCCCCGGAAATGTTGTGCCAGACACTGAACAACGCGCTGGGCACCGCTGCCAGCGGCGAGAAGTGCGCGCTGGCCAGCGCCGCACCCAGGCCGGAGTTCTGCATGCCCACTTCCAGCGCCAGCGACTTGCGCTGCGCCAGTGGCAGCTTGAACACCTTGCCAGTGAAGTAACCCAGCACAAAGCCGAAGCTGTTGTGCAGAATCACCACCGCCATGATCAGCAATCCCGACTCGGCGATGCGTGCCTGGCTGGCCGCGACCACCGCGCAGACGATCAGCACGATGCTGACCACCGACACCAGCGGCAGCACATCGACGGCCACCTGCACCCGTGCGCCCAGCAGTTTCTGCGCGAGCACGCCGAGCACGATCGGCAGCATCACCAGTTGCAGGATCGACCAGAACATCCCCATGAACGATACCGGCAACCACGCCGAAGCCAGCAGCCAGATCAGCGCCGGGGTGAGCAACGGAGCGAGCAGGGTAGTCACCGCTGCAATTGCCACCGACAGGGCCAGGTCGCCCTTGGCCAGCCAGGTCATCACATTGGACGAGGTGCCGCTCGGGCAGCACCCGACCAGAATCACCCCGACGGCGATTTCCGGCGGCAGGTGGAACGCCTGACACAGCAGCCAGGCGACGCCCGGCATGATCACGAAATGCGCCACCACACCCAGGGCCACGCGCCATGGATGGCGACCGACTTCGGCGAAATCGTCGAGCTTGAGGGTCAGGCCCATGCCGAACATGACCAAGCCCAACAGCGGCACGATCAACGGCTTGAGACCGATGAACCATTCAGGCACCAGAAACGCCAGGACGGCGAACAACAACACCCAATAGGCAAAGGTATTGCCGACAAAGCGACTCAAAGCGGCCAAGGCGCGCATGGTGTAGTTCCTTCTTATATAGATTCAACATGTCGGCCCCCTGTGGGAGCGGGCTCTGCCCGCGAAAGCCGCACTACGGTCCACCAGATACAACACAGCCCCCGGTTCCCGGCCAAACACCACTCCCACCTACCGAGCCACAGCAGTTACTGCAGATCAAATCCCCTGCGGCAGCTCTTCGCCACCCAAGGCCTCGAACAAGGCCGGCAGGAATTCGCCAAAGGTCAGCATCATCAGAGTGAAGCTGGCGTCCAACTGCCCCAACGCTTCCTCGCCACCGTCCTCTTCGGCCTGGTCCTGCAGCAGTTCCTCGAACTTCAGACGCTTGACCACCATCTTGTCGTCCAGCACGAACGACAGCTTGTCCTGCCAGGCCAGCGACAGCTGGGTGACCTGCTTGCCAGTGCTCAGGTGCAGCTGGATTTCCTCGCTGGTCAGGTCCTGACGCTTGCAGCGCACGATGCCGCCGTCTTCATGGGTATCGCGCAGCTCGCATTCATCCAGCACATAGAAGTCGTCGGCGGCTTTCTGGGTCTTGACCCACTCGGTCATGGTCGCGGTCGGCGCAATCTTCACGGTCAGCGGACGCACCGGCAGGGTACCGATCACTTCGCGCAGGGTCGACAGCAGGTCTTCGGCACGCTTGGGGCTAGCCGAGTTGACCAGGATCAACCCTTGCTTGGGCGCGATGGCGGCGAAGGTCGACGAGCGGCGGATGAAGGCGCGGGGCAGGAAGGCCTGGATGATCTCGTCCTTGATCTGGTCGCGTTCCTTCTTGTAGACCTTGCGCATCTGCTCGGCCTCGATCTCCTCGACCTTTTCCTTGACCGCATCGCGCACCACGCTACCCGGCAGGATGCGCTCTTCCTTGCGTGCGGCGATCAGCATGAAGTCCTGGCTGACATGAACGAACGGCGCATCCTCACCCTTGCCGAACGGCGCGACGAAACCGTAGGTGGTCAGTTCCTGGCTGGCGCAGGGGCGTGCTGGTTTGCTGGCCAGTGCGGTTTCCAAAGCCTCGGCGTCGAAAGGGATATCCTGGGTAAGACGATAGACAAGCAGGTTTTTGAACCACATGGGGTGAAGCACTCCTCAACATTAGGGGGGCATTATTCTCCGTGTGCGGAGCTGACGCCATCCCTGTGCTAAGTGTTTGGAAGCGCTCGAAAATTTTTTTGAAAAAGTGCTTGCCAGAGTTTGGGTCGCTCCGTAGAATGCGCGCCACACCGAGAGACAAAGGGTGATTAGCTCAGCCGGGAGAGCATCTGCCTTACAAGCAGAGGGTCGGCGGTTCGATCCCGTCATCACCCACCAATCTCTCTCAGTGTTACGCGCAGCGGTAGTTCAGTCGGTTAGAATACCGGCCTGTCACGCCGGGGGTCGCGGGTTCGAGTCCCGTCCGCTGCGCCATTAATTCCGCTTCAGAGCCCTTGAACTCTCTGAAGCACAAGAGAAGCGACCTTAGGGTCGCTTTTTTTGTGCCTGCGATTTCTGTCACGTCCGGCTGCACCGCATTTATCCCGATACACCGCAAGCATCGATGCCCGCCACCCCCACCGACACCGCGCCCCTGTAGCAGCGGCGCAAGCCGCGTCCGGCCGCACCGCGTTCATCCAGATACACCGCAAGCACCGATGACGCGGCTCGCGCCGCTGCTACAGGGTATGCGCAAGCTGCGTCCGGCCGCACCGCGTTCATCCAGATACACCGCAAGCACCGATGACGCGGCTCGCGCCGCTGCTACAGGGTATGCGCAAGCCGCGTCCGGCCGCACCGCAATCGATCAGGTACAGCGCAATCCGGATCCAGGCCCATCGCGTTGAATCAGGCAAACACCATCAACCCGCTCAAGCCACCTTGCACTGACGGCACAGGTGCTTGCCGTTGGCAGTGCTCCAACCCAGCTCGGCAATGCGGGCTTCCGCCGCCGGTTTCTGCGCCTTGGTGCCGAGCTTGGCATCCACCGCGAACTCGAAGTCGAGCACCTTGCCGCAGCTGTCGCAGTTGACCTTCCATTGATGGATCGCCAGCTCGCCGAACACCGGGCCGGTGGCCACTGCCACCCATTGGCCGGGCGGGTTGATCAGGTGACGGACCTTTTCCACCACCAAGCGCATGGACAGGTCCTTGCTGCCCTTGAGGGTCACCAGCAGGGTGTCGCCGTTGTGGATCGAGCCGCCGTTGCCGGTGACCTGGTAGCGGCCGGGCATCAGCGCGCGGCACTCGATCAGGGTGTGCTGGGGGTTGAGCAAGCTGAAGCGGAAATCGTGTTCGACCATGGGTCCTCCAAATAGACGCGACATGCTAGCACGCCGGTCATGGTGCGGCCTCAGGCCATCGCCCGGGCCTGCTCCTCGAGCCGCACGATGGCCTCGTCCAGTTCGTCGAGCGCAGACAGGGCCGCCGGATCGTTCTGCTTGAGCAGCGTCTCACTGCGCAGGCACGCCGCGCGCAACTGCGGTACGCCGCAATAGCGGGTCGCACCGTGCAGCCGATGCACGCGCTCGATCATGGCATTCTGATCGGCGTTTATCCGCGCCAACTGGATGGCTTCGCGATCGGCCTGCAGCGAGGCCAGCAGCATTGCCAGCATGTCGGCAGCCAGGTCGGCCTTGCCGGCCGCCAACCGCAGGCCCTCGGCGGCATCGAGCACCTGCAGGGTATTGGTATCCAACGGCTGCTCAGCCGTTTTGTCCAACGCCTGCGGGTTCAACGCCATCCCCGTCCATTTCAGCACGACCTGCGCCAACTGCCGTTCGCTGATGGGTTTGGTCAGGTAGTCATCCATGCCGCTCTGCAGCAAGGCGCGCTTCTCATTGGCCATGGCGTGGGCGGTCAGCGCCACGATGGGCAATGCAGCGCCGAGCTGGGCGCTCTCCCATACGCGAATGCGCTCGGTGGTTTCGCGGCCGTCCATTTCCGGCATCTGCACGTCCATCAGCACCAGGTCGAGCCCGCCTTCCTGTACCGCCTTGATCGCCGCTGCGCCGTTGTCCACCGCGCGCACTTCGGCACCCAGGTCTTCGAGCAGGGTCTGCACCAGCAGCAGGTTGGCCGGATTGTCATCCACGCACAGTACGCGCGGCGCGCGCTCGCCGCTGTTCTCGGGACTTTCGTAGCGCAGTTGCTTGGGGTTGATCAGGTCGGCCAGCGCGCGACGCAACCTGCGCGTGCAGCTGGGTTTGGCCTGCAGCTGGCGGTCGGCGTTGGGGACCGCGGCGTGGAACAGGGCCTGCTCGGTGGTGGGGCACAGCACCAGCACCTGACAGCCACTCTGTTCGATCTCGCGGATCTGCACGGCCAGGCGTTCCGGCGAAATCTCGTGGGCGGTGATGCCCAGCACCGCGAGGTCCAGCGGCTGGCCCGCCTGCCGTGCGGCATGGGTGGCCAGCACCAGCTTGTCCAGCGACTTGAAGTCGGTCACGTCCAGACCGCAGTCTTCGAGCTGGTGTTGCAAGGCCTGCCGCGCCAGTTCATGGCCATCGACGATGGCGATGCGACGGCCGAGCAGGGGCGCAGACGGCAAGTCCTCGGCGTCGTCGCGAGCCTTGGGCAGGTTGAGGCTGATCCAGAACTCCGAACCCTCGCCCGGAGCACTGTCGACCCCGATCTCGCCGCCCATCTGTTCGACCAGTCGCTTGGAGATCACCAGCCCCAGACCGGTGCCGCCAGGCTGCCGCGACAGTGAGTTGTCGGCCTGGCTGAATGCCTGGAACAACGCCCGCACGTCCTGGCCGGACAGGCCGATGCCGGTGTCCTGCACACTGATGCGCAACTGCACACCGTCTTCGCTCTCGTCTTCCATCATGGCGCGGGCGACGATCGTGCCCTCGCGGGTGAACTTGATGGCGTTGCTCACCAGATTGGTCAGGATCTGCTTGAGCCGCAGCGGGTCGCCGATCAGCGACAGCGGCGTATCGCGATAGACCAGGCTGACCAGTTCGAGCTGCTTGGCATGGGCGGCCGGCGCCAGGATGGTCAGGGTGTCCTGCAGCAGATCGCGCAGATTGAAGGGAATGTTGTCGAGCACCAGCTTGCCGGCCTCGATCTTGGAGAAATCGAGGATCTCGTTGATGATGCCCAGCAAGCTGTCTGCGGATTTTTCGATGGTGCCCAGGTAATCCAGCTGGCGCGGGGTCAACTCGCTTTTCTGCAGCAGGTGGGTGAAGCCCAGAATGCCGTTCAGTGGCGTCCTGATCTCGTGACTCATGTTGGCGAGGAATTCGGACTTGATCCGGCTCGCTTCCAGCGCTTCCTTGCGCGCCAGGTCCAGCTCGATGTTCTGGATTTCGATGGTTTCCAGGTTCTGCCGGACGTCTTCGGTAGCCTGGTCGATGCTGTGCTGCAGTTCTTCCTGGGCGTCCTGCAGGGTTTCGGCCATGCGGTTGATGCCAGCCGCGAGGGCGTCCATCTCGTGGCTGCCCATGGCCGGCACGCGACTTTCCAGGTTGCCGTCCTTGATCTGGGTCACGGTGTCCTTGATCTGCCGAATCGGCGCACTGATGCTGCGGCTCATGTGCGCCGCCAGCAATGCGGTGATGCTCAGACCGGTCAGAATCAGCAGCAGGCTGGCGAACAGGCTGCGGTAACCACGCAGCAGGGTGCCATCGTGGGAAAGCTCCAGCTCGACCCAGCCCAGCAGGTGGTCGACCTCGGCAGGCACCTCGTCACTGGCCAGGTCGCGGTGGCGGCCGAACACCGGCATCAGGTAGCGTGTCGCATCGAAGCCACTGCGTTGCAGCGAGTGGGTGCTGTTACCGATGGGCACGGCGTTGAGCATCATGGGCCCGGCGTGGGCGAGCAGGGTCCGGTCTGCGCCCAGGAAGGTCACCGAGCGCACGTCGGTCAGCTCCAGGGATTGCGCGGCGATGCGTTCCAGCCGCTCGCGGTCCTTGGCCACCAGCGCCGGTGCCGCCAGCGGCGCCAGCTGTTCGGAGATCATGTCGCCGCGTTGCAGCAACTGGCGCTGCAGGTCGGACTGCTGCATCCAGGTGAAATAGCCGCCCAGAATCAGCGCCATGCAAGTGGCCGGCGTGAGCGCAAGTAACAGCACGCGGCTTTTGATACCGAGTTTCTTCAACACGCCGTAGGCGCCTTTCTGACTGAGCAATAGGGGGAAAATACAGGGGGGCGGGACGATGCGCCAGTCACGCGCACCGACGGCGGACCCCAGAGGGCAGTGCGACGCGGTCAGTGGGCGAACAGCGATCAGCAAAGGTTGCCTGCTGCGGCGTGATCTCCAATAATCCGCACTTGAGAATGACACCCACTAGCAGGCGAAAATGAATCCCGTCCAAGCAGGCGCCCATACCATCCTGGCCATCGAAGACGACCAGGTATTGGGCAGCTACGTTAATGAGCAGCTCGGGCGCTGCGGCTTTCAAGTGACCTGGTGCCAGAACGGCCGCGAAGGGCTGGCGCTGGCCGAGCGAAACCAGTTCGACGTGGTGCTGATGGACATCCTGCTGCCGGGCATGAACGGCCTGGATGTGCTGTACGCCCTGCGTCGCAGCTCGGCCACCCCGGTGATTCTGATGTCGGCGCTGGGCGCCGAGGCCGATCGCATCAGCGGCTTCCGTCGCGGTGCCGACGACTACCTGCCCAAGCCCTTCAGCATGGCCGAGCTGCAGGTGCGCGTGGAAGCCATCCTGCGCCGGGTAGCCATGGAGCGTCTGCGCGTGCAGCCGCGAGAGGGCGTGGCGCAACAGGGCGAGCTGCAGTTCTGCGAGCGCAGTGCCGATGTGTTGGTCAACGGCCAGCCGGCGGGGCTGACGCCTAGCGAATACCGTCTGCTCGATACCCTGCACCGTCAGCGCGAGGAAGTGCTGAGCAAGGCCTTCCTTTATCAGCATGTGCTGCAGCGCGGCTATTCGCAGCACGATCGCAGCCTGGACATGCATGTCAGCCAGATACGCCGCAAGCTCAAGGCGCTGGGCTACCAGCGCCAGCAACTGCGCACGGTGTGGGGCAAGGGCTACCTGTTCGGCGGCGGCGAGGCATGAAACTGCCCCATCGCCACTCGGTGTTCTGGAAACTGTCGATACTGCTGGTCGCGTTCTGCCTGCTGATGATCTGGCTGAGCTGGTACTGGGGCCAGTACCTGCAGGAGCGCAACGCCTACCTGAGCGCCGACGCACGGCATGCCTTACGCCAGTACGCGGCAGCGGCCGAGCAGGCCCATGGGCAAGGTGGACGGGCTGGGGTCGATGCCTGGCTTGCGCGGATGTCGGCGAGCGAGCCTGGTTTCATCGCCGTGGTGGGGGCTGATCTCACTTCCTTGAGCAGTCGACCACTGGACGCTGTACAACAGCAGCGCCTGACGTTCCTGCGCCATCTGGAGATGCCCATGAGTCGCCGTTCGCGGGGCGCGCCCTGGATGCAGATCCCTTTCATCGAGCATCCGGAGCAGGGCAGC
Source organism: Pseudomonas sp. RIT-PI-a (assembly GCF_001187875.1). NCBI lineage: Bacteria > Pseudomonadati > Pseudomonadota > Gammaproteobacteria > Pseudomonadales > Pseudomonadaceae > Pseudomonas > Pseudomonas sp. RIT-PI-a. The sequence continues at coordinate 59,116 of NZ_LGIR01000011.1, forward strand.
CTGGTAATGGCCCTGCCCGAGCGCTTCACACCCGGCCGGCACGCCTGGTTGTGGGCGTTGCTGACCAACGCGCTGGTTCCCGGCGTGTTCACCCTGCTGTTGTGCATCGGGCTGTACCGCATGCTCATCGTCCCTCTGAACCAACTGCGTGAGCAGGCCAACGCCTGGCGTGCCGATCAGCTCAACGCCCGCCTGAGCGCGAACACCACTGCCCGCAGCGATGAGCTCGGTGAACTGGGACGCGCCTTCGACCACATGGCCGAGCGGCTGCAAGGCACCGTTGCCCTGCAGCAGCAGATTCTGCGTGACCTGTCCCACGAGCTGCGCACACCCCTGAGCCGCCTGCGCGTGGCCTGCGAAGGTGAGCTCGATGAGCAGCGCCTGCGCGAACGGCTGAGTCGCGAGATCGACGGCATGCAGCGTCTGGTCGAAGATACCCTGCAACTGGCGTGGCTGGATGCCGAGCGCGCGCCGCTGGCCAGCGAAGCGATCCAGGTGCAGGCACTGTGGGACATGCTGGCGGAGAATGCCTGCTTCGAAAGCCAGTGGCCGGCCCGCCAACTGCACTGCGAAGTCGACGCCGATTGCTGGGTGCAGGGCAATCTCGACAGCCTGGCCCAGGCGCTGGAAAACGGCTTGCGCAATGCCATTCGTCACTCGCCCAGCGGCGGTCGCGTGACCTTGAGTGGTCAGCGTGATGGCGATCACTGGCTGTTGTGGCTGGAAGACGAGGGCGGTGGTGTCGCCGAGGCGGACCTGCAGAGAATTTTCGATCCCTTCACGCGCCTCGACGGATCGCGGCCCGGCGACGGGGGATTCGGCCTCGGGCTGAGCATTGCGCGCAATGCCCTGACCCGCCAGGGCGGTGCATTGTGGGCGCAGAATACCGCGCGTGGCCTGCGGCTGAACATGCGCTTGCCGGCTGCTTATGCTTTCACGCTATAAGGTGCGCACTTTGCGTGATATGGGTATCCGGCGTTTGCCGGTATGATAGGCGACCCCCGCAGTCCGGATTGCGAATACGCCATGACCCCGCAGTACCTAACGATCGCCGACTGCGTCGGCAACACGCCGCTGGTGCGCCTGCAGCGCCTGGCCGGTGAGACCAGCAACACCTTGCTGCTCAAGCTGGAAGGCAACAACCCGGCCGGTTCCGTGAAGGACCGCCCGGCGCTGTCGATGATCAGCCGCGCCGAAGAACGTGGGCAGATCCAGCCCGGCGACACCCTGATCGAAGCGACCTCCGGCAATACCGGCATCGCCCTGGCCATGGCCGCGGCGATCAAGGGCTACAAGATGATCCTGATCATGCCCGACAACTCCACGGCCGAACGCAAGGCTGCGATGACCGCCTATGGCGCCGAGCTGATCCTGGTCAGCCGCGAGCAAGGCATGGAAGGCGCACGCGACTTGGCCGAACGCATGCAGAGCGAAGGGCGCGGCAAGCTCCTCGACCAGTTCGCCAACGGCGACAACCCCGAGGCCCACTATCGCAGCACCGGCCCCGAGATCTGGCAGCAGACCGCAGGTACCGTGACCCATTTCGTCAGTTCCATGGGCACCACCGGCACCATCATGGGCACCTCGCGCTATCTCAAGGAGCAGAACCCAGCGGTGCAGATCGTCGGCCTGCAACCCATGGAAGGCGCCGCCATTCCAGGTATCCGTCGCTGGCCGGAACAGTATTTGCCACGCATCTATCAGGCCGACCGGGTCGACCGGATCATCGACATGGCGCAACAGGAAGCCGAGGACATGACCCGCCGTCTGGCCCGTGAAGAAGGCATCTTCTGCGGCGTGTCGTCCGGTGGCGCAGTGGCGGGCATGCTGCGCCTGTCGCGGGAAGTGAGCAATGCGGTCATCGTCGCGATCATCTGCGATCGCGGTGATCGCTACCTGTCCAGCGGCATCTTCGACGCATCCAACTGATGGCCAGAACCAAACCGGGCCTGCGCTTCCAGCCGACAGGCGGAACCCGTGCGCCGCAAGTGCCGACCGGCAAGAAACAGCGCTTGCCGATCGAACGCCTGGCCAGCGACGGACGCGGGATCGCCTTTTTCGAAGGGCGCACCTGGTTCGTCAGCGGCGCCCTGGCCGGTGAGCAGGTCGAGGCCCGGGTGCTCAATGCCCACGGCAAGATCGTCGAAGCGCGTTGCGAGCGCGTGCTGGTCGCCAGCGAGCTGCGCCGCTCGGCGCCGTGCCCGCATTTCGGCACCTGTGGTGGCTGCAGCCTTCAGCACCTGCCCCATGATCAGCAGTTGGCCCTCAAGCAGCGCCTGCTCGCCGAGCAACTGTCGCGCGTGGCCGGCATCGAGCCGCAGGAATGGGCGGCGCCGCTGAGCGGGCCCGAGCTGGGCTATCGCCGTCGTGCTCGGCTGGCCGTGCGCTGGGACCCCAAGGCCCGTCACCTGGCGGTGGGATTCCGCGCGGCGGCGAGCCAGGACATCGTCGACATCACCCAATGCCAGGTGCTGGTGCCTGCCCTGCAACCGGTCGTCGAACAGCTGCCGACGCTGCTGCGCAGCTTTGCCAAGCCCCAGGTGCTCGGCCACGTCGAGCTGTACGCAGGGACTTCACTGGCGCTGCTGCTTCGCCACACTGCGGCGCTGGCTGATACTGACTTGCAAGCGCTGCAGGCTTTCTGCGCCGCCGCGAACCTGCAACTGTGGCTGCAGGGCGAAGTCGAGCCATCGCCCGTGCAGGCGGACGCCTCGCTGGGTTTCGCCCTGGCGCCCTGGAACCTTGAGCTGGCCTACCGGCCGGGCGACTTCGTCCAGGTCAATGCGGCGGTCAACGATGCGATGATCGCGCAGGCCCTGGACTGGCTGGCGCCCACCCCCCAGGAGCGGGTCCTTGACCTGTTCTGCGGGCTGGGCAACTTCGCCTTGCCGCTGGCCCAGCGCTCGCGTGAGGTGGTGGCTGTCGAAGGGGTCGCGGCCATGGTGCAGCGGGCTGCCGACAACGCCGCCAGCAACAATTTGCATAACACTGACTTTTACCAGAGCGACCTGTCGCAGCCTCTGGACGCCGCCGAGTGGGCCCGCGAGGGTTTTTCTGCGGTACTCTTGGATCCACCCCGAGATGGCGCGTTCGAGGTGGTGCGCACGATCCGTGCGCTGGGTGCGCAACGCTTGGTGTATGTCTCCTGTAACCCGGCAACTTTGGCCCGCGACACGGTCGAATTGTTGAGGCAGGGCTACAGGCTAAAACGAGCCGGGATCCTCGACATGTTTCCGCAGACCGCGCATGTCGAGGCCATGGCGTTATTTGAAGCGGGCCAGGACGGCCCGTCCAATCCGACTGGCGCGCGAAACGCCTGATCGATGCCGGCCCAGCATCGGTCATAGCCAGCGACTGTTGATGCGCTTCGGCGTGTTGTAGGGAAAGGTAAGCAACATGGTACAGGTGAGAGCACACCAGCCGATCAATACGGACGGCAGTATCAATCTCGATGCATGGCTGGATCATATCGTCAGCGTCGATCTGGTGCTGGATCGCGAAGCCCTGAAGCAGGCCTGTGAATTCGCCCAGGCCGCCGAGCTGCAGGGCAACCCGGCCCAGCACTCCTGGGCCGACGGCACCTCCTGTTTCCAGGCGGGCCTGGAGATCGCCGAGATCCTCGCCGATCTCAAGCTCGACCAGGATTCATTGATGGCCGCGGTGATCTACCGGGCCGTCCGCGAGGGCAAGGCCAGCCTTGAAGACGTCGGCCGACGCTTCGGCAGCACCGTGTCCAAGCTCATCGACGGCGTGCTGCGCATGGCCGCCATCAGCGCCAGCCTCAGCCCGCGCCAATCCATGGTGCTGGGCTCGCAGGTGCAGGTCGAGAACCTGCGCAAGATGCTCGTCGCCATGGTCGACGATGTCCGCGTCGCATTGATCAAGCTTGCCGAGCGCACCTGCGCGATCCGCGCGGTGAAAGGCGCCGACGATGAAAAACGCAACCGGGTCGCGCGCGAGGTGTTCGACATCTACGCGCCACTGGCGCATCGCTTGGGCATCGGCCACATCAAGTGGGAGCTCGAAGACCTCTCGTTTCGCTACCTGGAGCCCGATCAGTACAAGCAGATCGCCAAGCTGCTGCACGAACGCAGGCTGGATCGCGAGCGCTTCATCACCGAGGTGATGAGCCAGTTGCACAACGAGCTGCTCGAGACCGGGGTCAAGGCCGACATCAGTGGGCGGGCGAAACACATCTATTCCATCTGGCGCAAGATGCAGCGCAAGGGCCTGGAGTTCAGCCAGATCTACGACGTGCGCGCGGTGCGCGTGCTGGTCCCGGAAATGCGCGACTGCTATACCGCGCTGGGGATCGTCCACACGCTGTGGCGGCACATTCCCAAGGAGTTCGACGACTACATCGCCAACCCCAAGGAAAACGGCTATCGCTCGCTGCACACGGCGGTGATCGGTCCCGAGGGCAAGGTGCTGGAAGTGCAGATCCGCACCCACGCCATGCACGAGGAAGCCGAGCTGGGCGTTTGCGCGCACTGGCGCTACAAGGGCACCGACGTCAAGTCCACCTCCAACCAGTACGAAGAAAAGATCTCCTGGTTGCGCCAGGTGCTGGAATGGCACGAGGAACTGGGCGATATCGGCGGCCTGGCCGACCAGTTGCGGGTCGACATCGAGCCTGACCGGGTCTACGTGTTCACCCCCGACGGCCACGCCATCGACCTGCCCAAGGGCGCGACCCCGCTGGACTTCGCCTACCGCGTGCACACCGAGATCGGCCATAACTGCCGTGGCGCCAAGATCAACGGGCGCATCGTCCCGCTCAACTACAGCCTGAACACCGGCGAGCAGGTCGAGATCATCACCAGCAAGCACGGCACGCCCAGCCGCGACTGGCTCAACTCCAACCTCGGCTACGTCACCACTTCCCGGGCGCGGGCCAAGATCGTCCACTGGTTCAAGCTGCAGGCACGCGACCAGAACGTCGCCGCCGGCAAGTCGCTGCTGGAGCGCGAACTCAGCCGCCTGGGCCTGCCCCAGGTGGATTTCGACCAGCTTGCCGAAAAAGCCAACCACAAAGGCGCCGAAGACATGTTCGCCGCCCTGGGTGCAGGCGATCTGCGCCTGGCCCATCTGGTCAATTCGGCGCAGCAACTGGTCGAGCCCGAGCGCGGCAACGAGCCGGTGGAACTGGTCACGCGCAAGGCCACCGGCTACAAGCCCGGCAAGCGCGGCGATATCCAGATCCAGGGCGTGGGCAACCTGATGACGCAGATGGCCGGCTGCTGCCAGCCGCTGCCCGGCGATGCCATCGTCGGCTACATCACTCAGGGGCGCGGTGTGAGCATCCACCGCCAGGATTGCGCCTCGGTGCTGCAGCTTGGCGGTCGCGAGCCGGAACGTATCATCCAGGTCAGCTGGGGGCCGGTGCCGGTGCTGACCTATCCGGTCGACATCATCATCCGCGCCTACGACCGCTCGGGCCTGCTGCGCGACGTCTCGCAGATCCTGCTCAACGAACGGATCAACGTGCTGGCGGTCAACACCCGCTCGAACAAGGAAGACAACACCGCGCTGATGTCGCTGACCATCGAGATCCCCGGCCTGGACGCCCTCGGGCGCCTGCTCGGCAGGATCTCGCAGCTGCCGAACATCATCGAGACACGGCGTAACCGCACGCCGTGAATTCGCGGATCCCGACACCTCTGCAACGAGTCCGAGCATGTACACACTGCAAGACCTGCTCAACCTCATGGCCCGGCTGCGTGACCCGCAGCACGGTTGCCCGTGGGATGTGAAGCAAACCTACGCCAGCATCGTCCCGTTCACCCTGGAAGAAGCCTACGAGGTGGCCGATGCCATCGAACGCGAAGACTTCGAGCACCTCAAGGGCGAGCTCGGCGATCTATTGTTCCAGGTGGTCTATTACAGCCAGCTGGCGCGCGAGGAGGGCCGCTTCGAATTCGACGGCGTGGTCGACGGTATCACCCGCAAGCTGATTCGACGCCACCCCCACGTGTTCCCCACCGGCGATCTATACGCCGCGCTGGATACGCCGCGCCTGGACGAACACCAGGTCAAGCAACGCTGGGAAGAGATCAAGGCCCAGGAGCGCGCGGAAAAAGGCGGGGTGGGTGAGCAGTTGTCCCTGCTCGATGACGTACCTGCCGCGCTGCCCGCTCTTGCGCGCGCAGCCAAGCTGCAGAAGCGCGCGGCGATGGTCGGCTTCGACTGGCCAGGGCCGTTGCCGGTGCTGGACAAGGTCCGCGAAGAATTGGACGAAGTGCTTCAGGCCATGGCCGCAGACGATGCACCGGCAGTCGCCGAGGAAATCGGTGACCTGCTGTTCAGCGTGGTCAATCTGGCTCGCCACCTCAAGGTGGATCCGGAGAACGCCTTGCGCGGCGCCAACGTCAAGTTCGACCGGCGCTTCCGTTTCATCGAGCAGGCATTGCGCGACACCCACCGCAACATCGAAGATTGCACCCTGGAAGACATGGACGCCCTGTGGGGCGAGGCCAAACGTCAGGAACAGAATCTGCCCAGCTGTGGCTGAGCCGTTTTATAAGTGAGCAGAACACCATGAGCCTTTCCCTCCGCGACCAATTGTTGAAAGCTGGACTGGTCAACCAGAAGCAGGTCAAGCAAGTCAGCAAGGACAAGCAGAAACAGAAGCGCCTGGAGAACAAGGGCCAGGTCGAAATCGACGACACGCAGAAGCGCATCGCCCAGGAAGCCATGGCCGAGAAGGCGCGCCGCGACCAGGAGCTCAATCGCCAGCAGCAGGAGAAGGTCGAGGAGAAGGCACGCGCCGCCCAAGTCAAGCAACTGATCGAAGCGACCCGCCTGCCCAAGCTGACCACCGAGGACTACTACAACTTCGTCGACGACAAGAAGGTCAAGCGTCTGTCGGTCAACAACCTGATGCGCAGCAAGCTGAGCAACGGTTCGCTGGCCATCGTCCAGCATGGAGGTGGCTACGAGGTTATCCCGCGCGAGGCTGCGCTAAAGGTGCAGGAACGCGCACCGCAGCGCATCGTGATGCTCAACGTGGCGACCGAAGAAGTCGACTCGGCGGAAGACCCGTACGCCGCCTACAAGATTCCGGACGACTTGATGTGGTAACCCACTGAAACGACAAACCCCGCCTGAGCGGGGTTTTTCTTGCGCGGCGAACGGTCAATTCGAAGCGCGTTGGCTTTCGAGTGTTTCCAGTTCGTTCTTGTAGCTCTGAGCATCGTTCTCGTTATGGAACATCCCCACCAACAGGTCCTGTTGATAGACATCCCAGATCTGGATGCCTGCCGCCACGCCTTCGTGGGACATGTGGGCTTCGTCGCGTTCGGTCACTTTTACTGTCATGGGAAAGCTCCTGTCTCGAATAGCTGCCTCGAATATCTGCACGTGGCGTGTGCAGGTCTTTGTTATAGATTTGAGTAGCTTGCTAAGTAAACAGACGATTTCTGCAACAGTTTTTTACCGAACTAGAGACAATCCGCAAACGCCCGCACGACGTGCCGTGCGGCGGATTGTCGCAGCGAGTTCACGGCGGTGAAACAAATTTCATCCAATAAAAAACCCATCCGAAGATGGGTTTTTTCAGTTCGACAGCCGATCAGCGCAGGGTAGTGCCCTGAGTCGTGGTGTCCTGAACCGGATCGCGGCCTTCGGCCACGCCCAGATCATCTTCAGGACGACCATCGACGATGCCACGGCCACCGGAAGCCAGTTCGGTCTGCAGGACTTTCTCGTCCAGCTCGCCTACCCACTTGGCAACCACCAGGGTGGCGACAGCGTTACCGACCAGGTTGGTCAGTGCACGTGCTTCGGACATGAAGCGGTCGATACCCAGGATCAGCGCCAGGCCGGCCACCGGCAGTTGGCCTACGGCCGACAGGGTGGCGGCCAGCACGATGAAGCCCGAACCGGTGACGCCGGCGGCGCCTTTGGAGGACAGCAGCAGTACCAGCAGCAGGGTGATCTGGTGGGTGATGTCCATGGTGGTGTCGGTCGCCTGAGCGATGAACACGGCGGCCATGGTCAGGTAGATCGAGGTACCGTCCAGGTTGAACGAATAGCCGGTCGGGATCACCAGGCCTACCACGGATTTCTGTGCACCCAGGCGTTCCATCTTGATCAGCATGCGTGGCAGTGCCGATTCCGAGGAGGAAGTGCCCAGAACGATCATCAGCTCTTCACGGATGTAGCGGATCACTTTGATCACGCTGAAGCCGTGGGCGCGGCAGATGGCGCCCAGCACCAGCAGCACGAACAGTACGCAGGTGACGTAGAAGCAGATCATCAACTGGCCCAGCTGCACCAGCGAACCCACGCCGTAGGCACCGATGGTGAAGGCCATGGCACCGAACGCACCGAGTGGGGCCAGCTTCATGATCATGTTGATGATGTTGAACATGGCGTGCGCGAAGCGATCGATCAGGTCTAGCAGTGGCTTGCCGTAGGCACCCAGGCGATGCAGGGCGAAGCCGAAGATCACCGAGAACATCAGCACCTGAAGGATATCGCCGTTGGCGAAGGCGCCGACGATGGTGTTCGGGATCACGTTGAGGATGAAGCCGACGATGCTCTGGTCAGCGCCTGCCGAGACATAGCTGGCGATCTTGCTGGCATCCAGGGTCGATACGTCGACGTGCATGCCGGCACCCGGCTTGACCACGTTGACCACGACCAGGCCGATGATCAGTGCCAAGGTCGAGACGATTTCGAAGTACAGAAGGGCGTAGCCACCGGTCTTGCCGACCGATTTCATGCTCTGCATACCGGCGATACCACTGACCACGGTGCAGAAGATGATAGGGGCGATGACCATCTTGATCAGCTTGATGAAGCCGTCGCCGAAAGGCTTGAGCTTGACCGCGAACTGAGGGTAGAAGTGGCCGATCAGGATACCGATGATGATCGCGACGATCACCTGGAAATACAGCGATTTGTACAGTGGCTGACGAGTCGTCATTTGCAAGTTCCTCAAGTGTATCGCCTGGCACCCGTTCCGGAGTGGTCGCGACACCTAAAGCACGAACCCTCCTGTCTGGAGGGATTTGTTGTGGGCGAGTTGCGCATTGGCAGGCCTCTGCCGACTGTATTGCAGGTGCCGTGCCATAGTTGCGTACTGATGGCCATAGCGCGAGTGGCTGCGGCCTAGGCAGGGGTATGGTTGTCGTCACATAGCTGTACAAGTGGCGGGAATCCGCCCCAGTCGCCCCTGAAGGGCCTGTGCATGGCGGATATCCGCCCACAAAAAAGGGCCCAGCAGGGCCCTTTTCGTTTCAGTGCTATGCAGCTGCTCAGCTGCCTTTCACCGATTTTCCGTCCACCGTGCCGTCCAGCAGCATGATGTTGTATTCCTTGCCATCGGTTTCCACCTGTTGCAGGCGCACCAGCAGGTAGTCCCAGTCCTTGGCGAACCAGAGCACGGTGATGCGCTTGCTCTGCGTGGGGTCACGCACCCGCTCGACCTTGATCGCGTCGACCTGACCAGCCTTGGTCTCGACCTTTTCGGTGCCCAGCACGCGGAAATCGTAGGTGTCGATCTCGTCCCCATCGACCACCTGATAGCTCATGCTCTTCTTGCCGGCGGCCACGTCGTGTTGCAGGGCCAGCTGGTAAGTGGACTTGTCCAGCACGCCGTTGTTGAGCGGCAGGTTGATCGGATCGCCACGGTCGGTACCGGTGACTTTCTTGGCTGCCCAGTCGAAGTCCAGGTCGACCTTGCGGGCCTTGCCCAGGCCGCCACGTTCGAAGGTGTAGGTTTCCGGCAGCATGGCCTCTTTATCGACACGCAGGGTGCTGACTTCGGTCAGGCTGGCGATCATCATCGAGGCCTTGAACGCCAGGGTCCAGTCGCCATTGGCGTTCTTGCTCAGGCTGCGCTCGGCAGTGCCGCTCATGGGCAACTGCTTCCAGTCGGCGGTGTAGCTGGCGGAAAAAGGCTTGAGCTCTGCGGCATGGACCGGAAGGGCCAGCAGGGCGGCGGCGAAGAGCAGGGCGCGACGCATATAAACTCCTAGGGTCGAATCAAATGGCCACAAGCCGGCAGTGGCTGGCCATCGAGCAGTGCACCGTGTTCGTCGAGGCGCACACGGCCTTCGGCGAACCAGCGCACTGCCAGCGGGTAGATCTGGTGTTCCTGGGCATGCACCCGGTGCGCCAGGGTCTCTGGCGTGTCGGTCGACTGTACCGGAATCACTGCCTGTACGACCAGTGGTCCGCCATCGAGTTCCTCGGTGACGAAGTGCACACTGCAGCCGTGCTCGGCATCACCCGCCTCGAGGGCGCGACGGTGGGTATGCAGGCCTTTGTAGCGCGGCAGCAGGGAGGGGTGGATGTTGAGCAGACGGCCGTGATAGTGGCGCACGAAGTACGGGCTGAGAATGCGCATGAAGCCGGCCAGCACCACCAGGTGCGGCTGGTACTGATCGATGAGATCGATCAGCGCCGCATCGAAGGCTTCGCGATCAGCGAAACCCTGATGCTCCAGCACCCGTGCCTCGATGCCTGCATCGCGGGCGCGCTGCAGGCCGAGCGCATCGGCGCGATTGGAAATCACCGCGGCGATGCGGGCGGGGTGGCCCGCCTGCATGCTGTCCAGCAACGCCTGCAGATTACTGCCGGTGCCCGACAGCAGCACCACTACGTTACAGGTCGAAGGCATCAGTGAGCCTTGAGGTTCTTCAGTTCGACCTGAGCGGCGCCTTCGGCGGCCTGGGCAATTTCACCGATGACCCACGGCTGCTCACCGGCACTGCGCAGGGAAGACAAGGTCTTCTCGACGTCGGCCTGAGTCACGCAGATGACCATGCCGACACCGCAGTTCAGCACGCGGTGCATTTCGTGCTCATCGACATTGCCCTGCTGCTGCAGCCAGTCGAACACGGCGGGACGCTGCCAGCTGGCGACGTCGACCACGGCCTGGGCACCTTTTGGCAGAACGCGCGGGATGTTGTCGAGCAGGCCGCCACCGGTGATGTGGGCCATGGCCTTGACGGCGCCGGTGTCCTTGATCAGTTGCAGCAGCGGCTTGACGTAGATGCGGGTGGGTGCCATCAGCAGGTCGGTCAGCGGCTTGCCGTCGAGCTGGACGTTCTCGATGTCGGCACCGGCGACTTCGATGATCTTGCGGATCAGCGAATAGCCGTTGGAGTGCGGGCCCGAGGAGGGCAGGGCGATCAGCGCGTCGCCGTTGGCGACCTTGCTGCCGTCGATGATGTCGGCCTTCTCGACCACGCCTACGCAGAAGCCGGCCAGGTCGTAGTCTTCGCCTTCGTACATGCCCGGCATTTCGGCCGTCTCGCCGCCCACCAGGGAGCAGCCGGCCAGTTCGCAACCGGCGCCGATACCGGTGACCACGGTGGCAGCGGTGTCGACGTTGAGCTTGCCGGTGGCGTAGTAGTCGAGGAAGAACAACGGCTCGGCGCCGCACACTACCAGGTCGTTGACGCACATGGCGACCAGGTCGATGCCGATGCTTTCATGGCGGTCGAGGTTCAGCGCCAGACGCAGCTTGGTGCCCACGCCGTCGGTGCCCGACACCAGGACGGGCTGCTTGTAGCCGGCCGGGATTTCGCACAAGGCACCAAAACCGCCCAGGCCGCCCATGACCTCCGGGCGCGCGGTGCGCTTGGCGACGCCTTTGATGCGTTCGACCAATGCTTCACCGGCGTCGATGTCTACACCGGCGTCCTTGTAGCTCACGGAGGGTTTATTGCTCATGATCCAGGCCTTTAAAGGAGGGAGTCGGGGGAGTCGACCGTCGTCGATCCACGAAGGCGCGCGATTTTATCAGGCTTGCCCGAACGTCACCAGCGCGGTTCGATGGTTGTCCGCATACCGGCGCCAGGTCGGCCGCAGCCAAGGGTTGCGTGGTCATGCTACATTGGGCGCCGAGATTGACCACTGAGCTTTTTGCCGATTGTACGGTCACAGCCTCAATCCGCTATCACCGTCGGGAAACGTCCATGCGTCTGCGCCACTGCCTGCTAGCCACCTGCATCACCTTGTCGAGCGTGCCGCTTCACGCCGAAACCATCAGCAACCTGTATCAGGTACGCGAGCCCGTGGCCAGCCAGACGCCCGAGGAACGTACCCAGGCTACCCAGCGAGCGTTGGAGACCCTGGTGCTGCGCCTGACCGGCGATGCCAAGGCGATTGCCAACCCCGGCCTGGCCAGCGTGCGCCAGGATCCGCAGCAGATCATCAGCCAGTACGGCTACGATGCCGGCCCACCGGAGTCGCTGCAGGTCGATTTCGACATTGCCAGTACCGATAATGCCCTGCGCTCGGCCGGCCTGCCGACATGGGGCAGCAATCGTCCCTCGATCCTGGGCTGGTGGTTGAGCGACAGCGTCGAGGGCAGCAGTCTGGTCGGCGACGGGCAATCGGCCGCCGAGCCGCTGCGCCGTGCGGCTCAGCATCGTGGCCTGCCGTTGCGCCTGCCCCTGGCCGATCTCGGCGAGCAGGGCGTCGGCACCGCGCAGAACATCGAGGCCAGCGATCCGGCAGCGTTGCGCAGCGCTTCCGAGCGCTACGGCGCCGATGCTCTGCTCGCCGTACATGCCCGTGAAGAAGAGGGCAAATGGTCGGGCACCTGGCGCCTGTGGCTGGGCAACCAGCGTGAGCAGGGCAAGGCCGAGGGCGCGGATCAAGCGGCCCTTGCCGATGCCGTGCTCCTGGCCGTCAGCCAGCGGTTGGCCACGCGCTTCGTTGCCAAACCCGGCGCCAGCACCGAAATGACCCTGGCGGTGGAAGGCATGAACCTGGAGCGTTACGCGCAGATGGGTCGCCTGCTTGAATCCTACGGTGCACGAGTGCGTACCGTGGATGGCGACAAGGTGGTCTATCGCGTGACCGGCAGCGCCGAGCAACTGCGCGCCCAGCTGGGTCTGGCCAAACTGCAGGAAGTGCCGTACCAGGCGCCGGTCTTACCGGTCGATGCCCAGGCCGCCCCCGGCGCACCGGTACCGGCGGCGCAACCCGCACCGGACCTGAACTTCCGCTGGTAAGTGGTCGAGAAAATGCGCCGCCGCTCTCGTGGCGCATTCGTTTCTCGCTGACTGAATCCGCTTTTCATCTCTTCTATATATAGCTGAGCTGCCTGATGACTGATATGCGCCGTTGGTTCTGGCTAGGGGCAGTGTTGCTGCTCTGCGTCTTCCTCTATGTACTGCACCCGATTCTCTCGCCATTCCTGGTGGGTATCCTGCTGGCCTATCTGGCCGATCCATTGGTCGACAAGCTGGAGAAATGGAAGCTGTCGCGGACCTGGGGTGTGGTGGTGGTGTTCGCTCTGTTCACCCTGCTGTTAGTGCTGGCGCTGCTGGTGGTGATCCCCATGCTCGCCAAGCAGCTCGTCAGCCTGTACCAGATGGCTCCGCAGATGCTCGACTGGCTGCAGCACACGGCCCTGCCGTGGGTGCAAACCCGATTGGGTCTGGCCGAAGGCTTCTGGAAATTCGACCAGATCAAGGCTGCCATCAGCAGCCACATGGGGCAGACCACCGATGTGGTCGGGGTGATCCTGTCCCAGGCCACTGCCTCGGGGCTGGCGCTGATGGCCTGGCTGGCCAACTTCGTGCTGATCCCGGTGGTGGCGTTCTACCTGCTGCGCGACTGGGACCTGATGATGGCGAAGATCCGCAGCCTGCTCCCGCGTCAACGCGAAGGGCAGATCGTACGCCTGGCTGGCGAGTGTCACGAGGTGCTTGGCGCGTTCGTGCGCGGGCAGTTGCTGGTGATGTTGGCCCTGGGCGTGATCTATGCCACCGGGTTGATGCTGGTAGGTCTGCAACTGGGCCTGTTGATCGGAGTCGTGGCGGGGCTCGCGGCCATCGTGCCGTACATGGGCTTCGTCATCGGCATCGGTTCGGCGATCATCGCCGGGCTGTTCCAGTTCGGTCTGGATCCTTTCCACCTGATTGCCATCGTGGCCGTGTTCATGATCGGCCAGGCGCTCGAAGGCATGGTGCTGACGCCCCTGCTGGTGGGTGATCGCATCGGCCTGCATCCGGTGGCGGTGATCTTCGCCATCCTGGCCGGCGGCGAGCTGTTCGGTTTCACCGGTGTGCTGCTGGCCTTGCCGGTGGCGGCGGTGATCATGGTGTTGGTACGGCACATGCACGACCTATACAAGGAATCGGACATCTATGCCGGGTCCGAGGATCCAGACCTCTGAACCCGACCGGCCGCCTGGGCCTTCGCAGGCCCAGGTAAACCGTTGATTTATCAAGCAGTGTTGCGCATTGTGCGGCTGCTCGGGCAGGTATAGACTTTGCACACTTCACATTGAGGCCCGTTGCAGCTCGATCCCAGGGCTGTTCAGCCAGCATGAAACCGATTCAGCTGCCCCTAGGTGTGCGTCTGCGGGATGACGCGACCTTCATCAATTACTATCCAGGCGCCAATGCTGCGGCACTCGGCTACGTCGAGCGCCTGTGCGAAGCCGAGGCCGGGTGGACCGAAAGTCTGATCTACCTGTGGGGCAAGCATGGGGTAGGGCGCACCCATTTGTTGCACGCTGCCTGCCTGCGCTTCGAGCAACTGGGCGAACCGGCGGTCTACCTGCCCCTGGCCGAGTTGCTCGATCGCGGCGTGGGCATTCTCGATGACCTGGCCCAGTACGAGCTGGTCTGCCTGGATGACCTGCAAGTGGTGGCCGGCAAGCCGGAATGGGAAGAGGCCCTGTTCCACCTGTTCAACCGCCTGCGCGACAGCGGCCGCCGCTTGCTAATCGCCGCCTCCCACTCGCCTCGCGAACTGCCGGTGAAGCTCGCCGACCTCAAGTCCCGCCTGACCCTGGCCTTGATCTTCCAGATGCGTCCGCTGTCCGACGAGGACAAACTGCGCGCCCTGCAATTGCGTGCGTCGCGTCGCGGTCTGCACCTGACCGACGAGGTCGGTCATTTCATCCTCACCCGTGGCACGCGAAGCATGAGCGCGCTGTTCGACCTCCTGGAGCGTCTCGACCAGGCCTCGCTGCAGGCGCAGCGCAAGCTGACCATCCCCTTCCTCAAGGAAACGCTGGGCTGGTAGTCGAGCGACTCGATTCAACCGCTCTATGACCTGTTTCATGGATGTTCCATTCGGTTCTAACGGAACTTGCACACCCAGTTTATCTGTATACCTGTCCAGTCCCAGTGATGGCTATGTGCGACCATTTATCGCCCAATGATTCCGGGGATTTTGGGCCATTACCGTGCAAACGCCCATACGCCGGGCTGCAAAACGGGGCGTTAGATGTCAGCATAATTCTCCGGAGTCACATTTCGTTCGATTGAATTTGCAAATAATCGCCAGACGGGTATAGTCGCCACTTCTCAACTATTCCTTGTCACGGTCGTGCCCATGCTCAATCGCTTAGCACCCCTCGTGCCCATCGCACTGTTGACCCTTCTGGTCGGTTGCGCGGCGCAAGCCCCGGTCTCCCAGCAGCAGGTCCTGGACCCGGTCACCGCCGTCCAGCCGCATCAATCCCCCTCGAAGGCCTCGCTGGTTTTCGAAGACGAAATCGCCACCGAAGACGAACTGGCCCAGTTCGACGGCAGCAAGGCCTACAGCTTGCCGATCCTGGCCGACAGCATTCTGGAACGTGGCAAGTCCCTGATCGGCACCCGCTATCGTTTCGGTGGCACCGACAAGGCGTCCGGTTTCGATTGCAGCGGTTTCATCGGTTATCTGTTTCGCGAAGAGGCGGGCATGAACCTGCCGCGATCGACTCGCGAAATGATCAACGTCAAGGCGCCTCTGGTCGCACGCAACAAGCTCAAGCCAGGTGATCTGCTGTTCTTCAGCACCAATGGCCGCGGTCGTGTCAGCCATGCCGGTATCTACCTGGGTGATGACCAGTTCATTCACTCCAGCAGCCGCCGCAGCGGTGGTGTACGAGTCGACAGCCTGGGCGACAGCTACTGGAGCAAGACCTTCATCGAGGCCAAGCGGGCCTTGGCCATGGCGCCTGCCACGATGATCTCCAGCAAATAACAGACGCAGCGCAACAAAGCGGCGGTGAGGTGAAAACCTCAGCGCCGTTTGTGTTTTCGGGTAATGAATCTAGTCTATTACGGCAGTTGGCTCAGGATGGTTCGGTACATGTCTACCCAGGCACGCGTTTTCGCTTCAATCGCAATGGCCGCCATCCTCGCTGGGTGCGCCAGCGCGCCTCCGGCCAAAGTGGTGAGGCCCAAGGTCATCAACCCGATCGTCAAGAACCCCAACAACGACATGGTCGGCGCTGCCGACGACGTGCTGTTTCGGGCATTGGGATTGGTAGGTACACCGTACCGCTGGGGGGGTAATACACCCGACTCGGGCTTCGACTGCAGCGGCCTGATCAGCTTCGTCTACCGCGACGCCGCCGGTATCGCGTTGCCGCGCTCGACTCGGGAAATGATCGTCATGCGCTCCCCCGATGTCGACCAGTCCCACCTGCAGTCCGGTGATCTGGTGTTCTTCGCCACCAGCGGCGGCTCGCAGGTCAGCCACGCGGGGATCTATGTGGGTGAGGGACGCTTCGTGCACGCACCGTCGAGTGGCGGTACGGTCAAGCTCGATTACCTGAACAAGCCCTATTGGCAGAAAGCCTACCTCAACGCCAAGCGGGTGCTGCAACCCGGCCAGTTGGCCCGCAACCCGTGACGGCAACAGGGCGAGTTTCCTCGCCCTGTTCAATCCAGATCACTTGGCGGCAGTGACTCGCCAGATCTTGTTGCCCACATCGTCTGCAACCAGCACTCCACCCTTGTGATCGGGCAATACCGCGACCGGGCGACCCATGGCCTTCTCGTCTGAATTGAGAAAGCCGCTCAGCAGATCGATCGGCTGACCGCTCGGCTTGCCGTCCACGAACGGTACGAACACCACCTTGTAACCACTGTGCGGCTTGCGGTTCCAGGAACCATGCTGGCCGATCAGGGCGCCGGTGGTGAAAGGTGCGGGCAAGCCGCTGCCGTCGGCGAAACTCAGACCCAGCGAAGCGGTGTGCGGGCCGACTGCGTAATCGGGAGCAATGGCCTTGGCCACCAGTTCAGGGTTCTGCGGCTCGACGCGCACATCTACATGCTGGCCGTAATAACTGTAGGGCCAGCCATAGAAACCGCCGTCCTTGACCGAGGTGATGTAGTCGGGCACCAGGTCGCTGCCGATTTCGTCACGTTCGTTCACGGCTGTCCACAGCTTGCCGGTCTTCGGTTCCCAGGCCATGCCGTTGGGGTTGCGCAAACCCGAGGCGAAGATGCGGTGCTGGCCGGTGGCAGCGTCCACTTCCCAGATCGCTGCACGACCCTGTTCCTGGTCCATGCCGTTTTCGCCAACGTTGCTGTTCGAGCCGACGGTGACGTAGAGCTTCTTGCCGTCGGGGCTGGCAATGACATTCTTGGTCCAGTGGTGGTTGAGCGTGCCGCCCGGCAGGTCGACGACTTTCTCGCCAGCGCCGCTGATCGAGGTGGCGCCGTCGGTGTACTTAAAGCGCAGCAGCTTGTCAGTGTCCGCCACATAGAAATCGTTGCCGACCAGGGTCATGCCGAAGGGCGAGTTGAGGTTGGCGATGAAGACCGTGCGGGTTTCGGCCACACCGTCACCGTCCTTGTCGCGCAACAGGGAAATCCGGTTGGCGCTGGGCACGCCCGCGCCGGCGCGGCTCATCACCTTCTCCATGACGAAGCCACGTATGCCTTTGCTGTCGTCCGGCTTGGCCGGGGAGTTGGTTTCAGCCACCAGCACGTCACCGTTGGGCAGCACGTAGAGCCAGCGGGGGTGGTCCAGGTCCGCGGCGAAGGCGGCTACTTGAGTACCGGGCGCCGCTGTGGGCTTGCCCCCTTCGGCCCAGCCTACGGCCGGTGCGATGTTTACGGTGGGGATCAGGGTCTTGTTGGGCTCGGGCAGTTTGGGCGAGGGCCCGGTCCCGTCGCTGACCTGCAACGATGACGTTTCACCACAGGCGGCGAGGCCGGCTGCCAGCAGGATCAATGTAGCGAGGCGGGTCTTGTGCATGGTCGGGCTCTCTGAGGTTTTGTTCACACAGGGTAGAGGCACCGGGCCTGGGCAAGGTTCAACCGCGTTGTCCGTCAGCAGCGGTGGTGGATCAATTGACGCTCCGGGCGCAACCCTCTAACCTGCGCGGCTGTTCCAGGTGCTCGGCGATCAGGCGATCGACCCGGGTGAAACAGGGAAGCCGGTGCGCAGCGTCTACGTGCCATGCCGGCGCTGCCCCCGCAACGGTAGACGAGTCAAGGCTGCACACGATGCCACTGAAGCGATTCGGGAAGGCGTGTCGCCTGGGTGTACAGACCCCGCTCGTGAGCCCGGAGACCGGCCTGGTGCACTTTTTACGGCTCGTTGCAGAACCTGCGTTCATCCCACGATGGCGTGGGCCTGGGGCGTGCCCTGATCCATCTTCTGTCGCGCGGGGAGAGCGGCATTGACGTTCACTGTCCGGCCAGTCGGCCACGGTGTCGCGTCGATGCCGCCTGCGCGCAGGTGTAGCGGAGAGCCACCATGAACGAAACAGCCGAGCGCGACGCCCGTCACCTGGCGCGTATGCTGCGCAAGAAAGCCGTGATCGACGAACGCATCGCCAACTCCCCCAACCAATGTGGCTTGCTGCTGGTGCTCAGCGGCAACGGCAAGGGCAAGAGCAGCTCGGCTTTCGGCATGCTCGCGCGGGCCATGGGCCACGACCTGCAGTGCGGCGTGGTGCAGTTCATCAAGGGGCGCAACAGCACCGGCGAGGAGCTGTTCTTCCGGCGCTTTCCCGAGCAGGTGCGCTACCACGTGATGGGCGAAGGTTTCACCTGGGAAACCCAGGATCGCCAGCGTGACATCGCGGCCGCCGAAGCAGCCTGGGAAGTCTCCAGGCAACTGCTGCGCGATCCAGCCATTGGCCTGGTAGTGCTCGACGAACTCAATATCGCGCTCAAGCACGGGTATCTCGACCTGGACACCGTGCTGAGCGATCTGCAGGCGCGTCCCCCCATGCAGCATGTGATCGTCACCGGTCGTGGCGCCAAGCCCGAGCTGATCGAGCTGGCCGACACGGTGACCGAAATGGGCATGATCAAGCATGCTTTCCAGGCCGGCATCCGTGCCCAGAAGGGCATCGAGCTATGACCGAACCGCGCCAGTGCCCGGCGGTGCTGATCGCCGCGCCGGCCTCCGGGCAGGGCAAGACCACCGTCACCGCCGCTCTGGCGCGCCTGCATCGCAATCAGGGCCGCTGCGTACGGGTGTTCAAGTGCGGCCCGGATTTTCTCGATCCGATGATCCTGGCCAGGGCCAGCGGCGCTCCGGTCTATCAATTGGACATGTGGATGGTCGGCGAGCAGGACAGCCGGCGGCTGCTGTGGGAAGCGGCCGAGGAAGCCGACATCATCCTCATCGAGGGCGTCATGGGGCTGTTCGACGGTACACCCTCGAGCGCTGACCTGGCGCGCCATTTCGGTGTTCCCGTGCTGGCGGTGATCGACGGCACGGCCATGGCGCAGACTTTCGGCGCCCTGGCGCTGGGTCTGGCCTGTTACCAGCCCGACCTGCCGTTTGCCGGCGTCCTGGCCAACCGTGTCGGCACCGTGCGCCATGCGCAGTTGCTCGAAGGCAGCCTGACCCAGGGGCTGCGCTGGTACGGGGCCTTGTCCCGGGAAACCGGGATCGAATTGCCCAGCCGCCATCTGGGGTTGGTGCAGGCCAGCGAGCTCAACGATCTGGACACCCGTCTGGATGCCGCGGCTGCGGCCCTTGCGCAGACGTGCCAGGTGGCCTTGCCGCCCGCGGTCACGTTCGCCGTCCCGGTCGAACACCCAGTTGCGCGCCTCCTCGACGGCGTGCGCATCGCCGTGGCCCGCGATGCCGCTTTCGCCTTCGTCTATGACGCCAGCCTCGATGTACTACGCGACATGGGCGCCGAGCTGGTGTTCTTCTCGCCGCTGCACGATGCGCACCTGCCCGCGTGCGACAGCCTTTACCTGCCCGGCGGCTACCCGGAGCTGCATCACCTAGCGCTCGCCGCCAATACTTCGATGCTCGCCGACATTCGTGCCCATCACGCAGCGGACAAACCGCTGTTGGCCGAATGCGGCGGCATGCTCTACCTGCTCGACGCGCTGACCGATGTCGACGGCGCCCGCGCCGAGCTGCTGGGGTTGCTGCCGGGCGAGGCGGTCATGCAGAAACGCCTGGCCGCCCTCGCGTTGCAGGCGGTCGAGCTGCCTGAGGGCGTCCTGCGCGGGCACACCTACCACCATTCGCTGACCAGTACCGAACTGCAGCCGATCGCGCGTGGCGTGAGCCCCAATGGCGGTCGTGGCGCCGAGGCGGTTTACCGCCAGGGGCGGATGACGGCCTCTTACGTGCATTTCTATTTCCCGTCCAATCCGGCGGCGGTGGCAGGGCTGTTCGCCCCCGCTGATTGCGCGCGTGCAACCGAGCATCGGGACGCGTCATGAACGAGCCCTACAGCGACAGCGAGCGCGCCGCCATCTACCGTGTCATTGCCGAACGCCGCGACATGCGCCACTTCATCGGCGGCAGCGTGCCTCCCGCGCTGCTCGCCTGCTTACTGGCGGCTGCCCATCAAGGGCCCAGTGTCGGGCTGATGCAACCGTGGCGCTTTGTCCGCATCAGCGACCGGGCCTTGCGCGGCCGCATCCAGGCCCTGGTCGAGGAGGAGCGGCTTCGCACCGCGCAGGCCATGGGCGAGCGCTCCGACCAGTTCATGCAACTCAAGGTCGAGGGCATCAATGACTGCGCCGAGGTGCTGGTAGCCGCGCTGATGGACGATCGCGAGCGCCATGTGTTCGGCCGCCGGACCTTGCCGGAAATGGACCTGGCCTCGGTCTCCTGCGCCATCCAGAACCTGTGGCTGGCCGCACGCGCCGAAGGCCTGGGCATGGGTTGGGTATCGCTGTTCGATCCCCAGGCCCTGGCCGAGGTGCTGGGCATGCCCGCCGGGGCCAAGCCGGTGGCGGTGCTGTGCCTGGGGCCGGTCGAGCAATTCTACGAAGCGCCCATGCTGGAACTGCAGGGCTGGGCAGCAGGCCAGCCACTCGAACAGATGCTGTACGAAAACCAGTGGGGAACATCGTTGTGAGTATTGCGTTGATGACGGTCGCCGGGGTGGCGCTCGATGCCCTGCTGGGCGAGCCGCGCAAGCACCATCCGCTGGTGGCTTTCGGCCGTCTGGCCAATCGCATCGAAACACGCTTCAACCGCGCCGGGCGTGGCTGGCGCAGCCACGGCGTCACCGCCTGGTTCCTGGCTGTGGTGCCCTTGACCCTGCTGGCCACGGTGCTGTCCTGGCTGCCGCTGGTGGGCTGGCTGGTCGAGATTTTCGCGCTGTACCTGGCGCTGGGCATGCGCAGCCTGGGTGAGCACGTGATGCCCGTGGCCCAGGCGCTGCGCAGCGACGACCTGGACGCTGCGCGTCAGCGGGTCGGCTACCTGGTCAGCCGCCAGACCGAAGCGCTCGACGCCGAAGCGGTGGCCCGCGCCGGTACCGAATCGGTGCTGGAAAACGGAAGTGACGCCGTGTTCGCGGCCATCTTCTGGTTCGTCGTGGCCGGCGCCCCTGGGGTCGTTCTCTACCGGCTGAGCAATACGCTGGACGCCATGTGGGGCTATCGCAACGAACGTTTCGAACGCTTTGGCTGGGCCGCGGCGCGAATCGACGACGTGCTCAACTACATTCCGGCGCGCCTGGTCGCGCTCACCTACGCGGTCCTGGGCAAGACCCGCCCGGCCCTGCGTTGCTGGCGCCAACAGGCACCGCAGTGGGACAGCCCCAACGCCGGCCCGGTGATGGCGGCAGGCGCCGGCGCGCTCGGTGTGCAACTGGGTGGCCCGGCGATCTACCAAGGTGAACTGCATGAGCGCGCCGTGCTGGGCGAAGGCGTGCCGGCCGATGCCGACGCCATCGAGCGCGGTTGGGCTCTGGTTCGGCACGGCGTCTGGCTATGGCTGCTGGTACTGTGCCTGGGAGGCTTGATCGATGCTTGAACACGGAGGGCGCTTGCGCCAGGCAGTGCTCGATTACGGCATTGCCGAAGCGGACTGGGTCGACCTGTCCACCGGTATTGCCCCCTGGGCGTTCCCCATTCCCGACATCGCACTCCGTGCCTGGGCCCGGCTGCCGGAAAACGACGACGGCCTGGAAGACGCTGCACGCGGCTATTACGGTTTCCAGCACGTGCTGCCGGTGCCGGGTTCGCAGGCGGCGATCCAGACACTGCCACGCCTGCGTCGCAGCGGTCGGGTAGGGGTGCTGTCGCCGTGTTACGCCGAACACGCCGAAGGCTGGCGCCAGGCCGGGCATGTGGTGCGGGAACTCAACGAAGAGGAAGTCGAGCACTTCATCGACAGCCTCGACGTGCTGGTTGTGGTCAACCCGAACAACCCGACCGGGCGGTTGCTGTCCACCGAGCGGCTGTTGGCCTGGAACGCCCGGTTGAACTGTCGCGGCGGGTGGCTGGTGGTTGACGAGGCCTTCATGGACAACACGCCGCAGGGCAGTCTGGCAAGGCACGGTGTTCAGCCCGGACTGATCGTGCTGCGCTCGTTCGGCAAGTTCTTCGGCCTGGCGGGCGTGCGCCTGGGCTTCGTTCTGGGCGAGCCGTGCCTGCTGCGGTCGCTGGCCGAGCTGATCGGGCCCTGGGCCGTCAGCGGTCCGACACGACGATTGGGCCAGGCGTGCCTGCTAGACGAGGCTGCACAGCGTGCCCAGATTGCCCGCTGCGCGCAGGCCAGTGAGCGCCTGCTGCGGTGCCTGCAACATCACGGCCTGGCGCCTCAGGGCGGCTGCGCGCTGTTCCAGTCGGTATCGTGCGCGCAGGCCGAGCACCTGCAGGGGTTTCTGGCCCAGCGTGGCATTCTGGTAAGGCTGTTCAAACAGGACAGCCGCCTGCGCTTCGGCCTGCCAGCCGAAGAGGATCACTGGGCGCGACTCGAAGCTGCCCTGAGCGACTATCGGGAGCACTTGGCATGAGCACATTGATGGTCCAGGGCACGACGTCCGATGCCGGCAAAAGCACCCTGGTCACCGCGCTGTGCCGCTGGCTGACCCGCCAGGGTGTCGCCGTGGTGCCGTTCAAGCCGCAGAACATGGCCCTCAACAGCGCGGTGACCGCCGACGGCGGCGAGATCGGTCGCGCCCAGGCCGTGCAGGCCCAGGCCGCGTACCTTGAGCCGCACACCGACATGAACCCGGTGTTGCTCAAGCCCAACAGCGACACCGGTGCCCAGGTGATCATTCACGGCCGTGCCGTGACCACCATGAACGCGGTCGCCTATCACGACTACAAGGCCATCGCGATGCAGGCGGTACTGGCATCGCACCAGCGTTTGAAC
This sequence comes from Pseudomonas sp. RIT-PI-a, assembly GCF_001187875.1. NCBI lineage: Bacteria > Pseudomonadati > Pseudomonadota > Gammaproteobacteria > Pseudomonadales > Pseudomonadaceae > Pseudomonas > Pseudomonas sp. RIT-PI-a. The sequence goes on from NZ_LGIR01000011.1 coordinate 82,414, forward strand.
GACACGTATGATGTGGTGATGGTCGAAGGCGCCGGGTCGCCGGCCGAGATCAACCTGCGCGCCGGCGACATCGCCAACATGGGCTTTGCCGAAGCGGTCGACTGCCCGGTTCTGCTGATCGCCGATATCAATCGTGGCGGCGTCTTCGCTCATCTGGTCGGCACCCTGGAATTGCTGTCTCCCAGTGAGCAGGCCCGAGTGCAGGGCTTCATCATCAATCGCTTTCGTGGCGACATCGCCTTGCTCCAACCTGGCCTGGATTGGCTGGAAGCCCGCACCGGCAAGCCGGTGATCGGTGTGCTGCCCTACGTCATGGACCTGCACCTGGAAGCCGAAGACGGCCTGGATCGGCGTCAGTCGGGCAAGGCCGACACCGTGCTCAAGGTGGTCGTGCCGGTGCTGCCGCGCATCAGCAACCACACCGATTTCGATCCGCTGCGCCTGCACCCGCAGGTCGACCTGCAGTTCATCGGCGCAGGTGACAATATCCCCTCGGCTGACCTGATCATCCTGCCCGGCTCCAAGAGCGTGCGCGCCGATCTGGCGCACCTCAGGGCCCAGGGTTGGGAAGAGGCGATCAACCGTCACCTGCGTTACGGCGGCAAGGTGCTGGGGATCTGCGGCGGCCTGCAGATGCTTGGCACGCGCATCGATGACCCCTTGGGGCTCGAAGGCGCCGCCGGTTCCAGTGCAGGCCTGGGCCTGCTGGAGTTCACCACCCAATTGCATGCGGAAAAACAGTTGCGCAACGTCACTGGCCGACTGAGCCTCGAACAGGCTGCCGTCAGCGGCTACGAGATTCACGCCGGCGTCACCGTCGGCGCGGCACTTGAGCGTCCGGCCGTGCAGCTCAGTGATGGTCGGTGCGACGGCGCGATCAGCGCGGACGGGCAGATCCTGGGCACATACCTGCATGGACTGTTCGAAGCGCCGCAGTCGTCCGTGGCACTGCTGCGCTGGGCGGGGCTCGCCGACGTGCAATCGGTGGACTACCACGCGCTGCGCGAAGCGGACATCGAGCGCCTGGCCGATCTGGTCGAGCGGCATCTGGACACCGCTCGCCTGCGTGAACTGTGTAGCCTGCCCGGCGGGAGTGACTGACATGCTGCAACTGATTCTGGGTGGCGCCCGCTCGGGCAAGAGCCGCCTGGCCGAACGCCTGGCTGCCGACAGCCAGCTCGAGGTGATCTACATCGCGACCAGCCAACCGCTGGACGGCGAGCTCGACCAACGTGTGGCTTTGCACCGTGCACGTCGTCCCGATCACTGGGGGCTGGTGGAAGAGCCCTTGGCCCTGGCACAAGTGCTGCGCAGCCAGGCGCGGGCGGATCGCTGTCTGCTGGTCGATTGCCTGACCCTGTGGTTGACCAACCTGCTCATGCTCGACGATGCACAGCGTCTGAACGCAGAGCGCGAGGCGCTGCTTGACACCTTATCCAGCCTGCCGGGTGAGATCCTCTTCGTGAGCAACGAAACCGGCCTGGGCGTGGTGCCCTTGGGCGAGCTGACCCGGCGCTTCGTCGACGAGGCCGGCCTGCTGCACCAGGCGCTGGCCGAACGTTGCGAGCGAGTGGTGTTCACGGTGGCCGGCCTCCCCATGATACTGAAAGGACCTGCGTTATGAACTCAGCCTGGTGGCTGCAAACTGCCCGTGCACCCGATGCGAACGTTCATCGCCAAGCGCTGGAGCGTCAGCAGCAGTTGACCAAGCCAGCCGGCTCGCTGGGCGCGCTCGAGCAGACCGCCGTGCAACTGGCGGCGCTGCAAGGTCGACTCAAACCTTCGGTCGAACAGGTCTGGATCACGGTGTTCGCTGCCGATCACGGCATCGTCGCCGAGGGTGTCTCACCCTATCCGCAGGAAGTCACCGCGCAGATGGTGCACAACTTCGTCAATGGTGGGGCGGCCATCAGCGTATTGGCCCGTCGCTTGGCGGCGCGCCTGGAAATCGTGGACCTGGGGACCGCCACGCCACTCAACGATCTGCCCGGCGTGCAGCATGTACGCATCGCCGCCGGTACGCGCAATTTCATCGAAGCTCCAGCGATGAGCTTCGAGCAAGGCCTGCAGGCACTGCAGGCCGGTCGCGACAGCGTGTTGCGAGCCAAGGCCGGCGGCAGCGAACTGTTCATCGGCGGTGAAATGGGCATCGGCAACACGACGTCCGCCACCGCCCTGGCCTGTGCGTCCCTGGCGTGCGCGGTGGCCGACCTGGCAGGGCCGGGCACGGGCCTGGACGCTGTCGGTGTGGCGCACAAGGTGCAGGTCATCGAACGGGCCTTGCAGGTTCACGCCGACCTGCCCGACGAGCCTTTGCAACGCTTGTTCTGCTTCGGCGGCTTCGAAGTCGCCGCGCTGGTCGGCGCCTACCTGGCCTGTGCTCAGGAGGGCATTGCGGTCCTGGTCGACGGCTTCATCTGCAGCGTCGCTGCGCTGGTGGCGGTGCAGTTGAATCCGTCCATTCGGCCTTGGCTGCTGTTCGCGCACAACGGCGCCGAGCCGGGCCATCGTCACGTACTTGCGGCGCTCGACGGGCAACCGTTGTTGCAGCTTGGCTTGCGTCTGGGTGAGGGCAGCGGTGCGGCACTGGCGGTGCCGCTGTTGCGCCTGGCGTGCGACCTGCACGGGCAGATGGCGACCTTCGCCGAAGCCGCCGTGGCGGATCGCCCGGCATGACCCTGCACCTGGACCTGCTGCGCCATGGCGAAACCGAGATCGGCGGCTTTCGCGGCAGCCTCGACGATGCCCTGACCGAACGCGGCTGGGCGCAGTTGCATGCGGCAATCGCCGAGCGCTCCGGCTGGGACCGGATCGTCAGCTCGCCACTGCAGCGCTGCGCACGCTTTGCCCAGGTGCTGGCCGAACAACGCGGGCTGCCGCTGAGCGTCGACGCCGGTTTGCAAGAGCTGCACTTCGGTGCCTGGGAAGGGCTGAGTGCAGCGCAGTTGATGCAGACCGATGAAGCCGGCCTGGGCCTGTTCTGGAACGATCCCTATGCGTTCACGCCGCCCGACGGCGAGCCCATGCTGGATTTCTCCGCGCGCATCCATGCCGCGTTGAGCAGGCTGCACCTGCAGTATCCGGGCGAGCGGTTGCTGCTGGTGGTGCACGGTGGAGTCATGCGCCTGCTGCTGGCCGAAGCGCGCGGGCTGCCACGCGAACAGCTGCTCCAGGTCGAGGTCGGCCACGGTGCCTTGTTCAGCGTGACGATGGCGGCCGACGGCCGCTTGAGCGAGCGGTCCTGAGCATGCTGCCCTTCTGGATCGCCCTGCAGTTTCTAAGCAGTCTGCCAGTGCGTTTGCCTGGCATGCCCAGTGCCCAGGCGTCGGGCCGTTCGCTGTTGTTCTATCCGGCCGTGGGGTTGCTGTTTGGCGCACTCTTGTGGGCTGCCAACGCTCTGCTCGCTGGAACGTCGATACTTCTGCATGCGGCGTTGCTGCTGACGCTGTGGGTGGTGCTCAGCGGCGGGTTGCATCTGGACGGCCTGGCGGACAGCGCCGATGCCTGGCTGGGTGGATTCGGCGACCGCGAGCGCACCTTGCTGATCATGAAAGACCCGCGCAGCGGACCCATGGCCGTGGTCACCCTGGTGCTGGTGCTGCTGGTCAAGTTCTGCGCGCTGCTGGCCTTGCTCGAACAGGGCCAGCAGGCCGCTCTGGTCCTGGCTCCGGTGCTGGCGCGAGCCGCCATGCTCGGCCTGTTCATGAGCACGCCGTACGTGCGTGCCGGTGGGCTGGGCCAGGCGTTGGCCGACCACTTGCCACGCCGTGCCGGGGGTTGGGTATTGGGCGCTGTCGCGCTCGCCAGTCTGGGGTTCTGTGGGGTCTGGATCAGCCTGTGGGTGCTGGTGGGCTTTTGGGCATTGCGACGCCAGATGATCCGGCGCCTGGGTGGCACCACGGGTGACACCGCCGGTGCCATGCTCGAATTGCTTGAACTGCTGGTGCTGCTCGTCGCCGCGCTGTAGACATCACCCTCCATGGCCGTGCACGGGATGCTGCCTGTCAGCGCTGAACAGGCATACAATCGGGCAGCCTGTCCCTTCCTGCCCGGAGCACACAATAATGACATCGGTATGGCGTACCAGCGGCTGGGTGCTGCTCGGCGCAGCGTTGATCCTCGCCCTGTCCCTGGGCATTCGTCACGGCTTCGGCCTGTTTCTGGCGCCCATGAGCGCAGAATTCGGTTGGGGGCGAGGCGTGTTCGCCCTGGCCATTGCCCTGCAGAACCTGATCTGGGGACTGGCCCAGCCCTTCGCCGGCGCCTTGGCTGACCGCTTCGGCGCCGGGCGAGTGGTGGCGCTGGGTGGTGTGCTCTATGCGGTCGGCCTGGGCTGCATGGGCCTGGCCAATTCCGAGCTGAGCCTGACCCTCAGCGCAGGTCTGCTGATCGGTCTGGGGCTTTCCGGCACGTCCTTCTCGGTAATCCTGGGGGTGGTCGGGCGAGCCCTGCCAGCCGAGCACCGCAGCATGGGCATGGGCATCGCCAGCGCGGCCGGCTCGTTCGGCCAGTTCGCGATGCTACCAGGCACCCTCGGCCTCATCAGTTGGCTGGGCTGGTCCGCGGCCTTGCTGGTGATGGGCGTGCTGGTAGCGCTCATCGTGCCGCTGGTGCGCCTGCTCAAAGACCGACCACTGCCGAGCCAGGGTCCTGAGCAGACCCTGGGCCAGGCGCTGCGCGAAGCCTGCAGTCACTCGGGCTTCTGGCTGTTGGCGCTGGGCTTTTTCGTCTGTGGTTTCCAGGTGGTGTTCATCGGCGTGCACCTGCCTTCCTATCTGGTCGATCAGCACCTTCCCGCGAGCGTGGGCACCACCGTGCTAGCACTCATCGGCCTGTTCAACATTGTCGGCACCTACACCGCCGGCTGGCTGGGCGGTCGCATGTCCAAGCCGCGCTTGCTCACCGCGTTGTACCTGCTGCGCGCCGTGGTGATCGTGCTGTTTCTGTGGTTCCCGGTGACGACCTTCAGCGCCTGCCTGTTCGGCATGGCGATGGGCTTGCTCTGGCTGTCCACGGTTCCATTGACCAATGGCACGGTGGCGACCCTGTTCGGCGTGCGCAACCTGTCGATGCTCGGTGGCATCGTGTTTCTCTTTCACCAGTTGGGAGCGTTTCTCGGCGGCTGGCTGGGCGGCCTGGTGTACGACCAGACCGGCAGCTATGACCTGGTCTGGCAGTTGTCGATTGCCCTGAGCCTGCTTGCAGGAGCGCTCAATTGGCCGGTGCGCGAGCGGCCTGTTGCACGGCTGCAAGCGCAGGGTGCGACAGCATGAACAGGTTGCGAAGTCTGCAACTGGCTGTGGTGGCTGTGCTGCTGGGGCTGTTGGGGCTGGCGTGGTGGGGATGGCAGCAGGGCGGTCTGGCCTTGCTGCAGTTGAACATGAGCCTGTGCTGAGCCTGAACATGAAAAAGCCCCGAACGTGTCGGGGCTTTTGCTGTGAACCGATCGATCAGAAGCGATAGGTCACGGAAGTGCCGAAGCCATGTGCGCTGTTCTCGTACTTGGCCTGGTAGGCACCCTTGGTGGCGCTGACCAGATTGATCTTCGTGTCTTCTTCCTTCAGGTAGGAATAGGCGAAGTCGAAGGTCAGGTCGTCGGTCGGGCTCCATCCAGCACCAAAGCTGAGAATGGCGCGATCACCCGTCGGGATGCGTGGCGAGCGGTTGGTGTTGTTGGTCGGCGACTGGTCAACCGAGAACCCTGTGCGCAACGTCCACTGCTTGTTCAGCTTATAGGCGGCGCCCACGGCATGGGACCAGGTGTCATGCCAGTTCTGCTCTTCGGTGATGGTGCCGATCGAGGAACGCAGCAGTGCAGGCACGCCGTCGTTCTCGACCGAAATTTCCTTCAGGCGACTCCAGCGGGTCCAGGTGCTGCCTGCGTACAGGGTCCAGTCCTGGTTGAGCTCGTGGGTGACCGAGAAGTCCACCGACTCAGGCGTGTCGATGTCCAGCGAGGCGTCGTACTTGCTGCCGTTGAACGGCCCGAAACCTGAGCCCTCGACCTTGGTATGGCCATCGAGCTTGTACTTGACCTTGGAGTGGTAGGTCAGGCCCAGGCGGGTGTCGTCAGTGGCCTGCACGAGCACGCCGACGTTGAAGCCCACGGCGGTGTCGTCGCCCTTGATCTTGACTTCGCCGTCGTTGCGGCCGGGTGTGGCGCGGTTCAGCGTGGCCGACGTCAGCTCGCCTTCGAGGCGGTTGATGGTCGGGCCGAAGCCGATCGAGACGCGGTCGTTGAAGGCATAGCTGATGGTGGGCTGCAGGGTGACGACGGCCACATGGCTCTTGTCAGCCCAGTAGCGGCCAGCGAAGCCGCTTTCATAGTCGGTGACCAGGCCGAACGGGGCGTAGAGGCCCAGACCGACGGTCCAGTTGTCATCCAGCGGCTTGACGTAGTAGCCCATCGGAACGCCAACGAACGGCACCATGTCGCCGTCGTTGCTGCCGCCGAAGGTCCCGCGTCCGCTGAGGTCGGTCTTGGCGACGATGGCTGCGGCGCCGACGCTGACCTGCTCACGCTTGATACGCGACATGCCGGCCGGGTTGCCATAGACGGTGCTGGCGTCTTCGGCGGATGACGAGCGCCCGGCGAAGCCGGTGCCCATGCCGCTGATGCTTTGTTCGTTGAGGGCGAAGCCGGCAGCGAAGAGTTGGCCGGATGCCAGAGTGACAGCGAGGCCGAGAGTGGTCTTGAGCATTAGTCTTTTCATTGTTTTAACTCTAGGGGGGCACTGAGGCGCAAGCTACCAACATTTTGATCGCAACGCTATAGCCTGAAACACTCCGGCTAGAGCGGTTTTGTAGGACAATCCGACCAGATTTCGCGAGCGTTCAAATCCGTTCTGCATGCTGCCTGTACCTGTGGTGCCCGTGCTGCGGGCACTAACGGGCATCTGGCAGGTCAGGTCGAGCCGTCTAGACCGGTCACTTGGGGTTGCATTCAGGAAAAAAGAACTGACGTCAGAATTACGCCGGGCCCGACCTTCGGTTCCACAAAGGGTTCAATCCAAGACAGGTGTGCGGTAACTTGCGTTTACAGTTGGTCGTCACAAATGGCCGCAATGCCATGCGCCGAAGGTCAAATCCCGGGCAAGAAAAAGCCCCGGATGTCGGGGCTTTTCGTGCGACGCCGCGGCGATCAGGCAACCAGTGCCTGACGCGTGCGTTCGATCACGGCCTGCAGCGGTTCTGCACTGGAATACTGTTCCGGGTACAGACGCTCGCTGTGACGGGCAATGCCGTGCTCGTTGACGATGGTGAAGCTGAAGCAGCCTTTGCGTGCTGCCATGATCAGGCAGTTCATCGGAGCGAAGGCGTGGGTGAGGGTGCGGATAGCATCCTGGGTCTGGATATGAGTCATGTTGTTGTGTGTTCCTGCAATGGTCACGACTTGGAGCCGTGATCGATAAAAACGTTCCAGTGACGCGGGCCTTTTGGCCGGGCGAAGAACCTGTCTGGAACAAGACAGCCAGTGAACAGCGCCGCTTTGATATGGCTGTTGGACTGACTGGTAGGTACTTAGGAGGGCAGGCAACATTCCGGGCTGAGGTTCATGGCCCTGGAAGCAGATCCTGATCAATCGTAGGTTGGTCGGGGCAGAGTAATTCGCTTGATGCCGGACTTGTTCGCAAGTCGGGGGGCGTTACCTGGAGACCATCATGTTGGTCGATCCCGTGTGAACAGGGTGGTCGACCTGAATTGACTTTCAGCTTGGTACTAACGGGTCGAAGACTATCGCAGCCGGCGCAGACTACGCAAGCTCTTTTGCAAAAAAATGCACTATGACGCCGATGCAGATGCAAACGAAGCGTTGAGGGCCGCCTGTGTACGAAGAGGTGTCTGCAGGGCCTGCCAAGCACTCCTGGATCATGGCTACTCGTTATCAGTCGCTTAAGTCAATGAAAAAAAACGTCTTTTCGAGTTGGTGAAAAAATCGACAGTTTGACTTCAGGCCCCATTCCATACGGGTTTGCGAGGGGCGGGGGGGTGTTGTCCACTGACTTATCCACAGCTTCTGTGGATTGTCCCGACGGCCCGCTCTAGCACGGGATCAGCTCGCCTGGCAGCAAGAACATTTACCGTGACCGCCTAAACCCTGGCGAGATACCGCCGATAACGTGCACATGACCCTGATGCCGGTGCCCTATGTTCAACAATAAACTCAAACAGCAACTCAGCGCCCAGGCCGACGAACTGGTGGAGCTGCGCCAACTGGTCGCCGGCATGACGAATGAAATGCTCAGCCTCGACATCGATACGTCGCTGCGCATCATTGCCTGCAACGAATTGTTCGCCACCACCCTGGGCTATACCGAGGCGCAGCTGGTGGGCCGGTTGATGACCGAGCTGGTTCCCAGTTACGTGACCAAGCTGCCTTGCTATAACAACTTCCGCTCGGCGGTGGCAGCGGGTACGTCGGTGTCCGACAACTATCGCTACCTCAAGGCCGATGGCAGCCTGGTCTGGGTCAACGCCCACTGGAAACCCATCAGAAACGCGGCGGGTGTGCTCATGCACATCAAGTGCTTTGCAACCGATGTCACCCAGAGCATGGAGAAGGCCGCGGAAAACGCCTCGTTCATCGACGCCTTGCTGCGGTCCACGGCGGTCATCGAATTCGATCTGAAAGGCAACGTGCTGTCGGCCAACGATCAGTTCATGCGCGGCATGGGCTATACCCTGGCGCAGGTGCAAGGCAAACACCATCGCATGTTTTGCCACAGCGAGGATGCCAACGCTCCCAGCTACGGCGAGTTCTGGGCGAGCCTCAACCGCGGCGAGTTCATGGCCGGACGCTTCAAGCGCCTGGACAGCATGGGTCGCACCATCTGGTTGGAAGCGACCTACAACCCGGTCTACGACACCGAAGGCAAGCTCTACAAGGTGGTCAAGTTTGCCACCGTGGTCACCGATCAGGTCGAGCGCGAGGCCGAAGTCAACCAGGCGGCGCAGACTGCCTACGATATCTCGCGCAGTACCGACACCAGCGCACAGCGGGGCGCGGTGGTGGTGACCGATACAGTGCAGACCATGCGCAAGATCGCCGACGACATGCAGTCGGCGGCAAGCGGTGTGGAGGCGCTGGGCAAGCAGTCGCTGCTGATCAGTTCGATCATCCAGACCATCAGCAGCATCGCGCAACAGACCAACCTGCTGGCCTTGAACGCCGCCATCGAAGCGGCCCGTGCCGGCGAGCAGGGGCGTGGGTTCGCCGTGGTGGCCGATGAAGTCCGGCAGTTGGCGGGGCGCACCAGCACCGCGACCGACGAGATCGCCGCGGTGGTTCAGCAGAACCAGGCGCTGGTCGATGGCACGGTACGCGACATGGCCAACAGCAGGCTGCAGGCCGAGCAGGGCGTTCAACTGGCCGGGCAGGCCGGTGACGTGATCGTCGAAATCCAGGATGGGGCAAAAAAGGTGGTGGAGGCGGTCGCTCGTTTCACCAACCTCTGACGGCCTGTACGGCGCCTTCGCGACGGTTGTATTAGAATGGGCGACGTTCATTCAGCGAAGGTAATCGATATGACAGTCCAGACCGAAACCGCTCTGCTGGCGGGTGGCTGCTTCTGGGGCATGCAGGACCTGATTCGTCGTTATCCAGGCGTCCTGAAAACGCGGGTCGGGTACAGCGGGGGCGATGTGCCCAACGCCACCTACCGCAACCATGGCACTCACGCTGAAGCCATCGAGATCGTTTTCGATCCCAGCGTGATCAGCTACCGCCAGATCCTCGAGTTTTTCTTCCAGATCCATGACCCGTCCACTGCCAACCGCCAAGGCAACGCCGTGGGCCTGAGCTACCGTTCGGCAATCTTCTACACCAGTGAAGAACAGCAGCGTGTGGCGCTGGAGACCATCGCCGATGTCGACGCCTCGGATCTGTGGCCTGGCAAGGGCGTGACCGAACTGGCCCCGGCGGGTGATTTCTGGGAAGCCGAGCCCGAGCATCAGGACTACCTGGAGCGTATTCCCAACGGCTATACCTGCCATTTCATACGGCCGAACTGGAAGCTTCCTGCGCGCGGCTGAGCGGTACATCTCCAAAGTTAGACACATCCAGACATAATTCCCCGACCTTGGTGCGTGCCAGGGCGGGGCGTTTGCTGTCGCAAGTCCCCTTGATTTTATCCCCTCCCGCCACAGCCCGCCCCCGCTGCGCCTTTCAGGCGATGTGTGTGCGATCGCGCTACTGATTCCCACACCTGCGTCCACTGCAAGCGCGAGTCAAAGGCTTCAGACGCTTGCGTATGTCAAGCGCGAATCCCTGTCAGGCGTGATTAATTATCGTTTACATATTTTTTACATTTGCATAGCCTTGCCGCGCTTCCGCATTCAACGCGGTTTCGCACACAAGTTTGCGAGGTTTCCTACAGCCCGCATTCGAGTCTTCGCCCGGGGGGGGCGGACCGCCTTGTGTGGATTCCTGAGGTCATGCCATGAATCAATTTCCGTTGCGCCCCATTGCGCTCTGCATTTCCCTGTCAATCGCCGGCCTGGCCCACGCTGCTCCGATGCCTGAAGGTTCATCGGCACAACCTGTGGGCGGGGCGTCGACAGACACAGTGTCCAATGGCGCAGCGATCGAGCTGGGCGCGACAGCCGTGTCTGCCACCAGCAGTTCCATTGCCGGCACGAGCACCACTGAGCACTCCGGTTCCTACACCACGGGCAGCATGAGCACCGCGACCAAGCTGCCGCTGTCGATCCGTGAAACGCCACAGTCGGTCAGCGTCATCACGCGCCAACGCATGGATGACCAGGGCATGAATGACCTCAATGATGTGGTCAAGTACGCGCCGGGTATCACGTTGCGCAAGTTCGGCGGCGATCGTCAGGCGTTCCAGGCGCGCGGTTTTTCTATCGACAACATCATGTACGACGGTCTGCCAACCAGCATTGGCCAGTTCACTCTGGATACCATCGCGGGGGCAGACCTGGCCCTGTATGACCGGGTTGAAGTGGTGCGCGGCGCCACCGGCCTGATGACCGGGGCTGGTAGCCCGTCGGCGACCCTGAACCTGGTGCGCAAGCGTCCCACTGCTACGCCCCAGGTCAGCATCACCACCAGTGCTGGCACATGGGATCGCTACCGAACTCAAGTGGATGCTTCTAACCGGCTCAACGCTTCCGGCACCCTGCGTGGCCGCGTTGTGGCCGCCTACGAAGACGGCAACAGCTACATCGATGAGCGCGAGAAGCAGCGTCAGACGTTCTATGGGGTCTTCGAGGCCGACCTAAGCGATGCCACGACCTGGACCCTGGGCGCTTCCAAGCAGCGTGACGATGCGACTTCGGACTGGGGCAGTCTGCCGTCCGGTCCGAATGGCGAAGACCTGCACCTGTCTCGCTCCACGTTCCTGAGCAACGACTGGGCGTATTGGGATCGGGACAACGTCAGCGTATTCACTGATGTCACCCATCGCTTCGACAACGGTTGGACGGCCAAGGCTGCCGCCGCGAAGATCTGGGCGGAGTCCAACACCTTTTCCAGCTACCTGACGGCACCGCGCAATGGCGTCTACGGGCAGGCTACAGGTGCGTACGACACCACCGACGTGCAGACCAATGTGGATGCCTCCCTGGCTGGCCCCTTCCAACTCTTCGGCCGGGAGCATCAATTGACCGTCGGTGCGAGCCGCCGTCAGGAGAAGTTCGACCAGACCGGTGGCTACTGGAACAACTCCACGCCCATCGACATCTACAATTTCGATCCGGGCGTCATTTCCAAGCCGTCGCGCACTCGCAGCGACTATCGCCTCTATGAAAGCAAGAACACGGCGACGGAAAAGGGCATCTACGCCGCGGCGCGCTTCAACCCTCTGGACCCGCTGCATATCATCGTCGGTAGTCGGGTCAGTTGGTACGACTACGATAACCGCTCGGCGATTGGCGACTACAAGGTGACTCAGGAAGTCACCCCCTACGCCGGTGTGATCTATGACCTGAACGACACCTACTCGGTGTACGCCAGCTACACCGAGATCTTCAAGCCGCAGACGCAACAGGATGTCGGTGGCTCGGTGTTGGACCCGATGACCGGTGAAAGCTACGAAATCGGTATCAAGGGTGAGTACTTCGACGGCGGCCTGAATGCGTCGGTGGCCGCGTTCGACATGACTCAGCAGAACCGTGCCTACGCGATTGCCGATCAGCCGGCCAGCTGTCGGGCGACCAACCGCACCTGTTACGAGGCGGCCGGAGAGGTACGCAGTCGCGGGCTTGACACGGAGATCAGTGGCGCCTTCTTGCCCAACTGGCAATTTTCGGCGGCCTACACCCTCGTACTCAGCCAGTACGTGAAAGACCGCACGTATGAGAAAGGCAATCTGTTTGCCCCGAACCAGCCCAAGCATCTGTTCAAGGCTGCGACGACCTATGAGTTCGAAGGCGCACTGGACAAGCTCCGTATCGGCGCCGATGTGCTCGCGCAAAGCGCTTCCTATGGCCGTGTGGGCACCGGGCATGCCGAACAGGACGCCTATGCGGTCTTGGGTCTGATGGCCGGTTACCGCTTCGACGAACACTGGGACGCTCGGGTGAACTTCAACAACGTGCTGGATGAAAGGTATTGGCAGGGCATCCCCACCGCCACGGGCAGTGGCACTTATGGCGACCCGCGCAACGTCATGCTCTCATTGAAATGGTCGCTCTGAGACGGTGATCGATCGGGCAGGCGTGCAATGCGCCTGCTTTGTTCAAGGCGTGCAGACATTCACGACTGCATTCGGTTCCCAAACGACATAAATAATCATTTACAAAAATTTCACATTTAATTACCGTGTGCCGCGACCGCAGCCGAGCGGTCATGTCCGCAAGTTCGCCGCCGTGCCATGCCGCGGCGAGTCGCTGCCCAGGATGGGCGGGCCGTCTTGCGATCCATTCCTAGGGCATCGATATCCATGACTCACTTCCCTCAGCGCTCACTTGCGCTATGCGTTTCGCTGTTCATCGTCGGCCTGGCACAGGCGGCGCCGGTTGCCATCAATCTACCTGCGCAGCCGCTTGGCGACTCCCTGCAGACCCTTGGCCGAGCCAGTGGCCTGCAGGTGGTCTACGAGCCGGCTGCCGTAACGGGCAAGACGGCGCCGCAGGTGGCGGGCCGGATGGAGCCAGGCGTGGCGCTGCAGCGCTTGCTGGCGGGCAGTGGGTTGGTGGGCAGTGTGCAGGGCAACGTGGTCAGCGTGACTGCTCCAACGGCCGCTTCGGCCGGTGCCGTGGAGCTCGGCGCAACCGCAGTCTCGGCGCAGGGCAATGCCCTGGAAGGGATCGCGACGACCGAGGGTACCGGTTCCTACACCACCGGCAGCATGAACACTGCGACCAAGCTGCCGCTGTCGATTCGCGAAACACCGCAGTCGGTCACGGTCGTCACGCGTCAACGCATGGACGATCAGAACATGACCGACCTCAACGACGTGGTGAAGAACACCACAGGTGTGATCGTGCAGTCCTATGGTCCGGAACGAGTCAGCTACGTGGCGCGGGGTTTCAGCGTCGACAATCTGATGTATGACGGTCTGCCGACCGATGTGTCCACCTACACCCAGGACGTGGTGACCGGCGCCGATTCGGCAATGTTCGATCGCGTGGAAGTGGTCCGTGGCGCGACCGGCTTGATGCAAGGCGCGGGCAACCCGGCGGCGGCCATCAACATGGTGCGCAAGAAGCCCACCGCAGATCTGCAGGCCAGCGTTACCGCGAGTGCCGGGACCTGGGACCGCTACCGGACCGAAGTCGATGTGTCCGGGCCCCTGAACCAGCAGGGCAGTGTGCGAGGACGTCTGGTCAGCGCCTACCAGGATGGCAACAGCTTCCAGGATTACGTCGAGCGCGAACGCGGTGTTTTCTACGGAGTGCTCGAAGCTGACGTGACCGATGCGACCACTCTGACACTGGGCGCCTCTCATCAGGATGACAACAAGGCCAACAACTGGACGGGCCTGCCGCTCAGCGCCGCCGGCACCGATCTGCACTTGTCGCGCTCGACCTACGTCGGCCCCAAGTGGGCCTATTGGGATACCGACAACACCCAGGCGTTCGCCAACCTGCAGCACGCCTTCGATAACGGCTGGAAGATCAACCTGGCGATGAACAAGATGTGGGCACGCATCCACATGCTCGGCGCCTACAGCTATTACAGCGGTGACGAACTCTCGTTCGGTGGCGGCAATTATATCTATACCGACGACCACAGCTCCTATGACCTCTACGCCTCAGGACCATTCCAGCTGTTCGGGCGCGAGCATGAACTGGTGGTGGGCACCGGTTACCGTGAAGAGTTGTTCGACGGCCACGGTGGGTATGGCGATGTCACCGAGCAGAAGCCCAGCTATGATCTACAGGGCTGGACGCTCAAGACCGACAACTCTCAAGTGGGCACTTACGTGACCACTCGCTGGAACCTGGCGGACGATCTCAAGCTGATCCTGGGTGGACGTCTGGACTGGTACGACGCCGACATCGAAAGCACCGGCGGCGCCAAGAGCGACTACAAGGTCACCCGTCATGTGACCCGCTATGCGGGGCTGGTCTACGACATCGACGATACCTACTCGGTGTACACCAGTTTCACCGACATCTTCAAACCGCAGAGTGCACTGGATGCAGGCGGATCGGTCATCGCGCCCATCGTTGGCAAGAACTACGAGATCGGTGTGAAGGGCGCGTACCTGGACGGCCGACTCAATGCCGGTGCGGCGCTGTTCCTGGTCAATCAGGAAAACCGTGCGACCAACGATCTGAGCGGCCCCAGCCCTTGCCCCAGCGCGCCGACGTCCATCTACTGTTCACGTGCCTCGGGTGAAGTGCAAAGCAAGGGTATCGACCTGGACGTCAGTGGTGCGATCACCGACAACTGGAATGCCAGTGCCGGTTACACCTACACCCACGTGATCTACAAGAAGGACGACGTCAACCAAGGCAACCGCTTCTCGCCGGAAATGCCTCGGCACCTGCTCAAGCTCAACACCACCTATCGCCTGCCGCAGTTCGAGAAGTGGCGAGTGGGCGGTACGTTGACGGCGCAGACCGAAACCCATCCCGAGGGCTATTCGAACTTCGAGCAGGACAGCTATGCCCTGGTCGACCTGATGGTGGGCTACAAGGTCAGCGAAAATGTGGATACCCGCATAAACTTCAACAATGTCTTCGACCGCAGCTATTACAGTGGTGTGGGCTTTGGCAGTTTGAATTACGGCGATCCGCGCAATGCGGTCTTCACCGTGAAGTGGACGCTGTAAGGCGCGACTCACTTGGGTAGTGGCGGTGCGTGCGGCGTCGTCACTGCCCTGGCGCTTCAGGGCTTTGTCCTTTATGGAGCTGCTGTGAAAACACTCCTCATCATCGGCATCGGTGCCGGTCATCCCGAACACATCACCGTCCAGGCCGCCCGTGCGCTGGCGCGGGTCGATGTGTTCTTCCTGTTGGACAAGGGCGAGCACAAGGGCAAGCTCAATGCCCTGCGTCGCGACATTCTGGAACGTCACACAGCGCCTGGCGCGTATCGAGTGGTCGAGGTGCTTCAGCCGGAGCGTCCGGCCGACTCGGATTATCGGGCGTCGGTGGATGTTCTGAACACGCGCAAGCGTGCGGTCTTCGAGCAACTGCTGGACGACGAAGTGGCCGATGGCGAGTGCGCCGGGGTGCTGGTGTGGGGCGATCCGTCGCTGTACGACAGTACGCTGCGCATCGTCGAGGCGATTGCTGCCGACGGGGTGCGGGCGCTGGACTATGAAGTGTTTCCCGGCGTGACCAGCGTTCAGGCGCTGACGGCGGCGCACCGGATCACCCTCAACAGCATTGCCGGCGCGGTGCAGATCACCACGGGGCGGCGTCTGGCGGCGGGGATGCCGGATGGGGTCGATACGGTGGTGGTGATGCTCGATGCGCAGGACGGCTTCCTGGCCTTGCTCGGGGAGAACCTGGACATCTATTGGGGCGCTTATGTGGGGACCGTGGATGAAGTGCTGCTGAGCGGACGGCTCGATGACATGGCCGACACCATCGTTCAGGCGCGGCAGGAGGCGCGGCATCGGCATGGGTGGATCATGGACAGTTATCTGCTTAGGCGGCGTACCTGACACTCCGCGGCGCAGCCGGACGCGGCTCGCGCCGCTGCTACGGGGATTTTGCGTTGCTCAGGCTTGTATTACCCCTACGTCAAGGTCACCATCAGCGCACCCTGCGTTCCGCTGTGAGCCGATATGCCGACCCAGCCTCCCGAACACCCTCGCGATCCCTGCGCGCCTGACGAGCCGAACGCTCCCGATACGGCCGAGCGCTTGCAGCTGGCCCTCGACACCGGGGCGATCGTGGGCACCTGGGTGTGGGATGTCGCAGCCGACCACTTCAGTGCTGACGACCGCTTCGCCCGCACCTTCGGCCTGTCCGCCAAGGTCTGCGCACAAGGCCTGCCGCTGGAAGAGGCCATGGCCGGCGTTCACCCGCAGGATCGGCCCCGGGTCGAGGCGGCCGTGTTCGAGACGCTCGGCAACGGCGGTCATTACCGCTGCGAGTATCGAGTGCTGCAAAGCGATGGCAGCTATCGCTGGATCGAAGCCAACGGCCATGTGGAATTCGACGCAGCCGGCCGGCCCCAGCGCTTTCCCGGTGTCCTGCTGGACATTCAGAAGCGCCGCGCCGCCGAGGCCGAACGCGATCGCATGACCCACCTGCTGCGCACCTTCACCGCTGCCGTGCCGGGTGTGGTCTACGCCAAGGATCGCCAGGGGCGAATGCTGGTGGCCAACCGCGGCACCAGCGAACTCATCGGCAAACCGCCCGAGCAGTACATCGGCCGCACCGACCTGGAGTTTCTGGAAGACAAGGTCCAGGCCAGGGTGATCATGGAGACCGACCGGCGCATCATGGAAGGCCGCCACACCCAGGAAGTGGAAGAAGAAGTGCGCCTTCCCGACGGCACGGCAGCGACCTGGCTGTCGCTCAAGACGCCCTTGGTGGACGAGGACGGCGAAGTCATCGGCTTGATCGGCTCGTCCATCGACGTCACGGCACGCAAGAAGGCCGAGGCTGCCGTCATGGAGCTGAACCAGACCCTCGAAGAGCGCGTGCGCATCGCCATCGCCGAACGGGAAAAGGCCGAGGCGGCGCTGCATCAGGCGCAGAAGATGGAGGCCGTGGGGCAATTGACCGGCGGCATCGCCCACGACTTCAACAACCTGTTGGCGGGCCTGTCCGGAAGCCTTGAGTTGATGCACATGCGCCTCAAGCAGGGGCGTATGGATGATCTGGAACGCTACCTGAACGTGGCCCAAGGCGCGGTCAAGCGCGCCGCGTCGCTGACCCATCGCCTGCTGGCGTTCTCCCGTCGCCAGACCCTGGCGCCGGTGCCGACCGACGTCAACGCGCTGATTCGTGGCCTGGAAGAGTTGGTGCGGCGTTCGGTCGGACCGGCCATCGAAGTGAGTGTGCGCGATACCCCCGCGTTGTGGACCGCCCTGATCGATCCGACGCAGCTGGAAAACGCCTTGCTCAACCTGTGCATCAACGCTCGCGACGCCATGCCTGCGGGTGGCCGCATCACCATCGAAACCGCGAACCAGTGGTTGCCCTACAGTGACGAATACAATCACGAGGTGCAGGCTGGCGAGTACCTGGCGCTACACGTCACCGACAACGGCTCGGGGATGACCGATGAAGTGATGGCCAAGGTGTTCGAGCCGTTCTTCACCACCAAACCAGTCGGCGAGGGCACCGGCCTTGGCTTGTCCATGATCTACGGATTCGCCCGGCAATCCGGCGGACTGGTGAAGATCCAGTCGCGGCCGGGTCACGGCACTACGGTCAGCCTGTACCTGCCCAGGCATTGTGCCGGCATGGATGTCGCACCCGTCGATGCGGGTCATGCGCCCATCGAAACGGGGGGGGCCGGCGAGACGGTGCTGGTGGTCGACGACGAGGCATCGGTGCGCGACGCTGTGGCCGAGTTGCTGGAAAGTCTGGGTTATGTGGTCCTGCAGGCCGCAGACAGCGCTCAGGGGCGCGACCTGCTGCAGTCGACGGTTCGCATCGATCTACTGGTGACGGATGTGGGCCTGCCGGGCGGCCTGAATGGCCGGCAGATGGCAGAGCTGGGGCGGGTGACTCGACCCGGACTGCCTGTGCTGTACATCACCGGCTATGCGCAGAACCTGACACTGGACAAGTGCCATCTGCAGCCGTGCACCGAGGTGCTGACCAAGCCGTTTGCGCTGGAAGCGTTGAGCGAGCGGGTGCGCACCCTGATCACCCAGCGTCAGCCTTGAAACCGGTTCTGCAGACATTAAAAAGCCCCGCCATGGCGGGGCTGCACACTACCAGCAGGCTCATCGGGTCAATCTGGCATTCAGGATCGCGTCGCGCACCAGCGGACGGCAGGCTTCGACAAAAGCGATCAACTGACTGGCCGGGATCGAGCCCAATGCACTGACAGGGGTGTGGCGGATGGTGTTATATTCCTGCGCTGACATGGCGGATACCTCTCAAGGGTTTCATTCGATGTGTCACCCGAGCCGCCGGGACTCTCACCTCCCGGTGGCTCTCTTTTACTTGGTTCGCCAGGCACGCAAAAGCGTTCAATATTTAAGATGGTCAGTCGCCGTACGGTATGTTAGGCCCTCGCAGATCTTCCCTTCGCCATATCAATTCAACGCTGCACGAACACCAGCGCCTTGAGGCCACTGGCCGGATCGATGTCGGCAAACTCCGGCGGATTGTCCAGACGTCGTTCCAGACGCAGGCCCGGCGCCTCGCGACGCAATTCCTCGACGAGAAACTCCGGGCCCAGCGCCGGATCGTTCATGCAGGCCAGTACCACACCTGATTCGCTGAGCAGTTCCGGTAGGCGACGCAGCACCCGCTGGTAATCCTTGGTCAGCAGAAAGCTGCCTTTCTGGAACGACGGCGGGTCGATGATGACCATGTCGTACGGGCCGTCCCTGCAGACTCGCGCCCAGGACTTGAACAGATCGTGCCCCAGGAAACTGACCTTGCCCAGGTCGTGACCATTGAGGTGATGGTTCTCACGTCCCCGGCTCAGGGCGGGGCGCGACATGTCCAGGTTCACCACATGGGCAGCGCCACCGGCGATCGCGGCCACAGAGAACCCACAGGTGTAGGCGAACAGGTTGAGCACCCGTCGGCCCTGGGCGTTCTCCCGTACCCAGTCGCGGCCGTAGCGCATGTCCAGGAACAGCCCGTTGTTCTGCTTGCGCCCCAGGTCGATGCGGTACTGCAGGCGGTTTTCGGTCAGAATCGCCTGCTCTTGCGCCTCGCCCACAAGCCATTGCACGTCGCTGGTGGGTAGATAGCGGTGTTGCAGGGCAAGGCTGCGCGCGCCGCTGCTGGCCCACTCCGGCGAGTCGCCCAGTTGAACCAGTAGATGTTGCAAGGCGGTCAGTTGCTCGGGCGGCGGCTCCTTGAACAGCGACACCAGCACGATGCCCTGCAGCCAATCGACCGTCAGTTGCTCAAGCCCTGGCCAGCGCCGCCCGCGGCCGTGAAACAGCCGGCGGGTTTCCAGCGGTGGCTGAGTGAGGGCCTGAAGCAGGTGTTGGTGCAAGGTGGCGAGGGCGTCGGCGTTCATGGTTCAAATCACGGCTGCAAAGGGCCGGCATTCTACGTCAGCTCAGGTACTTTTCGAACCAGCCCAGGGTACGCTCCCAGGCCAAGTCGGCTGCGGCCTTGTCGTAACGAGGGGTGGAGTCGTTGTGAAAGCCATGGTTGGCGCCGGGGTAGATGTAGGCCTCGTAGGTCTTGCCCGCAGCCTTGAGCGCCGCCTCGTAGGCCGGCCAGCCCTCGTTGATGCGTGTGTCCAGCTCGGCGAAATGCAGGAGCAGGGGTGCCTTGATCTTCGGCACATCCTTGGCATCGGCCTGGCGACCATAGAAGGGCACCGCGCAGGCCAGCTCCGGATAGGCCACCGCCGCGGCATTGGAGACGCCACCGCCATAGCAGAAGCCGGTCATGCCGACCTTGCCGGTGCTGCCCTCATGCTGCATCAGCCATGGAATTGCGGCGAAGAAGTCGTTCATCAACTTGGTCGGGTCGACTTTCTCCTGCAAGGCTCGGCCCTTGTCGTCGTTGCCGGGGTAGCCGCCGACCGAGCTCAGCCCGTCGGGCGCCAGCGCCATGTAGCCAGCCTTGGCGACCCGTCGCGCGACGTCTTCGATATAGGGGTTCAGGCCACGGTTTTCGTGCACCACCACCACGCCGGGGACCTTGCCGGTCGCCTGGGCCGGCCGCACCAGATAGCCACGCACCTGGCCGTGACCGTTCGGCGACGGGTAGGTGACGTACTCGGCAATGATCTGCGGGTCGGTGAATTCCACCTGCTGGGCCAGCGCGTAATTAGGGCTCAGGCTGGCCAGCAATGCGCCCGCGGTCAGCCCACCGAAAGTGAACAACGCGGCGCGGTCGAGAAACTCGCGGCGGTTGATCTTGCCGTGAGCGTAGAAGTCGTACAGCTCGAGCAGCTCGGGGGAGAAGTCTTTGGCACTGAGGCGATCCATCGGGTACTCCTGTCGCAGGACAGTGGACGGTAAGGGTTGCACTCATTAAAGCAGCGTTTTGCCACCCGGCCACCACTTCATGCGTCAGCGCCGATGCATCAGCTTCCAGTGATCTGCAACCTGGCCCATGGTCTTGGCCTCGCCACTCTTGAGCCAGGCCATGAAGGCGCGGTCGAAATGAAAGCTGGGGCCGCAGGCCTCGGTGAGGAAGCGCCGCACGTTCTGCGTGTTGCGATAGCCTCGGTCCAACGGGGTGTAACGAGTGATGGGCGCGCTGTGCCAGTCGAAGTTCATGAATCGCTATCCTTGGCGAAAAAGGTTGGGAAGGCGTGCCTGGATGATGGCACTGCACACGACGGCCTAGTGTAGCGCCATCCTGCATCGGGCACTGTTCCTGCGCCGCGTTTTGCCTCAGAGTCCGTAAATCGCCAATAGTGCCAAACGTCGACGGAAAGATCATGAGCGAAGACCAGTGGACCCAACGCATGCAAGACAACGGCTGGCTGTGGAATCCCGCCCAGACCGGCGCCCAGGCGCCTTGCCTGATCCTGGCGCACGGTGCCGGAGCGCCCATGGACAGCCCGTTCATGAACGCCATGGCCGAGCGTCTGGCGGCCACTGGTGTCAGCGTGGTGCGCTTCGAGTTTCCCTACATGGCCCAGCGCCGCAGTGGCGGCAGCAAACGTCCGCCCAGCCCGCAGGCGAGCCTGCTGGAGAGCTGGCGGCAGGCCTACGCCCTGGTGCGTCCCCTGGTGACCGGAACCCTGGCGGTGGGCGGCAAGTCCATGGGCGGGCGCATGGCCAGCCTGCTGGCCGACGAATTGGGCGCCGATGCGCTGGTGTGCCTGGGGTATCCGTTCTACCCGGCGGGCAAACCGGAGAAACCGCGCGTCGAGCACTTGGCCAAGCTGCGCACGCCGACCTTGATCATTCAGGGCGAACGCGATGCACTGGGCAACTGCGAGACGGTGGCGGGCTATGAACTGTCGGAAGAGATCGAAGTGTACTGGCTGAGCGCGGCCGACCACGATCTGAAGCCGTTGAAGGCCTCGGGGTTCAGCCACGACCAGCATCTGCAGACCGCTGCCGACCGGATCGTGGCTTTTCTGTCCTGATCTGCAAGCTGGACGCGGGCTCCCGTGGAGGCGGCGCCGCGAATCCAGAGGCCGATCAGCGGTTGAAGCGCTCTACCAGCGAGTACTGGCTGTTGGCGGTCTTGGTCAGCTCTTCGCTGAGCAAGGCCGAGTTCTGCGCTTGCTCGCTGGTTTCGTCGGCCAGGTGCGAAATGGTGGTGATGTTGCGGCTGATCTCCTCGGCCACCGCGCTTTGCTCTTCGGTGGCTGCGGCGATCTGGGTGGTCATGTCGGTGATGTTGGCTACCGCCTCGCTGATGCCGATCAATGCGCGGTCGGCCTCCAGCACCCGGGCCACGCCATCTTCGGCCTGGCGGTGACCGGCATCCATGGTCTGCACGGCGTTGTTGGCGGTCTGCTGCAGCTTGGCAATCAGCCCGTGGATCTGTCCGGTCGATTCGCTGGTGCGTTGTGCCAGCTGGCGGACTTCATCGGCGACCACGGCAAAGCCACGCCCCATTTCGCCTGCGCGCGCCGCTTCGATGGCCGCGTTGAGCGCCAACAGGTTGGTCTGGTCGGCGATGCCCTTGATCACATCCACCACGCCGCCGATCTCGTCGCTGTCCTTGGCCAGCTGCGTCACGGTCTGCCCCGTTTCGCCCACCACCACCGACAATCGCTGGATCGCCTCGCGGGTTTCGCCAGCGATGTCGCGGCCGCGACTGGTCAGGCGATTGGCTTCCTGAGTGGCGTCGGCGGTGCGCTGTACATGGCTGGCGACCTCCTGGGTGGTGGCGGCCATCTGGTTCACCGCCGCGGCGACCTGTTCGGTTTCCAGGCGCTGACGGTCCAGGCCCTGGGAGCTCTGGTGAGCCAGGGCGTCCGACTGCCGGGCCTGACCGGTCAGGTGTTCGGCAGTGTCCTGTAGACGGGTCAGGCAGGTCTTGAGGCGCGCTTCCTGACTGAGGATGGCCATTTCCAGACGCGCCTGGGCGCCGCGGCTGTCGGTGTACATCTGCGCGATGAGCGGGTCGGACGTGGTCTGGTCCGCCAGCTTGAGCAGGCGCTTGATGCCG
Source organism: Pseudomonas sp. RIT-PI-a (assembly GCF_001187875.1). Lineage (NCBI taxonomy): Bacteria > Pseudomonadati > Pseudomonadota > Gammaproteobacteria > Pseudomonadales > Pseudomonadaceae > Pseudomonas > Pseudomonas sp. RIT-PI-a. The sequence continues at coordinate 105,073 of NZ_LGIR01000011.1, forward strand.
CGCTGCTGCCAGCTCAGGCCGATCAGGCCCAAGGGAATCGACAGGCCGGCCGCCAGGGCGAAGCCCCACGACGTATTGAGCCAGGCGCCGATCATGAAGCTGATCTGGCTGACCAGAATGAACGGCAGCCAATCCTGTACCACCGGCATCCAGCGATCGCGGCCGGGTACCGCGGATCTGCCTTTGTTCAGACGCTCGTAGAGCGCCTGGGCCCGGCGTACCTGCTCGGCGGACGGCTTGACTCGCACCGATTCGTAACCCACCACCTGCTTGTTTTCCAGCACCGGGGTGACGTAGGCATTGACCCAGTAGTAGTCGCCGTTCTCGCAACGGTTCTTGACGATACCCATCCACGGCAGACCCTGGCGCAGGGTCGCCCACATGTGCTCGAACACCGCCGGCGGAACGTCCGGATGGCGCACGGTGTTGTGCGGCGCGCGAATCAGCTGGTCTCGGGTGAACCCGCTGATCTCCACGAACGCGTCGTTGCAGTAGGTGATCATTCCTTGGGTATCGGTCGTAGAAATCAGGCGCTGTTGAGCAGGAAAAGTCCGTTCGCGCTGAGTGATAGGCTGATTGTTACGCATGAGTGTCCATTCATTCCGTGGGGCTTTGACAGGTTCTCGGCCAAATCGGGAAAAGGTTGAATCGAATTTCCCCAGGAGCGAGGCGGGATGCGTGTGCCGTCAGGCCAAGGGCGAAGCGTGCGCATCGCCTTGGGCCAGGAAGTGGTCAGAGCGCCTGGATGACGGCGTTCATGTGCGCCTGCAGGTCGGCGATCGGGTCATCGCTTTCCTCGGCCAGTACCAGCAGTTTGCCGCCTGCGGCGGTGATGGCCGCCTTGACCGCTTCGGGGGGTTGCCGATGGTCGATGACCAAGGCGACGTCGTTGTCCTTGAGCGTCGTGCTCAGGTTCTCCAGTTGCGCGGCATCCCATTGCTCGTCGGTGAGCGCCTGGGTGGCGACCGTGTCCAGGTTGAGGCCGGCGGTCAGGTAGGCGAAGCGGTCGCTGAGGCTGATCACGCTAACATTGTCGACCTTGGCCAGGCGGGTTTCGCTGTCGGCGCTGAGCTTGAGCAACTGCTGCTTGAGCGCAGCCAGATTGGCATCGATCCGCGGCTTGGCGGCGGGCGCCAGACGCACCAGATCGGCGGCCATGACATCGGCCATGCGCCCCATGTTGTTGCTCGACAGCCAGGGCTGGCTGTTCAGGCCACTGACGCCGGGCTGAACGGCGATACCGGGCAGTACCCCGTCCACCGGGCGCGCCGCGTCGATCTCGACGATGCGAATGTTACTGCGGCGTGCCAGGGGGTACAGCGAATCATCGGGCCACAGCGAGCGCAGTCCGATCACCGCATCGGCGGAGCTGGCCAGGCCGGCCAGGGCTTCTGCACCGCGGCCGGTGAAATAGGCATTCTGCCGGGAGCCGGGCAGATTGGCCGCGGCTGCACGCTCAAGCTGCACACCGCTGTCCTTGAGCAGCAACTGGCCCAGGCCGTAGGTGATCGGCAGGCTGGCGAGGACTTTCACCGGCTCGGCGGCGAAGGCGGCGGGGGCGAGCACCGCACACAGGGTCAGGGCCGTTGTCAGTTTGCGCAGAATAGGCATTTATCCGATGTTCCCTCTGAGGCTGGGCAAGGTGCCGCGGGCGATGGCGGCGAGGGCGAAGGCCACGCCTGCGACCAGAATGATGGCGGCACCGGAGGGTACCGGTAGATCGAACAGGATCGGCAGCAGGATCCCGCACAGCGTGCTCAGCGTGGCGATGATCACCGAGATCCAGAAGAACCCCTTCAGCGACTGGCTCAAGAGCCGCGCCGCCGCTGCCGGTATCACCAGCAGCGCACCGACCAGGATCGCGCCGATGACCTTCACCGCCGCCACGGTGATCAGCGTCACCAGAATCACGAACAGGTAATCCAGCGCTTTTACCGCCACGCCGCGTACGGCGGCCAGTTGCGGGTTGAAGCTGGCCAGCATGATGCGGTTGTACAGCGGCAGGCTCAGGCTCAGCACCAGCGCGCCGACCACGGCCAGTACCAGCAGGTCGTTGCCGTTCACCGTCAGCACCGAACCGAACAGCACGTTCTCGAGAATGTGCACGTTGATCTTGCCGGCCAGGGTCAGCAGCAGGCTGGCTCCCAGGGCCAGGGATACCGAGAGGAATACGCCGATCAGGGTATCCGGCGCCAGGCCGGTGCGGTTGCGCAGGTAATTGAGCACGATGCCGAACAACAGGCAGTAGCCGAACAGGCTGCCGTAGGGTCCGGTGTAGGGTTCGCCGAGCAGGATGCCGATGGCCACGCCGGTCAGTGCGGCATGGCCCACCGCTTCGGAGAAGAACGCGAAGCGCTTGACCACCACCAGGGTGCCCAGGCCGCCCAGGACCGGACCGATCAGCAGGCCGGCGATCAAGGCGTTGACCACGAATCCGTAGGCCAGCGCAGCGGGCAGATAACCGTCCGAGGCCAGGCCCTGGATGGCCAGACGAAACTGTTCGTAGTCCATCAGGCGAGGCCTCCGGCGCGGGGATGGGTGGAGAACAGCGTCAGCAGTCGGTCCGGCGTGAGTGCCTCGGCCGGTGTGGCGTCGAACAGCACGCGGCGGTTGAGCCCGGTGACCCGGTCGGCCAGACGCTTGACGGCTTCCAGGTCATGCTCGATCCACATTACGGTAATGCCAGCCTGCTGCCAGTCCAGCAGCAGACGCTCGAACACCTGGATACCGGCCTCGTCGAGGGCAGACATGGGTTCGTCGAGAATCAGCAACTGCGGCGCCGGGATCAGGCCCTGCGCCAGCAGCACGCGCTGGCGTTCACCGCCCGACAGCGCGCCCATGCGCCGTTTGCGTTTGTCCTGCATGCCCACGCGTTCGAGCGCTTCGCCAATGGCGCCGGCATAGTGCCTGGACAGGCCGAGAAACGCCGGGCGACGCTGGCACATGGCGGCCATGAAGTCGTCGACAGTCATCGGCAGGCCACGGTCGAATTCCAGCGCCTGCGGCACGTAGCCGATCACACCGGGACTGCCCGGCCATTGCAGACTCAGTTGCCCGCGGTGGGGCATCTGCCCCAGCAGGGTCTTGATCAGCGAGCTCTTGCCACCGCCGTTGGGCCCGACCAGCGCATGTACGCTGCCGCTGGCCACGCGGAAGCTGACATCGTCGAGAATCTGCGTACGGCCCAGCACCAGGCCGACCTGATCGAAATCGATGGCTGGTCCGCAGTGAGCCAGAGCGAAGGGTTCGGCCGCGGTCATGCGCCGGCCTCCTGAATCGCCCGTACCACGGTGTCGAGGTTGCCGCCCATTTCCTTCTCGTACTTGTCGGCGCTGTATTGGCCATAGGAAATGTGCGAGAGCGGGTACATCTTGACGCCCGATTCGCGCTGGATGGTTTCGACGTAGGTCGAGGGGAAATCCATCTCCGAGAAGATCACCTTGACGTCCAGTGCCCGCAACTGGTCGATGGTCTTCTTCAACTGGCTGGGGCTGGGTTCGATGCCATGGGCCGGCTCGACCACGGCAGTGACTTCCAGACCGAACTCGCGCAACAGGTAGTCATAGGCCGCGTGCACCGTGGCGACCCGCAGCTCGGCGTTGGGTGCCTGGGTCAGCTTGGCCAGGGCATCGGCACGCAGCGTGCGCAGGCGCTTGCCGTAGGCCCGGGCATTGGCGGTGTAGAACCTGGCGTTGTCCGGGTCGAGCTTGCCCAGTTCGCGGGCAATGTTGTTGACCTGAGCAATGGACGCGCTGATGGACAGAAAGGTGTGCGGGTTGACCACCTTGCCGGCGCCGCGGGCCATGGTCCCGGTGGCGGCTAGCAGCGGCACGTCGGCGTTGGCCTCGATCACGGCGATGTCAGGCTTTTCGCTGGCTTCGATCATGCGGTCGGCGAAGTCGTCATGGCCGACGCCATTGAGCACCACCACGTCCAGGCTGCCGATGCGCTTGATGTCCTCGGCCCGTGGCTCGTACGCATGGGGGTTGAACCCGGCCGGGATCAACGGCACCACCTCGGCCTTGTCGCCGACGATGTTCGCCACATAACTGTAGTAGGGGTGCAGGGTGATGCCGATGCGCAGCGGTTTGCCGTCGGCGGCCCAGGCGGTGCTGTTGAGCAGGGTACCCAGGACTGCGACGGACAGGAGTCGCAGCAACGGACGGCGGGCGATAGATCGGGGCATGGAAAATCCTGGGGAAGAGGGCGTATTCAATGGCGGTGCTGGCGGGTGACACCGGTGTCGAACTGGGCGATCACCTGTTGCCAGCCGGCGGCGGCGAGCGTCTTGTCATCCATCTGCGAAGGTGTGCTGGCCGAAGAAGCGCGATTGATCCAGACATCCGCGTCGGGACCGTTCACCCGCAACAGGAACGAACCGGCCACCGCGGGCGCCTGGCTCAGGCCCACATAGGAGCTCTGAACCATTTCCCACGCATGACTACCCCGGTTGACCGAGCTGGCGTCCTGGGCGAAGGGTGCGAAGCCTTCGCTGGCCAACTGCGCAGGCGTCCCCGGTTCGGGCTGTTCCTCGGCGAGCAGGCGCACCTCGTCCAGGGTCACCCGCAAGTCGGCGTAGATGCCCTGTTCGGCAGGCGTCAGGTCGCGCCGTGCGTCGAGCTGATGGGCCGGCACCGCCACGGGCTCGTGGCTGACACCGTGCCAGGCCACCACGCCGGCCGCAGCCAGCAGGATGAACAGGCAGAGCAGGCCGACGTAGAGGGATTCATGACCCGCCCCGGCAGGGCGGACGATCTGGGTGACCGGCGTACTCATGGTGCTTGGATGTCGGCTTGGTCGATTTCCACGACATGGCCGGGACCGGCATCGAACAGCACATAGAATTCGGCATCGGGACGCTTGAAGGTCACCGTCGAATCGCTGCCCAGCTTGCCGGGCACCAGAATGCTTTCGTCATAGCCGACCACGTCCAGGGTCACCCCCGGCGCGCCGCTGCCATCAGAGAACCCCCCGGTGCAGCGAATCTGCTGGTCGTCGATCTGCTTGCATTCGCACATGGGGTTGTGGGCCAGGGCAACACCGCTGCAAGCGGCGGCGAGCAGCCCGAGCGTGAAGGCAGGCCAGCGGGGGAATGAAACGCGGATCATGGTTGGATTCCTTGGCGTTTCTTCAGCCAGGCCACCGTTGCGGGCGACGCCTGGCTCAAGGGAATGGAGGTCTGATGCATGGAGCCGTCCCAGCCTTCCATGGTGATCCACAGCTGCGCATCGGTCTCGGTTTTGCTCGGCACCGGCAGGCCGGCAAACATGCGGTAGCCGCTGCCGAAGAAGATCACGCCCGCAGCTCTCAGGCTGCGCGGCTTGCCGATGCGCAGGTAGGTGGCCTTGACCTGATCGATGCAGGACTTGCACAGGGCTGCGGTGAAGTACTTGATGTCCTGACCGCTTTCGGCGGTCGGGCCTTCGATGCGGCGCTCGGCCAGGGTCAGGCTCCAGGGCCCGACGGCGATGTCGCCGACGGTGCGTTCGCCCAGGCCGCTGTCACCGCGATCCATGGCATTTTCGGCGAAGTAGTGCGGCATGAAGCCGAGTGGAATCAGCACCAGCAACACGTTGATGTGGAAGCGCCACTTGCGCCACAAACGCGACAGCGGCGAGGGCGAAGGGGCAGTGACGACTCGGCTCACAGGCTGCGCTCCGCGGTGGTATGGGCCATCGGACGCACGTCGCCGACGGGCATTTGCGCGGCTTCCTGGCGATTGCTGCGCTTGAACGCCTGGGCGGTCGCCAGGGCCGTGCGCTTGCTCCAGATCATCAGGCCGCTGAGCACCATCATGCTCAGCAGCAGGCCGAAGAAAGCCCAGATGAGTTTGATCCACAGGCCCCCGAAGTCACCGGTGTGCAGCGGGCGCATGGATTCGGTGACGAACTCCAGCGCGTTGCGGTCGCCCAGCAGGTGCGAGCTGATCAACTGCCCCGTGTAGGGGTTGATGCTGGCGGTCTGGAACATCAGCGGGTACCAGCTGCGGCCGCCGACTTCCATCGGGCTGTAGGCATTGAGCGGCAGGGACACGTAGCTGGCATCCAGGTCAGGCACCTGCTGCTTGACCACGGCAATCGCCTGTTCGACCGGGATCATCGGTGCCGGGGTGCCATTGGCCACCAGCGGTACGTCGGCCCGTGCGATCACCGAGGTCACCGGCGAATAGCTGGAGATGCTGATCTGGTTGTCGTAGAGGATGGCGCGAATCAGGAACCACACGCCGGTGATTGCGATCACGACGATGAACCAGATCGACCAGATGCCACTGAGGCGGTGGAAATCGCCCCAGAACACCCGGGCGCCCTGGTTCAGGCGCAGGGTGGGCTTGAGAAAGCCCTTCCAGAACTTCTTGTAGACCACCAGGCCGGTGATCAGAGACACCAGCAACGGCAGCCCGAGGAACGACACCAGGTACCAGCCCCAGGAGAAACCGTTGGTGAAGGGCACCAGCCACCAGCCATGCAGGGCGCGGGTGAAGGCCGGGAAGTCGAATGCCGGACTGACGCCTTGCAGCGCGCCGGTGTAGGGGTTCACGTAGACCGTGGGTGAACGGCCGTCGGGGTAGGTCACGCTGGCGTTGACCGCGAAGTAGTCGCCGTCCGGATGGGTGAGGTTGCTGACGCGCAGTTCGGGGTGATCGCGCTGGATGGTGCTCATCAACTGGTCGTAGTTCAACGGCTGGGCGTCATCGGACGGCTTGTTGGCGCGCATTTCCGGGTTGATCAGCCACATGATTTCGGTGCTGACCACCGCCAGCGTGCCGGTGACGCAAACGATCAGCACGAAGAACCAGATCGGCAGGGCCAACCAGCTGTGCACCAGAAACCAGATTTTCGAGCGGGATTTCTTGGACATGGGAAAACGTTCTCGATTCACGACACCGACAGCCGGACGGGCAGGCTGTGGTTCCAGCGAACAGGTGGCCACCGATTTGGAAGGCCGCTATTGCACTGGATAAACAAGAATGAGAACAAGAACCAAATGAATCTGAGGCGCGTTTATTTGAAACCGAATGTTTCGAAAAGCGCTGCAGGCCGCGAAGTGATTGATGCCCGTCCGTCAATGGGAGGAATCCCCTCGATTCGCGTAGGAGCGGTCATTGGCCGCGAACCAGACACTGCGGTATATCAGATCATCCGCGGTGTCCTTTTCGCGGCCGCTGACCGCTCCTACAGGTGGCTCACACCACCGGGTTCCCAATCAACTGACGCAGCACATAATGCAGGATCCCACCGGAGCGGAAATACTCTACCTCATTGAGTGTGTCGATCCGGCACAGCAGCTCCACGGTTTCTTCCTGGCCACCTTCGCGACGGATGAGCAGGTCCAGACGCATGTGGGGCTGCAGATGCGCACCCGTCAAACCAACGATATCCAGCGTCTCCTGCCCGGTCAGCCCCAGGCTCTTGCGGCTCTGGCCGTTGGTGAATTGCAGCGGCAGCACACCCATGCCGACCAGGTTGGAGCGGTGAATGCGCTCGAAGCTCTCGGCCACCACGGCCTTGACGCCGAGCAGGTTGGTCCCCTTGGCCGCCCAGTCGCGGCTGGAACCGGTCCCGTACTCCTGACCGGCAATGACCACCAGCGGGGTTCCCGCTGCCTGGTAGCGCATTGCTGCATCGTAGATCGGCAGTTTTTCGCCCGTCGGAATGAACAGGGTATTGCCGCCTTCTTCTCCCCCGAGCATTTCGTTGCGGATACGGATGTTGGCGAACGTGCCGCGCATCATCACTTCATGGTTGCCACGGCGCGAGCCATAGGAGTTGAAGTCTCGCGGTTCCACGCCCTTTTCGCGCAGGTAACGCCCAGCGGGACTGTCGGCCTTGATGTTGCCGGCGGGGGAGATGTGGTCAGTGGTCACCGAATCCCCCAGCAATGCCAGAATGCGGGCGTCCTTCACGTCGGCGATGACCGGGGCCGGACCGGCAATGTCCTCGAAGAAAGGCGGGTGCTGGATGTAGGTCGAATCCGCCTGCCATACATAGGTGGGCTCTTGTGACACCTCGATGGCCTGCCACTGTGCATCGCCGGCGAAGACTTCAGCGTACTCCTTGTGGAACATGGCCGTATCGACCTTGGCCACGGCGTCGGCGATCTCCTGCTGAGTCGGCCAGATGTCGCGCAGGTAGACCGGCTGACCATCGGTGCCGGTACCCAGCGGTTCGCTGCTGATGTCGGTGCGCACACTGCCGGCCAGGGCATAGGCCACCACCAGTGGCGGCGAAGCCAGCCAGTTGGTCTTCACCAGCGGATGCACCCGGCCCTCGAAGTTGCGGTTGCCCGAGAGCACCGAAGCGACGGTCAGATCGGCGCTCTGGATGGCCTGCTCGATGGGCTCGTCCAGCGGCCCAGAGTTGCCGATGCAGGTGGTGCAGCCGTAACCCACCAAGTCGAAGCCCAAGGTGTCCAGGTATTGGGTCAGGCCGGCTGCCTTGTAGTAGTCGGTCACCACCTTGGAGCCTGGAGCCAGCGACGTCTTGACCCAAGGCTTGGTGGTCAGGCCTTTTTCGACCGCTTTCTTGGCCACCAGCCCGGCAGCCATCATTACGCTGGGGTTGGAGGTGTTGGTGCACGAGGTAATGGCGGCGATGACTACCGCTCCGTGTTGCAGATTGTGCGTCTGGCCACGCCAGGTATAGGGCGTGCCTTCGGTCTGGTCGGCATTGCCCACGGCCACGCCACCGCCACCTTCGCTTTCCAGGCGGCCTTCTTCCTTGCTGGTCGGCTTGAGCTGCAGACCGATGAAGTCGTTGAACGCTGCGCTGACCTTGGGCAGTGCCACGCGGTCCTGGGGACGCTTGGGGCCCGCCAGGCTGGCCTCGACCTCGCCCATGTCCAGCGCCAGGGTGTCGCTGAACACCGGCTCCTGACCGGGCAGGCGCCACATGCCCTGGGCCTTGCAGTAGGCCTCGACCAACTGCACCGTCGCTTCCGGCCGACCGGACAGGCGCAGATAGCCCAGGGTCACGTCGTCCACCGGGAAGAAGCCGCAGGTCGCACCGTACTCTGGCGCCATGTTGGCAATGGTCGCGCGGTCGGCCAGGGGCAGATCGGCCAGGCCGTCACCGTAGAATTCGACGAACTTGCCGACCACGCCTTTCTTGCGCAGCATCTGCGTCACGGTCAGCACCAGGTCGGTGGCGGTGATGCCTTCCTTGAGCTTGCCGGTGAGCTTGAAGCCGATCACTTCGGGGATCAGCATCGACACCGGCTGGCCGAGCATGGCCGCTTCGGCTTCGATGCCGCCGACGCCCCAGCCCAGCACGCCCAGGCCGTTGATCATGGTGGTGTGCGAGTCGGTCCCCACCAGGGTGTCGGGGAAAGCGTAGGTACAGCCGTCCTCATCCTTGGTCCAGACCGTACGGCCCAGATACTCCAGGTTGACTTGGTGGCAGATGCCGGTACCCGGTGGCACCACGCTGAAGTTGTCGAACGCGCTCTGGCCCCAGCGCAGGAATGCATAGCGCTCACCGTTGCGCTGCATTTCGATGTCGACGTTTTCCTCGAACGCCTGTTCGCTGGCATAACGGTCGACCATCACCGAGTGGTCGATCACTAGGTCCACCGGCGACAGCGGATTGATTCGCTGCGGGTCGCCACCGGCCTTGGCCACTGCAGCGCGCATGGCAGCCAGGTCAACCACGGCCGGCACCCCGGTGAAGTCCTGCATCAGTACGCGCGCCGGGCGGTACTGGATCTCGCGGTCGGAGCGGCGTTCATGCAGCCAGTCGGCGAGGGCGCGCAGGTCATCACCGGTGACGGTCTTGCCGTCTTCCCAGCGCAGCAGGTTTTCCAGCAGCACCTTGAGCGACATCGGCAGTCGTTGCAGATCGCCCAGGCTCTTGGCGGCTTCGGGCAGGCTGAAGTAATGATAGGACGTGCCGGCAACGTCCAGGGTGTTGAGGGTTTTCAGGCTATCGAGGGAAGGCATCTGTCAGCTCCTTTTCGGGCCCGCACGGCACGGGCTGAATAATCAGGTTCTTTCAGTGAGGGACTTCCGGTACATGCCGGGGGTTCCGATTTCCTTTATCATGCGCCGATTTCGGCCCCAGGCAGTGAAAGTCTCTTTATGAATACGTTGTTTATGCATTGCCGCCCCGGCTTCGAAGGCGAGGTCTGCTCGGAGATCGCTGAACACGCCGCACGGCTGGGGGTTGCCGGCTATGCCAAGGCCAAGCCGCAGACCGCCTGCGCCGAATTCATCTGCCACGAACCGGCCGGTCCGGCACGGCTGATGAGCGAGTTGCGGTTTAGTGACTTGATATTTCCCCGGCAGTGGGCGCGTGGCGACTTCGTGCAGTTGCCCGAGACCGATCGCATCAGCGTGCTGCTCGAACAGCTAGCGTCCTATCCAGTCTGCGGCAGCCTGTGGCTGGAAGTGCTCGACACCAACGATGGCAAGGAACTGTCGAACTTCTGCAAGAAGTTCGAGGCCCCGCTGCGCAAGGCCCTGCTCGGTGCTGGCCGTCTGGTGGAGGATCCCCGCCTGCCGCGCCTGCTGCTTACCTTCAAGAGTGGCCGCGAAGTCTTTCTCGGGGTGGCCGAGGCGGGCAACTTCGCCATGTGGCCCATGGGCATCCCGCGGCTGAAGTTCCCGCGCGAGGCGCCCAGCCGCTCGACCCTGAAGCTGGAGGAGGCGTGGCACCACTTCATTCCCCGCGAGCAGTGGGACGAGCGCCTGCACGGCGACATGACCGGCGTGGACCTGGGCGCCGCGCCGGGTGGCTGGACCTATCAACTGGTCCGCCGCGGCATGCTGGTCACCGCCATCGACAACGGTCCGATGGCGCAGAGCCTGATGGACACCGGCCTGGTCACTCATCTGATGGCCGACGGCTTCACCTACAAGCCCAGGCAGACCGTGGACTGGATGGTCTGCGACATCGTCGAGAAGCCTGCGCGCAACGCTGCCTTGCTGGAAACCTGGCTGGGCGAGAACCTCTGCCGCGAAGCGGTGGTCAATCTGAAGTTGCCGATGAAGCAGCGCTATGCCGAAGTGCGCCGGTTGCTCGACCGTATCGAGGATGGCTTCAAGGCCCGTGGCATCAAGGTCCAGATCGGCTGCAAGCAGCTGTACCATGATCGCGAGGAAGTCACCTGCCACCTGCGCCGACTCGACAGCGTCCGACGCTGACCCCCGATGTGCCGCGGCCTGGGGTCGCACTGTGCGTCCGGCCTGCGCTGCGCCGCTACACTGTCCGTCTCGACCGTCTGCCTGAATGCCCGCTTGATCTGGAGTTTTTCATGACCCAAACCCTGTCTGCCGACCACACCCTGGATGCGACTGGCCTGAGCTGTCCGGAGCCGGTGATGATGTTGCACCAGCACGTGCGCGACCTGCCTGCCGGTGGCCTGCTCAAAGTCATCGCCACCGACCCCTCGACCCGCCGCGACATTCCCAAGTTCTGCGTCTTCCTGGGCCACGAGCTGGTGCAGCAAGAGGAGGAGGGCGGTACCTACCTCTATTGGATCCGCAAGAAAAGCGACTGATCGTCCCAGCCCGGCCCGTGTGCGGCGCACATACCCAGTTGCAGGCGAGCTGGGTATAATCGCCCCCTTTTTTCCAGGTGCCTGGCCATGTTGTCTGAAATTCATGCCTTTCTCGGCTGCCCCACGCCCGATGCCTGGGTCCAGGCCGCGCTGGCCGACCAGCACACCTTGCTGATCGACCACAAGAACTGCGAATTCAAGGCAGCGTCCACGGCCCTGAGCCTGATCGCCAAGTACTGCACCCACGTTGACCTGATCAACATGATGTCGCGCCTGGCGCGCGAAGAGCTGGTCCATCACGAGCAGGTTCTGCGCCTGATGAAACGCCGCAAGATCGAGCTGCAACCGCTGTCGGCCGGTCGCTACGCCTCGGCGCTGCGCAAGCAGGTGCGCAATCACGAGCCGGTCAAGCTGGTCGACACCCTGGTGGTCGGCGCCTTCATCGAGGCGCGCAGCTGCGAGCGCTTCGCGGCGCTGGTTCCGCATCTGGACGAAGAACTGGGCACCTTCTACAACGGCCTGCTGATGAGCGAGGCGCGGCACTACCAGGGCTATCTGAAACTGGCCCATCAATACGGCGATGCCGCCGACATCGCCCGCACCGTCGACAAGGTCCGCGTGGCCGAAGCTGAATTGATCGAAAGCCCCGATCCGGAATTCCGCTTCCACAGCGGTGTGCCTGCTTTCGCCTGACCGGGCCTGTGCGGCGCATTCGATGCGCCGCTTCTGACTATCCCTCCCTCAACACACACCCATATGATCTGCGAGCCATGCCAGTCCGCGTGTTGACACGCTGCATATTGACGTTTACGTTAACGTAAAGCATCGGGAACAGATCCACGTGAGCACTCTCTACAGCATCTCCGAAATATCCCAACTGCTGGACGTCACGCCCAGAACGCTGCGTTTCTACGAGGAGCAGGGCATGGTGGCGCCCACGCGTCGGGGGCAGGAACGGGTCTACTCGGCGCGCGATCTGGTGGCCATGAAGTTGATCCTGCGGGGCAAGCGCATCGGTTTCTCCCTGGCCGAATGCAAGGAGCTCATCGACATGTACGACCCCTCGGGCAACCGCAAGCAGCTCGACCGGTTCCTGGAGAAAATCGCCGAGCGCAGGGCGCAACTGCAGCAGCAGATGCTCGACATCGAACAGATGCAGGTGGAACTCGACACCGCCGAAGAGCGGTGCCGCGCGGCCTTGCAAGCCTGATCGCGGCTGGGCATTCCCTGCGATCTTCTCGACCTTCTTGATCTCCTTGATAAATACAAAAAAAGCGAGTGATGAACATGATTTCAGTACCGGGACTGGATTTCTTCCTTGGCGAAGACATCGACATGCTGCGCGATTCGGTGGCGGCCTTCGTGGCGCGCGAGATCACCCCGCGCGCCGCCGAAGCCGATCGCAGCGACCAGTTTCCAGCCGACCTGTGGCGCAAGTTCGGCGACATGGGCTTGCTGGGCTTGACCGTGCCTGAGGAGTGGGGCGGGACGGGCATGGGCTACCTGGCGCACATGGTTGCCATGGAGGAAATCTCCCGCGGCTCGGGCGGCATCGGTCTGTCCTACGCGGCCCATTCCAACCTCTGCGTCAACCAGATCAACCGCAACGGCAGCGCCGAGCAGAAGGCGCGTTTCCTGCCCAGGCTGATCAGCGGGGAGCACATCGGCGCCCTCGCCATGAGCGAGCCGAACGCCGGTTCCGATGTCGTCTCCATGCGCCTGCGTGCCGACCTCAGGGGCGACCGCTACGTGCTCAACGGCACCAAGATGTGGATCACCAACGGCCCGGACTGCGACGTGCTGGTGGTCTACGCCAAGACCGACATGGCGGCCGGCGCCAAGGGCATCACCGCGTTCATCGTGGAGAAAGGCGCGCCGGGCTTCAGCGTCGCGCAAAAGCTCGACAAGCTGGGCATGCGCGGTTCGCACACCGGTGAACTGGTGTTTCAGGACGTCGAGGTGCCGGTGGCGAACGTGCTCGGCCAGCCGGGGCAGGGGGTGGGTGTGCTCATGAGTGGTCTGGACTACGAGCGCGCCGTGCTCAGTGCCGGCCCGCTGGGCTTGATGCAGGCGGCCATGGACCTGGTGCTGCCCTATGTTCACGACCGGCAGCAGTTCGGCCAGAGCATCGGCGAATTCCAGCTCATTCAGGGCAAGCTCGCCGACATGTACACCACCCAGCAGGCGTGCCGCGCCTATCTCTATGCGGTCGGCCGACACCTGGACGGGCTGGGCCAGGCGCCGATCCGTCAGGTCCGCAAGGACTGCGCCGGGGTCATCCTGTATGCCGCCGAAAAAGCCACCTGGCTGGCCGGCGAGGCCATTCAGATCCTCGGCGGCAACGGCTACATCAACGAGTTTCCTGCCGGGCGTCTGTGGCGCGACGCCAAGCTCTACGAGATCGGCGCAGGCACCAGCGAGATACGCCGCATGCTGATCGGTCGTGAACTGTTCGAGCAGACGCGCTGACGTTTTCTCGCTGCCTCTCCCATCGGTGCCGTACCCGCACAGGAAATGCCCATGGCCATTCTCCACAGTCAGGTCAATACACGTTCAGCCGACTTCGTCGCCAACCGCGAGGCGATGCTGCAGCAACTCGATACGCTGCAGCGGTGCGCAGCGCAGATCCATCAGGGCGGTGGCGAAGCCGCCCAGGCGCGCCATGTCGCCCGCGGCAAACTCCTGCCACGCCAGCGCATCGATGTGCTGCTCGATCCCGGCTCGGCGTTCCTCGAAGTCGGGCTGCTGGCCGCCCATGAGGTGTACGGCGAACAGGTCGCGGCTGCCGGATTGATCACCGGCATCGGCCGGGTGTCTGGCGTCGAATGCATGATCATCGCCAACGATGCCACGGTTAAAGGCGGTAGCTATTACCCGCTGACCGTGAAGAAGCATCTGCGCGCCCAGGAAATCGCCCAGCACAACCGCTTGCCCTGCCTGTACCTGGTCGATTCCGGCGGCGCCAACCTGCCGCGCCAGGACGAAGTGTTCCCGGATCGCGAGCATTTCGGGCGGATCTTCTTCAATCAGGCCACCCTCAGCGCCCAGGGCATCGCCCAGATCGCCGTGGTCATGGGCTCGTGCACGGCCGGGGGCGCCTATGTGCCGGCCATGAGCGACGAAACCATCATGGTCCGCGATCAGGCAACCATCTTTCTCGCAGGTCCCCCACTGGTCAAGGCGGCCACCGGGGAGGTGGTCAGCGCTCAGGCGCTGGGCGGCGCCGACCTGCACTGCCGGCAGTCGGGGGTCGCCGATCACTACGCGGAAAACGATCAGCATGCGCTGGCCATCGCCCGTCGCTGCGTCGCCCGCCTGAACTGGCGCAAGCAAGGGTGGCTGGCCTGCGTCGAACCCTTGCCGCCGCGCCATGCGGCGGATGAACTCTACGGCCTGGTGCCCACCGACCCCAAGCAGCCCTTGCCGATCTACGAGATCATCGCGCGCATCGTCGACGACTCGGCCTTCGACGAGTTCAAGGCGTTGTTCGGGCCGACCCTGGTCTGTGGTTTCGCCCACATCCACGGCTACCCCGTGGCGATTCTGGCGAACAATGGCGTGCTGTTCGCCGAAGCCGCGCAGAAGGGCGCGCATTTCATCGAACTGGCCTGCCAGCGCGGCATTCCCCTGGTGTTCCTGCAGAACATCACCGGGTTCATGGTCGGCCAGAAATACGAGGCCGGCGGCATTGCCAAGCACGGCGCCAAGCTGGTCACCGCAGTGGCCTGCGCGCAGGTGCCCAAGTTCACCGTGATCATTGGCGCCAGCTACGGCGCGGGCAATTACGGCATGTGCGGGCGCGCCTACGATCCGCGTTTCCTGTGGATGTGGCCGAACGCGAAGATCGGCGTGATGGGCGCTCAACAAGCGGCTGGCGTGTTGGTGCAGGTCAAGCAGGAGCAGGCGCAGCGCCAGGGACAGGCGTTCAGCGACGAACAGGCGCGGCAATTGGCCGAACCCCTGGTGGCGCAGTACGAGCAGCAGGCCCACGCGTTCTATTCCTCGGCGCGGCTGTGGGATGACGGGGTGATCGATCCGGCGCAGACCCGAACGGTGCTGGCACTCGGGCTTTCGGCGGCGTTGAACGCGTCGGTGGCCGAAACCCGCTTCGGCGTCTTCCGCATGTAGCCCATGCACTCATCAGGAATCGGGGATCAGGGTATGCACGAATTTTCCACGGTACAGCTGCACATCAGCGCCGACCAGGTCGCCAGCGTCTGGCTCGATCGGCCGGACAAAAACAATGCTTTCAATGCGCTCATGCTGGAGGAGCTGCATGAAGCCTTCGATCGGATCAGCCAACAGCCGGCATTGCGCTTCATGTTCCTGCGCGGCCATGGCCGCCACTTCAGCGCGGGCGCCGATCTGGCCTGGATGCAGGCCAGCGCTCGCTTGAGCTACGCGGAAAACCTCGCTGAAGCCGCGCGTTTGGGTCAGCTCATGGAGCAACTGCAGCGCCTGCCACTGCCGACGGTCGCGGTGGTGCAAGGGGCTGCGTTCGCCGGGGCGATGGGCTTGGTCAGTTGTTGCGACATGGCCATCGCCGCCGACGATGCGCTGTTCAGCCTGAGCGAGGTGCGCCTGGGTCTGGCTCCGGCGGTGATCAGTCCCTACGTGGTCCAGGCCATGGGGCCGCGCGCGGCGCGCCGCTACGCCCTGACCGCCGAGCGCTTCGATGCCCCGCGAGCCAGGGAGTTGGGGCTGCTCGATGAAGTGTATCCACGTGCCGAGCTGGAACAGGCGGTGCAGGACTGGACGCGCCGCCTGCTCGGCAACGGTCCCGAAGCCATGCGTGCCTGCAAGGCGCTGCTGCTGGAGATCGGTGATGGCCAGGCCACGGCGCCACGCCAAGCCTGCGCGCAAGCCCTGATCGCTCGCCTGCGTATCAGCGCCGAGGGTCAGGAAGGCATGCAAGCCTTTTTCGAAAAACGCGCGCCCGCCTGGGCCGAGGTGTTGCCATGAAACCGTCCACCCAGACCCTCGGAACCCTGTTGATCGCCAACCGCGGCGAGATCGCCTGTCGCATCATTCGTACCGCCAGAGCCATGGGCATCCGCAGCGTAGCGATCTACAGCGAAGCCGACGCCGATGCTCGCCATGTGCACGAGGCCGATCTTGCCATCCCCCTGGGTGGCAGCAAGCCTGCCGACAGCTACCTGCAGATCGACAAAGTGGTCGCTGCGGCGCTGGCCTGTGGGGCGGATGCGGTTCATCCCGGCTACGGTTTTCTCTCGGAAAACGCCGCCTTCGCCCGGCGCCTCGCGCACGAGGGCATCCTGTTTCTCGGCCCGCCCGCCGAGGCCATCGAAGCCATGGGCAGCAAGTCCGCAGCCAAGGCCTTGATGGAACAGGCCGGGGTGCCACTGGTGCCGGGCTATCACGACAGTGCCCAGGACCTGCAGACGTTTGTCGACGCCGCCCAGCGCATTGGTTACCCGGTGCTGCTGAAGGCCGCGGCGGGCGGCGGCGGCAAAGGCATGAAGGGGGCCGAATCGGCCGCCCAGCTGGGGCCTGCCCTGGACTCCGCACGACGGGAGGCGCTGGCCGCCTTCGGCGACGGGCACATGCTGGTCGAAAAATACCTGGCGGCCCCGCGGCACGTCGAGATCCAGGTCTTTGCCGATGGTCACGGGCACTGTCTCTACCTGCATGAACGCGATTGCTCCATCCAGCGCCGGCATCAGAAAGTGCTGGAGGAGGCACCGGCGCCGGGGCTCGATGCGTCCTTGCGCCGAGCCATGGGCGAAGCCGCCGTGCGCGCCGCCCAGGCCATTGGCTACGTCGGCGCTGGCACCGTCGAATTCCTGCTCGATAGCGACGCTCGTTTCTACTTCATGGAGATGAATACCCGCTTGCAGGTCGAGCATCCGGTGACCGAAGCCATCACCGGGCTGGACCTGGTGGCCTGGCAGATCCGTGTCGCCCGCGGCGAAGCCTTGCCGCTGACTCAGGAACAGGTGCCCTTGATCGGCCATGCCATCGAAGTGCGTCTGTACGCCGAGGACCCTGCGGGCGGCTTCCTGCCTGCCAGCGGGCAACTGGCGCTGTACCGCGAGCCGGCAGCCGGGCCTGGCCGGCGGGTGGACAGCGCGGTGCGCGAAGGTGACACGATTTCCCCTTTTTATGACCCGATGATCGCCAAACTCATCGCCTGGGGCGAAACCCGCGAAGAGGCCCGCCTGCGCCTGCTGGCCATGCTGGGCGAAACCGCGGTCGGCGGAATCAAGAGCAATCTGGCGCTGCTGCAACGCATCCTTGCCACGCCCGCCTTCGCTCAGGGCGAAGTCGACACGGGTTTCATCGAACGGCATACCCCAGCGCTGTTGCCCACCCCCCCGACGTTGACCCAGGCCTTCTGGCAAAGCGCCGCGCGGGCGTACCTGCGCTCGCCCCCGAACAGTGTGTGCGAGCAGGACCGGCATTCACCCTGGAGCGCACCGACGGGCTGGCGCCTGCTGGCACCTGCGCAAGCCACGCTGGATCTACGCTGTGGCGCGCAGACCCGATTGTGCACGGTCAGCCTGGCAGCGCCATCGGGCCTGGATGAAACCCGGCTGATCGGCCGTCGCGGCGACGTTGTTTACCTGTACTGGCAGGGCGATCCCTACGAGGTCAGCCCGGTCGACGCCCTGTCCGCAGGTACCGCGGGTGCGGTGCTGGAGGGTTCGCTGGCGGCGCCCATGAACGGCAGCATTGTCCGCCTGCTGGTCAGCCCAGGTCAGGCGGTCGAGCAGGGCGATGGTCTGGTGGTGCTGGAGGCCATGAAAATGGAACACACCGTGCGCGCCAGCCGGGCGGGCGTGATCCGGGCGTTGTGCTGCGAAGAAGGCCAGATGGTCAGCGAAGGCACTGTGTTGATCGAGATGCAGGAGGCCGATCATGCTGCCTGAGCGGGTGCGGATCGTCGAAGTCGGCCCACGTGACGGCCTGCAGAACGAACAGGGCCGAGTTCGTGCCGAGGACAAGGTGGCGCTGGTCGACGCCTTGGTCGCGGCGGGCCTCGAGCATGTGGAGGTCGGCAGCTTCGTATCGCCGCGTTGGGTGCCGCAGATGGCCGACAGCGCGGCGGTCTTCGCCGCCATCGCGCGCGCGCCAAGCGTGACCTACGCTGCGCTGACGCCCAACCTGCAAGGCTTCGAAGCGGCCATCGCCGCAGGCGCGTCCGAGGTGGCGGTGTTCGCCGCCGCGTCCGAATCCTTCTCCCAGCGCAACATCAACTGTTCCATCGCGCAGAGCCTGCAACGCTTCGAGCCGGTGCTCGCTGCCGCCGTCGCCCACGGCATCAAGGTGCGCGGCTACGTGTCCTGCGTGCTGGGCTGTCCGTACGAGGGCGACATCGCGCCGGAGCGGGTGCGCGACGTGGCCGATACCATGCTGCAGATGGGCTGCTACGAACTGTCGTTGGGCGACACCCTGGGCATCGGTACGCCTGGTGCGGCGAGGCGATTGATCGACACCGTCGCGCAGCGGGTGCCACGTGGGCAGCTGGCCGGGCACTTTCACGACACCTATGGCCAGGCGGTGGCCAATATCTATGCCTGCCTGCTGGAGGGCGTCCAGGTGTTCGACAGTTCCGTGGCAGGGCTGGGAGGTTGTCCCTATGCCCCCGGCGCCAGCGGCAATGTGGCGACCGAGGATGTCCTCTATCTGCTGCACGGGCTGGGCATCTCGACCGGTGTGGATCTGGATCGGGTCGTCCAGGCCGGCCAGGCGATCATGCTCGCGCTGGGCCGGCAGAGCGCGTCGCGCGTGGCACGCGCCCGTATCGGCGCTTCCGGGGCGCGGTAGCAAATCGCGCCCACAAAAAAGGCCATCCGCAGATGGCCTTTTTCAGGGGTACATCAAGCAGCCGGGTTGATCGGCTTCTCTGGGTACCAAGCGTCCAGCAATTCGCTGACTTCGACGCGGGTCAGTTCATCGCGGCCCTTGAGCCACGCTTCGACGGTGCTGCGCTGCTCTTCGGTGACCGAACCACGCTTGGCCGAGCACACCAGACCGAAGTCGTCGCCGCCAACATAGTCCAGGCCGTTGGCATCCATCGCCTCGGTCAGGAATGCGTCGAGGAATGCGTCGATTGCCTCGTCACCCAAATCCTCCTTGAAGTCCAGGTTCAATTCGAAACCCAATTCCTGGAATTCGTCGACGCACAGTTTTTTGCGCAGACGACGGGAGCGGTTAGTGGCCATGAAACAATCCTCTTAGGTAATATCGCGGCGCAGTCTACCAGTTAAGCCGAGCGCCTGCCCGATTCAGTGACAAAATGAACCACTGCCAGTCTGACCCTGGCAATCACGGGTCCAACCCGGCCAGGGTCTGCCCCAGTTCGGCCTGCAATTGCGTCAGGGCCAGGTGCAGGGCTTCGCGCAGCGGCTCCAGGTCGTCCTGTGCCGTGCTCGCTTCCAGCGCCTCACACGCTTCATACACGGCACGTGCCTGCACGATCCGAGCCGCGCCATGGATCTTGTGGGCAATGTCCACTATCCGTGGATGATCATCGTGAGCAATGGCGAGCAATTGCTGACCGTCGTCCGTGCAACTGCGCAACACTTCTTCGAGCAGTCGCCGCGTCAATGCCCTGTTGCCCCCGGTCAGGGCTTGAAGTTGGTCGATCGTGTTCATGCGCTCAATCACACCAATGCATTGCGCTTGGCCATTTCGATAAGTTCCACCAGCGAATTGGCCTGAAGTTTCTGCATGAGGCGCTTCTTGTAGGTGCTGACGGTTTTGTTGCTCAGAAACATGCCAGTGGCTATTTCCTTGTTGCTGCGGCCTTGGGCAAACAATTGCAGGACCATCAACTCACGGTCATTGATGGCCTTGAACAATTCAAGTTCCTGAAGTTGCCCGTCGTCTTCGCGTGAGGGGATCAACGCCTGGCTGGGAAAATAGTTATAACCGGAAAACACCGCGCGCACGGCGCTGATCAACTCGCTGAGTGCCTCCTGCTTGCAGACGAAACCGGCGGCGCCCGACTGCATGCAGCGTATGGCGAACAAGGCCGGAGCCTGCGCGGTCAATACCAGGATCTTGAACGGCACGTTCATGCCGTGGAACCGGGTCAGGACTTCCAGCCCGTCGAGCTTGGGAATACTGATATCGAGAATCAGGAGGTCGGGTTGGCACTCGCGCACCATCTGCATCGCATCCACCCCGTTGTCGCTTTCGCCGACAACGCAGTAGCCTTCGTTTTCCAGAATCATTCTGACGGCCAGCCGAATGACAGGGTGATCATCGATGATGAATACATTACGCATGCAGCCTCTCCTGAACGATCCAGTAAAAGCGCGCACCTTAGCCCAGTTGCTCAAAAGGGCATACGAACGGACCCTGCAAAGTATGATTCTAGGAAACTTCCTACAGAATTAAGCGTAACGGAATACAAAGATAGTTTGATTCAAAAGAGTCAACTATCGTTTGTATTCGTTTATTTCAATACGCTCTACTAGAACGAGCTGGAACGCCCGGTCATTTCTCCGGCCATCTCCGCGGCATAGCTGTCGGTCATGCCCGCGATGAAGTCAATCATGCGCAGAAACGACTTGTGCAGCGGCCAATCCGGTTGCGGTGCGTTGTGACCCAGCAGATCGAGAATGCGCTGGTGCTTGAACGACAGCTTACCGGTGGTGTGCTGCTCCAGCGCCGCGCCACAGAAGGCGTTGAGCAGCACTTCGAGCGTGGTGTAGGCGCCGATCTCGTGCAGGGTCTTGCGCTTGTCCTGGAAGATCTTCTTGCGCGCCATGTCCTTGGCATCGAGCACGCAGCGCTTGGCCGGGCCATGCATGTGCTCGACCAGATCGCCACTCAGCTGGCCGGCCAACAGCGCCTCTTGCTGTTCGACGAACGCGCGTGCGGCCGCATTGGTCAGGTGCTCGATGGCCTTGCCCCGCAGGATCGCCAGTTTGCGTCGGCGCGAGTCCAGCGGCCCCAGTTGGCGGTAGGTGTCGGGGATGTCGTCGCCCACCAGATCGAGCAGCAAGGCTTCGACCTCGGCATAGTCGAGCAACTCCATTTCTAGGCCGTCTTCCAGGTCGATCAGGCCGTAGCAGATGTCATCCGCTGCCTCCATCAGGTACACCAGCGGGTGCCTGGCCCAGCGCTGCTCTTCGAGCAGCGGCAGGCCCAGCTTGCCGGCAATCTGCTCCAGCAGCGGCAGCTCGCTCTGATAGCAACCGAACTTGTGCTTCTTGTAGCCCAGGGCGTCGGCATGGCGCGCGGTCCAGGGATACTTGAGGTAGGTACCCAAGGTGGCATAGGTCAGCCGGGTGCCGCCGTCGAACTGGTGATATTCCAGCTGGGTGAGCACACGAAAGCCTTGGGCATTGCCCTCGAAGTTGAGGAAGTCGTTGCGCTCCACTTCGCTCATCGCATCGAGCCAGCCGCGTCCTGCCGCCTGGCGGAACCAGTGGCGAATCGCGTCTTCCCCGGAATGGCCGAAGGGGGGGTTGCCGATGTCATGGGCCAGGCAGGCCGACTGCACCACCATGCCCAGGTCGCTGGGCTCGCACCATTGCGGCAATTGATCGCGCAGGGTTTCGCCCACGCGCATGCCCAGGGAGCGGCCCACACAACTGACTTCCAGCGAATGGGTCAGGCGCGTGTGGATGTGGTCGTTGCTGGAAACAGGATGCACCTGGGTCTTGCGCCCCAGTCGGCGGAAGGCACCGGAAAAGATGATGCGGTCGTGATCCTTGTGGAACGGGCTGCGGCCCAGTTCTTCAGGGCTGTGCAGGGGCTTGCCCAAGCGTTCGCGTGTAAGCAGTGTGTGCCAATCCAAGGCGATTCCTCCGGGAGCCAATCGAGCCTGCAGTGTCGGCCTGCGCAGGCCGGCTGGCAAGGCTGGCAGCGGGCCGTGAACGTATCGAAAAGTGCATTGCGGGCCTGAACGTCGAGCAAAAAAAAGCAACCCGGACGCAGTGAAGACCGCATCCGGGTTGCCTTGTGCTGCAATGCTAGCGTCTGCGCGCAGTGCCCTGCATGGCCAGCTTGATCAGCGGCAACAGGGTGGCGCCGACTTTCGCCAGTCGAGACAGGCGACCAGGGGCACGCACCGGAGCCACCACCGGGGCACGGACGCTGTTGCCAGCCCCGCGTCCGGTCAGGAAGCCCATCAGCGTGACCCCGGCAATACCCCAGAGCGAAGCATGCTTGATGCCCATGCCGGTTTGCACCGACTGACCCAGACCGCGCAGGCGGTTGAGCGGATTGACCAGTTGCCGCGACTCATGCCGCAGCTCCTGACGATGCATCTCCATGCGCAGGCGAATCAACGATTTGCGCATGTCGCGCCGCGATTGCGCGCTGGTGGGTTCGGTTCGGCTCATGGCAGCAGTCGCTCCCTGTCGTTGGCCAGTTCTTCCAGTGTTCCACTGAACGGCGAGGATTCATCGAACACCGCCGCCTTGAGGCGGAAGGCGCAGAAGATACCGGCCAGCACGTAGAACACCGCCAGGCCGACCATGCCGGCCATGCGGTAGTTGTCCCACAGCAGAATCAGGATGAGACCGGACAACGCGACCAGTGCCAGCAGCGCGAAGACCAGGGCCAGCCCTGCGAAAAGCAACAGACTGACGGTTCGTGATTTCTGCTCCTGCAACTCGATGCCGAACAGTTCGACATGACTGCGCAGCAGGCCGAGCATGGCAGCACCCAGGCGCCGGGACGTGGAGCCGGTGCTGTTGTCTGTGGTATCGGAGTCGAGGAGGGACATATCAGTGCCTTGTAGCCAGCAGGCCCAGAAGGAAGCCTACACCGGCAGCGATGCCGACGGACTGCCAAGGATTTTCCTGCACGTAGCCTTCGGCCGCGACTACGGCCTCCTGGCTGCGCTCGGCTGCGGTTTCCTTGGTCTGCTGCAGGGATTCGCGAGCCTTGAGCAGGCTTTCGTTGATCTGCGCACGCAGCTCTTCAGCCTGGGTACCGGCGATGCTCGCAGTGTGCTCGAGCAGTTTTTCGGTGTCACGGACCAGTGCTTGAAAATCCGCTTTGAGAACTTCTTGAGCTGCTTTGGTGGTCGGGGTGGCCATGTTGATCTCCATATGGGTGGCGTCTGGATGTTTCGAGTAGGGGTGATCCCGAAGGTTCAGTGCCATTACGCGGGGCTTTCTCCTGTATAGCCCAAAATCACCTGTGTGGGTGCAATTGACTGGCCATTGGCAGCTCGCTTATGCTGTATAAAGATACAGTATATGGATAACTCGTTACCCATGCTCAACGTCGAACAACTCAAGTACAGCGTCAACCGCATGAGCCCGGATGTGGTCCGGGAGGCGGTGCTCGAGCTGCGTCTCGACGGCCTGGTCACCGAAGGCAAGACGCCTTTCAGCAAGCTGCACTTCAACACCTGCTTTGCCGAAGTAGAAGCACTTTTCCAGCGTGCCGGTTATCACCGTCCGTTGGACGTGGTCGGCTACAACGGCTTGCTGTATGCCTTGTACGATCCCACCCGCTGGGATGCAGTGGACGTGCTGCGCTGGCTCAAGGAGTTTACCGAAGCGGCGCAGGCCGTCCACGCGCGATGACAGCCGTGTCGCCGTGGGCGATAATCGCGGTCTGAAACGATCGTGGAATCAAGGCATGTCTGCACCCAAGTTCGACCCCGCGGCTCACCAGGCCAGTACCCTGTGCCTGCCCCCTGGCAACTGGGCGACCGTGCTGGACTGCCTCTGCGAACATTTCCAGGCCATCGACCGCGCCCAGTGGTTGAGCCGCATGGCCCGAGACCGGGTGCTGGATGCCGAGGGCGTGCCCATCGGTCCCGCCCATGCCTACAAGCAGGGTCTGCGCATCCACTATTTCCGTGAAGTACCGAACGAGCGGCCGATCGCGGCGCAAGAGCAGGTGCTGCACGTCGACGAACACCTGGTGGTTGCCGACAAGCCGCACTTTCTGCCGGTGACTCCGACGGGCGAATATGTCGAGCACACGTTGCTGCGCCGTTTGATCCGTCGTCTCGACAACCCGCATCTGGTGCCGCTGCACCGCATCGATCGACACACCGCCGGCCTGGTGCTGTTCTCGGCCAACCCGCAGACGCGCAGTGTCTATCAGCAACTGTTTCCCACCCGCCAGATCGAAAAGCGCTATGAAGCCATCGCGCCCGCGCTGCCCGAGCTGCAGTTTCCCCTCGTGCACCGGAGCCGCCTGGAACACGGCGAACCGTTCTTCCGCATGCGCGAGGCGCCGGGGCAGAACAATAGCGAAACCCGCATCGAGGTCGCCGAAAAAGGCGAGCACCTGTGGCGCTATGTGCTCAACCCGGTGACGGGCAAGACCCATCAGTTGCGGGTACACATGACCGCACTGGGCGCCAGTATCTGCAACGATCCGTTCTACCCGCAGTTGATCGACACCGAGGTGGACGACTATGCCCGGCCCTTGAAGCTGCTGGCTCGGTCGCTGCAGTTCCAGGATCCGCTCGACGGGCGATTGCGCAGCTTCGAAACGCGCCTGAGCCTGGCGTTCTAGAACGAAAAAAGCCCGCCGAAAGGCGGGCTTTTTCTTGCAGATGGTCGGAGAGGCAGGATTCGAACCTGCGGCCTTCTCGTCCCGAACGAGACGCGCTACCTGGCTGCGCTACACTCCGTGATCTTCAAACGTGCTGCAGGGCGCGCCTGCGGTGATGTCACCGCAAAAAGCGCCCGGCCATTACAGCTCCTTGACGGTCCGCACCTGGTCCTTGTTGACCCGAGTGGTCTTGCCGTCCAGCTGCTTGAATTCGTAGAAGCCAGCGTCTTCGTCGTAGGAGGGGGTATCCACTGCCTGGATTTCACGACCGTCATTGAGGGTGATCACGGTAGGCGATGCGCAACCGGCGAGCGATGCCAGGCCCAGCGCGAGCATGAAGGCGGGAAGGATCCGGTGAGTCATTATGTTTCTCCACAAAACAAAAAAGGGTACTGGCGTATACGGGGGTGAGACGGTATTTGTGCCAGCAAAGTTCCGTTGGCCCGACCGTCACAGTCTAGCGCCTGAGAACGCTGTCAGCGACCCAGCAATTGCGGCGTGTTGAGATTGGCCAAGCGTGGATCATCCTCGGCGCATTGCAGTGCCTGTGCGCCGAGCGCCAGGAGCACACGCCGCGGACTGCGTTCGCCGGCATCCCAGGCCTGACGCATCGCGGTCAGATGGGCCTTGGGCACGATGCACAGCAGCGGTTCCCAGAACTCGCCCTGGCGGACCATCAGTGGCTGTTCCGGGTGCCTTTGCTGGGTCTGGCGCATGGCAGCGAGCAACGCAGAGTCCACCCCCGGCACGTCGCAGGGCAGCACCAGCAGCAACGGGTGCCGCGCAGCCTCCAGCCCGGCGATCATCCCGGCCATCGGTCCCGGGAAGTCGCTGCTCTGGTCGTGCACCAACCGATCGGCAAAGGCGGCGTAGTGCTCGTGGTTGCGGTTGCAGGAAATGATCAGGTCATCGGTCATTGGCCGTACACAGCGCTGCAGATGCTGGATCAACGGCTGGCCACGCCAGTCGATCAGGCCTTTGTCACGGCCCCCCATGCGTTGGCCGCGGCCACCTGCCAGGAGCAGGACAGAGCAGAGGGGCAGGGTATCGGCAGCGTTCATTCGGGCGCTCGGACAGTGGCTGGGGGCTGTGATATAACACCGCCCATTCCATCAGACAACCGGACCTCGCCAATGAAAGCCAAGGCAGATGTACCCTTCGTGCCCCTCAATATTGCCGTCTTGACGGTGAGCGACACCCGCACCGTGGAAACCGACACCTCCGGTCAGTTGTTCGTCGATCGCCTCAGTGCGGCCGGTCACGGTCTCTATGCCCGCGCGCTGCTCAAGGACGACCTGTACAAGATCCGCGCCCAGGTGGCGCAGTGGATCGCCGACGATCAATGCCAGGTGGTGCTGATCACTGGCGGCACCGGCTTCACCGGTCGCGATAGTACCCCGGAAGCCGTCAGCTGCCTGCTGGACAAGCAGGTCGACGGCTTCGGCGAGCTGTTCCGGCAGATCTCCGTGGCCGACATCGGCACTTCGACCGTGCAGTCCCGCGCCCTGGCCGGGCTCGCCAATGGCACTTTGGTGTGCTGCCTGCCGGGCTCGACCAATGCCTGCCGCACCGGCTGGGACGGCATTCTTGCCGAGCAGTTGGACGTGCGTCACCGGCCCTGCAACTTCGTCGTGCACCTCAAGCAGGCCGAGCCCTGCGTCAGCCGTGGCTGAGTTGCCGGCGGCGCAGCCGCTGCTGCCGGTCGAACAGGCGCTGGCACAACTGCTGGCCATGGCCGATGCCGCGCCCATTCGCGAGCGTGAGCAGATCGCCCTGGCCCAAGGCAGCGGTCGGGTCCTCGCCGATGACCTGATCGCCACACTTGACCTGCCACCCTGGCCCAACAGCGCCATGGACGGCTACGCGCTGCGCCGAGACGACTGGCAG
Source organism: Pseudomonas sp. RIT-PI-a (assembly GCF_001187875.1). Classification (NCBI taxonomy): domain Bacteria; kingdom Pseudomonadati; phylum Pseudomonadota; class Gammaproteobacteria; order Pseudomonadales; family Pseudomonadaceae; genus Pseudomonas; species Pseudomonas sp. RIT-PI-a. Next base: position 131,956 of record NZ_LGIR01000011.1, read on the forward strand.
GGTCAACCCCTGCGCGTCAGCCAGCGTATCTTCGCCGGCGCCGTGCCCGAGCCGCTGGAGCCCGGCACCTGCGCACGCATCTTCACCGGCGCCCCGATGCCGGACGGCGCCGACTGCGTGGAGATGCAGGAAAACGCTCGCATCGAGGATGATCAGCGGGTGAGCTTCAACCAGGCCTTGAGAGTTGGCCAGAACATCCGTCCGCAAGGGCAGGAAACCCGTATCGGCGACCGCCTGCTGACGGCGGGCAGCCGCCTGGGCGCGATCGAGCTGGGGTTGCTGGCGTCCATGGGGCAGGCCCATATCGACGTGGTTCGCCGACCACGGGTGGCGGTACTGTCGACAGGCGATGAATTGGTCGAACCGGGTCAGCCGCTGGGGCCCGGACAGATCTACAACAGCAATCGTCAGGTGCTGTGCAGTGCCTTGAGCGGGTTGGGCTGCGAAGTGGTGGATGCCGGGATTCTGCCCGACGATCTGCAACAGACACGCCAGCGCCTGGCGGCGTTGGGTGATGTGGACCTGATTCTGTCCACGGGGGGCGTCTCGGTGGGCGAAGCCGATTTTCTCGGCGTCGCCCTGCGCGAGGAGGGTCAATTGGCCCTCTGGAAACTGGCGATCAAACCCGGCAAGCCGCTGACCTTCGGCCACTTTCGTGGCGTGCCGGTCATCGGTCTGCCGGGCAATCCCGCTTCTACACTGGTGACCTTCACCCTTCTGGCACGGCCTTACCTGCTGCGCCGCCTGGGTGTACAGGACGTCGCGCCGCTACGCTTCCAACTGCCCGCCGAGTTCGCCTGGCCTCGCGCCGGCACCCGTCGTGAGTACCTGCGCGGGCGTGTCGAACAGGGGCGGGTGGTGATCTACCCCAATCAGAGCTCAGGCGTGCTGCTCAGCGCCGCCTGGGCCCATGGACTGGTCGAGATCGGTGAAGGTTGCACGGTGGCTGAAGGCGACCTGGTCACCTTCATCCCGTTCAGCGAGCTGTTCTAAACCTTGCTCTTGTCCGACTCCACGGCTGCCGGTGCGCGGCCGTAGATGTCGGTGAAGCGCACGATGTCGTCTTCGCCCAGGTATTCGCCGCTCTGCACTTCGATCATGACCAAGTCGATCACGCCGGAGTTGACCAGGCGGTGCACGTGGCCCTGCTTGATGAAGGTCGATTCGTTGGTGTCGAGCAGGAATTCGTTGTCACCGTTGGTGACCCGAGCCATGCCGCTGACCACGATCCAGTGCTCGCTGCGGTGGTGGTGCATCTGCAACGACAGCGTGCCACCGGGCTTGACCACGATTCGCTTGATCTTGAAGCGCTTGCCTTCCTCAAGAATGGTGTAGGTGCCCCATGGGCGGGTGACCGTGCGGTGCAGGCGGAAGGCGTCGTGGCCCTGGCGCTTGAGTTGCTGGGCGAGCAGCTTGACGTCCTGGGTGCGGCTGCCGTCGGCGATCAACAGCGCGTCCGGGGTGTCGATCACCACCAGATTGTCCACGCCGACCGCGCCGACCAAGCGACGGGGCGAGTCGATGTAGCAGTTGCTCACGTCATGCAATACGGTCTCGCCGTTGCATTGGTTGCCTTGTGCGTCGGCCGGAGTCAGCTCGCGCACGGCCTGCCACGAGCCGATGTCGCTCCAGCCCATCTGGCAGGGAATCACTGCGACCTTGTCGGAGCGTTCGAGCAGGGCATAGTCGATCGAGATGTCCGGTGCCAGGGCAAAGGTGCTGCTGTCCAGTTCGACCTGCAGCTCACGGTTGCCCTGCTTGATGTCGCTGACCTGCAGGCAGGTGGTGGCGGCCAGCAGCACGTCCGGTGCGTGCTTTTCCAGCTCGCGCAGGAGTACGTCGACGCGCATGCAGAACATGCCGGCGTTCCACAGGTAGTCACCGCTGTCCAGGTAGGCCTGGGCGGTGACCTGATCCGGCTTCTCGCGGAACCGTGCTACCTGGTAGCTGCCGTCGCCCAGATCGGCGCCGCGCTCGATGTAGCCAAAGCCGGTTTCCGGCGTTTGCGGCACCAGGCCGAAGGTGACCAGCCAGCCCTCGTCGGCTTTCTTGCGTGCCGCGCTGACGGCTGCCTGGAACGCGTCGATGTCGCGAATCAGATGGTCGGCCGGCAGCACCAGCAACTGCGCCGAGGCGCCGTAGTGCTTGGCCGCGTGCAGGGCAGCGCTGGCGATGGCCGGCGCAGTATTACGACCGGCAGGCTCGAGAATGAAATCGAGCAGGGCGTTGCGATCGTTCAGTTGGCGGTAGTCGTCCAGGGTGCGGAAGAACACTTCGCGGTTGGTCACGGTCAGCACCCGATCCACGCCCGGCAGTTGCGAGGCACGGGTGAAGGTCTTCTGCAACAGGCTTTCGCCGTCCGGCAGGCGCATGAAGGGCTTGGGCATGGCTTCGCGCGATACGGGCCACAGGCGGGTGCCGGAGCCCCCGGCGATGATGCAGGGAATCAGAGTCGTCATAGGTCGAGCCTCGAGTTGGAGAAGGCGGGCGGCACCTGCATGGGCAGGCGTACACGACCAGCCAGGCTGGATGCATGAAAGGGTCGATGGAAAAAAGGGCAGAACGAAGAAGTCAGCGATTCGACAATGCTACCGCCAGCCGGAGACGGGCCGGACGTGCAGGAATCGGAGGGGTAACGGCCACTTCGATGATGGCCAGTTGCGTCGCAGTAAAGCCTAAACGAGAACCGTTGGCGAGTGGTAAATGCACGAATGGTTAAAAACTTTTCGTCCGGGCTTTTTTTGCTGCGGCTGTGGTCATATCAGGCAGAGTTCAACTCATTGGTCACCGGAGACATGCAGCATGAGCGAGCGCAAGGCAATCCTGATTTTGCACGGCAAACAAGCTTCCAACGAAGAGGTACGCGCTGCGGTCGAGCGCTACCGGGAGCAGGGCAATGACCTGGCCGTGCGTCTGACCTGGGAAGGCGGTGATGCCCAGCGTCTGGTCGAGGAGGCGTTGCAAGCGGGGTATACCCACATCATCGCCGGCGGTGGCGACGGCACCCTGCGCGATGTCGCCGAAGCCATGGCACTGGCCAAGACCGATGCCAGTCTGGTCCTGATGCCCCTGGGCACGGCCAACGATTTCGCCCGTGCCGCCGGGGTGCCCTTGGAACCCGAACCTGCGCTGGCGCTGCTTGCCCGCGAACCCCAGGCGATCGACCTGGGCGAGGTGGGCGGACAAGTGTTCCTCAACATGGCCACCGGCGGCTTCGGCAGCCAGGTCACGGCCAACACCTCCGAAGACCTGAAGAAAGTGCTCGGTGGCGCGGCCTACCTGTTCACCGGTCTGTCGCGGTTCAGCGAATTGCGCGCCGCCTCCGCGTCGCTCAGCGGTCCGGACTTCCACTGGGAAGGCGACCTGTTGGCACTGGGCATCGGCAACGGTCGTCAGGCCGGCGGTGGCCACGAGCTCTGCCCCGAAGCCGTGGTCGACGATGGGCTGCTGGAGATCAGCATCCTGCCGGCACCCACCGAAGTGGTCGGCACCTTGAAAAGCCTGCTCGGCGGCGGTGGGCTGGAAACCCTGTTCGTCCGTGCCCGGCTGCCCTGGGTTGAAATCAACAGCAAGGAAAACCTCGACATCAACCTCGATGGCGAACCGCTGCGCGGCGAGAATCTGCGCTTCAGTGCCATGCCCAAGGCATTGAAGGTCCATTTGCCCGCTGGCTCGCCACTGCTCAGCCGCCGATTGACCCAATAAAGATCAGCGACCGCAGTCAAGATATTCCCGTCAGCGCCGATAGCCCGGTACCTCTACTTTCACTTGGGCTTTGGAGCTTCACATGGCCGGCATTCTCGACACGGTTGACCAACGTACGCAGCTGGTGGGCGAAAACCGGCTGGAACTGCTCATGTTTCGCCTGGCTGGCAGGCAACTGTTCGCGATCAACGTGTTCAAGGTCCAGGAAGTCCTGCAGTTGCCCAAGCTGACGCTGATGCCGCAGCGTCACCCCTTCGTCTGCGGCGTGATCAACCTGCGCGGGCAGACCCTGCCGGTGATCGATCTTTCCCAAGCGATCGGCATGCGCCCGCTGGTGCCAGGGCCCAGCAGCACCATCATCGTGACCGAGTACAACCGCTCGATTCAGGCTTTTCTGGTCGGCGGTGTCGACCGCATCGTCAACATGAACTGGGAATCGATCCTGCCGCCTCCGGCCAGCGCCGGGCGCCAGCACTACCTCACTGCGATCAGCCGAGTCGACGAGCAACTGGTCGAGATCATCGACGTGGAAAAGGTGCTCGCCGAAATCGTCCCCTACAACGCCCGTGTTTCCCGGGACAAACTCGACGATCCGATCCTGGCGCGCGCACGTGGCCGTGAAGTGCTGCTGGTGGACGACTCCTCGGTGGCTCTGGCGCAGCTGCGCGATACGCTGTCGCAGCTGGACATCAAGATGCATGTGGCCAGCGATGGCCTGAAGGCGCTGAACAAGCTCAAGGCCTGGGCCGACACCGGCGAGCGCATGACCGACAAGCTGCTCATGGTGTTCACCGATGCCGAAATGCCGGAAATGGACGGCTACCGCCTGACCACCGAAATCCGCAACGACCCACGGCTGCGCGAACTGTACGTGGTGCTGCACACTTCGCTATCTGGCAGCTTCAACGAATCCATGGTGAAAAAGGTCGGCTGCGACAATTTCTTGTCAAAGTTTCAGCCCGACAAGCTGGTCGACGTGGTCCGCCAGCGTCTGGAAATGGATCGACACTGATCCCGACTCGTCATGGCCTTGGCGGTTCCGCTAGACTCGGTTCTTTTGCTCAAAGGAACTTGGCCATGTCGAGCCTTGCCGCGTTGTATCGTTATCCGCTCAAATCAGCCTTGGGTCAGTCCCTGCAGCAGTCGGCCGTCGACGGTCTGGGGCTGGTGGGTGATCGACGCTGGATGCTGGTCGACGCGGAGCGTGGGCTGTTCCTCTCGCAACGCTCGGTGCCACGCCTGACACAGTTGCACACGCGAGTTACAGCCGAGGGTGACTTGGTATTGAGTGCAACGGATTTCCCCGACCTGCATGTACCGGTGCCCGTTTCAGGTGACTTGCGCCAGGTCAAGGTCTGGTACGACAGCTTCGAAGCGCCTGACGCAGGCGACGCTGCCGCGCACTGGGTGAGCGATTTCCTCGGAAAACCCACTCGGCTGGTCTATATGCCCGCTGACCGCGCCCGAACGGTCAGTGCCGTCTATGGCGAGCACGGCGACAAGGTGGCCTTCGCCGATGGGTTTCCGCTGCTGCTGATCGGCCAGGGTTCGCTGGACGATCTGTCTGCACGAGTCGGCCGCTCGCTGGAAATGATCCGGTTTCGCCCCAACCTGGTGGTGCAGGGCAGCCCGGCATTTGCCGAGGATGACTGGAAACGCATTCGTATCGGTGACGTGGATTTCCGCGTGCTCAAACCGTGTGCGCGTTGCATTCTCACCACCCTGGATCCGCAGACCGGCGAGCGCAGCGCCGATCGCGAGCCGTTGACCACGCTCAAGGGCTACCGGCTTCAGGACGGCCATGCCATGTTCGGTCAGAACCTGGTCTGCGATGGCGCCGGCGTGCTTGAAGTGGGCATGCCCATCACTGTCCTGGAGTGAGCTGGCGGCAGCCCTGGAGCTGCCGCCATCGACTCACTGGTCGTCGAAGAAACGCTCGTGCCAATCCACCACCGGCTGCGGCGCGTTGAGCTTCTCGCCGTAGATGACCGCGTAGGACAATACGTTCTGCACGTATTGGCGTGTCTCGTCGAACGGAATGGATTCCACCCAGACATCGAAACTCAGATGGTTGGCGCCTCTGAGCCACTGCCGAACACGGCCCGGACCTGCGTTGTACGCTGCCGAGGCCAGCACTCGGTTACCGTTGAACTGGCTGTGCACCTGGCTCAGGTAGGCCGCGCCCAGTTGGATGTTGGTGTCGGGGTCCAGGACTTGCTGCGGTGACGACAGCGGGATGCTGAATTTGCGCGAGGTCTCCTTGGCAGTGCCCGGCATCAACTGCATCAGCCCCATGGCACCGGCGCCGGAACGGGCGTCGTCCATGAACGCGCTTTCCTGACGGGTGATGGCAAACACCCAGCTGGTGTGCAGACCGCGCACGTTGGCTTCGCGGATCAAGGTGTCGCGGTGGGCCATCGGGAAACGGATGTCCAGATCGTCCCAGTACTGTGCCTGACTGATCGTGCGAATGGCCGGGAAATACCAGCGCATGTCGTAGGCCAGCTTGGCCTGGGCGACCATCTCATCTCGATCGAAATGACGGCTGACGTGATACCACTCGCGCCGCGCATCGACGATCTGGCCGCGCGCATACAGCTCCAGCGAACGACGGATGCCGGCGGTGTTGCGCACCTTGTTGACCAGCGCCTGGCTCATCACCAGGGGCTTGTTGTTGAGCGAGTAGGGTGCCTGGAGGCGGTCGGCCGCCAGGAATCCGTAGAAGTCACGTTCCTTGGCGACGGCCTTGTACAGCTGCGGCACCTTGGCGCTCTGCGGCTGGGCCAGCTCCAGACTGCGTGCCTGCCAGTACTGCCAGCGGTTGGTCTGCGCCAGGTCCTTGGGCAGGCGGGTGGTCAGGTCGTAGGCGTCCTGCCAGCGGCCCAGTCGCAGCAGCAGGCGCAGGCGCCACTCGGTAACGGTGTCGTCGCGCAGCTCCGGGTCGTAGCGGGTCATCAGCTCAAGCGCGCGCGGGTCGTAGCGGCGGGCCAGGGTCAGGCCGATCTCGCGGGCAATGGCGACTTTTTCCTCGGCCGAAAAGCGCATGCTGCTGGCATAGCTGTCGAGCATCAGCATGGCCTTGTCCGGATCCTGCCGAGCCAGGCGGCGCAGACCCAGCCCGACCACGTCGGACATGGCTTCGTCCACCGGCATGAAGCGCGAAGGCTGGTCGAGCAATTCGGGCTTCTGCGCGACATCCAGCAGCAGGCGACCCTGGCTCGACAGCGTGGTCAGACCCTGCACCAAGCTGGTAGCCAATGGATAGTTGCGCGCCTGGGCGGCAAGCTTGGCGCGCTGCCAGCGCTTGTTCTCGGTGAGCTGGCCTTCACTGGCCCAGCGCTGGAACAGGCCGTCACAGGCCGTGGGCAGCGTTTTGCCGGTCAGCCACAGCTTGTCGGCGTTGGCATAGCCTTCGGCGCGCAGCTGGCTGTTGCTCAACTGGTACTGACCGTACAGGCAGTCGAGCTCCTTGAAGTTGAGCTTGGGGTCGTAGTATTTGACGAACGGTGCCCACTCGCCGCGCTCGGCCAGTTGCCGCAGCCAGCGCAGTTTCATCCAGTTGGCCTGGGGCAGGTCCCCATGCTTGGCCAGGAAGCCCTCGATTTCGGCGTTGCTCGCGCTGCGCAGGCGCGGCGTGAGCTCGTCGTAGGCCAGGTACGCCTCCAGAGGGTAATCCTGCAACTCGGCGGCGTAGCGCATGTACGGCCCGCTGTCGCCCTTGGCCAGGGCGCGCTTGGCTTCGTCGTAGTACTGGCGCTGGGTGGCCAGGTCGGCGGCCTGAACAGTGGCGACACTGGAAGCAGACAGGATAAGGCAGGAAAACAGGCTGAACAGGCGACTGCGCATGAGACTTCCAGGCAGAGAGGACGTGACAAGTGTCGGCAGTGCCAGCACTAAAGAAGTGAGCCTAGCTTAGCCTCTAGAGCAGGCGCGATGAAAGCGTTCAGGATCATTCATTTTATTGCCGCCTTCGGTCAGCCAGGGCAAAAGTCGGTTAGAATGCGCGCCCGGTTTTTGGAGAAGCTCATGACCCTGCTCAAATTCAGCGATGTGTCCCTTGCATTCGGCGCGATGCCGTTGTTGGACAAGGTGTCCTGGCAGATCGCCCGTGGTGAGCGGGTGTGCATCATCGGCCGCAACGGCACTGGCAAATCCAGCATGCTGAAGCTGGTCAAGGGCGTGCAGAAACCCGATGACGGCGCCGTCTGGCGCGCGCCCGGGCTGAAAATCGGCGAATTGCCCCAGGAACTGCCGGTGGCCGACGAACGGACCGTGTTCGACGTGGTTGCCGAAGGCCTGGACGGCGTCGGCGCATTGCTGGCCGAATACCACCACCTGAGCCAGAACATCGTCACCGACGAAGACCTGAACAAGCTCATGCATGTCCAGCAGGACCTCGAAGCCCGTGACGGCTGGCGCCTGCAGCAGTTGGTCGACAGCACCCTGAGCCGTTTGCAGCTGCCAGCCGACAAGACCCTCAAGCAACTCTCCGGTGGCTGGCGCCGTCGCGTGCTGTTGGCCCAGGCGCTGGTGTCCGAGCCGGATCTGCTGCTGCTCGACGAACCCACCAACCACCTGGACATCGGCGCCATCGCCTGGCTCGAAGAAGCCCTCAAGGATTTCCAGGGCGCGGTACTGTTCATCACCCACGACCGTTCCTTCCTGCAGAACCTGGCCACCCGCATTCTCGAACTGGACCGCGGCGGCCTGATCGACTGGAATGGCGACTACGCCAGCTTCCTGGTGCACAAGGAAGCCATGCTGGCCGCCGAGGAAACCGCCAACGCGCTGTTCGACAAGCGCCTGGCCCAGGAAGAGGTGTGGATCCGTCAGGGCATCAAGGCCCGGCGTACCCGCAACGAAGGCCGTGTGCGTGCCCTCAAGGCGCTGCGTGTGGAACGTGGCGAGCGTCGCGAACGCACCGGCAAGGCCAACATCCAGCTCGATACCGCCGACAAGTCCGGCAAGCAGGTCATGGTGCTCGACAACGTCAGCTTCGCCCATCCGGGTGGGCCGATGCTGATCAAGGATTTCTCCATGGTCCTGCAACGCGAGGACCGTATCGGCCTGCTGGGCGCCAACGGTACCGGCAAGACCACCCTGCTCAAGCTGATGCTCGACAACCTGCAGCCCACCAGTGGTTCGGTCGACGTCGGCACGCGCCTGGACGTCGCCTACTTCGACCAGTTGCGCCACCAGTTGGACTTGGAGAAGACGGTCATCGACAACGTCGCCGAAGGCCGCGACTTCATCGACATCGACGGGCAAAGCCGCCACGTGTTGAGCTACCTGGGCGACTTCCTGTTCAGTCCCCAGCGTGCCCGTACGCCGGTCAAGGCACTGTCGGGCGGTGAGCGTGCGCGCCTGCTGCTGGCCAAGCTGTTCAGCAAGCCGGCCAACCTGCTGGTACTGGACGAACCGACCAACGACCTCGACGTCGAGACCCTCGAACTGCTCGAAGAAGTGCTTTCCGGCTTCAAGGGCACCGTGCTGATGGTCAGCCACGACCGGGCATTCCTCGACAACGTCGTGACCAGCACCCTGGTGTTCGAAGGCGAGGGCAAGGTGCGTGAATACGTGGGCGGTTATCAGGACTGGATCCGCCAGGGCGGCTCGCCCAAGCTGCTGGGCGTGACCGAGAACAAGTCGGGCAAGGCCGAGCTCAACAGTGCCGTGGTCAAGGCCCCGGAGCCTGTACCAGCCGAAGCACCGGCGCCAGCGAAGAAGAAGCTCAGCTACAAGCTTCAGCGTGAGCTGGAAGCCCTGCCGGGCCAGATCGACGCCAAGGAGCAGGAAATCGCGGCGCTGGAGGCCGAGATGGCCGATGCCGGGTTCTACCAGCGACCTGCCGAACAGACCGCCGCCGTCATAGCCAAACTGGAAGCTTCGCAGGCCGAGCTGGAAGCCATGGTCGAGCGTTGGGCCGAGCTCGACGCCTGAGGCACGACACCGGAATCTTCAGCGAGGCCGCAGCTGCCGCTCGGCCCCGCTGATGATCCTTACTCGGCGCGCTTGACCAAGCGTACAGCCAGCACGTCGCACGGCGCACCGTGCAGCACGTCGTTGGCCGTGGAGCCCAGCAGCAGCGCCAGGCCGTGACGGCCATGGCTGCCAACCACGACCAGATCGCACTCGGACTTCTTCGCCAGGTTGTGAATTTCCTGGCGCGGCTGGCCATAGGTCAGATGGCAGTCGCCCACTACCAGGTCCGGGTACTTGAGCTTCAGCGTTTCCAGGCGCTCCTTGGCCTGGTCGAACTGCTGCTGTTGCAATTGCGAGAGATCCATCGGCACATCCCCGCCGAATGCCATGGCCATCGGTTCTACAATGTGCACCAGCGAGAGCTTGGCGCCATTGCTGACCGCCAGTTCCCTGGCCCGTTTGATGACCGGGTCACACTCTTCGGTGAGGTCGACTGCGACCAGAATGTGTTGGTAGGGCATGAGAAGCACTCCTGACAATTGCGATAGCTTGAGTATGAACTGTTTGGGCGAGGTGCGACATGAACATCCCTCGCCGACCTATTTGAAACGCTTAGCGGGTGTACTCTTTATGACGGTGTGGATAGTCGTGTCAATCCTTGCGCTGATTCTCAGCCCCATGGTATGGCTGCGGCCCTCGCGCAGCCAGAGCGGGCGCATGGCCGTGCGCATGCAGGCCCGTCGCATGGGTCTGGCGATGCAGCTGGCGCCGCAGCAGTGGCCACACTGGTTGAGCGTCGAGCCGCCCGACCCGTGCGCGCAATACCATCGGCCACGCCGCAAGGGTCGGTTCGACAGTTGGAGCTACTGGCAAACTGAACCGGGCGTGTGGTGCAACCAATGGCGCGAAACCTGCGTCGATCCGCATCTGCTGCCGCACCTGGCGACCCTGCCGCCCGATGTCTACAAGCTCGAAGCCGGTCCGCAGATGTTGGCCCTGTACTGGGGCGAGAAGGGCGATGAAAAGGTGCTTCAGGATATTGCCAAGGTCCTGCAAGCGCTGGCTTGATCCCGATCTCCAGCTATCGTCATATGCCTGCGGCAGGCTGTCGCAGGTGCGTGTTATTCCCCATTCCAGAAATGACCGCAAAGTCGCGTTTTCAAAGGCCTAGCGCGGCATTTGACAATCGCCCGCATTTCCGTGAATGTACACGCACCCCAATCAAACGGGCGTATGAATCGAGCGTTTTTCTGTCACGCTCCAGCACTATCCCGACTACCGCGCTGACGGGTATGCCTGGCTACAGAGAGCGGCGGCCATGTACCGCCCCCTTTTTACCCAGCGTCCGGCGTGTACTGTTCAGCTTCCATATCGTGGAGATCAGTGGATGATTTACGAAGGTAAAGCCATCTCGGTGAAGGCTCTTGAAAGCGGCATCGTCGAACTGCGGTTCGACCTCAAGGGCGAGTCCGTCAACAAGTTCAACCGTCTCACGCTCGAAGAGCTGCGCGAAGCGATCGCGGCGATCAAGGCCGACGCTTCGGTCCAGGGCGTGATCGTCAGCAGCGGCAAGGACGTCTTCATCGTCGGTGCGGACATCACCGAATTCGTCGAGAATTTCAAATTGCCCGAGGCCGAACTGGTCGCGGGTAACCTGCAGGCCAATCGTATCTTCAGCGACTTCGAAGACCTCGAGGTTCCCACGGTTGCCGCCATCAACGGCATCGCCCTGGGCGGCGGCCTGGAAATGTGCCTGGCCGCCGACTACCGGGTCATGTCCAGCGAAGCCAAGATCGGCCTGCCCGAAGTCAAGCTGGGCATCTACCCGGGTTTCGGTGGCACGGTGCGCCTGCCGCGCATCATCGGTGCCGACAATGCCATCGAGTGGATCGCCTCCGGCAAGGAAAACGGTGCCGACGATGCGCTCAAGGTGGGCGCGGTCGATGCGGTGGTGGCAGCGGACAAGCTCGAAGCCGCGGCGCTCGACCTGATCAAGCGCGCCATCAGCGGCGAGTTCGATTTCAAGGCCAAGCGCCAGCCCAAACTGGCCAAGCTCAAGCTCAACGCCATCGAGCAGATGATGGCGTTCGAAACCGCCAAGGGTTTCGTTGCCGGCCAGGCCGGGCCCAACTATCCGGCGCCGGTCGAGGCGATCAAGACCATCCAGAAGGCAGCCAGCTTCGGTCGCGAGAAAGCCCTGGAAATCGAAGCCGCCGGTTTCGCCAAGATGGCCAAGACCTCGGCTGCACAAAGCCTCATCGGTCTGTTCCTCAACGATCAGGAGCTCAAGCGCAAGGCCCGTGGCTACGACAAGGTGGCTCGCGACGTGAGCCAGGCTGCCGTGCTCGGTGCCGGCATCATGGGTGGCGGCATCGCCTATCAGTCGGCGCTCAAGGGCACGCCGATCCTGATGAAGGACATCAACGAGAAAGGCATCGAGCAGGGCCTGGCCGAAGCCTCCAAACTGCTGGGCGGCCGTGTCGAAAAAGGGCGTCTGACCGCAGCGAAGATGGCCGAAGCGCTCAACGACATTCGGCCGACGCTGTCCTATGGCGATTTCGGCCATGTCGACATCGTCGTCGAAGCTGTAGTGGAAAATCCCAAGGTCAAGCAGGCCGTACTGGCCGAGGTCGAGGCCCAGGTCAAGGACGACACCATCCTGGCGTCCAACACCTCGACCATTTCCATCAACCTGCTGGCTCAGGCGCTCAAGCGCCCGGAGAACTTCGTCGGCATGCACTTCTTCAACCCGGTGCACATGATGCCGCTGGTCGAAGTGATTCGTGGCGAGAAGTCCAGTGAAGTCGCCGTCGCGACCACCGTCGCCTACGCCCGCAAGATGGGCAAGAACCCGATCGTGGTCAACGACTGCCCTGGCTTCCTGGTGAACCGTGTGCTGTTCCCGTATTTCGGCGGCTTTGCCCGACTGGTCAGCGCCGGTGTCGATTTCGTGCGCATCGACAAGGTCATGGAAAAGTTCGGCTGGCCCATGGGCCCGGCCTACCTGATGGACGTGGTCGGTATCGACACCGGTCACCATGGCCGCGACGTGATGGCCGAAGGGTTCCCGGACCGCATGAAGGACGAGCGTCGCTCGGCCATCGACGCGTTGTACGAAGCCAACCGGCTGGGGCAGAAGAACGGCAAGGGGTTCTACGCCTACGAGACCGACAAGCGCGGCAAGCCGAAGAAGGTCGCCGATCCTGCGGTTCTGGATGTGCTCAAGCCAGTGATCTACGAACAGCGCGAAGTCAGCGACGAGGATATCGTCAACTGGATGATGATCCCGCTGTGCCTGGAAACCGTACGCTGCCTGGAAGACGGCATCGTCGAAACTGCGGCCGAGGCCGACATGGGCCTGGTCTACGGCATCGGTTTCCCTCCCTTCCGCGGCGGTGCGCTGCGCTACATCGATTCGCTGGGCGTTGCCGAATTCGTCGCCCTGGCCGACCGCTACGCGGAGCTGGGTCCGCTGTACCAGCCAACGCCGAAGCTTCGTGAAATGGCGCGCACCGGGCAGACCTTCTTCGGGCAAGCGGCCAACGTACAGAACAAGGGTGAATGACTTATGAGCTTGAATCCTAGAGACGTGGTGATCGTCGACTTCGGTCGCACCCCGATGGGCCGTTCCAAGGGCGGCATGCACCGCAACACCCGCGCCGAGGACATGTCGGCGCACCTGATCAGCAAGCTGCTGGAACGCAACGCCAAGGTCGACCCGGCCGAAGTCGAGGACGTGATCTGGGGCTGCGTCAACCAGACCCTGGAGCAGGGCTGGAACATCGCGCGCATGGCGTCGCTGATGACCCAGATCCCGCACACGGCAGCCGGCCAGACCGTCAGCCGTCTGTGCGGCTCGTCCATGAGCGCACTGCACACTGCGGCTCAGGCCATCATGACCGGCAACGGCGACGTGTTCGTGGTCGGTGGCGTCGAGCACATGGGGCACGTCGGCATGATGCACGGCGTCGATCCGAACCCGCACATGTCGCTGTACGCCGCCAAGGCATCGGGCATGATGGGCCTTACCGCCGAGATGCTCGGGAAAATGCACGGCATCACCCGCGAACAACAGGACGCCTTCGGCGTGCGCTCGCACCAGTTGGCGCACCAGGCCACGGTGCAGGGCAAGTTCAAGGACGAGATCATCCCGATGCAGGGCTGTGACGAAAATGGCTTCATCAAGGTCTTCGACTACGATGAAACCATTCGTCCCGACACCACCCTGGAAAGCCTCGCCGCGCTCAAGCCTGCGTTCAACCCCAAGGGCGGCACGGTCACGGCCGGTACCTCGTCGCAGATCACCGACGGTGCCTCGTGCATGATCGTGATGTCGGCGCAGCGCGCCCAGGATCTGGGCATCACGCCATTGGCGGTGATCCGTTCGATGGCCGTGGCCGGCGTCGACCCTGCGATCATGGGTTACGGACCGGTTCCGGCGACCCAGAAAGCGCTCAATCGCGCAGGTCTGGGCATTGCCGACATCGACTTCATCGAGCTCAACGAAGCCTTCGCGGCACAGGCCCTGCCTGTGCTCAAGGATCTGAAAGTGCTCGACAAGATGAACGAGAAGGTTAACCTGCATGGCGGCGCCATCGCCCTGGGGCATCCTTTCGGTTGTTCAGGTGCTCGAATTTCCGGCACGCTGCTCAACGTCATGAAGCAGAACGGTGGTACGTTCGGTCTGTCTACCATGTGCGTAGGCCTGGGGCAGGGCATCACCACGGTTTTCGAACGCGTCTAGTCCAGACGCATGGAGTCGAGCGAACCGGGGCCCAGTGTCCCGGTTTTGCTTTTTTCCGGTTTACTCAAAAAGTTTTTCAACACGTATTTCAAGCGAGGCGCACCATGCAGTTACAGCCAGGGCTCTATCGTCACTACAAAGGCCCCGAGTATCGTGTCTACGGCGTCGCGCGCAGTTCCGAGGACGAGCAGGAAGTCGTGTTCTATCAGGCGCTTTACGGCGAATACGGCCTCTGGGTTCGACCGCTGAGCATGTTTCTGGAGTCGGTCGAGGTTGACGGCGAGAGCGTCCCGCGCTTTGCTTTGATCGAAGCCGAACCCAGCCTGTTTTCAGTTCCGCAGGCGCCGACCGCTTGAACCCCGGCGCTTGACCTCAGGTTCTCACCACTATATATAGCGGAGCCTCGCAAGGCGCCGCATGCCTTTCATTTCAAGAATTCAGGAATTTTCCGATCCATGGGCAAATCGCTGGTCATTGTGGAATCCCCGGCTAAGGCCAAGACCATCAACAAGTATCTGGGTGACCAGTACGTGGTGAAGTCGAGTATCGGCCATATCCGAGACTTGCCCACCAGCGGTTCGGCGAGCGCCAGCAAGGAGCCGGCCGCCAAGCGCGGCAAGGCTGCCGCCAGCGACGCAGCGGCGCTTTCGCCCAAGGAAAAGGCCCGCAAGCAATTGGTGGCGCGCATGGGCGTGGATCCGGACCAGGGCTGGAAGGCCAAGTACGAGATCCTTCCCGGCAAGGAAAAGGTCATCGAGGAGCTGCGCCGGTTGGCCAAGGATGCCGACACCATCTATCTGGCGACGGACTTGGACCGCGAGGGGGAAGCCATTGCCTGGCACCTGCGCGAAGCCATCGGTGGTGACGACAGCCGCTACAAGCGCGTGGTGTTCAACGAGATCACCAAGAAAGCCATCCAGGAAGCGTTCTCGCGTCCTGGCGAGTTGGACATCGACCGCGTCAATGCGCAGCAGGCCCGACGTTTCCTCGACCGCGTGGTCGGCTACATGGTCTCGCCTCTGCTGTGGCAGAAGATCGCCCGTGGGCTGTCGGCAGGCCGCGTGCAGTCGGTGGCGGTGAAGCTGGTGGTCGAGCGCGAACGCGAGATCCGCGCGTTCAACCCTGAAGAGTACTGGGAAGTGCACGCCGACCTGGCGTCGGCCAAGGCCGCCAAGGTGCGTTTCGAAGTGGCCCGCGAGAACGGCGAGGCCTTCAAACCCTTGAACGAAGCCCAGGCCATGGCCGCGCTGGCCAAGCTCAAGGACGCCAGCTACAGCATCGTCAAGCGCGAGGACAAGCCGACCAGCAGCAAGCCTTCGGCGCCCTTCATCACCTCGACCTTGCAGCAGGCCGCAAGCAACCGCCTGGGCTACGGCGTGAAGAAGACCATGATGATGGCGCAGCGCTTGTACGAGGCCGGCTACATCACCTACATGCGTACCGACTCCACCAACCTGTCGGTGGACGCCGTGCAGATGGCGCGTGCCTACATCGAGAGCGAATTCGGCAAGAAGTACCTGCCCGAAGCGCCGATGGTCTACGGCAGCAAGGAAGGCGCCCAGGAGGCGCACGAAGCCATTCGCCCCTCGGATGTGAACACCCATCCCAGCAAGCTGGCCGGCATGGAGCGTGACGCCGAGCGTCTGTACGAATTGATCTGGCGTCAGTTCCTGGCTTGCCAGATGCCGCCTGCCCAGTACCTGTCCACCACGGTTACTGTAGCGGCCGGCGATTTCGAGCTGCGCGCCAAAGGCCGCATCCTCAAGTTCGACGGTTACACCCGTGTGCTGCCGCAGATGAGCAAGCCGGGCGACGACGACGTGCTGCCGGACATGAACCAGGGCGAACAGCTCAAGCTGTTGCACCTAGACCCGACCCAGCACTTCACCAAGCCGCCTGCGCGCTATTCCGAAGCCAGCCTGGTGAAAGAGATGGAGAAGCGCGGCATCGGTCGACCTTCGACCTACGCGGCGATCATCTCCACCATCCAGGACCGCGGCTACGTGGCGCTGCACAACCGTCGCTTCTACTCGGAAAAGATGGGTGACATCGTCACCGAGCGCTTGTCCGAGAGCTTCTCCAACCTGATGGACTACGGCTTCACCGCCGGCATGGAAGAGAATCTCGATGACGTGGCTCACGGTGAGCGCGACTGGAAGAACGTGCTCGACGAGTTCTACGGCGACTTCAAGGGCAAGCTCGATGTTGCAGGTGCTGCCGACAGCGGCATGCGCGCCAACCTGCCGACCCTGACCAACATCGCCTGCCGCGAGTGCGGCCGCCCGATGATGATCCGCACCGCTTCCACTGGGGTGTTCCTGGGCTGTTCGGGCTATGCGTTGCCGCCCAAGGAGCGCTGCAAGTCGACCATCAACCTGATTCCGGGCGATGAGATCGCGGCCGACGACGAGGGTGAGTCCGAGTCGCAGATCCTGCGCGGCAAGCATCGCTGCCCGATCTGTGCAACGGCCATGGATGCCTATCTGGTCGACGAGAAGCGCAAGCTGCACATCTGCGGCAACAACCCCGACTGTCCAGGCTACGAGATTGAAGAGGGCAACTACCGCATCAAGGGCTACGAAGGCCCGAGCCTGGAGTGCGACAAGTGTGGCAGCGAGATGCAACTCAAGACCGGCCGTTTCGGCAAGTTTTTCGGTTGCACAAATCCCGAATGCAAGAACACCCGCAAGCTGCTCAAGAGCGGCGAAGCGGCGCCGCCGAAAATGGACGCGGTGAAGATGCCCGAGCTCAAGTGCGAAAAGGTCAACGACACCTACGTCTTGCGCGACGGCGCTTCGGGTCTGTTCCTGGCCGCCAGCCAGTTCCCCAAGAACCGTGAGACCCGCGCGCCGCTGGTACTGGAGATCATTCCGCACAAGGACGAGATCGATCCCAAGTACAGCTTCCTGTTCGATGCGCCGATCAAGGACCCGGACGGACGCCCGACCGTGATCCGCTACAGCCGCAAGACCAAGGAGCAGTACGTGCAGAGCGAGGTCGAGGGCAAGCCGACCGGTTGGAAGGCTTTCTACGACGGCAAGACCTGGAAGGTCGAAGACAAGCGCTGAGTCGCTGGTTGCAAAGAGGCCGCACCGTCCGCCAGGACCGTGCGGCCTTTTTCATTTGTGGCTTGCACTGGCTCTGCGGGTTCCCGACACTGTAGGCGATCAGTGTTCATTGCGGAGACCGCCACCATGGCCTATGAGCTCTACACCCGTACCAACCAGAAAATCTATTTCGCCGGGCTGGCGCTGGAAGCCATGGGCAAGGCCGAGCAGGGCCAGGCGATCAACGCCCAGGCGCAGTTGCAGGCGCAGCGCGAGTCGGCGCTGTTCCACCTCTACGGTGCCTTGCTGGGGCTCTGCCATGAGATCGCCGGTTACTACCGCCTGCCACAGGCCGGCACAGCGCGCGCCGAAACCCTGCTGACGCCGCAGGCGTTGGATGGCACGTCGATTCCCGAACTTGGTGAACTGGTGGAGTTGGCCCAGCATCCGCATACCTGGCTGGCGCAGTTGCTTGCCGCCCATGGCGCGCTGTTCGTACCGCCCAGGGCGCCCAAGAAGCCCAAGGGGGACGTGACCCAGCCGTTGATACAGGCGGTCAATCTGGACGAGGTGGAGGAGCCGGAACTGAGTCGCGAGGTGCTCGAAAGCTGGCGTCAGCAGCTCAAGGGCTTGACCGTTCGCTTCAGAGAAGGGTTGAGTGAGTGCTGATTCAGCGTGGCGCTGCTACAATGCTCGCCTTTCGTGGAGAACATGTCCTTATGCCTACGTCCTTTCTTGAGATTGTCGAGCTGCCTGACGGCCGCATCGAGTTGCGTCGTGCCGAGGACGAAGGTTCGCTGGTGACGCTGAATTTTTCCGAAGATGCCAAGGCATTTCTGCAGGGCCAGCATGTAGAAGTGGCCAAGGCCATGCTAAGTGTCGGCGTACAGATGGCCGGCAAGCTGGTGGAAGGTGAAATCGACAAGGACGACGGGCCGCGCGTCCTGCACTGATGCTGCCGCTCAGCGAGCGCCTCGCGCTTGCCTGGGCGGACAGTACCCAGTGTGTTTCTTGGCTATCCCAATCGAATGTTCAAGCTCTGCGCGCCGCCCTGGCGTGCGGCCGTGATCAATTGTTGCCTGGCCACGGCCGGCAACGGATTGAGCCAGCTCACCACAGTATGACTACGACCCAGACGCAGCGCTTCGCACGCCAGTTGCTGTGCGCTCTGCGTGCCCCGCGGCTGCAATAGCAGTATCCGTTCGCGATTGAGCCCGGCATCGCGCAGCCAGGCCTGGGTCAGGCTCGCCGGTGGCGCGATCAAGGTCATCCAGCGCGCGTCCTGCTCCTCGCTCAGTTCGCGCAGCATGGGGGCCAGCAGGTTCAGGCAGTTCCCCGCAGCACCGCGCAGCGACATCTCGCTGAATACATCCGGCTCGGCAACGGTCCAGGGCGACTCGACGGCCTCCTTGAATCGCGGCGCCACCGGTGCAGACATGAAAGCTTCGAACAGCGACATCTGTGCTTGTTGGGATGAAAGGGGAAACTGCATGACGCCTCCTTATCGACGAATGACGCCGACGCTCAGACCTTCAATGACCAGATCCTGATCCTTGAGGTTGACTTCAATGGGTGCGAAGTCGGGGTTTTCCGCAACCAGGAAAACCTTGTTGCCCTCGCGCTGGAACCGCTTGACCGTCACTTCATCGCCGATACGGGCCACGACGATCTGGCCATTGCGCACTTCACGGCAGGTGTGCACGGCGAGCAGGTCGCCGTCGAGGATGCCGACATCACGCATGCTCATGCCCTGTACCCGCAACAGATAATCGGCGCGTGGATGAAAGAAGCCCGGGTTGATCTTGCAGGACTCCTCGATGTGTTCCTGCGCCAGAATGGGCGCGCCCGCTGCAACGCGGCCGACCACTGGAAGACTGGAATCGTCGTTGCGCGCTTCGGAGCCGGGAATACGAATGCCGCGTGAGGCGCCCGGGGTCATTTCGATCGCGCCTTTGCGCGCCAGGGCCTTGAGGTGTTCTTCAGCGGCGTTGGGGGATTTGAAGCCCAGTTCCTGGGCGATTTCTGCACGGGTAGGTGGGAAGCCATTGTCGTCAAGGCAGCGCTTGATGAAGGCGAGAATTTCAGCTTGGCGTGGCGTCAATTTCAACATTTGGATGGCTCTGTCTTTTTGTACAGTGACTGGGATTATATACAGTGGATTGCGCTTGGCAACATCGTTTTCTGGAGCAGAGGTCGGTGGATGTTCGCATGCTGCGCTAAGGCGATGAATTTGTATGCTTTAATACGTGACCCCATGGCCACGAACAGCCCGCTCGGACTTGACAGTCGGGCGCTTTGAAACGTATGTTTCAAACAAGTGTTTGTCAGGCGGAGTTGCCATGGCCCAGTCGGAAACCGTTGAACGCATCCTCGATGCCGCGGAACAGCTTTTTGCGGAAAAAGGCTTCGCGGAAACGTCGCTGCGCCTGATCACCAGCAAGGCCGGGGTCAATCTGGCGGCGGTGAACTACCATTTCGGCTCGAAGAAGGCGCTCATCCAAGCGGTGTTCTCGCGATTCCTCGGGCCTTTCTGTGCCAGCCTCGACCGCGAGCTGGAGCGACGTCAGGCCAGTGCCACGCCCAAGGCCAGCCTCGAGGAGCTGCTCGAGATTCTCGTCGAGCAGGCCCTGGTGGTGCAACCGCGCAGTGGCAACGACCTTTCCATCTTCATGCGCCTGCTGGGCCTGGCCTTCAGCCAGAGCCAGGGTCACCTGCGTCGTTACCTCGAAGACATGTACGGCAAGGTGTTCCGCCGCTATATGCTGCTGGTCAATGAGGCAGCGCCGCGCATTCCGCCCATCGAGCTGTTCTGGCGCGTGCATTTCATGCTCGGCGCCGCCGCGTTCAGCATGTCCGGGATCAAGGCGCTGCGTGCCATCGCCGAAACCGACTTTGGCATGGACACCTCAATCGAGCAGGTCATGCGTCTGATGGTGCCATTCCTCGCGGCGGGCATGCGCGCGCAGAGTGCGGTGACCGACCCGGCCATGGCTGCGGCCCAGCTGCGCCCGCGCAGCAAGAGCACGCCGGCCGCCGTGAAGGCCTGAGGCCTGCACGGCCAACCTCCCGATCCCCCTCTACAAGGAAACCTCATGAGCGCTCGTCTGCAAGGCTCCCTGATGGTCGACGTCGCCGGCACCTGGCTTACCGCCGAGGACCGGCATCTGTTGCGCCAACCCGAAGTCGCCGGACTGATCATCTTCGCGCGCAACATCGAGCATCCACGCCAGGTACGCGAGCTGACCGCGGCCATCCGCGCCGTACGGCCGGAGCTGATCCTGGCTGTGGATCAGGAGGGGGGACGCGTGCAACGTCTGCGTCAGGGCTTCGTGCGTCTGCCGGCCATGCGTGAGTTGGCGCATCATGCCGATGCGGTCGGCCTGGCCGAGCATTGCGGCTGGTTGATGGCCGCCGAAGTGCTGGCTGTGGGCCTGGACCTGAGCTTCGCGCCGGTGCTGGACCTCGATCATGGCCACAGCGCCGTGGTCGGTACCCGTGCCTTCGAGGGTGATCCCGAGCGCGCGACGGCGCTCGCCGGGGCGTTCATCCGAGGCATGAATGCCGCAGGCATGGCAGCGTGCGGCAAGCATTTTCCCGGCCATGGCTGGGCCGAAGCCGACTCCCACGTGGCGATTCCCACCGACGAGCGTTCCCTGGAGCAGATTCGCGCGTGCGATCTGGTGCCCTTCGCGCGGTTGGCCGGCCAGTTGGCGGCGGTCATGCCGGCCCATGTCATCTACCCACAGGTGGACGGCAACCCGGCGGGCTTCTCGCGTCGCTGGCTGCAGGACATTCTGCGCGGCGAACTGGGTTTCGAAGGGGTGATTTACAGCGATGACCTGTCGATGGCCGGCGCTCACGTCGTGGGTGACGCTGCCAGTCGGATCGAAGCCGCCCTGAGCGCGGGCTGCGACATGGGCCTGGTGTGCAACGACCGCGCTGCGGCCGAACTGGCCTTGAGCGCTGCCCAGCGCATGGGCGTGCAGCCTTCGCCACGCATCGCCGCCATGCGCGGCCAGGCCTTCGCCAATGTCGAGTACCGTCAGCATCCGCGCTGGCAGCAGGCGACTGCTGCACTGCGCGCGGCGGCATTGATCGACTGACCGCGGTTACTGGCCGGCCAGCAGGCGCACGGGCTGGCCGGCGTGCCAGGCCAGTATGTCTTCGATCATCTGAGTGAAGAACAGCCGGTAGTTGTTGCCGGTAACGTAGCCGATGTGTGGCGTCGCCAGCACGTTGTGCAGCGTGCGGAACGGATGATCTTGCGGCAGCGGCTCCTCGTCGAACACATCCAGTGCCGCGCCAGCGAGGCGACCCTCGCGCAGGGCTTGGATCAGCGCGGTCTCGTCGATGATCGGGCCGCGTGAAGTGTTCACCAGCCGCGCGCCCGGCTTCATCCACGTCAAAGCCTGTGCATCGACCAGCCCACGGCTGCGCTCGCTGAGCACCAGATGCACGCTGAGCACGTCGGCCTGTTCGAACAACTGCTGTTTGTCGACGTACTCCACGCCCACTTCGGCGGCGCGTTGCGGCGTGAGGTTCTGGCTCCAGGCGATCACGCGCATACCGAACGCCTGGCCGAAGCGCGCCACTTTCTCACCGATGCTACCCAGGCCCAGCAAGCCCAGGGTGCTGCCATGCAGATCGCCACCCAGGCCGATTTGCCAGCCACCGCTGCGCAGCGAATGGGCTTCGCCGAGCAGGTCACGGGTCAAGGCCATCAGGAGGGCCCAGGTCAGCTCCGGCGCCGCATGCTTGTAGCTGTCGGTACCGGCGACCTGAATGCCCAGTCGGGTCGCGGCCTGCAGGTCGATGGCGGCGTTGCGCATACCGCCGGTCACCAGCAGTTTGAGTTGCGGCAGCTGCTGGAGCAGGGCTGCGTCGAAACAGGTGCGTTCACGCATCACGCAGATGACGGTATAGGTCGCCAGACGCTCGGCCAGAGCGCGGCCGTCGGCAGGGTAATCGTGAATGAAGTCGAGCTGGCCGACAGCCTGCAGCGGGGTCCAGTCGACCACGTTTTCAGCCACCGATTGCCAATCGTCGATGACGGCTATTCGCATGGGCATTGCCTCTTGTCAGAGCGGTTTCTGGGGAACGTCCAGCCAGTCGAGCAGGGCCTTGTGGAAGCGCGCCGGTTCTTCCATCTGCGGCGCGTGGCCCAGGCCTGCGAACTCCACCAGGGTGCTGTGGGGGATCATCTGACTGGCCTGCTTGCCCAGCACGGCGTACTTGCCCAGCCGTGCCTTGACCTCGGGCGGTGCGATATCGCTGCCGATGGCCGTGGTGTCGGCGTCGCCGATCAGCAGCAGGGTCGGCACCTTCAGGTCCTTGAACTCATAGACCACCGGCTGGGTGAAGATCATGTCGTAGATCAGCGCCGAGTTCCATGCCACCAAGGTATGTCCCGGGCCTTTGTTCAGGCCGGCGAGCATGTCCACCCAGCGATCGTATTCCGGCTTCCAGCGACCGCCATAGTAGGTGGTGCGCTCGTAGTTGCGGATGCCCTCGGCGGTGACCTTGGACTCGCGCTCGAACCACTGGTCGACACTGCGATAGGGCACGCCCAGGGCTTTCCAGTCTTCCAGGCCGATCGGGTTGACCATGGCCAGGCGCTCGGTGTCCTCGGGAAACATCAAGGCGTAGCGGGTCGCCAGCATGCCGCCGGTGGAGTGGCCCATGATCACCGCTTCCTTGACCCCGATGCGGGTCAGAAGGTCATGGGTGTTGTTGGCCAGCTGCTGGAAACTGTATTGGTAGTGTTCCGGCTTGCTGGAGGTGCAGAAGCCGATCTGGTCCGGTGCGACCACTCGGTAGCCGGCATCGCTGAGCGCCTTGATCGAGCTTTCCCAGGTGGCGGCGCAGAAGTTTTTGCCATGCATCAGCACCACGGTGCGGCCGTTGGCCTTGCCATTGGCGGCAACGTCCAGGTAGCCCATCTGCAGGCTTTTGCCTTGGGACTCGAAGGCGTAATGTTGCAGCGTGTACGGATAGTCGAAGCCCTGCAGTTCGGGACCGTAGGCGGGCGAGGATTCGGCGGCGAGCAGCGTCTGGGCGATGACACTGGCGAGCGCCAGCAGGGACAGGCGAAGCATGGAGACCTCCTGGAATGGACGGTGGCGCAGGATGGACGTACGGTTGCAGGGTGTTGCCGGCCAGCACCGTAGCACCTATTGGAGGCCGACATGGCCCGGTGGTGCCCGGCTGCGACGAGAAATGTCCCGCATCAGGTTTCAGAATGCTACAAACACGACGCACGATCATGGCCGGGGAGCCGTCCATGGATCGCTACAACAATAATCATCGAGGCAGAGAATGCCTCCACCTGGAGATAGGCCATGGCTTTTGAAACCATCCTCTTGGAAACCCGCGGTCGCGTGGGTTTGATCACGCTCAACCGCCCGCAGGCGCTGAACGCTCTCAACGCTCAGTTGATCGACGAGCTGAATCAGGCCTTGGATACTCTGGAAAGCGATCGTGAGATCGGCTGCATCGTTCTCACCGGCTCGGCCAAGGCGTTCGCCGCCGGCGCGGACATCAAGGAAATGGCCGAACTGCGCTATCCGCAGATCTACCTGGACGATCTGTTTCACGAGAGCGACCGGGTCGCCAACCGACGCAAGCCGATCATCGCTGCCGTGGCCGGTTTCGCCTTGGGCGGTGGGTGCGAACTGGCGTTGATGTGCGATTTCATCCTGGCCGCCGACAACGCCAAGTTCGGCCAGCCGGAAATCAAGCTGGGCGTGCTGCCGGGCATGGGTGGGACGCAGCGCCTGACCCATGCGGTGGGCAAGGCCAAGGCCATGGAGCTGTGCCTGACCGGTCGCCTGATGGGCGCCGAAGAAGCCGAACGCTCAGGGCTGGTGGCCCGCATCGTGGCCGCCGACGGGTTGTTGGATGAAGCCATGGAGGTTGCCGCACAGATCGCAGCGAAATCGTTGCCGATCGCGATGATGGTCAAGGAAAGCGTCAATCGTGCGTTCGAGGTGAGCTTGGCAGAAGGGGTTCGTTTCGAGCGTCGGGTGTTTCACGCCGCCTTCGCCAGCGAAGATCAGAAAGAGGGGATGGCGGCGTTCATCGCCAAGCGCGAGCCGCAGTTCAAGGGGAATTGATCGAAACAGGGCTGGTCCATAGCCAGCCCTGTCGCTATGCGGTGATTACAGCGCAGTTACAGTAGGTAGTTGCGCAGCTCGCGGGCGATCAGCATGCGCTGGATCTCGCTGGAGCCTTCGTAGATCTGGGTGATGCGCGCATCGCGGTAATACTTCTCCACCGGATAATCTTCCAGATAGCCATAGCCGCCGTGTATCTGCACGGCGCTGGAGCAGACCCGCTCGGCCATTTCCGAGGCGAAGAGCTTCGCCTGGGAGGCTTCGGACAGGCAGGGCAGGCCTGCACTGCGCAGGCGTGCGGCATGCAGCACCAGCAGTCTCGCGGCGTTGACCTGCACCTGCATGTCGGCCAGCAGGTTAGCCACGCTTTGGTGCTCGATGATCGGCTTGCCGAACTGAACCCGCTCGCGGGCGTAGCCCAACGCCGCTTCGAACGCCGCGCGTGCGATGCCCAGTGCCTGGGCGGCGATGCCGATACGGCCGCCTTCCAGGTTGGACAGGGCGATGTTCAGGCCCTTGCCGCGCTCGCCAAGCAGGTTGGCGGCAGGGACGCGACACTGGCTCAGGGTGATGGCGCAGGTGTCGGAGGCGCGGATACCGAGCTTGTGCTCGCTGCGGTCGACGGTGAACCCGGGCGTGTCGGTGGGCACCAGAAAGGCGGACAGGCCCTTCTTGCCCAGTTCCGGGTCGGTCACCGCGAAGACGATGGCGAGCTTGGCCCGACGACCGTTGGTGACGAATTGCTTGGCACCGTCGATGACCCAATGTTCGCCATCGAGCACGGCGCGGGTGCGCAGGTTGTTCGCCTCGGAGCCCGCCTGAGGTTCGGTCAGGCAGAAGCAGCCGATGGCCTCTCCGCTGGCCAGCGCCGCCAGCCAGGCGTCCTGCTGGGCCGGGCTGCCATAGTTGAGCAGGGGGCCGCAGCCTACGGAGTTGTGCACGCTCATCAACGCCCCCAGCGCGCCATCGGCGGCGGAGATTTCTTCCACCGCCAGGGCGTAGGCGACGTAGTCGGTATAGCTGCCGCCCCATTGCTCGGGCACCACCATACCCAGCAGCCCGAGGGTGCCCATCTGCGCCACCAGGGCGTCATCGATCCAGCCGGCCTGTTCCCAGGCACGGGAATGGGGGGCAACTTCGGCGCGGGCGAAGTCGCGCGCCATGTCACGGATCATGATCTGTTCTTCGCTCAGTTCCAGGTCTTGCATGGCAGACTCCGGCCTCAGAGGCCTTGGAAGAAAGGCTCGATGCGCGCAGGCGTGAGCCGGTCTAGCGTCGGTGGGTTCCAACGCGGGTTCTTGTCTTTGTCGATCAGTAAAGCACGGACGCCTTCGATCAGGTCGCCCTGTTCGAACCACTGGCGGTTGAGGTGCAGCTCCAGGGCGAAGCAGTCGTCCAGGCTGAGGTGGCGACCGCGGCGCAGCAGTTCGAGGGTCACCGCCATCGCCACTGGCGAGCGGGTGCGCATCAGCCGCGCGGTGTTCTGCGCCCACTGCTGACTGTCGGCGACGTTCACGTTTTCCAGTTGCTCGACCAGGCTGGTCAAGTCGTCCTGACTGAAGAAGTGATCGATGGCCGGCCGCAGCCGGTGCAGCGGGGCGTCGGGCAGGCTTTGCACGCCGAGACGGGCGAGGACGCCCTGCAGATCCTTGAGAGGGTTGTCGCCCCATTGCAGTCTGTCCAGGCGCTCATCGAGCAGGGTCAACCGGTCGCTTTCCAGGTGCCAGTCCGCCAGACCGCAATAGAGTGCATCGGCGGCCTCGATCTGGACCCCGGTGACGCCCAGGTAGGTGCCGATTTCACCGGGGATGCGGCTCAGGAAATAGCTGGCGCCGACATCGGGGAAATAGCCGATGGCGACTTCAGGCATGCCCAGCTTGCTGCGCTCGGTGACGACGCGCAGTTCGGCCGCTTGAGCCAGGCCCATGCCACCGCCCAGGGTGTAGCCGTCGAGCAGGGCCAGTACGGGCTTGCGATACTGATGCAGGCACTGGTCCAGGGCGTATTCTTCGTCGAAGAAGACCTCATGCAGGGCTTCATGGCCGCGATAGCTGAGGTAAAGGTTGCGAATGTCGCCGCCGGCGCAGAAGCCGCGGTCGCCAGCGCCACGCAGCACCACGGCATGGATGTGCGGGTCCAGCGCCCACGCGTCGAGATAGCCGCGTAGGCCACGGATCATGTCGAGGGTGAGTGCATTCAGACCGGCGGGGCGGTTGAGGGTCAAGTGGCCGATGTGGTTACGGACTTCGCCGAGTACCTGATCATCGAGCCCCAGGGAAGACCGCTGGGGAGGTGGAAAGACCTGAGTTGTCATCGCTGAATCCCTGCTTGTTATTGATTTCCTGAGATAAATAAGCGGACCAGGTGATCGTGACAGGCAAGTTTGCAGCTTTCAATGCAGATTAATGCAGGTAATGCCTGCAAATTTGCACGGGTGATGGACGCTGGCCGGCATCCAGTAGACCGAGCCATCGTAACGGGGTTCGGTGTCGTTTCGGGACCTGAAGCGGTGAGGCCGGACGCGGCTTGCGCCGTTCCTGTAGCAGCGGCGCGAGCCGCGTCGGCGGTGGTTGCGGTGGGTCAGGGGTACCGCGGTGAGGCCGGACGCGGCTTGCGCCGCTGCTACAGGGAACGCGGCGCTCGCGTCGGCGGCGGGTGCGGTGGTTCAGGCGACGGCTTCGACGACTTTTCCCTGTTTCTCATACAGGAAACTGAGCACCGCCAGGCGGTACTGGTTGTAGCGCGGATCGTCGGCCAGGGCCAGGCGGCTGCGGGGGCGGGGCAGGTCGATGGTGAGGATTTCGCCGATGGTCGCCGCCGGGCCGTTGGTCATCATCACGATGCGATCGGACAGCAGCACCGCCTCGTCGACATCGTGAGTGATCATCATCACCGTGTTGTGCAGCTCGCTCTGGATGCGCATCACCTCATCCTGCAAGTGGGCGCGGGTCAGCGCGTCCAGCGCGCCGAACGGTTCGTCGAGCAACAACACCTTGGGCTGCATCGCCAGCGCGCGGGCGATGCCCACACGCTGCTTCATGCCGCCGGAAATCTCGCTCGGGCGCTTGTGCAGCGCGTGGGTCATGTTGACCATTTCCAGGTTTTGCAGGGTCCAGGCATGGCGCTCGCTCTTGCTCTTGCTGTGCTTGAAGACCTTGTCCACGCCCAGGGCCACATTTTCATAAACGGTCAGCCAGGGCAGCAGCGAATGGTTCTGAAACACCAAACTGCGGTCCGGCCCCGGCTGGCGCACTTCCTTGCCGTCGAGAATCACCGCACCGTTGCTCGATTCGATGAGCCCGGCGACGATGTTCAGCACCGTCGACTTGCCGCAGCCCGAGTGGCCGATGATGGAAATGTACTCGCCGCGTGCGACGTTCAGGTTGATCCCGCGCAGCACCTGGCTGGTGACACCGTCGCGCTCGAAGTGCTTGTCGACGTTTTCGATACTCAAGTAATGGCTCATGTTGCCTCCTCAACTTTGCGAAGTGCCGCGGGTGACCAGGCGTCCGACCATCGCCACCAAGCGATCGAGGCAGAAGCCGACGATGCCCACGTAGGCCAGGGCGAGAATGATGTCGCTGATGCGCGAGGCGTTCCAGGCGTCCCAGATGAAGAACCCGATGCCGACACCGCCAATCAGCATTTCCGCGGCGATGATCGCCAGCCACGACAGGCCGACGCCGATGCGCAGGCCGGAAAAGATATAGGGCGCAGCTGCCGGCAGCATGATCTTGCTGAAGTACTCGACGCCGTTGAGCCGCAGCACCTTGGCCACGTTGCGGTAGTCCTCGGGAATGTTGCGCACGCCCACCGAGGTGTTGATGATGATCGGCCAGATGGCGGTGATGAAGATCACGAAGATCGCCGAAGGGTAGCTGTCCTTGAAACCGGCCAGCGACAGCGGCAGCCAGGCCAGCGGCGGTACCGTACGCAGGATCTGGAACAACGGATCGAGCCCGCGCATGGCCCAGGTCGACTGACCCACCAGCACACCCAGGCTGATCCCCACCACCACGGCCAGGGCATAGCCATAGGCAACCCGCGACAGGCTGGCCAGCAGTTGCCAGGCCATGCCCTTGTCATTGCCGCCGTTGTCGTAGAACGGATCGACGATCAGCTCCCAGGTGTCACTGATCACCTGAGTGGGCGGCGGCAGCGCCGCACCCTTGCCGCTGCACACCAGTTGCCAGATCAGCAACAACAGGGCGCCGATCACTACCGGTGGCAGGCACTGCTGCAACACGAAGCGGCGGGCGTTCTTCAGCAGTTTCGCCATCACCGGCGGCTTGACCTGGGCCTTGGCGACGGCCCGGGCGGCGCTGTGCAGCTTCTTCACTTCAGCATTCATAGTGACCTCCGGTGAGTGCGGGAAACATCAGGCCAGGGCCTTGATGGACAGGCTGTCGAGATAGGCCTGCGGGTTCTGAGGATCGAAGGTCTTGCCGTCGAAGAAGGTCTCGACACCGCGCGAGTCGGAATCGGGAATCTGCGCGGCCGGCACGCTCAATTCTGCGGCGGCCAGGCGCCAGAGGTCGGAGCGATTGACCTTGGCGATCAAGGCCTGGCTGTCGAAATCCTTGGGCAGGTAGCCCCAGCGCTTGTTTTCGGTGAGGAACCACAGATCGTGGCTCTTGAATGGGTAGGAGGCGAAGTCGTCCCAGTAGCGCATGATGTGCGGGCTGTCCTTGACCACCTTGCCGGTGCCGTAGTCGAAGTTGCCTTTCATGCGCTCGATGATGTCCGCCACCGGCGCGTTGATCCAGCGACGCTTGGCGCAGATCTCTGCCACTTCGTCCTTGTTCTCCGGCCGCTCGCAGAACATCTGCGCTTCCATCACGGCCTTGAGCAGGGCTTTGGTCGCGTTGGGGTGCTTGTCCACGTAGTCGGCGCGCAGGGCCAGGGCCTTCTCCGGATGCTTGTTCCAGATCTCTCCCGTGGTGTTGGCCGTGTAGCCGACTTTCTGATTGATCAGCTGGGCGTTCCACGGTTCGCAGACGCAGAAGCTGTCCATGCTGCCGACCTTCATGTTGGCGACCATCTGCGGCGGGGGCACGACGATGGTGGACAGGTCCTTGTTCGGGTCGATGCCGCCTGCGGCCAGCCAGTAGCGCAACCACAAATCGTGGGTGCCGCCGGGGAAGGTCATCGCGGCATTGACGGTCTTGCCGCTGGCACGCTTGCTGGCCAGCGCCGCCTTGAACGGTGCGGAATCCAGGCCCAGCTTGAGGTCGGCGTGTTCGTTGCCCACCGAGATGCACTGGCCGGACAGGTTCAGCCGCGCGAGGATGTACATGGGCACTGGCTGGTTGTTGGGCGTGACCTTGCCAGCAGCGATCAGGTAGGGCATGGGTGTGAGGATGTGTGCGCCGTCGATGCCGTTGGCGGCCGAACCCAGCACCAGATTGTCCCGCGTTGTACCCCAGGACGACTGCTTGAGCACTTCCACCCCAGTCATGCCGTGCTTGGCGAAAAAGCCTTTCTCGTCGGCGACGAATAGCGGCGCGGCATCGGTCAGTGCGATGAAGCCCAGCTTGGCCGTGGTGGTTTCCAGACCGTCGCTGCCCGCTGCCCAGACCGCCGAGGACAGCCCGGGTGGCAGCAGTCCAAGGGCTGCACCGGCACCGGCCACGGTCAACGACTGCTTGAGAAAGTGCCGACGCTTGGCGTCGTGCGGGTGTGCTTTGAAAGGCGTGTCATCCATCGCTGATTCCCCTGCTGCTGGCGGCCAAAAAAATGCAAAAAAAAACGGCGGTCACGCGCTCCGGGCAGTGCTGCCGGAACGCGTGGACGCCGTTGTCCAGGATTCGAATAGTCGACCGCAGTTGGCTGCGATCCTGTGTGTCTCAAAGCAGATTGCGTGCCAAGGCGTCGAGAGCCGCACGGGACGTAGTGGTCCTCGCGCAATGGAGCGTCCGTGTGCACGGATGCGGAGCATACGGCCCGCAGGGTGCGCAAATAGGGCGCAGTCTGCGCCTCAACCTTTGCCAGCCACGGCCAATACGTTCTGCGCCATGTCGACCATGCGCAGCCCCCGCGACATCGCCGATTGCCGCAGTCGGGTGTACGCCTCGCTTTCGCTGAGGGCATATTCATTCATCAACAATTGCTTGGCCCGTTCCACCAGCTTGCGTTCATTGAGCGCCTGGCGTGCCTCGTCCAGTTGCAGGTTGGCATCCTGCAGACGGTGGGTCTGGGCCTGCAGCAGGTCCAGCAGCGAGCGGCCCATCTGCGGTCCGTGGCCGTCGGGCGCGGGGCTGTCGAGATCGCTGGCATGCACGCTGAACAGCCGGGCATCGCCGCAGCCCATGGTTTCCAGACTGGCCAGGCGTTGCAACAGCACGCGGTGGTTGTCGAGGTCGGCATTGGCCAGCTTGATGCTGCTCTGACAACTGGCCAACAGTTGTTCGGCAAGGTGCTTCTCCACCTCGTGCATCTGATCGATGCGCTGGCTGTGCAGTTCGAACCAGAGCTGCGAGAGGCCCGGGTCCACCGGATGTTGCGCCGAGGTGCGCATGCCGACTTCGCGCAGGCGCAACAACTGTGTGGTGAGTTCGCTGCGCTGCAACTCGGCCCAGCGCTGACCGGCCAGCGGGTCGGCGAATTCGCTGAAGGTCTGGAAGCAGCGCTCCTGGCTTTGCGTCAGGTGCAGGATGCGCTCCTGCACACTGGCGTCGAAAAACCCCGCCGAGAAGCCGGCCACGCCGGTGGCCCGCTCCTGACCGGCCAGCTCCTTGCCCTGCATGAAGTTGAACAGCGCCACCAGCACCCGGGTGATGTCCGGGTCGATGGCCGTGTCGGCCGCTTCGAAGACCACGGCCATGAGTCCACCGATCAGACGGGTCAGGGCCGCCGTGGCCAGGCTGGGTGCGAGCAGGCGTTCGCGAATGCGCCGCCGCAGGCCGGGCAATTCGTCGAAACCGTGCAGAACGTAGGCGACGCGGTTGAACAGGCGGGCACGGTCGGCCGCGCTGGCTGCATTGAGGTCCACGGCCTGCAAGCGCTGCAGCACGTCCTGCTCCAGCGCCTGAGCCTGCTCGGTGTGCAGGTCCAATTGCCGGCGGTGGGTTTCCACCTGGCTGCCCAGATAGAGGTTGGTGTAGCCACGTTCACGCTGCAGGGCATGCACCAGGCGGCTGATCAGCGTTACCAGTTGACAGGTGTCGGCCAGCCCGCGCAGGCCTTCGAGTTCGCTGCGGCGAGCGGCCAGCATGAAACGCAGGGCAGGGGGCATAGGACGATCAGGCAGGGCGCGATCAGGCATGGCGGGCTCGCAACTTCGGTGAGGGACGGCACGGTTGCATGCAAATCCCGGTCCCGACGTTGCGCCCGTCGCCTGCATTGCCACGTATGCCGACGGCTGCGTAACTGCTATAACGCCCAGGCCCAACAATAAAAAGGAGTCAGCGATGTCCCCCATTCGTCTCGGCGTGGTCGGCTACGGCAAGATTGCCCAGGATCAGCACGTTCCCGCCCTGCGCAATGACCCATCCTTCGAGCTGGTCGCCGTGGCCACCCTCGGCGAGCCATGCCCCGGCGTCACGCATTTCGGCAGCCTGCACGAGTTGCTCGAACAGGCCGCGGATATCCAGGCGCTGGCTTTCTGCACACCGCCCCAAGGCCGCTATGCGCAGGTCCGCGAAGCGCTGCTGGCCGGCAAGCACGTGCTGGTGGAAAAACCGCCCTGCGCCAGCCTTGGCGAGGCCATGGCCTTGGTCGAACTGGCCACCGAGCAGGGTGTGACCTGCCTGTTCGCGTGGCATTCGCGCTTCGCCGCAGGGGTCGAAAGCGCTCGGGCCTGGCTGGCGGGCAAACACCTGCAGTCGGTCACGGTCCAGTGGAAGGAAGACGTGCGCAAGTGGCACCCGGGCCAGCAGTGGATCTGGCAGGCCGGCGGCCTCGGCGTGTTCGATCCGGGCATCAACGCCCTGTCGATCATCAGCCACGTGCTGCCTGAAGCCCTGTTCGTCATCCAGGCCAGCCTGCGCTTTCCCGGCAATCGCCAGGCGCCGATCGCGGCTGACCTGAGCATGAGCGACGCGAACGGCCTGCAGGTGAGCGCCGCCTTCGACTGGGACCACGGTCATGACGAGCTCTGGCAGATTGAAGTACGTTGCGACGAAGGATGCCTGCGCCTGACCCACGGCGGTGCGCAGTTGCTCATCGACGATGTGCCGCAGACGCTCGAAACGGTAGGTGAATACCCGTTGCTCTACCGGCACTTCGCGCGACTGATCGAGGCCGGTAACAGTGACACCGATCTGCAGCCGTTGCGCCTGGTGGCCGACGGGTTTTTGCTCGGGGAGCGCGCAACGGTCGCCGATTTCGTCGACTGAAAACGCCGTTCAGGCAACTATCGGCGTTTGGCCGGTGGGCTCGGCAGCGGCGCGAGCAGGGCGTCGATATCGTTGTCCTGCAGGCGCCAGTCGCCGGTTTCCCTTGCATCGAGAATGCCGGCCGCCAAGGCTGACTTTTCCTGCTGCAGGTGCTGGATCTTTTCTTCCACCGTGCCGCGGGTGATCAGCTTGTAGACGAACACCGGTTTTTCCTGGCCGATACGGTAGGCGCGGTCGGTGGCCTGGTTTTCCGCAGCCGGGTTCCACCAAGGGTCGTAGTGGATCACCGTGTCTGCTGCGGTCAGGTTCAAGCCCACGCCGCCGGCCTTGAGGCTGATCAGGAAGATCTGCAGCCTGCCGTCCTGAAAGTCCCTGACCGGTGCCCGGCGATCGCGCGTGGTACCGGTCAGCAATGCGTAGGGGATGCCTCGCTGCTGCAGCTCCTGCTCAATCAGGCCCAGCATGGAGGTGAACTGGGAGAACAGCAAGATGCGCCGACCGCTGTCCAG
Organism: Pseudomonas sp. RIT-PI-a; assembly: GCF_001187875.1. NCBI lineage: Bacteria > Pseudomonadati > Pseudomonadota > Gammaproteobacteria > Pseudomonadales > Pseudomonadaceae > Pseudomonas > Pseudomonas sp. RIT-PI-a. The sequence continues at coordinate 165,331 of NZ_LGIR01000011.1, forward strand.
CAGTTCGTCGAGCAATCGCAGCAGGCTGGCCAGCTTGCCCGAACTGTGGCCCGGCGGCGGTGCTGCAACGCTGTTGACCAGGCGCAGGTCACAGCACACCTGACGCAGCTTGAGCAGTGCTTCGAGGATGATGATCTGACTGCGCGCCACGCCCTTGCGGTCGATTTCGGCGCGTACCTTTTTATCCATGGCCAGGCGCACGGTCTCGTACACGTCGCGCTGTGCCTCGTTGAGTTCGACCCAGTGGACGATCTCGCTCTTGGCCGGCAATTCGGTGGCCACCTGCTCCTTGGTGCGGCGTAGCAGGAATGGCTTGATACGCGCGTTCAGGTGCTGCAGGCGCGTCTCGTCGCCCTGTCGCTCGATCGGCAGACGGTAGTCGCGGCTGAACTGCTTGCTGTCGCCCAGCCAGCCCGGCATCAGGAAATGAAACAGCGACCAGAGTTCGCCCAGATGATTCTCCAGGGGCGTGCCGCTCAGGCACAGGCGTTGCCGCGCGTTCAGCTGACGTGCCGCCTGCGCCGCCTTGCTGCCGGGGGTCTTGATGTACTGGGCTTCGTCGAGCACCAGTACGTGCAGCGGCACCTGTTCGAGGACTTCGGTGTCCTTGGGCAGCAGGGCATAGGTGGTCAGCAGCACGTCGTACTCGGCCAGATGCGCGAAGTGTTTCTTGCGGGTGGCGCCGTGCAGGGCCAGCACCTTGAGTGCGGGCGCGAAGCGGGCGGCTTCGTCCTGCCAGTTCGGCACCAGGCTGGTGGGCATCACCACCATGGCCGGGCGATCCAGACGCCCGGCCTGTTTTTCGATCAGCAGATGGGCGAGGGTCTGCAGGGTCTTGCCCAGGCCCATGTCGTCGGCGAGGATGCCGCCCACTTCCAGTTGCCGCAGCGCCTGCATCCAGCTCACGCCTTCCAGCTGGTAAGGACGCAGCGTGGCGTTCAAACCGTCGGGTGCGGTGACCGGACAGTGGCGGATGTCGCGCAGGCGTTCGGCAAAGTGACGTACCCGCTCGCCACCTTGCCAGTCCAGAGGCAACGTCCTTAGCCCTTCGAGGCGGGTGGCGTCGGCGGTGGCCAGGCGTATCGAGGTGTCGCCCGGTTCGCGCAGGTAGAAATCCCCCAGCGTTGCCAGCACCGGTTTCAAGCGGCCATAGGGCAGGGCGACCTGCAAGGTTCGCTGAACGCCGTCTTGCGCCGTATGCACGGGCACCAGGATCTGTTCGTCGTCGCGACGTCGCGCCAGGTGGCTCGGGTTGAGCAGTTCCGGGTGGCTGCGCAGCAGGTTGAGCAGAATCGGCAACAGGCTCAGCGGTTCGCCGTCGATCACGATGCCCAGTTCCAGATCGAACCAGTCGCGCTCGGGACCTTCCTCGATGGTGGCGTACCAGCGCTCGACCGGCGTCAGGTCGAAGGCGAACGCCTCGGCGTATTCGATTTCCCAGCCTTGCTCGCGCAACCCCGGGAGCTCGTTGAGGATGAAGCGTAGCCAGGCAGCATCGCTGGGCAGCTCGAAGATCTCGCCAGCGCTTTCCGGCAGCGCCTTGCTCTGCCGGGTCGCCAGCTTGAAGCCGATGCCCTGCAACTGCTCGCGCAGGGCTCGCTCGGCGGCCGGCTGGCGCAGGATTCGAGCGTTCTGGTTCTGCCACTGGCGCGCGACGCTGGTGGGGCGCGGCCCGCTGACGTATTCGCCGGCGTAGCCGTAGGCCAGCGCCGCACGATGCTGCACGTAACGCTGCATCTTGCCGTTGCGCGGTTCGAAGGCGCTGAACTCGACGCTGCCCAGCCACAGCCGTGGCCGCGGTTGCAGCGTATCGATCACGCGCTCATCGGGCATATCAACCGGCTTTTGGCGTCAGGCGCTCGAACAGCGCTTCGATGACGTTGAAACGCTCCTCGGCACGCTCCATCGGCACCATGAACTTGAACAGCGTGGCGCCTTCGAACTTGTAGCGCTTGGGCTGGCTCTGGATCAGCTTGATCAGGGTCAGCGGATCGACCGGCGTGCTCGGGCCGAATTCGATGCGCCCACCCTGCGGGCCGCCATCGACCTTGGTGATACCCAGCTGCTCGGCCTGAAGCTTGAGCAGGGTCAGGCGCACCAGATTCTTGGTCGGTTCGGGCAACAGGCCGAAGCGGTCGATCATTTCCACCTGCAGGTCCTTGAGACCGTCCTCGTCCACCGCCGAGGCGATGCGCTTGTAGAGGATCAGGCGAGCGTGCACATCGGGCAGATAGTCCTCGGGAATCAGCGCTGGCAGGCGCAGGTTGATCTCCGGACCGCCGCCCAGGGGCTGGTCGAGGTTGGGTTGCTCGCCCTTGCGGATTGACTTGACCGCACGTTCGAGCATCTCCATGTACAGAGTGAAACCGACCGCCTGGATCTGCCCGCTCTGGCCTTCGCCAAGCAGCTCGCCGGCACCGCGGATTTCCAGGTCGTTGGTCGCCAGGACGAAACCGGCGCCCAGGTCCTGGGTATTGGCGATCGCCTCCAGACGCTTTTCGGCGTCCGGAGTGATCTGCTGGCGCGGCGGGGTCAACAGGTAGGCGTAGGCCTGGTGGTGGCTGCGGCCGACGCGCCCGCGCAGCTGGTGCAACTGCGCCAGACCGAACTTGTCGGCGCGCTCGATGATGATGGTGTTGGCGCTGGGCACGTCGATGCCGGTCTCGATGATGGTCGAGGCGATCAGCACGTTGAAGCGCTTGTGATAGAAGTCGCTCATCACCTGTTCCAGCTCGCGCTCGCGCATCTGTCCGTGGCCGATGCCGATGCGCGCCTCGGGAACCAGTTCGGCGAGGTCGGCAGCGCATTTCTCGATGGTTTTCACATCGTTGTGCAGGTAGTACACCTGGCCGCCGCGCAACAGCTCGCGCAGCAGCGCTTCCTTCACGGTGCTCTTGTTCTGCTCCATGACGAAGGTGCGCACCGACAGGCGCCGCGCCGGTGGCGTGGCGATGATCGACAGGTCGCGCATGCCGGCCACGGCCATGTTCAGCGTGCGCGGAATCGGCGTGGCGGTCAGGGTCAAAATGTCGACTTCACTGCGCAGGGCCTTGAGCGCCTCTTTCTGACGGACCCCGAAGCGGTGTTCTTCGTCGATGATCACCAGGCCCAGGTTCTTGATCTTGACGTCGTCCTGCAGCAGCTTGTGGGTACCGATGACGATGTCGATCTTGCCTTCGGCCAGTTGCTCGACGGCGGCACCCACTTCCTTGGCCGACTTGAAGCGGCTCATCACTTCGACCGTCACCGGCCAATCGGCGAAACGGTCGCGGAAGCTGTTGTAGTGCTGCTGGGCGAGCAGGGTGGTCGGCACCAGAATGGCCACCTGACGGCCACCGTGCACGGCGATGAACGCCGCGCGCATGGCCACTTCGGTCTTGCCGAAGCCGACGTCGCCGCACACCAAGCGGTCCATGGGCTTGGGCGCCAGCATGTCGTGGCGCACGGCCTCGATGGCCGACTGCTGGTCCGGGGTTTCTTCGAAAGCGAAGCCGGCGCTGAACGTGGCGTAATCCAGGGCCGGGTCGGCGAACGCATAGCCTTCGCGCGCAGCGCGGCGGGCATAGATGTCGAGCAGCTCGGCGGCCACGTCGCGCACCTGCTCGGCGGCCTTGCGCTTGGCTTTCTGCCAGGCCTCCGAGCCGAGCCGGTGCAGCGGGGCCAGGGCGTCGTCGCTACCGGTGTAGCGGGCGATCAGGTGCAGGTTGGCCACCGGCACGTAGAGCTTGGCGTTCTCGGCGTATTCCAGGGTGAGGAATTCGGCGACCTGATTGTCGATCTCCAGGGTCGCCAGCCCCAGGTAGCGGCCCACACCGTGGTCGATGTGCACCACAGGCGCGCCTTCGCGCAGCTCGGTGAGGTTCTTGATGACGTTGTCATTGGCCGCGTCGGCGCGCTTGTCGCGGCGGCGGCGCTGCATCACGCGCTGGCCGAACAGCGGGCTCTCGGCGATCAGCGCCAGAGCCGGGTCGAGAATCTGCAGGCCTTCGTCGAGCGGCGCGATGGTGATCGCCAGACGTTCCTCGCCCTCGGCGAACTCGTTCCAGCCGTCCACCGTGCGAGGGCGGACCTTTAGCCGCTCCAGCAGCTCCAGCAGCACTTCACGGCGACCGGCGGATTCGGCGGTGAACAGCACCCGGCCCGGAAACTGGTCGAGGAATCCGGCCAGCGCGGCGAGGGGCTGGGTGGCCTTGGCCTCGATGGCCAGGTCCGGCAGCGCCGCTGCGGCGAAACGTTCACGGCCCGGCCCCGGCTCCAGGTCATCCTGGCTGACGATGATGCGTGGCCAGGTCTTGAGCTGGGCGAAGCAGTCTTCCACCGGCATGAACAGTTCGGCAGGCGGCAGCAACGGACGCGCAGGATCGACCCGCCGCTCCTCGTAACGGTTGCGCACGTCGCTCCAGAAATGCTCGGCGGCCTGTTCGATGCCCGGCAGCGAGAACACCTGGGTGTCCTGGGGCAGATAGTCGAACAGGGTCGAGGTTTCTTCGAAGAACAGCGGCAGGTAGTACTCGATACCGGCTGGGGTGATGCCGCTGCTCAGGTCTTGAAAGATCGGGCAGCGACGGAAGTCGACGTCGAAACGTTCGCGAAAGCGTGCCTTGAAGCGGGTCACCGCTTCTTTCTGCAGGGGGAATTCGCGGGCCGGCAGCAGGCGGATCGACTCGACCTTGTCGATGGAACGCTGGGTCTCCGGATCGAAGGTGCGCAGCGTCTCGATCTCGTCGTCGAACAGGTCGATCCGATAGGGCAGCTTGCTGCCCATGGGGAACAGGTCGATCAGGGCGCCGCGCACGGCAAATTCACCGTGCTCGTACACCGTGTCGACGTAGCGATAGCCGCTGGCCTCCAGACGCGTGCGCATCTGCTCTACGTCCAGGCGTTGCCCCACGTCCAGCACCAGGCTGCTGCCCAGCAGGAACTGGGTCGGCGCCAGCCGATGTAGGGCAGTGGTGATGGGCACTACCAAAACCCCGTGCGCGAGCTCGGGCAGGCGATAGAGGGCGGCGATACGCTGGGAGATGATGTCCTGGTGCGGCGAGAACAGGTCGTACGGCAGGGTTTCCCAGTCGGGGAAATGCAACACCGGCAACTGCGGGGCGAAGAAACGCAGTTCCTGCTCCAGCCGGTCGGCGCTTTGGCTGTCGGCGGTGAGCAGAAGCGTGAAGCGCTTGGCGGCATTGGCCGCTTCGGCGATCGCCAGGCTCAGGGCGGCCCCGGGCAGGTTGCCCCAGGCGTGTTTGCCTGCCGAGGCAGGGAGTTGCGGAAGGCGCAGAACAGGCACGGGAGGTTGAGCTCCAAGCGTTGCGGCGGAAAACGGGGATTGTACCGGGGCGACGGTGGGCTGTCAGGTGCTGTGATGGGGTTGTGCCATTGCGGCGGCTTGAGCGGTCGGCCAAGGGCGCACCCGGTTGCTTCGCACGGCCTCTTGTCATAAAACCGCCGGGTATGAGCTACCTCGTTGGCGCGCCTCGGTTTTTTTGACGGTCCTATTCGCCAAACTTCACGACGTCGATAAGCGCAGATTGCTCCGGCCGCGCGGCGAAGTCATAATGTAGCCCGTTTTCTCAGCCCCTACATGTGGAAGGTTACCGTGACTCAGAAGCCCGACCAGTGTCTTGGTGAATGGATCGATCGTGAAGCACTCGCTGAAGCGATGATTCCTTTGATCGGCCAGCTCTACCGCAATAACAACGTAGTCACCTCCATCTACGGCCGCAGCCTGATCAACCGTTCGGTGATCGAGCTGCTCAAGGCGCACCGCTTCGCTCGCCATCGCCAGTCCGATTCCTCGGAGCTGTCGGTGCACGAGACGTTCCCGCTGATCAAGGCGATGAGCGAACTCAAGCTGGGCGCCGCTTCCGTGGATCTGGGCAAGCTCGCGGTCAAGTTCAAGGAAAGCGGCAACGGGCGCAGCGCCGAACAGTTCGTGCGTGAAGAGCTGGCGGACGTGGTCGGCAAGCAGAACCAGGGCGAGCGTACCGGTACCGACGTGGTGCTGTACGGTTTCGGCCGCATCGGTCGCCTGCTGGCGCGCATCCTGGTCGAGAAGGCGGGTGCCGGCGACGGCCTGCGTCTGCGTGCGATCGTCGTGCGCAAAGGCGCCGACAACGACCTGGTCAAGCGCGCCAGCCTGTTGCGTCGCGACTCGGTGCACGGCTCGTTCGACGGCATCATCCATGTCGACGAAGCGAACAGCACCCTGACCGTCAATGGCAACCTGATCCAGGTCATCTACGCCAAGAACCCGAGCGAAGTCGACTACACCCAGTATGGCATCAAGAATGCCCTGCTGGTCGACAACACCGGCGTCTGGCGCGATGCCGACGGCCTTGGCCAGCACCTGGCCTGCCCAGGCATCGACCGCGTGGTGCTGACCGCACCGGGCAAGGGCAAGCTGAAGAACATCGTGCATGGCATCAACCATGGCACGATCACTGCCGACGACAAGATCGTTTCGGCGGCGTCTTGCACCACCAACGCCATCGTGCCGGTGCTCAAGGCGGTCAACGACAAGTTCGGCATCGTCAACGGCCACGTCGAAACCGTTCACTCGTACACCAACGACCAGAACCTGATCGACAACTTCCACAAGGGCGACCGTCGCGGCCGTTCAGCTGCGTTGAACATGGTCATCACCGAGACCGGCGCTGCCACCGCTGCCGCCAAGGCGCTGCCCGAACTGGCCGGCAAGCTGACTGGCAACGCCATTCGCGTGCCGACGCCGAACGTCTCCATGGCCATTCTGAACCTGAACCTGGAGAAGGCCAGCACCCGCGAAGAGATGAACGAGTACTTGCGCTACATGGCGCTGCACTCGGACCTGTCCCGGCAGATCGACTTCGTCAACTCCCAGGAAGTGGTATCGACCGACTTCGTCGGCTCGCGCTACGCCGGTGTGGTCGACGCCGAGGCCACCATCTGCAACGACAACCGCGTCGTGTTGTACGTCTGGTACGACAACGAATTCGGCTACAGCTGCCAGGTGGTCCGTGTGATGGAAGACATGGCGGGCGTCAACCCTCCAGCCTTTCCACACTGAGCCTGAGCGCTGAATGAAAAACGCCCCGACTGGTTCGGGGCGTTTTTTTTGGGGTGCCAGGTATGGCCTCTTCGCGGGCAGAGCCCGCTCCCACAGGTCCCAATACACCTTGATCCCTGTGGGAGCGGGGCGGGCGGCGAGCCATCTGCCTGCGAAGGGCGCACCGCGGTATCAGGCCTGCGCCGCCAAAGCCGTACGTTGCGCATGCCGGTCGCCGCGGAACAGTACCAACGTCGCTACCAGCCCCAACACCGCCGCGCCACTGAGCCAGATGCCCGGTGCCGCCTTGTTGTCCAGCGCGTGAATCAGGTAGGTGCACGCCACAGGGGTGAACCCGCCGAACGTCGCCGTGGCCAGGCTATAGGCCAGCGAAAACCCGGTGGTGCGCACGTCCAGAGGCATGATCTCGGTCAGCGCCACGACCATGGCACCGTTGTACGAGCCATACAGGAACGACAGCCACAGCTCGACCGCCAGCAGACGGCCAAAGCTGGGATCCGCCACCAGCCACGACAAGGTCGGGTAGGCCGTCAGAATCGCCAGCACCGTGGCCGCGAGCAGCAACGGCTTGCGCCCGATGCGGTCCGACAATGCGCCCATGATCGGCAGCCAGATGAAGTTGGAAAGGCCCACGGCCATGGGCACCAGCAGCGCATCCATGTCCGACAGGTGCAGCTCGTTCTTGCCGAACGTCGGCGTGTAGGCGGTGATCAGGTAGAACGAAACGGTGGTCATCACCACCAGCGCCATGCCCGCCAGGACCAGACGGAAATTCTGCGCCACCGAATGCACGACTTGCTTGAGCGTGGGTCGATGGGTGCGCGCTTCGAACTCGGGCGTCTCTTCAAGCGAACGACGAATGAAGAAAATCACCGGTACGATCATGCAGCCCACCAGGAACGGCACCCGCCAGCCCCAATCACCCATCTGTTGCGCATCGAGAAAGTGATTGAGCAACACCCCGAGCAGGCCGGCGAAGACCACGGCGACCTGCTGGCTGGCCGACTGCCAGCTGACGAAGAAACCCTTGCGCCCCGGCGTGGCGATTTCGGCCAGGTACACCGACACACCGCCCAATTCCACGCCTGCCGAGAAGCCCTGCAACAATCGCCCGAGCAGCACCAGCAGCGGGGCCGCAACGCCCAAGGTCGCGTAACCAGGTACGCAGGCAATCAATACTGTGCCCAAAGCCATCAAGGCCAAGGTCACAATCAGCCCTTTGCGCCGTCCGTGCCGGTCGATGTACGCACCCAGAAAGATGGCCCCCAGGGGGCGCATGAGAAAGCCGGCACCGAAGGTGGCCAGCGACAGCATCAGAGAAGCGAAGGCACTGTCGGTCGGAAAGAATGTCTTGGCGATGGCCGTGGCGTAGAAGCCATAGACCATGAAATCGAACATTTCCAGAAAATTGCCGCTGACAACGCGAAAGATCGCCTTGCCTTTACCCACCTCAGACGTCATGGCTGTGCTCACTTTACTTGATCTTATAGGTGACCCATGGCGGTAGACGCGTCGAGCTTTCGGGCACAACGGTCCAACGCCGGGAACATATCTTGTAACAATATGTTCCAGATCAACCTCAGGTAAAGTGAATTCGTTCGCCAGCCAGGCAGTGACGCAGGTCTTTGACGCTCAGGCCGGACGCCAGCTGACACCATTGATGCCGAATTTTTCGGCCGATGGCTGACTGGTCTTTTTCACATGCTCACGGCCGAATCGACCGATGCGGCCGACCCCTGCATCGCAGCTTGCCCAATGCCAGGCCTCGCTGCTGTCCATTTTCTCGGCTCGAATGATGAACGACTTGGGGTCGCCGTGCAGGGTGTAATCGATGACGAACAGTTTTGCGTTGTTCATGGGGCCGAAGATCTTCCTTGTGAGGTGCGTCGCAATGAGTTTCGGAGTCCGGCCCGTCTGAAAAATTCAGTCGGATTGGCGCTGCCACGCCAATCCCATGAAGCGTGTGGCGCTCATCCCAGCCCCGACTGGCGCGCCAGCGCGGTCGCCAGGCTGGGCGCCAGTGGCAGGGTTGGCAGCAGGGTCGCCTGATAGGCGTGATAGAGGTCGGGTTTGCCCGGCCAGATGGTCTGCGCCGGTTGATTGCCCGTATCGAGTTCGTGGTGCCAGCTGCCATGCTCGCGATCGATCAGGTAGAGGTCGATGTAGTCCCAGAACTCACGGTACCAGCGCTCATAGCAGGCATCGCCGGTACGCTGGTACAGCGCCGCGGCGGCAGCCACCGCTTCTGCCAGCGTCCAGTGCAGGCGCTGCGCAACCACGGGCCGTTGTTGCCAGTCCACCGTGTAGACGATTCCCGGCTGGCCATCCCCCGCCCAGCCGATCCGGCAGGCTGCGGCGAACAGATGCTGGGCGTCTTCGGCCAGCCAGCTGGGGTTGGCCAGGCCGATGCGGTGCCGTGCGGCTTCCAGGTGTAGGAGCAGCCGCGCCCACTCGAAGGCATGCCCTGGCGTTTGCCCGTAGGGACGGAACTCGTCCCCGGGGCGGTCATGGTTGTAGTCGGGTAGCGCTTGCCAGTGGGCGTCGAAATGTTCGACGGGCAGGTAGCCGGTGGCAGCCGCGTGCTGGTGAATCAGCCGCTCGCTGATCGCCAGCGCGCGATCCAGCCACTTGGCGTCGTTGCAGACGTCGGCCAGGGCCAGGCAGGCCTCCACTCCGTGCATGTTGCTGTTGCCACCCCGGTAGTCTTCCTGGTCGCTCCAGTCCTGAGCGAAGGATTCCACGAATGCCTGCTCGGCTTCGCACCAGAAATGCCGCTCCAGAACGTCGACCGCGTCGGCCAGCAACGCCGCGGCGCCTGGTCGTCCGGCCGCTACGGCCGAGCTCGCCGCCAGGGCCACGAATGCATGCAGATAGGCTTGCTTGCGCGACGTGGAGGCCGGCCTGGCGCTGGCATGCCAGCCACCGTGCCGTGCATCGCGCAATGGACCCTGCAACGCGCGGATGCCATGGTCGACCATGGCCGCACTGCCTGGGATGCCCTGCAGGCAGGCCAGGGCGAAGCTATGGGTCATGCGGGCGGTCTGGATGGTCAATGCACCGCTGGCCAGCACCGGTCGGCCCCGGTTGTCGAGGTCGGCAAAGCCGTCTTCGATGCGCGCCGCCTTGGCGAACTCCAGCAATCGCTGGCCTTGCTGGGCCAGCCAGTGCCGGTGGGCGGGAAGGGTCAACCAACTGTTCGCGGCAGGAGTGAGGGTCTCCATCGGTACGAATGCCTCGCTTGGGGATGCAGGAAGCATCCAGCATAGCGGGGCGCAATGGCGCTTGGGCGGCGCCGACCCTCAGAGTCAGGCTTGTGGCCGATTCGGCCTATTGATAGGACTCGTCATCCTCGTCATCTTCATCCTGAAGCGGCACGGTGGCGTCTTGGGTGGTCACCGAGCCTGGGTCCTCGCTGCCTGGATCGTTGATGAAGGGCACACCATTGGGGCCTTTTTCTTCTTTGCCTTCGGTTTCAGGTGTCATGGTCATTCTCCTGTTGGCGACCTGCAGACGGTCGACTCAGGCATTGGACGCTCGGGCGCGCACGATGTTCATGCTGAGCATTGCCAGCACCGCTATCAGTGCCACCACGGCGCTGAAGAACTCGGCTGAATGATGCAGCCCGAACACGGGAATGCTCACGCCCACCGCGATCACCGGCACCGACATGGACAGGTAATAGACGATGAACAGTGCCGAGGTGACCCCGGCCTTCTGGCCGACGGGCGCGGCATTGGCCACCGCGCCCATGCCGGCCCGAAAGGTCAGGCCTTGGCCGATTCCGCTCAGGGCGCCGCCGAGCACCAGCAGCCAGAGCTGGGCGCTGGCGATACTCAGGCCCAGACAGGCGACACCGAGGATCAGCACAGTGCAACCAACGGTCATCTGCGCGGCTTCGCGAATCCGCCTGACCCAGGCCTGGCCGACGATGGAGCCAGCGAACAGCACCAGAATCACTGCACCGATCACCAGGCCTCCCGCGTGCCCCATGACCTGACGCATGATCGCCGGTACCAGCGAGGTGAACAATCCGGTCACGCTGAACCCGGCAAGGCCGGCGATGGCAGCGGGTACGAACGGGCCGCGCACTGCAGCCGGCAGGCTCGGGCGCTGGAATCCAAGGCGTGGTTTGGCGGGTCGCTGCACCGTCTCGCCGACGGCCAGGATGGCTGCCGTGGCCGCCAGCAGCAGGACCAGGTGCACAACGAAGGCCAGGTGCACCGGCCAGGGCAGAAACTGTGAAGTGAAACCGGCCAGCAGCGGGCCCAGGCCCAGGCCAAGCATGTTGGCCGCCGTGGCGACCAATGTTGCGCTGTTCTGCCAGCGCTTGGGCGCCGCCTCGATCACTGCCACCGTCCCGGTACCGGTCATGATCCCGGCCGAAAAGCCCGAGATCAGCCGAGCGATCAGCAATCCGCCAATGGAGTCGGTGCACAGAAAAATCACCGCGCTGATCGCGCCCATGGCCAAGCCTGCCAGCAGCATCGGTCGCCGACCCAATTGATCGGACCAGCTGCCGACGGCCAGCAATGCACTGATCACCCCGGCCGCATAGATGGCGAAAATCAACGTCACCCAGGTCGGACCGAAGCCTAGATGCTGTTGATACAGGGCGTACAGTGGCGTCGGCAGGGTGGTGCCGACCATGGTGATCAGAAAGGCCACGGCGATCAGCCAGAAGCTCGCTTGGTGGGACGGTTGATCAGGTGCGCCGGTGGCAGCGTGGGGAGGAGTACGGGTCATTGATTTCGGCCAGATCGGGGAAGGCGGTCGGGAAACCTAGCAAACTGTGGCCGTCAGGTATACGTCTGCAAACGCACGTCCGCGGATTGACCTCAAGGGTGCTTGAAATGCGCACCCCGGCGCAGTCTGATCGGCCCCTCCGGTTCCTTGTCGGGATTCAGCCGGTCATCGCCCTGGGTCAGGTCGATGATCTCGGCAGCCGCCAGGGCCCGAGCCACCCGGCGAACCTCCGGCATCAGCGCACGCCACGCGGGCTCGTCCTGCTCCAGCGAGCGCGCCACTTCCGAAGGGCAGATGGACGTGCCCACCGCGCGTTGTTCGAGCAGGTGCAGAACGCGGCTGGCGATGACGTCGTCGGGGTGGGTCATGGGGGCGTTCTTCCTTGCAGGCGGCAGGCTGAAGATGAAAACAACTTCAGCCATGTTACCTGCAACACCCCCGACTGGACATATCGAGCCGCGATCGGTATCGCCTCAGGCGCTGGCGGGTTCGTCCGGGGTGAATTCCTTCTCCATGTGCCGTTCGATCTGCTCCAGCGACTTGCCGCGCGTTTCCGGCACGCACATCGCGACGAAGATCAGCGACATGACGTTGATCGCCGCGAACAGCATGAAGGTGTAGGGGCCGAAGCCGGCCAGGGCGATGGGGAACAGGAACGCCACCGACGCATTGCACAGCCATTGGAAGCACACCGCCGTACCGGTCATCATGCCGCGCAGATGCGAAGGAAACAGCTCGGACATCAGCAGCCAGTAGACCGGGGCGATGAAAGTCTGCATGAACAGCAGGAACATCAGGATACAGGCCAGCGCCAGGTAGCTCTGCAGCAGCGAGGAGGGCAGCATGGTCAGCACGCCACACAGCAGCACCTGCGCCAGGACCACAAAGCACAGACCGGTCATCAGCATCGGCCGACGGCCATGGCGACCGACCAGCCAGATGCCGATCAAGGTAGCGATCACCGATGCGACACCGTTGCCGATGGTCGCGGTAAGCGCCGCGTTGGTGCCCAGTCCCGTGGACTTGAGAATCACCGGGGTGAAGTACATGAACGCGTTGACCCCTGTGAGCTGGGCCACGAAGCCCAGGCCCATGCCCACCAGCAGCAACCGACGCAGCCAGGGTTCGGCCCAGATCGAGGACCAGCTCACGTCAGCACGTTCCTCGTCGTTCTGGGCCTGGATCTCCTTCATTTCCTTGTCGACCTGCTTCTTGCTCGAGCGGATCTTTTCCAGCACCTCGCGGGCTTCTTCCATACGTCCCTTGCTGGCGAGCCAGCGTGGCGAAGTCGGAACGAAGTGCATGCCGATCCACAGCAAGGCCGCCGGGATCACCGCGATGGCGAGCATCCAACGCCACACGTCAGGGGTGTGGGCAAAATGCGCCAGCAGGGCGTTGGAGATATAGGCCACCAGTTGCCCGGTGACAATCATCAGTTCGTTCTGGCTGACCAATCGGGCTCGCTTGTTGGGCCCGGCTATCTCGGCAATGAACATCGGCACGATCGCCGATGCACCCCCCACCGCAAGGCCCAGCACGAATCGAGTGGCGACCATGATGGCCACGGTCGGGGCAAGGGCCGAGCCCAGGGCGCCGATCATGAACAGGATGGCCAGGCCCTTGAGCGCGGTCAGGCGGCCGTATTTGTCGGCCAGATGACCGGCGAACAACGAGCCAAACGCCGCACCGAGGATCAACGAGGACGCTACCAGACCCTCGGTGAACGGAGTAAGCCCCAGGCCACCCTGGTCCGGCCCTTGGGTCATGAAGGGCAGGGCGCCGGAAATCACCCCGGTGTCGTAGCCGAAGGCCAGAGCGCCCATGGTGGCGATGATCGCTACGCGCACCACGATCTGGCCGGGGGAAGTACGGGTGGCGTCATTTTCTTCGCCCGCGGGCGATGTATCAGGTGCAGTGGTGTTGGAACTGGACAAGGCTCATTCCTTTCATTGCTCGCAGGCAATAGGTCGTGATGCGTCACGCAGGATCGCGCACGAAAAGAGCAAGGCAAGTGTCAGCGTTCGGTGGTGCGATGCCGGGCATGGAGGGGGACGGTCCCAAGGGCCGTCGGTGCCAGCGGATATTATGATTATGTCGAACTGCTTGGAGCTTGAAGTCTTCGAACCGCGTTCGAAGTCACTGCCTGTGCGCTTTTCGCGACCATCTGCCGGTGTGGCGCTGGGCTGTGAGTCTTATGAACGAAATGGTTACAAAAAGTTTTGTGGGGTTTGTAATTAAATCAGGTCGATGCGCCACGACGAGGCAATGCACCGGCGCTCTGCTAGCATAGGGGTTCCAATAGCAGGAGAAATCAGTGAGCCGCAAGAATCTGAGCCGCACCCCGGAGCAAATCGCCATGGCCCGCCACGCCGGTGCCCTGGCCGCTGACGTATTGCGCATGATCGCCCCACACGTGCAGGCAGGCGTCACCACGCAATACCTGGACGAGCTGTGCAACGCCTACATCGTGAACGAGCTGAAGGTGGTCCCGGCCAACGTTGGCTACCATGGTTTCACCAAGACGGCGTGCATCTCGGTCAATCAGGTGGTCTGCCACGGGGTGCCCAGCGACAAGGTCGTGCTGGCCGACGGCGACATCGTCAATATCGATGTGGCGGTCATCAAGGACGGTTGGTTCGGCGACACCAGTCGGATGTACTACGTGGGTGAGCCGAGCCCATTGGCCAAGCGTCTGGTGGAAACCACCCATGAAGCGATGCTGGCCGGTATAGAAATGGTCAAGCCGGGCGCCACCCTGGGCGACATCGGTCACGCAATCCAGAGCGTCGCGCACCGCGAAGGCTTCAGTGTCGTGCGTGAATACTGCGGGCATGGCATCGGCCAGATCTATCACGATGAACCGCAGGTACTGCACTATGGCCGCAAGGGCGAGGGGATGCGGCTGACCCAGGGCATGATCTTCACCATCGAGCCGATGATCAACGCAGGCAAGGCGGGCACCCGCCAATTGGCCGATGGCTGGACGGTGGTTACGCGCGACCAGTCGTTGTCCGCGCAGTGGGAACACATGGTGGCGGTCACGGCTGATGGTTACGAGATCCTGACGCTGTAGCAAGGCAAGCTATCGCTCAAAGCGGCTTGAGGGGCTCCAGCGGCACCAGCTCGCGAACCTTCGCCACCACTTGGTTGATATCGAATGGCTTGTCGTAGACGGCAGCGAACAGATCGGGCGTGGCACGCCCGACGCTGCCTTGCGCTCCACTCATCAACAGGATGGGCACGGTGCAAAACGATTCGTTACCGCGAATTCTTTGCGCCAGCTCAAGGCCGTTCATGCCTGGCATCATGAAGTCGGTGATGACCAGCGCGGGATGCTCGCGATCGAGGATCTCCAATGCACGCTTGCCATTGCCAGCCGTCACGGCCATGTAGCCTTCGTCTTCAAGCGCGTAACCAAGGATGTCGGCGATGAGATACTCATCGTCGACGATCAGGATAGTGGCCATGTCAGTTCGACCCCGGCAACATCACGGATTCGATATCGTGGAGGCGCTACCTGATAACACTGCCTCTGCATTTTTGAACGCCTTTCTCAGGTCGATTCCCTGACCATGGATGACCAGCTCCAATAGCGACGGATCATAAAAACTGTCTCTGACCTTAAGAATGGAAATCAGCCGCTTTAGTTCAGACTCATGTTCGACAAATCGCGTCAGCAGGATGTTGTCGACGATGCTGGAAAGATCGGGAGCCGGCGAAGTGATCTCCGGACCGAACAGGCCGCGGATTTCCCACGTGGCGAATACGGTCACGCCACGTGTGCGCAGCTCGCTCATCAAGGTGCTGAAGAACTCGGTCAGGCGCACGGTACTGGTCGCGGTGCGAGCCATGCCGCCCAGGCTGTCGATCAGCACGCGCTTGATGCCGTGAATCTCGACCTGATGCAGCAGGCGCGCGCCCAACCCGTCGAGCAGGCCTTCGGTGGTCGGCTGCCAGCACACGTGCAGGGCGCCGCTGGCCTGCAGGGTCTCGAAGTCGTGGCCCAGTGACCGCGCCTTCACTTGTAGGCGGCGCTCGGATTCGTACATGCCGAACAACAGTCCGGGTTCCTCAGGGGTCGAGGCCGCCAGGAAGTTGATGCCCAGACTGGTCTTGCCGATACCCGAGGGTCCCATGACCAGGGTCACCGAGGAACGCGGCAGTCCGCCACCGATCAGGTTGTCCAGATCAGGAATGCCGCTAGGCACTCGGCTCAGATCGGTGAGGTCAGGGCAGGAAGGGCGGCTGTAGAGGCTTTCCAGGCGCGGATAGACCACCAACCCGTCGTCGGTGATCTCGCACTCATGCAGGCCGGACAGCGCGCCGCTGCCGCGGGTCTTGCGCAACTGGATGCGGCGCACCGAACGGGTGTTGAACAGTTCTTCACCCAGCTCGATGACGCCGTCGACCATGGTGTGTTCGGGGCTGCCGTCGTCCAGACGCGAACTGGTCAGGAACAGCACGGTGCACCCGGCGAACGCCGCATGGCCTTGCAACTCGGAGATGAACTTCTTGGTGTCGATCTGCGAATCGGCCTTGGAGCGGGCGTTCAGCACACCGTCGACGATCAGGATGGTTGCCTTCTGCCGACTGATTTCACGGCGCAGCAGCTTGACCACCTCATCCAGGCCTTCGTTTTCCAGCGTGTCGAAAGCGCTGACGAACTGGATTTCATTACCGATCTTCGAAGCGTCGAAAAAGCTCAGGGTGGACAGGTATTGGAACAGGCGCTCATGGGACTCGGCGAGCAGTGTGGCAACCAGCACTCGGCCGCCCTGACGCACGCGATTGAAGCCCAACTGATTGGCCAGGATCGTCTTGCCTGAGCCGGGACGGCCTTGCACGATGTACGACGCACCGGCCACCAGCCCACCCTTGAGCAACAAATCGAGCCCTTCAATCCCGCTAGCGAGGCGCTTTAGCTGTTCCAATATCCGATCTGCCTGTATGGGTTATGCGCGATCGGTCCCGTCTGGATGACAAGGACCGATCCTTCAAATGCTGGGGATTCTATACCTTTTTGACCGGGCCGGTGCATCCGAACCGATACCCTGTAGCAGCGGCGCGAGCCGCGTCCGGCAACACCGCGAACCTCCAGGCACAGCGCACGCACCGCTGACGCGGCTCGCGCCGCTGCTACAGGGATCGCGGCACGGGGTGGATCCACACGGCCGGCAGCACCGCGCCCTCCTTGACTTACGGCGTCCGCCGCTAAACCGGCTTTCGCCGACGCTCGTAATGTTCCAGCAGCGGCTGGGTGCTGATGCCGTGCACCAGAATGCTCAACGCCACCACCGACAGCGTCAGGCTGATGCAGACCTGCCCGACCGACTCGGGCAGTTCGTGGGCGAGGGCATAGCACAGGTAATAGATCGCCCCGACCCCGCGGATGCCGAACCAGCCCAGCAACGCGCGCTGATGCCCGTCGAGCAACCGCCGGCTCACCAGCAGCCACACGCTCAATGGCCGAATCACGCAGAACAGCGCGGCCGCCAGGCCCACCGCTCGCCAATCCCAATAGGCGGACAAGGTCGCCCCCAGAATGGTGATCAGCAGTACCTCCATGGACCGTTCCACCAGATTGCCGAACACCAGGATGTCGCCCATCATCACCCCTGCGGCCAGCTGCCCGTCTTCCAGATCGTTGGGATGGGTGACGGTGCCTTCTTCGGGAGCCATGTCACGGTGCCCGCTGATTGGCTTGGCCAGGTGCTCCGAAGGCACCTCGGAGTTCGACGTGCGTACCTCCGCCTGCCGCAACCCCAGGCCTGCGGCGAACACGGCGAGAAAACCAAAGGCGCCCACGGAAGCGGCAGCAAAGTAGGACAGTGCGATCAAGGCCAGCGCCAGAAAATCGTTCGGCGAGTTGGTGCTGTCGGCATGGCGCACGCGCAGGTAGATCATCAAGTGGCCGATCGCCCGGCCCATCCCGTAACCGATCAGCAATCCGACCGGCACGCCCCACACCAGATTTTCCAGGGCCCACTGACCCAGCCAGTGGCTGTCGAGGCTGCCATGATGCAACATCAGCAAGCTCAGGATCACAAACGGAAAGGCCGTGCCGTCGTTGAGTCCGGCCTCGCCCGACAGCCCGAAGCGCACGCGGTCGAAGTCCTGCGCGCTGTTCACCTGGACCATGGACGCCAGCACCGGATCGGTCGGCGCCAGCATCGCCCCGAGCAGCATGCTCACCCCCCACGACAAGCCCAGGGCATAGTGCGCTACCAGGCAGACGCCCAGAATCGAAACGATCATCACCGGGCCCGACAGCATATAAGCTGCGCGCCAGGCACTGCGGCCCAACCCCAGCCGCAGTTTGATGCCGGTGCTGAACAGAGAAAACAACACTGCCGCCTCCGCCAGGCGTTCGAGCCAGGAGGCGGTGTCCTTGAAATCGGTGGTGAACAGCCCCAGCCCCATGGGACCGATGGCCACGCCGAATGCCAGGCACACCGCCGAGGTGGTCACTGGCAGCCAGCGCAGGTAAGACGCCGTCAGCGCCAGCATCAACAGCAGGACGCCCAGCACGGCCATCCACAAGATAAAGCTCATCCGGCCTCTTCGGGCTCGCACCCCTGAAAATGGCTACAAAATGTAACCGATTCAGCTGTGACTGTTGGTGGGGCCATTAGTTGAGTGGCAAAACGTCGCAGATAGCCAGCGCTACTGCTCTGGCAACAGACGGCGCCCGGCCTCATGGAGTGTCGGAGAAGCCGTAGCTCTTTTTGACGCGATCCAAGATCACTCCACGATTCGACGCATTCACCGTCTTCATTTGCCCCATGAGGTTTTCGCCGGTCTTACTCACGAGCAGATCCTCGTGGGTTTTGGCAATCTCACCCAGCTCTTCAGCGCCATGCACCACGCCCGTCACCGTCCACGCCGCAGACAGGATTCTGAGGCCAACCTTGGCGACGGGATGAGGCACTACCGCGGCGGCTCCATCCAGGCCCGCTTTGACCGTGGCGCCCAGCGACACATTCGTGATCAGTTTGTCTTTCGCAACTTCTTTCAAATCGCCCAGTGACGCGTCCACTTCCGCAGCTTTGGTGTCGGAAAGCGTTGCCACTTCGGCAGCCCCTTTCACGGCTTTCTGGGTGTTTTTGATGGTGGCCTTGATGCTGTGAGCAACGCCGTTTACCGCGTCTGTAGCTACTGCGTTCGCCAGAGGCGCTTTGTTGATCTGGGAAAGATCGCCTGTCTGGCTGAACTCGACCACAGTGGCGACACTTTCAGCGCCCTTGAGGACTGCATTGGCCCCCGGCAGTTGACCATGCGCCAGATGATCCGCCGTTTGCGCGCGGCCCTTTGCACTGTTCAGAATCTGTTGCCCTGGGCTGAATTCGTCCTTCATCCGCTGGATCTTGCCGATCACCTGGTCTGCCCGCCGGTCGCCCATGGAGCCGCTCGTCGAAGCGTCGCCAGGCTGTGCTGGCGCCTGGGACTGTCGGTCCTTGTGCTTATAGGCCTCGTAGCCGATCCCGGCTGCACCGATCCCGCCTTTTACGACGATCCGCAGCATACGACCGTCGTCGTCCACTGCTGACAACGGTGAGTTGCGGACCATGGCGTACAGGTTCAGACCATCCACAGCGCCCGCCGGGTCGGCGCTGAGCCAGCGTCCGGTCCATGGCTGGTAATAGCGGTAGCCATAATAGTAGAGGCCGGTGTTGTCGCGTTCCTTGCCCGAGTAGCGGAGAGTCTTGTAACTGGCCTCGGTCTGATTGCGGCAGGCCCACACAGAGGTGGTACCGAACGGGAAGAATTCCTCGCGGCTGATGACACAGCCGTCGCCATCGATTTCCAAGCCATGACTGCCCAGCAGGTCGGTGTAGCTGTAGCGCAACTGATCGTTGGCCAGACCCTCTGGGCTGCCCTGAGGCCAGTGCAGCACGCGAATGTGCTCGGTCACATTGATGCAGTGCAAAGCATGGCTGTCGTGCTGCTGCAACTCCAGACCCGGTAAATAGCGAGTACTGCCGTGAGCATGAGTCTTGCGCAGCCGCTGGTGATGCTGGCCGTAAAGGTAATGCTCGCTACCTGCTGCGTCTGTCGTGACACTGCCCAGTTGCATGCGACTGTTCCAGGCAGCGCGTTGAGCGCCGTCCACCGCTCGCTGCTGGCCAGCGGCATCGAAGTGGCTATCGATCAATGCGGGGTCGTCGCAAAGGTCGCTCAGGAGGGTCCGGTTGCTCCGCGCGGAGGCTGTAAGCCTGATCGTGTAGCCGGTGCTGGTAGCCGGGACGGTGTGCCGAATGTTCAGCAGGTTACCCGACTGGTCGTATGTGTAGCGGCGCTGATAGAGGGTGTAGGCATGGGTATCGACAGGCAGCGCATGGGGCAGGCTATCAGGTCGGCCGAGTGCAGCCATTTGACGCCCGCTGGCCAGTATCAGCTGCGATAGCGAGTCGTACTGGTAGTCCTGTTGTGGCTCTATTTTCTGGTTGCGCCAGAATCGCGTCTGCTCGGCATGGTCGCGTACCTGGGTCACCAATCCGACAGGGTCGTACTGGTAACGCAAATCCTGCAAAACCCGACGGTCGTGCAGGCGGGTGGTTTTCCTGCCGACCAGCCGCAGGGTGTCGGGTGCGTAGGTATGGTGGGTGACCAACCCGTTGGCATCATGCTCCATCAGCCTCTGGCCGTTGGCGTCGTAGCTGACATCCAGTACCACAGGCGTTTCGGTGCTGCCCATGGGGGTGACCCAGCTGGCCCGATACTGCCCACAGCGATCAAAACCATGGCGTTGACGATGCCCCTTGGCATCCTCACTGGCCACGATCGCACCGCAAGTATCGACAATCACCGAACTGCTCGAACATTCTGGCTCCAGGCATCTTGCCCAAGCCAAGGGGTCGTCACCAGACCAGTCGCTTTCCTCATGGCCTTGCAGCAGCTGCAAGCACTCGCTGGTGATTGAGCCGAGCAAGCTACGGCTTTGGACAACATTCTTGCCGGCGCCGTCGAAACGTGTGTGACAGTGCCCGGCAAGGTTGCGCTCTCGCACCCATGGCTGGCCATCAGCCCATTGCCAGCGCTCGGCTGTCCGCGTGGCTCCGTCGGTTCCCAGCGCTGTGATCGACAAGAGTCGCCCAGGCAGTGGCGCAGCCTCGTAGTGCCGGCTCTGCTCGACACCATTGGCGAGCCATGTCACCGCCTCACGCCCGCAGGCGTCGTGCAAGGTCACAGTGGTGCCGGCGTCGACACTACGGCTGCGCAGGCAGCGACCTCCCAGGCTGTAACGTTGTTGCAGATTGGGCTCGATGTCGGGTTGCTCGGACCGGGCCGCATGCAGGCGAGGGTCTATGCTACAGACACGCTGCTCACCGGCGTTGTAATCATGGCGGGTAATACGTGCCTGCGTGAAACCGGGTTGATCTCTGTGGTACACGACATCGCGCCGCGCAAGTGCACGGCCGTCGACAACGTGCAGCCTGGGGGTTGCAGTATGAAGGGCAAGGGCTTCGTGGTTAGTCATGGCAATCTTTATGGGCTCGGCCCGAGGATGAATGAATGACTGACTTTGTATCGTGATGCGGAGCTGCCTCGCACCTGCAGGGCGGTGTTATGGCGAGTGCTACAGATGCTTGGGTGGAAGCATGTCCACGAGATTGACAAAGGACTGATGCATGGCCATAGTTTCCAGTACGCAAACGTTTGCGAATAACCGCGAACCGTTGCTCGAAAACAATCATAAGATCGGAGTGACCCCATGAAGCTGCCCTTCGCTGGACGCCTGCTAGCTGTCTCCCTGATGGCTGCCATCGGCACCATCGCCCCGCTGCAATCCTCCTTCGCCGACACCCAGAAGCCCAAGGTCGCGCTGGTCATGAAATCCCTGGCCAACGAATTCTTCCTGACCATGGAAGACGGCGCCAAGAGCTACCAGAAAGAACACGCCGCCGATTTCGATCTGGTGTCCAATGGCATCAAGGACGAGTCCGACACCGCCAATCAGATTCGCATCGTCGAGCAGATGATCGTGGCCAAGGTCGATGCGCTGGTCATCGCCCCGGCAGACTCCAAGGCCCTGGTGCCGATCATCAAGAAGGCCATGGATGCCGGCATCAAGGTCGTCAACATCGACAACCAGCTGGATGCCGGCGTGCTGAAAAGCAAAGGCATCCAGGTGCCGTTCGTGGGTCCCGACAACCGCAAGGGCGCCAAGCTGGTCGGCGACTACCTGGCCAAGCAACTCACTGCCGGTGACCAGGTTGGCATCATCGAAGGCGTACCGACCACCACCAACGCACAGATGCGCACGGCCGGTTTCAAGGACGCCATGGAAGCGGCGCAGATGAAGATCGTCTCCGTGCAGTCGGGCAACTGGGAAATCGACAAGGGCAATGCCGTCGCCTCCGCCATGCTCAATGAATACCCCGACCTCAAGGCCCTGCTGGCCGGCAACGACAGCATGGCGCTCGGTGCGGTCTCCGCGGTGCGTGCCGCAGGCAAGGCGGGCAAGGTCCAGGTGGTGGGCTACGACAACATCAATGCTATCAAGCCAATGCTCAAGGACGGTCGCGTACTGGCCACGGCCGACCAGTTCGCCGCCCGCCAGGCAGTGTTCGGCATTCAGAGTGCGCTGGGCATGATCAAGGGCGACAAGCTGGACGTCGACGCCAATGGCGTGATCCAGACCCCGGTCGAGCTCGTCACCAAGCCTTGATGCAGAGCGTCTCGCGGCAGGCCTGGGCATTGCCTCGGCCTGCTATCGGCAGGCGCGTCTGGAGAACCCTATGACATCCAATGTTGTACTGTCGGTCAGTGGCATCGGCAAGACCTATGCCCAGCCCGTGCTGTGGGACATCGACCTTGAGCTGCACCGCGGCGAAGTGCTGGCCCTGACCGGCGAGAACGGCGCGGGCAAGAGCACCCTGTCGAAGATAATCGGTGGCCTGGAAGCGCCAACCACCGGCCAGATGCAGTTCCAGGGCCAGGCCTGGCTGCCCGGCAGCCGTACCGCCGCCGAGCGTGGCGGGGTGCGCATGGTCATGCAGGAGCTCAACCTGTTGCCGACGCTGACCGTTGCGGAAAACCTGTTCCTTCACGATCTGCCCAGCCGCGGTGGCTGGATCGATCGTCGACGCCTGCGTGAGCAGGCCCGCCAGGCCATGGCCCAGGTGGGCCTAGACGCCATCGACCCGGATACATTGGTGAGCGACCTGGGCATCGGTCATCAGCAAATGGTCGAGATCGCCCGCAACCTGATCGGCGACTGTCGGGTGCTGGTCCTCGACGAACCCACCGCGATGCTCACCGCGCGCGAGGTCGACATGCTGTTCGCGCAGATCCTGCGCCTGCGCGAGCGCGGCGTGTCGATTATCTACATTTCCCATCGCCTCGAAGAACTGGCCCAGGTTGCGCAACGCATCGCCGTGCTGCGCGACGGGCGCTTGGTGTGTGTCGAGCCGATGGCGCGCTACGACAGCGAGCAACTGGTCAACCTCATGGTGGGCCGCGAACTGGGCGAACGCATCGACCTGGGTGAGCGACGCATTGGCGCGCCCATGTTCCAGGTGCAAGGCATGAGCCGCGGCGACAAGGTCAAGGACGTGTCCTTCGAGGTGCGTCAGGGCGAGATCTTCGGCATTTCCGGATTGATCGGGGCAGGGCGCACCGAACTGCTGCGGCTGATCTTCGGCGCCGACGCCAGCGATGCCGGTACCGTTGCCATTGGCCAGCCACCCAGGCCGGTCACGATCCGCAGTCCCGCCGATGCCGTGGCCCATGGCATCGCCTTGATCACCGAAGACCGCAAGGGCGAAGGCCTGCTGCTGTCGCAATCGATCAGCGCCAATATCGCCTTGGGCAACATGCCGGCGATTTCCGCCGCAGGTGTCGTCGACAACCAGGCCGAACGGGCCTTGGCCCAGCGCCAGATCGAAGCCATGCGCATCCGCAGCTCCAGCCCGGCACAAACCGTGGCCGAGCTCTCGGGCGGCAACCAGCAAAAGGTGGTGATCGGCCGCTGGCTGGAGCGCGACTGCAACGTGCTGCTGTTCGACGAGCCGACTCGTGGCATCGACGTCGGCGCCAAGTTCGACATCTATGCCCTGCTGGGCGAACTGACCCGCCAGGGCAAGGCGCTGGTCGTGGTCTCCAGCGACCTGCGCGAGCTGATGCTGATCTGCGACCGCATCGCGGTGCTCTCGGCCGGCCGTCTGATCGACACTTTCGAGCGCGAACACTGGAGCCAGGATGAACTGCTGGCCGCCGCGTTCGCCGGTTATCAAAAACGCAATGCGCTGCTGGCCGAGCCTGCAGCAAGGATCCCTGCATGAAAACTTCAACACTGCCCAAAGCCACGCCTGGCGCCAAACCCAGCGGCACCTACCTGGGCCTGGGGACCTATCTGGGCCTGGCCGGCGCCTTGCTGGCCATGATCGTTCTGTTCTCCGTGCTCAGCAGTCACTTTCTCTCGTACAGCACCTTCAGCACCATCGCCAACCAGATCCCCGACCTGATGGTTCTCGCCGTTGGCATGACCTTCGTGTTGATCATCGGCGGCATCGACCTGTCGGTAGGCTCGGTGCTGGCACTGGCTGCTTCGGCAGTCAGTGTGGCGATCCTCGGCTGGGGCTGGAGTGTATTGCCCGCCGCGCTGTTGGGCATGGGCTGCGCGGCGCTCGCCGGCACCATCACCGGTTCGATCACCGTGGCCTGGCGCATCCCTTCGTTCATCCTCTCCCTGGGCGTGCTGGAAATGGCCCGCGGGGTGGCCTACCAGATGACCGATTCACGCACCGCCTACATCGGTGACGCCTTCGCCTGGCTGTCCGACCGGTGGCCTTCGGCATCGCGCCTTCGTTCCTGATTGCGCTGGGGGTGATCGTCATCGCCCACCTGACCCTGACCCGCACGGTCTTCGGCCGCTACCTGATCGGCATCGGCACCAACGAGGAAGCCGTCCGCCTGGCCGGGATCAATCCCAAGCCCTACAAGGTGCTGGTCTTCTCCCTCATGGGTCTGCTGGCGGGCGTGGCGGCGCTGTTCCAGATTTCCCGCCTCGAGGCGGCCGATCCCAACGCCGGGGCCGGTCTGGAACTGCAGGTGATCGCTGCAGTGGTCATCGGTGGGACCAGCCTGATGGGCGGGCGCGGGTCGGTCATCAGCACTTTCTTCGGCGTGCTGATCATTTCCGTACTCGCTGCCGGTCTGGCGCAGATCGGTGCCAGCGAACCGACCAAGCGCATCATCACCGGTGCCGTGATCGTCATCGCCGTGGTCCTGGACACCTATCGCAGTCAACGCGCGCGCAAGCGGAGCTAGCATGGCGACCATCAAGGATGTGGCGGCGCGGGCGGGGATTTCCTACACCACGGTCTCCCATGTGGTGAACAACAGCCGCCCGGTCAGCGCGCACGTGCGGCGCAAGGTCGAGTCGGCGATCGCCGAACTCAACTATGTACCCAGCGCCGTGGCCCGCTCGTTGAAGGCGCGCAGCACGGCGACCATCGGCTTGCTGGTGCCCAACAGCGTCAACCCCTATTTTGCCGAACTGGCGCGGGGTATCGAGGACTGCTGCGAGCGCAATGGCTACTGCGTGATCCTGTGCAACTCCGACGACGATCCGCAGAAGCAGCGCAACTACCTACGTGTGTTGCTTGAAAAACGCGTCGACGGCATCGTGTTCGCTTCGGTCGGTGGCGATGCCGCGCTGACCGATATGCTGGCGGCGGTGCGTACGCCCATGGTCATCGTCGACCGCGGCTTGCACGAGGTGACGGCCGATCTGGTGTGCATCGACCACGAGCAGGGCGGCTACCTGGCCACCCTGCACCTGCTGGAACTGGGCCATCGCGCCATTGCCTGCATCAGCGGGCCTGCGCATACCCATGTGGCGCAACTGCGGATGGACGGCTACCATCGCGCGCTCGCCGAGTGCGGTATACAGCCCGCGAAAGGTCATGTCCTGCACAGCGATTTCACCAGCCCGGGCGGCTACCGGGCGGCGGTGCAATTGCTGGCGGGCGAGCGGCCCACGGCGATTTTCGCCGCCAACGACATGATCGGTCTGGGCGTACTGCGCGCAGCCGCCGAACAGGGAATCCGCGTGCCCGAGCAGCTATCGGTCATCGGCTTCGACGACATCCAGCTCAGCCGCTACGTCTACCCGGCCCTGACCACCGTGGGCCAGCGTATCGGCGAGCTGGGCGAGAGCGCCGCCGAGCGGCTCCTGGCCCGGATCGCTGGCGCTGCCGGCACAGCCGCCACGCAACACATCATCGCGCCACAGATCGTGGTGCGCGAGTCCACGGCGCGATACGCCGGTCTTCCCCATGAATTGCGCTGAGAGTGGCACACGATGCAAGCGAACGTATTGGTAATAGGCAGTCTGAACATGGACCTGGTGGCACAGGCCGAACGTTTGCCGCGCGCGGGAGAAACGCTGCTGGGCCAGTCCTTCGCGACGGTTCCGGGCGGCAAGGGCGCCAATCAGGCAGTCGCGGCGGCGCGCCTGGGCGGCCAGGTGGCAATGATCGGCTGTGTGGGCGCCGACGCCTATGGCCACGCGCTGCGACAGGCGCTGGCCGATGAAGGTATCGACTGTCAGGGCGTGCGGGTGGCCGAGGACGTGGCGACCGGGATTGCCATGATCGTGGTCGATGCCAACAGCCAGAATGCGATCGTCATCGTGGCAGGTGGCAATGGCCAACTCGAATCCACCGACATCGAGCGCTTCGATGGCCTTCTGCAAACCGCCGACGTAGTGGTATGCCAGCTGGAAATTCCCTACCCGGTGGTCGCTTTCGCCCTGCAACGCGCTCACGAGGCAGGAAAAACCGTCATTCTCAACCCCGCGCCGGTGACCGGCCCCTTGCCGTCGCAGTGGCTGGGCTGGATCGACTACCTGATCCCCAACGAAACCGAAGCGCAGGCCCTGACCGGGCTTGCGGTGAACTCGGTTGCCGAGGCGGAGCAGGCCGCCAGCCTTCTGCGCGAGGCCGGTGCAGGCAAGATCATCCTCACCCTGGGCGAGCGCGGCGTCTTGTTTGCCGATGGCGTGCAGTTCCGGCACTCTCCTGGCCGCAAGGTGCAGGCCGTGGATACCACGGCGGCGGGCGACACCTTCGTTGGTGGCTTTGCCGCGGCCCTGGCCCGCGGCCTGGACGAGTCCCAGGCCATTGCCTTCGGTCAGGCCGCTGCGGCGCTGTCGGTCACCCGCGCCGGTGCGCAGCCTTCCATTCCAACCCTGGCGCAGGTCGAGCAGGTGCTATCGTGAAAAAGACTGCATTGCTGAACATTTCCCTGTCACAGTTGGTCGCCTCTCTGGGCCATGGCGACATCGTCGTGATCGGCGATGCGGGCCTGCCGGTGCCACCGGGCGTGCCCTTGATCGACCTGGCCCTCACGCCGGGCATTCCCAGCTTCGTCAGCACACTGGAGGTGCTGCTCAGCGAAATGCAGGTGGAAAGCCACGTGATCGCCGAGGAGATGCTTCAGGTACTGCCCCCGGCATCGACCCGGATCCAGCAGTTGCATGATCAAGGCGCACTGGGTGTGCGCCAGATAGTCAGCCATGCGCGTTTCAAGGAACTGTCAAAAAGCGCCCGCGCTATCGTGCGGACCGGCGAATGCCAGCCCTACAGCAACATTGCCCTGCTGGCGGGTGTTACTTTCTAGATTCATCAATGAGCACAAGGAGTGTGATATGCAACGTTTTTTCCTGACCCTGATCCGAGGATTTTCGCTGATGGCCTTGCTGACCAGCGCCACCGCCATGGCGGCCGACAAGATCGATCTGATCATCGATACCGATCCGGGTGCCGATGACTTCGTCGCCTTGCTGCTGGCCCTGTCCTCACCTGAGCAGATCAACGTTCGCGCGCTCACTACCGTGGCCGGCAACGTGCGCCTGGACAAGACTTCGCGCAATGCACGACTGGCCCGTGAATGGGCTGGCCGTGAGGACGTGCCAGTGTATGCCGGCGCGCCCAAGCCGCTGGTCCGCGAGCCCATCTATGCCGCCAATGTGCACGGCGAGGAGGGCATGCCGGGTATCGTCGTCCAAGAGCCGGCCAAGGGCCTTGCCGAAGGCAGTGCGGTGCAATACCTGATCGACACCCTCAGCCATGCCGAACCCCACAGCATCACCCTGGCCATGCTGGGGCCACAGACCAACCTGGCGCTGGCGTTGATCCAGGCCCCTGGCATTACCCAGGGCATCAAGGAAGTGATCGTCATGGGCGGCGCCCACTTCAACGGCGGCAACATCACGCCGGCAGCGGAATTCAACCTGTTCGCCGACCCGCACGCCGCTCAGGTCGTGCTGGCGAGCGGGGTGAAGCTCACCTACGTACCGCTCGACGTCACCCACAAGATCCTGACCAGTCCGGCACGTCTGCAGCAACTGGCCGCGTTGTCGAACAAGGCGGGTCCTCGGGTGGTGGATATCCTCCAGGCGTACGTCAAGGCCGATATGGAGCACTACGGATTGCCAGGCGGCCCGGTACACGATGCCAGCGTGATTGCCTACCTGTTGGCGTCGCAGCTGTTCAGCGGTCGCCAAGTCAACCTGACCATCGACAGCCGCGAAGGCCCTACCTTCGGTCAGACCGTGGCCGACTGGTACGGCACACTCAAACAGCCCACGAATGTATTCTGGGTAAACGACGGCAACGCGCAGGGGTTCTTCGATCTGCTGACGCAACGGCTGCAGCGTCTGCCTTGATCTGTCGAGCCCATGACGGGCTTCAGCGAGCTACGGCGTGGGTACGTTCTTGAGTGGATGGCCCACGCTGTTGACCGACGCTGTCGCGTGTTCGTGGGCATAGCGCTCGAACACCTGAATGACGAAGCTGCGCGCAGCCTCGGTGCCCAGTGCCTTGACCAGCACGTCGACCCCGATGATCGCCAGTTCTTCAGGCGTGCCGGGACTGAAAGAGCTCTGGCCCTGAGGCCACTGGACCTTGATGTCCGCCTTGATCGATACGTTTGCCATGTTGCTCTCGCCAACGGTCACAAGCGAACGACGTTCGCTCCACGTGATCCAGTAAAGCATTTTCGTCCACGCTTTACACCGGCCCTTGGGCAGATGGCCGGCCTCGTGCCAAACTTGGGGTCTATCTTCAGCATGGAGGCTCATGTGCACATCGATCTCAAGCAGCCCGACTCGCTGACCCTCAAGGCAGTCCGCGCCCTGATCGCCTCGGGAAACCCGGCCGTTCATAACCAGCTACGCGTCACCCGCGACGGTATCGCTTTCCTTTCCACTCAGGCGATCGGTGGCATGGACGTGCAGGGACTGTGTTTCCGTCTCGAGACCTGGTCTGCCGGATCGGGCTACGTGGGTCCGGCTGCCGCCGAGGACGCCGAATGGATCCAGCAGATCCATACCGCGTTGCAGACTCACTGGCCTGTGCCCCGATCCGATTACATCGATCTGTACTGAATGCGATGTCACCACACATCCCGTGACGAATTCGCAGGCACTCGTTTACGGTGCCCTGGGGCAGACTGGCCCAGTGTGCAACCAATCCAGTTGCAGGCGGTCGCACAACCTTGACTATTCGAAAACCTACTGGAAAAAGAGGAGGCTGCATGCCTTTCCCGCGCAAGACCCTGTTGATCCTGATGGCCGCCCTGGCCGCCAGCGGCTGCTCTACCTCAGAAAAGTCGACCCAGTCGTCTGCCGCTGCCGCACCCGCGTTCGACGGACGCTGCAACGCCGATGGCGCACGCTACACCGTCGGCAAGCCAGCTTCCGCCGACCTGCTCGAAGAGGCCAGGGTCAAGGCAGGCGCCCAGGTTGCCCGGATACTGCGTCCCCACGACATGGTCACCCTGGAGTACCGTTCCGACCGTCTCAATCTGAACGCCGACGACAGCGGTCAGATCACTCGCGTCAACTGCGGCTGAACGCGGCACGAATCGCAGGCGAAAAAAAACCCGTCACATGGACGGGTTTTTTCAGCTGCCGAGATTACTCTGGGCGAACTTGAGCAGCTTGCATGCCCTTTTGGCCTTTCTCAGCCACGAACGAAACGGTCTGGCCTTCTTTCAGGCTTTTGAAACCGTCGGATTCGATAGCTTTGAAGTGTACGAACAGGTCGTCACCGCCACCTTGAGGAGTGATGAAGCCGAAGCCTTTCTCATCGTTGAACCATTTTACGGTGCCGGACTGGCGATTAGACATGGTGAATCTCCAAGAAACATAATATTCAGTAGTGCTGTGCTGCTCAGGCCAACTGGGCACACGGTCCCTATCATAGTCCAAAAGCTGGACTGTGAACCCCCTTTGATTGGGGCAGGAAGCCAAGGTTGTCGCCTTTTGACCTGTCCGAAGCGGCTAAACCCCTTATTTTGTTAGGGTTTGCACCTGAAAATTCTTTTAAAAAAAACCGCATTCCGTCGCAAATAAATCGATCGTCTGCTGTTATCAGGCCTGAAGAACGCCCGAAGTGCTCTTCAGGTGGGCTATCGAGGTTACTGGTTTTTGCAAACCAGCACTTCCTTCATCAACTTCTGGCGTAGCGCCATCGGTGGTTCGACCTGCTTGTTGGTCAACTGGTCGATCTCGGCTTGGGTGAATTTGTCCTCGATCACTTTCGCGCCGCAGCTGCAGTGTGCCTGTGCTTTGGCAGCATCGACGCCTTGCTGCACGGCTGCAGCCTGACATTGAGCGGTGTATTCGGCCTTGGCGTCGGCGGACAGCGCGGCAGCCTGGGCCGCGAATGGAAGCATCAGGGCCAGGCAGGCACTCAGGGGAAGAAGTCGTTTGAGACCCATAATGAATAGCTCCTTGTTTTCAGGCGGTTTGGACTCACCACATCTGAGGGGTGGAACGGGCCGCAAGTTCAGCGACCCGGTGAGTTGCCATATCGCACGCATGACGCACCAATTCGACGCACCTTGTGTGCTAGGATGTTCGGCCTTGCGCTCGGCACTGCCTTGTTCGGCAGCGCGAAGCGCGGGATTCACCTTTTTCGATTGCTCCAGTCACTCTGGTTCGTATTCCGGTCGGCCGCAAGGCTCCTGCCAACGTAAGGCGGGCATACCGGGCGAATCGCGTACTGGCTCATCCCAACCCATGTGACCTTTGGTAGGGGTCACCACTAGGAGAGGAGGCGCCATGCCCACCATTACTCTTCCCGACGGCAGTCAGCGTTCGTTCGATCACCCGGTTTCCGTTGCCGAGGTCGCCGCATCCATCGGCGCCGGCCTGGCCAAGGCCACCGTGGCCGGCAAGGTCAACGGCCAACTGGTCGACGCCTGTGACCTGATCACCGCCGACGCCACCTTGCAGATCATCACGCCCAAGGACGAAGAGGGGCTGGAAATCATCCGTCACTCCTGCGCCCACCTGGTCGGTCATGCTGTCAAGCAGCTGTACCCCACCGCGCGGATGGTGATCGGCCCGGTCATCGAAGAAGGCTTCTATTACGACATCGCCTACGAGCGGCCTTTTACACCCGACGACATGGCGGCGATCGAGCAGCGCATGCAGCAGTTGATCGACACCGAGTACGACGTGATCAAGAAAGTCACGCCGCGTGCCGAAGTCATCGACGTATTCACCGCTCGCGGCGAAGACTACAAGCTGCGTCTGGTCGAAGACATGCCGGATGAACAGGCCATGGGCCTGTACTATCACGAAGAGTACGTCGACATGTGCCGCGGTCCGCACGTGCCGAACACCCGTTTTCTCAAGTCCTTCAAGTTGACCAAGCTGTCCGGTGCCTACTGGCGCGGCGATGCCAAGAACGAACAGTTGCAGCGCGTGTACGGCACTGCCTGGGCAGACAAAAAGCAACTGGCCGCCTACGTCAAGCGTATCGAGGAAGCCGAGAAGCGCGATCACCGCAAGATCGGCAAGCGCCTGGGTCTGTTCCATCTTCAGGAAGAAGCGCCTGGGATGGTCTTCTGGCACCCCAACGGCTGGACCGTCTACCAGGTACTCGAACAGTACATGCGCAAGATCCAGCGCGAGAACGGCTACCTGGAAATCAAGACGCCGCAGGTGGTCGATCGCAGCCTGTGGGAGAAATCCGGGCACTGGGCCAACTACGCCGAGAACATGTTCACCACCGAGTCGGAAAATCGCGACTACGCCATCAAGCCGATGAACTGCCCATGCCACGTGCAGGTGTTCAACCAGGGCCTGAAAAGCTACCGCGAGCTGCCGCTGCGCCTGGCCGAGTTCGGCGCCTGCCACCGCAACGAGCCTTCCGGCGCGCTGCACGGCATCATGCGCGTGCGCGGCTTCGTTCAGGACGACGCGCACATCTTCTGTACCGAAGAGCAGATGCAGTCCGAATCGGCGGCCTTCATCAAGCTGACCATGGACGTCTATGCCGATTTCGGCTTCAAGGACATCCAGCTCAAGCTGTCGACCCGTCCCGAGAAGCGTGTCGGCTCCGACGAGCTATGGGATCGCGCCGAGTCGGCCTTGGCCGCAGCGCTCGATGCCGCTGGCCTGCCTTACGACCTGCAGCCGGGCGAGGGCGCCTTCTACGGTCCCAAGATCGAGTTTTCGCTGAAGGATTGTCTGGGTCGCGTCTGGCAATGCGGTACACTGCAGCTCGATTTCAATTTGCCGATCCGTCTGAGCGCTGAATACGTCACCGAAGACAACGGACGCAAGCATCCTGTGATGCTGCACCGCGCGATCCTGGGTTCGTTCGAGCGATTCGTCGGTATCCTGATCGAGCACTACGAAGGTGCATTCCCGGCCTGGCTGGCGCCTGTGCAGGCCGTGGTGATGAATATCACTGATAAACAAGCGGATTTCGTGCAGCTCGTCGAAAAAAATCTGACGGAAAGCGGGTTTCGTGCCAAGTCCGACTTGAGAAATGAAAAGATCGGCTTTAAAATCCGTGAGCATACTTTGCTCAAGGTTCCTTATCTCCTGGTCATCGGGGACAAGGAAGTTGAAACGCAAACTGTCGCTGTGCGTACCCGTGAAGGTGCTGACCTGGGCTCCATGCCCATCGCCCAATTCACCGAGTACCTGGCACAAGCGGTATCCCGGCGTGGTCGCCCAGATTCGGAGTAATTATTATTAAGCGTGAAATGAGACAAGATAAACGAGCTGCACCGAAAGCCCCGATCAACGAGAATATCTCGGCACGCGAGGTTCGGTTAATTGGCGCTGACGGCGAGCAGATTGGCATCGTCTCTATCGATGAAGCGCTTCGTATCGCTGAAGAAGCGAAGCTGGACCTGGTGGAAATCTCCGCCGATGCCATCCCGCCCGTATGTCGGGTGATGGACTACGGCAAATCGATCTTCGAGAAGAAGAAGCAGGTTGCTGCGGCGAAGAAGAACCAGAAACAGGTTCAGGTAAAAGAAATCAAGTTTCGTCCAGGGACGGAAGAAGGGGATTACCAGGTAAAACTCCGCAACCTGGTACGTTTCCTGAGTGATGGGGACAGGGCCAAGGTATCCTTGCGATTCCGCGGCCGTGAGATGGCGCATCAGGAGCTGGGCATGGAGCTGTTGAAGCGGGTCGAAGGTGACCTGCTCGAATACGGCTCCGTTGAACAGCATCCGAAGATGGAAGGACGCCAGCTGATCATGGTCATCGCCCCCAAGAAAAAGAAGTAACCACCAGGGCACGGCAGGCCTTGCGGTTATGTTTATCAATTGAATGTGGAGTACCCGAACATGCCAAAGATGAAAACCAAGAGTGGTGCAGCGAAGCGGTTTTTGAAAACCGCCAACGGCATCAAGCACAAGCACGCTTTCAAGAGCCACATCCTGACCAAAATGTCGACCAAGCGTAAGCGTCAATTGCGCGGTAGCAGCTTGCTGCACCCGTCTGACGTGGCAAAAGTCGAGCGCATGCTGCGCCTTCGTTAATTTCGGTCAAAGATAGAGGACTAACTCATGGCTCGTGTTAAGCGTGGCGTCATTGCCCGTAAGCGTCACAAGAAAATTCTGAAACTGGCTAAAGGCTACTACGGCGCTCGTTCGCGCGTATTCCGTGTAGCCAAGCAAGCGGTCATCAAGGCAGGCCAGTACGCCTACCGCGACCGTCGTCAGAAAAAACGTCAGTTCCGCGCCTTGTGGATCGCTCGTATCAATGCTGGTGCTCGTGTCAACGGTCTGTCCTACAGCCGTTTCATCGCCGGCCTGAAAAAAGCGTCCATCGAGATCGACCGCAAGGTTCTGGCTGATCTGGCAGTGAACGAAAAAGCGGCGTTTGCTGCGATTGTCGAGAAAGCTAAAGCCTCGCTGGCCTAAGTACCCCGACAATCACCTTGGCCCGCCGTCGGCGGGTTGGGGTGTTAAACGTCATGAATAGGGGAAGAGCCTTCAAGCTCTTCCCCTATTTCGTATCTGGAGTCTGTACATGGAAAACCTGGATGCGCTGGTCTCTCAAGCTTTGGAGGCCGTGCAACACGCTGAAGACATCAATGCCCTGGAGCAGATCCGGGTTCAATTCCTTGGCAAGAAAGGCGAACTGACTCAGGTGATGAAGACCTTGGGCAACCTGCCTGCCGATGAGCGTCCTAAAGTGGGTGCGCTGATCAACGAAGCCAAGGAGCGTGTCACAGATGTCCTCAATGCGCGCAAGACGGCTTTCGAAGAAGCCGAGCTGAGCGCCAAGCTCGCTGCCGAGCAGATCGACGTCACCCTGCCTGGCCGTGGCCAGACAACTGGCGGCCTGCATCCGGTCACCCGGACGCTGGAGCGGATCGAGCAGTTTTTCACCCATATCGGCTACGGCATCGCCGAAGGTCCCGAGGTGGAAGACGACTATCACAACTTCGAAGCGCTCAACATCCCAGGCCATCACCCGGCCCGTGCGATGCACGACACCTTCTATTTCAATGCCAACATGTTGCTGCGCACCCACACCTCTCCGGTGCAGGCGCGGACCATGGAGTCGCAACAGCCGCCGATTCGGGTTGTCTGCCCGGGCCGGGTCTATCGTTGCGACTCGGATATCACCCACTCGCCGATGTTCCATCAGGTCGAGGGGTTGCTGATCGACCGCGACATCAACTTCGCGGACTTGAAAGGCACCATCGAGGAATTCCTGCGGGTGTTCTTCGAAAAAGAGCTGGCGGTTCGTTTCCGTCCCTCGTTCTTCCCCTTCACCGAACCTTCGGCTGAAGTCGATATTCAATGCGTGATGTGCAGCGGCAAGGGCTGCCGGGTCTGCAAGCAGACCGGCTGGCTGGAAGTGCTGGGCTGCGGCATGGTGCACCCCAACGTGCTGCGCATGTCGGGTATCGACCCCGAAGAGTTCCAGGGTTTTGCTTTCGGCATGGGTGCGGAGCGTCTCGCCATGCTGCGTTACGGCGTCAATGATTTGCGCCTGTTCTTCGACAACGACTTGCGGTTCCTCGCGCAATTTCGCTAGCCGTAACGAATCTTTCAGGAGAGCAGGATGAAATTCAGTGAACAATGGCTGCGTGGCTGGGTAAGCCCGCAGGCTTCGCGAGACGAGCTGGTTGCGCGTCTGTCGATGGCAGGTCTGGAAGTGGACAGCGTAACCCTGGCCTCAGGCGAGTTCAGCGGTGTGGTGGTCGGCGAGGTGCTGGCCACCGAGCAGCACCCGGACGCCGACAAGCTGCGCGTGTGCCAGGTGAGCGATGGCAATGAAACATTTCAGGTGGTCTGTGGTGCGCCGAACGTGCGCCCCGGCCTGAAGATTCCATTCGCCAAGATCGGTGCGCAACTGCCCGGTGACTTCAAGATCAAGAAAGCCAAACTGCGCGGCGTCGAGTCCAACGGCATGCTGTGCTCGCAGTCCGAGCTGCAGGTTGGCGAAGGTAATGACGGCTTGATGGAGCTGCCAGCCGATGCGCCGACCGGCGAAGACTTTCGGGTGTACCTGGGGCTGGACGATGCCAGCATCGAGGTCGACCTGACCCCCAACCGTGGTGACTGCCTGTCCCTGGCAGGTCTGGCCCGTGAAGTGGGTGCGCTGTATGCCGCGCCGGTCACTCGCCCGGTCATCGCCGCCGTCGCTCCGGTCAACGACGATGTGCGTCCGGTGGAAGTGCTTGCGCCGGCAGCTTGCCCGCGTTTTCTCGGCCGTGTAGTGCGCAATGTCGATCTGTCCAGGGCCACTCCGCTGTGGATGGTCGAGCGTCTGCGTCGCAGTGAAGTGCGCAGTATCGATGCCGCAGTGGACATCACCAACTACGTGATGATCGAGCTGGGCCAGCCGATGCATGCTTACGACCTGGCCGAAATCGACGGCGGCATCCGGGTACGCATGGCCGAGGAGGGCGAGAAGATCACCCTGCTCGACGGTCAGGAAGTCGCTCTGCGCAGCGATACCCTGGTCATTGCCGACCACGCGCGCCTGCTGGGCATCGCTGGCGTCATGGGCGGCGAGAACAGCGGCGTGACCGCCAAGACCCGCGATGTGTTTCTCGAGGCCGCGTTCTTCGAACCGATCTCGGTGGCAGGCAAGGCACGTTCGTATGGGCTGCACACCGACGCTTCCCATCGCTTCGAACGCGGTGTCGATTCGAACCTCGCCCGTGAAGCCATGGAGCGCGCGACCGCGTTGCTGCTGGACATCGCCGGCGGCGAACCGGGCCCGATCATTGAAAGCGTCAGACCGGAACACCTGCCACAGATCGCCCCGATCACCTTGCGTGCCGAGCGGGTCAGCCAGATGCTGGGGCTGGAGCTGGGCAGCAGCGAGATCGAAGCGCTGCTGACCGGTTTGGGTCTGGGCGTCGAGGCCAGTGGGGAAGGGCAGTGGTCGGTGGAAGTGCCGAGTCATCGCTTCGACATCAGTCTGGAAGTCGATCTGATCGAGGAGCTGGCTCGGCTCTACGGTTATAACCGTCTGCCGGTACGCTACCCACAGGCGCGTCTGGCGCCGCAGGCCAGCCCTGAAGCTCGCTCCGACCTGCCAGCCCTGCGTCGCCTGCTGGTCGCCCGTGGCTATCAGGAAGCGATCACCTACAGTTTCATCGATCCCAAGCTGTTCGAGCTGTTCAGCCCTGGCGTCGAGCCGTTGTTGCTTGCCAACCCGATCTCGACCGACATGGCGGCCATGCGCGCGTCCTTGTGGCCAGGTCTGGTCAAGGCCCTGCAGCACAACCTCAATCGCCAGCAGGACCGCGTGCGCCTGTTCGAAAGCGGCCTGCGCTTCGTTGGTCAACTGGACGGGTTGAAGCAGGAGCCCATGCTGGCTGGCGTCGTCTGCGGCAGTCGCCTGCCGGAAGGCTGGGCTCAGGGCCGCGAAACCGTAGACTTCTTCGACGTCAAGGCTGATGTGGAAGCCGTATTGGGCTTCGCCGGTGCGCTGGACGCCTTCACCTTCGTTCCGGGTCAGCACCCGGCGCTGCATCCAGGCCAGACCGCCCGTATCGAACGCGCTGGTCAGGAAGTAGGCTACCTGGGTGCCTTGCATCCGGAGCTGGTGAAGTCGTTGGGTCTGGACCGCGCCGTCTTCGTGTTCGAGCTGGTGCTTGCCGAAGTTTCCGAAGGTCGTCTGCCGAAATTCCAGGAGCTGTCGCGCTTCCCTGAAGTGCGTCGTGACCTGGCATTGCTGGCCGATCGTGATGTGGCTGCCAGTGCAGTAATGGAGGTCATTCGCGAGAACGCCGGGGAATGGCTCACCGACCTCAGGTTGTTTGACGTCTACCAGGGTAAAGGCATTGATCCTCATAGAAAAAGCCTCGCTGTTGGCTTGACCTGGCAGCATCCATCGCGCACTCTTAACGACGATGAGGTGAATACCACGACACAAGCCATCCTCACCTCGCTCGAACAAAGGTTGAACGCCACGTTAAGGAAGTAGCGCATGGGGGGCTTTGACGAAAGCTGAAATGGCGGAACGTCTTTATGAAGAGTTGGGCCTGAACAAGCGAGAGGCCAAGGAATTGGTCGAGCTGTTCTTCGAAGAAATCAGGCACGCTCTTGAAGACAACGAGCAGGTCAAATTGTCGGGTTTCGGCAATTTCGACCTTCGGGACAAACGCCAGCGGCCTGGCCGCAATCCGAAAACCGGTGAAGAAATCCCGATCACGGCTCGCCGCGTGGTCACCTTTCGTCCAGGGCAGAAACTGAAAGCCCGAGTTGAGGCCTATGCTGGAACCAAGTCATAACGACGAACTTCCGCCCATTCCCGGCAAGCGCTACTTCACCATCGGTGAAGTCAGCGACTTGTGTGCCGTAAAGCCTCATGTGCTGCGGTACTGGGAGCAGGAATTTCCTCAGCTCAACCCCGTGAAGCGTCGCGGGAACCGTCGGTATTACCAGCGCCAGGACGTGCTGATGATCCGCCAGATCCGTGCGCTGCTGTATGACCAGGGTTTCACCATCGGCGGTGCGCGTCTGCGTCTGTCCGGTGACGAAGCCAAGGATGACACCACGCAGTACAAGCAATTGATTCGCCAGACGATCTCCGAGCTCGAAGATGTTCTGAGTGTCCTGAAGAAGTGAATTTTTGGAAAAAAATACTTCCATAATTCAAATGCTTAAGGTATATTTCTCGACGTTCTCAGAGGTTCTGGAACAGCTTTACGCTCGGTCGGGGCGTAGCGCAGCCCGGTAGCGCACTTGCATGGGGTGCAAGGGGTCGAGTGTTCGAATCACTCCGTCCCGACCATTTATTCCTGAGTAAAATCAGACAGTTAAGCCACTTCTTGAAAGTGGCTTTTTTGTGCCTGCGTAAAACATGCGCAAAACTATCTCGCGATACCGCTGATATCCAAGTCTGCTTGGACCTCCGACCAGACCACGTTCGCATGGTGTCTCTGGTAGCTGCGCTTCATACTTCGTTAAATGACAGCCCAATCTTCACAGGTTGGGCTTTTTCATGCGTGGGGATTTTTTCGGGACATCATCCTCGGCCACCATGCGGATGGGATGCAATCGATCACAGCGTCTCCGAGCGCGGCCCGGATCTGTTTGAACCGAACCTTGTAGAGGTCGAGAGTGGCCTGGGCGAGCTCGCGCTGAGACAGGACTTTGGCCTCGTAGACTTGCCGATAACACCGTCAACACAGACGAAAAGCTCGAGCCGCCAGCAAGCAGCGCCACACAGACGGCCGACACTGCGAGCAGAGCTGCGGACAATGCTGGGGAAGCGCTCAACAGGGCGATTCAGTAGGGCGCCACAATTCCAAGCCTGCCATTGCGTGGCGCGGAGTGACCATTCCGAAATCCGACAGCTTCCACGGCTACCATGATGGTCGCGGGTATCGCCGAGTCTTCGTCAATGGCAATGAGGTAGGTCACGTCCGGTGGTGCAATACCAAGGCCGGTTTGGTGGTGTATAACCCGCAGCCGGCTCGCATCAAAAGCCAGAAGGCGACGAGACTTATATCCGGGTACTGTGCGGCTTGGATAAGCGGCGGTTTCCGGTCGATTCCGGGCCAAGGCCGCCGTTTCACCCGAATTGCCGAACGACCTTCGCTCCCGTGACGAAGTGGACCAAATTGCTCAGCAAAGACGCCACACGCGCTTCCGTAGGTCCGAACGGTGGCGGCCAGGTCGCTGCCGATCTCAACTACTATGATTGGCTCGAGCTCCAGCCGTAAGATCAAGCACTGGGTTCGGCCCGGGCCAAGCTGTTCCGATGCGGCGGGCTGACGCCCGAGCGGTTCTCCGAAGTGCAGCTTGATGAAAATTTCAAGCCGCTGATTCTGAATCAAATGAAAAAGCTAAAGCCTTTGGCGTTAGAAAAGCTAGTGTAAACGCATAAGTGTTTGATATGTATTGAATTTAAAGTGCTTGAATTGCCTATCTCGGATTGAAACCATAGCCCCAATCTCAACTGCGGTGAATCACCATGGA
This sequence comes from Pseudomonas sp. RIT-PI-a, assembly GCF_001187875.1. Classification (NCBI taxonomy): domain Bacteria; kingdom Pseudomonadati; phylum Pseudomonadota; class Gammaproteobacteria; order Pseudomonadales; family Pseudomonadaceae; genus Pseudomonas; species Pseudomonas sp. RIT-PI-a. The sequence goes on from NZ_LGIR01000011.1 coordinate 204,836, forward strand.
CACGAAGACAATCAAGCTACGGACAAACGCTACTCGCGACTATATCCTTCTATCCGAGATTTTCGACTGGTTTGAGCCAGAAATCATCGGCGGGGTTAGCGCTTCTGAGCCAGCAGCCCGCACTGCTTATGTGATTTACGGGTGTATTGAGACCGTTGAAGAGTTCTTGCTCCGGGATAAGAAAATCTTCCAGCAAAGAAAGGGTCGCTTCGTCAGCCGGTTCTTGGACGACCACGGGCTCCTGTCCGGCGACTTGATAAAGATTGAGCGTCTGGCTCCCTACACTTACCGATTCATGCCTGGGTGACAGGCGATTATCCAGAACCCGCTCCGGCGGGTTTTTTTATGCCCGTCAGGCGGGCTGACTAAACCCAAGGGGGTGCAACACAGTGGCAGAAGAAAACATCATCGATCTGCAAAACCTCGAAATCAAGGCCGCCATCGAAAAAACCGCTGAGACATCGGTGGCTGGCTTGAAAACCAAAAACACCGAGCCGCTGAGCAAACTGAAGGACGCCTCCGGCAAACTGGCACAGTTCAAGAGCCAGTTCCAAGGCGTTGACATCGAGGCTGTGAATGGCCTGCTGAGCAAAGCCGGTCAAGACGAAGACACCAAACTGCTGACCGAAGGCTAGGTTGAAAAGATCTTCAATCGCCGCACTGAGCGCTTGCGTGGTGAATACACCAAGCAGCTTAAGGCGCTGTCTGATTGGGCCGAAAAGGCTGGATCCTTCGCCACCAAGTTCCAAGGTAAAGTCTTGGGCGACGCTGTCCGCGGTGCTGCATTGGAGGCTGGCGCGCTCACCGAGGCCACTCACGACATCAACCTGCGCGCCAAAGGCGTGTTCTCCCCGAATGCTGAGGGTGAAGCCGTTGCCTTAGACGAGGAGGTTTCGCCCATCCTAGGTAAAGACGGCAAGACTCCTCTGACCCCGCTTGAATGGGCGGAGTCCTTGCGCGAAAGCGCACCTCACCTATGGCTAAGGGCCTCGGGTACGAATGCCCCGAGCGGGGGTTACGGCCAGGCTGCACTGAAGTGCTTCGAAATGTCAGCCACGCAAAAGCGCAACTATCAGCGCAAACATAGCCAAACCGCATTCCCGCAATTGCCCAAGCAAAGAGGATCCACTATGGCTACACCTGTTAACAGCGATCTGATCATCTACAACAATGAGGCTCAGACCGCATACTTGGAACGCGTCCAAGACAACCTGGACATCTTCAACGAATCGTCCAACGGCGCGATCATCCTCGACAACCCGTGGATCGAAGGTAACTTCCGTAAGCGTGCTTTCTAAAAGCTGGCCGGCTCGCTGGATCACCGTGACGTCAACTCCGAAGCCAAGGTCGCCGCCAACAAAACCAGCGCGGGCGAGGCTGTGCGCATTAAGGCGCCTTGGGAGTACGGCCTCTACCAGACCATCGAAGAGGCGTTCAAGCGTCGCGGCCGTCCGGTGGAAGAGTTCTCAGATCATCGGTCAGGACGTGGCTGATGCAACACTGTAAGGCTTCGTGCAATACGCCATTGCAGCCCTGCGCCCCCATCGGCTGCAATGCCGCAATGGTTGTCGAAGCCAGCATTGAAACCGATGGCAAAATGGCGCTGACCCCTGGAATGCGCAAATTCGGCGGCAAGTTCGGCCGCATCGCGCTTTGGGTCATGCGCTCCCCGGCCTACTTCGACATTGTCGACGAAGCCATCATCAACAAGCCGTACGAATAAGCCGGTGTCGTGATCTATGGCGGCTTGCCTGGCACCCTCGGCAAGCCTGTGCTCGTGACTGACACGGCGCCGGTTGATGTGAGCTTCGGCCTGCTATTAGATGCCGTGTCCATCACCGAGCCCCAGGGTCCCGGCTTCCGCTCGTACGAAGTGAACGACGAAGAGAACCTGGGCATCGGTTATCGCGCTGAAGGCCTCCTTAAAATCGATGCGCTGGGCTACAGCTGGAAGGAAACCGCTGGCGGCGCTGGCAGCTGTCGGCTCGTCCGCGAACTGGGTCAAGCACTTCAACAGCGACAAGGTCACTGCCGGCGTGATGATCGAGCTCACCCAAGCTACCTCATAAGCCGCTCAAAGGCGCGGCCAGCAATGGCCGCCATGGAGATCATGGAACTCGTGTACAGCAACCGGAAAGCCGACTTCGATCCGAACAAGCGCTACCGCAACCCGGACCTCTTCGGTAACGTGGAGTGCGGCGTGACCAGGGTTACCATGGTTGGCAACTATCCCGAGATTGTCGATGCCGACAAGCCGGTCGAAATCGTCGTGGAAGTCGAAACCCGCAAGACCACGGTCAAGGGCAATGCGAAGGCCGTCGGGAGGGTTCCCACTAAGCCAGGCAAGGATCCGACCAAGCCTGATTTCAATGGTACCCAGAAAGACGGCATCAGCCACGAGCCGGTCTACGTTCCGAAGCTGGAATCGGACAAAATGGATCCTTATCACCCGCGACGGTTTACGATTCAGCGACTTCGCTGGCGATGAAGCCGCAGTCAAGCCTGAAGCTGACCGCCTGAACAATACCAAGGAATAAGCCATGTTCATCGTTGAAGACGGTAGCAGCGTATTGAATGCCGAAAGCTACGCCACTACAGAGAAATTGATCAGTTACGCCGGCAAGTTTGACATGATCATTCCTGCAGACCTGGGCGCGCAGGAGGCGTTGCTGCGCCGGCCATTGCCGGTGGCGCCAGCTCGGCCGAACGCAACGCAGTTTGCGGACTGCCTTCAGAATCACGGCTTGTTTGCTGTTAGGGTATAAAAAAATACTGGCCATGATACAAAAGTAGCTTGAATAGTTGGTTTTCGGTATATATATTGGCAGCTCACTACAGGAGTTTAGCCATGCTACCCAACCCAAAAAGCAGTAATTTTCCTTCTGCACTCCGCTCGGCACGTAAAGAGGCTGGCTTCACTCTGACTCAGTTGGCTGAAGAGGCTGGTATTTCTGGGGTGATGCCCGGTCGCTATGAGCGCGGCGAGTCGCAGCCGACAATGGGGACTTGGCAGGAGCTTAACAAGGCCCTTTTCGAGGTTGACGATGAGGAGGTCGAGGCGGAAGCCAAGAAGCAGGATATCGGCGAATCGTTGTCTGAATCTACTCTGGAGCAAATTCTGGAAGAGCTTAAAAGTCGCGGCTTCCGTACCGTGACGTTGTCCTATAGCTAATCATCAAGGCCAGCCGTTACGCTGGACTTGAACTTGGAGCCCTCATGGTCTTCTACAGTCGCGACCGGCTTGTAGTCTCAGTACAGACGACAAGAGAGGGGTGCGAAATGCTGAAGAATGTGATGGCTGCCATCGGTTTAGCCGTGGTGCTCAAAGCGAGCTTTGATCTGTATCTGAAGTACAAACAGATGGAGCAAGAGAATGATACCTGGCGCAAGTCGGCTTCCGACGGGGGGGTGATATGCTAGTCGCCTGGGTTCTTGATTGATTCAAAAGTCTTAAAGTTCGACGTCTGCTGTCCGATAACTTTCTGATGCGCCGTTGCCTTTCCAACGGCTTAATCAAGACACTGCCTGCGGACTTGCGCAAGCTTCTTTTGCAAGGCGGAAGAGCTCAAATCAATGGACTGGTGATTACAGTGTCCTCCAGAGACTATCTCTATCAGAAGTTACGGCCTGAGCTGTTGGCCGCCACCGAAGAACCCCCCGCCAAGACGGCGCCCGCATCGCGAAGCACATTGCCTCGCTTCACACTGGAGCGGGACGTAGTGCTTTCGCCGCAGGTCAAGCAACAGCTCGATGAAGCCTTGGTGAAAATTCACCACCATCACACCATCTACGTCACCTGGGGCTTCGCTGAGGTCGACCCTTGTGGCAGCGGCACGATCCTGAACTTTCACGGCGCGCCGGGTACGGGAAAGACGCTGACGGCCGAGGCATTTGCCGGAAGTATCGGCAAACGGCTTATCAGCGCCAGCATTGCCGACATTGAAAGCAAGTTCATGGGCGATACGTCAAAGAATATTGCGCAGTTGTTCACGTTGGCGCGTGCCGAAGACGCCGTATTGTTCCTGGACGAAGCTGACACGTTGCTGGGTAAACGTTTGTCTTCCGTCACCCAAGGCATTGATAACGAGGTCAATGCCATGCGCTCCACGCTGCTTATCGAGTTGGAGAAGCACACTGGCATCGTGATTTTTGCGACCAACTTCGCACGCAACTATGACAGCGCCTTTGTCAGCCGCATTTCTCAGCACATCCGTTTCGAGCTGCCTGGCGAAGATGAGCGTCGAGCGCTATGGGCACGCATGCTGGTACCGGGTATTCCCCTGGCAGAGGAGCGGGAAGGGGTGCTTGACGTCCTCGCCGCCGCGTCCGAGGGACTATCGGGTCGTGAAATACGCACCTGTTTGAGACTGGCTTTGCCCAAGCCCCTGCTGCCCCAAAACGCCGGTGTGCTGCAGCAGGCTCATCTTCAGGAAGCACTCGCTCAGCTACTGGCTGCGCGTCAAGACATTCACGCTTCGCGGCCCGAGGTTGATCTCGGCACTGTCGCGGCGAATCGTAAAGCATTGGGTATTCATCAAAGGAGTGATAGTTAATGGGCTGGTTTGATTCTCTCGTAAGTACGGTGAAAAACGTTGCGTCGTCTGCGTTTGGTGCCGTCAAGCAAATCGTTAGCAAAGCCGTCAAATGGCTCGCCGACGAAGCAGAAATTTTTGTAGGAGAAGTCAAGCGACTTTACCAGGTAGCCAAGCCTTACATTTCCAGCATGCGCGAGGGACTTCGAACGCTCGCAAACCATGTGCCGTGGCCATGGCTTAAGGCCTTGAGCCTTGGCTTGGAGCGTGCCTTGGCCGCGCTGGAGCACCTGGATACCCACCCGTTGGCAGCCAAAGTGCAGCAGGCCATCGACTGGGTGATTGAGCGTGCCCGTGAATGGCAGAAAAAATTGCTGGATGAGCAGGAGATCGCCGAAGCACAGGCGCGGGAGCGAGATTTGAACGCTGCCATGGCCAAAACCCAGGGAGCAGACCGCGAAGCACTCCAGGCGATTGCGTTGGCCAACCGCTATCACTTGGTCAAGGCATTGACTAATCGCCTCGTCGAAACAGAAGCGTTCGTGGATTTCGACCATTACCTGCGGGTTCGCGCCGTGCAGAAGCTGCTGCAAGTTTACGAAGAACAAATGACTCAGCTGGAAGACGTCGTGTCACTCTGCCAGGAGCCATTGTTCATTATCGACGTCGCTGCCCAACTGATCGAGGCACGGGCGGAATTGAGCGATGCTGACGTACAGCGCCTGGACGATATGACCGTCAAGCACTTCGGCAAGGCCGTGATTCCGTTTGTATTCGAGGAAATGATTCTGGTGTGGGGCCTGAGTTTGCAAAATGCTCAAGCAGCCTGGGAAGAACTCAATAAACGCGTGGTCAGGGACCGAGTGCTCAAGCGACGCCTGGAGCTGGAGGCAGAACTGGAACCACTGGAGTTGGAAGAGGCGCTGGTACTGGACGACCTACGCAAGCTGTTGCCACGTGACGAAGCTCAACTTGAAACGCTGGGTAACGAGACTCGTGCCAAGCGTAACTATGTGTTCGCAGCAGAAGGTTTTCTGCAACTGCTTGAGAAGAGCGAGGAGCAAATTGTGGCCGACGATCAGGAGTATTTGATCGACCACGGTGGCAAGGTTGGCGAGATTCTGGTGCGCTGTGCACAGAATGGCGAAAAATGGGAACGCTTGGAACCGGAGGAGAAATCGTTGATTGTCAGCTTCGCCAATATCTTCGAGGCCGACTGCAAGAAACGGACGGATGCGTTCAAAGTGATTGAGGTTGCGGCATGATTGGCGAAATCCTGCAGTTCTTGACCCCCTCGCTGAGCAACCCGCTGGAAGTGTTTTTTTTCAGCATCATCGCGTTCGGTCTGCTGCTGTCACTGATTACGTCACAGGTTTTTGGCCAACCGGCGAAGTGGGAAAAAAACTGGCGCGGTGGGGCTCGCATCAATGCGCTGGACATTGAGCACGGCTCAATTGGTGAGTTGAGCCACGCTGTCGCTTCAGGTTGGGAGCGCTTTGCTTCCAATATGCCGGGGTTGCTGCTGATCATTGGGCTTTTAGGCACGTTTCTGGGGCTGGGCCTGGCGCTGGACAAGGCCTCGACCATCCTTCAGGGGCATGATGACTCGCTCAACGCCATGAGCGGTTCCCTGACTCAGCTCACCGGCATGATGAAAGATTTAGGCACCAAGTTTAAAACCTCCACTTGGGGCATCATTGCCTTCATTTTGATCAAGCTGTGGGAGGCCGCGCCGTGGTCAGCGGAAAGCAAGCGCACGGACTGGTGCCTGGAGCACATGAAAGCAGAGATTGATTTGAGTCGAAAAGCCGAGCTTGCACGGCATGCCGAACGTGACGAAATGCACCTGGCTGCCCTGGAGAGTGTCGGTACCCGGCTGGTCGGGGCGTTCAATGCCCAAGGTCTGCTGGTGACCACAGAGCTCAAGCAGATTAAGGCGGTTGAGTTCAAGAACGGTAAACAGGCGGAGAGCCATTTCAACGCGGTAGATACCCGGCTTGCCGACCATCAGCAACAGCTCGGCGAGATCGCCAGATTCAGTGAAAACCTTGCACAAATTGCCGAGATGAGTACGCAGTTCAGCCGCTTGGTCAATGTCGAAGAAAGCCTCAAAGGTCTGCAGGCGGTCGAGACTCGACTAGGCGAAGTGGCAAACAGCACGAGGACGTCGAGTGAGTGCCTGCGAGGGTATGTAGAGGCCAAGACCGACAACCTGCAGCGCCAGGAGGCGGCAGTACAGTTAATGGGCGAATCTGCCACGTTACTTGCAGATTCGGCAGGACTGCTTAAAGGCAGCGTGCAGGTCATGCAGGAAAAACTGAGCGGTGCGATCGAGTCGCTCAATGAGGATTTCGCCGGGCACCTGGTAGAAATGAAGGCGAGCATGGATGGCAACATCACCAGGCTGGGCACCGTCATGGAGACTATCGAAGGGAGCCTGACCGGCACAATTACCACGATGAGCCGGGAGTTTACCCAGAACACCCAGGACATGGCTGCCAACCTGAAAGGCGCGACCGATAATATTTCCACTGCGGTCGATAGTTTGTCAGAGCATGTCGGCACGGTGGTCAAGCAAGTTCAGGGGACGATAGTAGACGCCAAGGATATGCAGAAGAAAACCAGCTCTCAGTTCTCGCAGACAAGCGCCACGCTTAACGAAGCGATCGCAACGATGAGCTCCAACATGGATGAGCTCGGCAAGAGCATTTCGGAGGGCTTGAAGGAGGCATCCAAAGCTGGACACAAGATGGATGCGGTGGCGAGCAAACTGGTGACTTTCCCGCAGCTCGCCGAGCAGTTGACTACGCTCAATGTGCAGTTCAAAACCATGACAGACCAAGGCGCTAAAACCCAGGAATCTCTGGAAGCGTTGCCGGCCAGGTTGGACCCTCTGGGAGCCAGCGTCAAACTGCTTGAGCAATTATGTGATTCGGCGCAACAGTTGCCTTCGGTTGTTCAGGACGTGAAGGCGCTTGCGGACTCGCATCGTCAAGGCCAACAAGCCATGAGCGCTTTGCCTGAAAAGCTGGCGGCCAATATCGACAACCAGTTTGCCAATCGCCTCCAGGTGCTCAGCGACGCTGCACAGTCGACAGTGACATTGCTTGGCCGACTCACGGTGGACTATGAACCTGCGCCTCCGAGTGGTTTGCAGACCAATAAAGCTCAGCCGGCGTAGTCGACCATGAAAGAAAAGCCCACCGAATGGATTTCCATCTCAGACCTCATGGCGGGAGTCATGGCGGTCGTGATGCTCATGCTTGTAGTTTCGGTTCTGCAGAACAAAGCGGCCGAAGCAGCAATGCAAGTCGAGAAGCAACAGTTGGAGGCGGCGCGTCAGGCAGAAAAAGCCCAAGGCGCGGCAACACAACAAACTCGTCTGAGCGCTTTGCTTGAGGCGATGCAGGAGGATCTGGCACACGGCGGTGAAGGGGGGCTGATCGATATCGATATCAAGAACCGGCGCCTGACGTTGCCTGATAACGCCTTCGGCCGCAGCAGCGCCTGTATTACCGACGAGGCCAAGCGTGCGCTGACGCAGTTGAGCGTTCGCGTCGCTACCTTCATCCACGATTACGACCAGGGCCAGGTATTGGTCGAGGGCCATACCGACAATGTGCCGGTAAGCCGACCGGTTACTGATTATGCGCGGTACTGCACGGTCTATGACGATAACTACACGCTCTCGGCTGCTCGGGCACGGGAAGCACGCAGGTTGTTGGTTTTGGCTCTGGACGAGCAGCAATCACTGCGAGTGATTGTGGCGGGTTACGGTGATTCCAGACCCAAACCTGGCCTGAACCCGGCGAGCGCAGAAAATCGGCGGGTGGAAGTTCAGTTGGTGGTGTCTCAGGAGGATCGCACGCTCGAAGGACGCTAATTTTTTTTTGCAGCATAGGCCGCGCCTGTAACGTGCCCATGAACAGAATTGTTGCCGACGGCCTGTTGCTTGGGGAGTCGGCAATGGTTACATGCAGCTGCAGCGGTTGGCGCTTCTACGTTTTCGACATCACCACTTTCAACGTCGCCGACGAACCGCGACATGCTCCATCTGCCGCACACAGGAACGTCGACAACAGTTGCGTTTTGTAATCAACGGGCAACTTCGCCATCGCCGCAATGAATTCGTCTTCATCTTGGTGGGGCTGTACCACCACAAAGCTGTGAGCCCGCCGACCGCTGAATTCATCCAGCATTGTGAGCTGCGGCGCGCTCTTGGCTAGCTTATATCTGTGCTGCAGCACTCCGTCAAAAAGCATGGCCATTCCAATTCCACAATCGATTCTTGCCGCAGATCAGGTCTTTCTTCAGGCCCGTCTTGGGCGTTGTCATGAGCTTTCTTGTCCTCCGGAGTCGGTCCCTAGGTGTAGCTACTTTGATAGCTACCTAGTTAGACCTGGCGCGTTGACGGCATAAAGTCATCGATGTGCTGACTCAAGGCTGGTTTGTCGAGCGATATTCAAGCCAAGGTGAGCGTTGCCCCCAAACTTGCTACTCAATGAGCAGACAGCGACGGACCTTTACCCCAAGTTCAAGCGCGAACCTGCCAGCCTGCTGCTTGACCAAGGCTTTAGCCACGCTGATGCAGCCTAGTCGCCAGAGTTGGTAGAGTCGGCCTTGCGCCAGTAGGTGAACCAGCTCCAGCAGAAACGAGCCGGTGCCACACCGCCCAGCAAAGCGCTGACACCTGACAGCAGAAAATCCAGGGACTGGAAGCCCGAATCAACCGCCTGGAACGAGAGAAATCGATTTGAAAAAGGCTACCGCGTTCTTGATGATCCGACGAACAAGAGCCATTGCGTTAGTCAATCAACTCCGCTCACAGGAGCCGGTTAATTTGTTGTGCTCGGTCTTTAAAGTCACTCGATCCGGCTACTAAGCGTACTGTTGCAGGAAATCAGGCACTTAAGCCACCTCCCGAAAGTGGCTTTTTTGTGTATGCACAAAACTATCTGGCGACTTTACCGATATCAAGGTGCAGCGTCGACCTCGGCCCTCCAGACACTCTCAAAACCTGTTCACCGGAATCTTCAAGCTGCACAACCCGCTTTCATCCGCAGGCGGAAGATTCCCGGCCCGGATGTTCACCTGTATCGCCGGCAACAACAGCGCTGGAACTGATAGGCTGGCATCACGTGCTGTGCGCATGCGCACGAACGACGCCAGATCCGACGCGTCGCTGACGTGGATGTTCTTCTCCCGCTGCTCGGCCACGGTGGTTGTCCAGCACGCCTCTCTGCCAGCGGGAGGGTAGTCGTGGCACATGTACAGTCGGGTTGGTGGAGGCAGGCTCAGCAGGCCTTTGATCGATCCGTACATTTGTTCGGCATCCCCGCCCGGAAAGTCGCATCGAGCGGTGCCTACATCAGGCATGAACAGCGTGTCGCCGACGAAGACATGTGAGTCGTCGACCTGATAGGCGATGTCTGCTGGCGTGTGTCCAGGTACATGCAGAACTTTCACCGGGATCGCGCCGATGTGAAACACCTCGTCCGCCTCGAACAGCCTGTCGAACTGCGAACCATCGGGCAGGAAGCTGGGTTCGAGGTTGTAGATGTCGCGAAACACTTTCTGCACCGCAGTGATCTGCGCACCGATGCCGATCTGGCCGCCGAGTGCATCCCTGAGGTAGGCACTGGCGGAGAGGTGATCCGCATGCGCGTGGGTTTCCAGCAGCCACTGCACCTGCAGCCGGTGCTCGTTCACGAACGCGATGATACGGTCTGCGTTGTCGGTGTGGATGCGTCCGGCCTTGGCATCGTAATCCAGCACCGGGTCCACAATCGCGCAAGGTCCTCCCGGAGCCTCGAAAACGACATAGCTCACGGTTGCCGTGGCGGTGTCGTAGGAACCTTCGATCTGCGCGGCCATTGTCAGCCTCCTTCAATGCACGTCATTACACTATATTGAAAGATATACTATCCAATCGTAGACTGTCGATCTTCCACTGTTGGGGCTTGCCATGTCTGCTCAATTGTCTGCCGAGGAAATCGGTCTGCTGCGCGATTCAGCCTCCAAGGCGTGTGCCTTGCTCAAGGCATTGGCCAACGAGGACCGTCTTTTGTTGCTGTGCCAATTGACTCAGGGCGAGCGCAACGTGGGAGAGCTGGAGGCATTGTCCGGGATCAGGCAGCCGACGTTGTCGCAGCAGTTGGGCGTGCTGCGTGACGAGGGCATGGTCAACACGCGCAGGATGGGTAAGTACATCTACTACTCGTTGGCCAGCTTCGAAGTGGTCTCGTTGATGCAAACGCTGTCGGGCCTGTACTGCGGCCAGGCGCTGAAGAAGTAAGCCTCTGCACCCTCATACAGCGTACATGCCTGGAGTTTGCAATGGAGCAAGTGGTAAAGCGTATAGATGCAGGGTTCTCGGTGGCGGGCCAGCTCGAGCCGGGTGATCTGCCGCAGGTGCGGGCGCAAGGCTTCGCCAGCGTGATCTGCAATCGTCCGGATCAAGAGGGTGGGGCGGAGCAACCCGATCATCTGGCCATGGAGCGCGCGGCCGTCGCGTCAGGGTTGGAATTTCACTATCTGCCTGTGGCCAGTTCTGGTGCCACCGAGGCGCAGGGTCAAGCGCTGAAGGCACTGCTGGAGCGGCTGCCCAAGCCCATTCTTGCCTACTGCCGTACCGGCAATCGATCCGCCAGGCTCTACGAGCTTGCAACCAAGGGCAGCCCCGAAACCCGGCAGTACGATGTCGTGATCATGGGCGGTGGTTCTGCCGGCATCGCTGCCGCGGCCAGTCTGCTCAAGCGGGATTCTTCGCTACGCGTTGCGATCGTCGAGCCCGCCAGCGAGCATTACTACCAACCCGCCTGGACGCTCGTGGGCGGGGGCGCCTACAACATCGATGACACCCTGCGTCCAATGGGCAGCGTCATTCCCCAGGGCGCACACTGGATCAAGGCGTCGGTATCGGCCTTCGCGCCCGGCCGTCAGCGTGTGTTGCTCAGCGATGGTACCGAGCTGGGTTACCAGCAGCTCATCGTCTGCCCTGGACTGCAGCTGGCCTGGGAGAAAATCGAGGGTCTCGAAGACACGCTTGGCAAGCATGGGGTGACCTCGAACTACCGACACGATCTGGCGCCCTACACCTGGGAACTGGTGCGCGCTCTGCGCAGCGGGAACGTCTTGTTCAGCCAGCCGGCGATGCCGATCAAATGTGCAGGTGCACCGCAGAAGGCGATGTACCTGTCCTGCGATCACTGGCGCAAGGAGGGCGTGCTGAAGTCGATTTCCGTGGAATTCAACCTGGCGGGGCCTGCGTTGTTCGGGGTTGCCACATTCGTCGCCCCGCTGATGAAGTACGTCGAAGCGTACGGCGCAGCACTGGCCTTTCAGTCCAATCTGGTCAAGGTCGACGGTCCCGGCAAAACCGCCTGGTTCGATGTCACGGACGCGCACGGCAATGTGACCCGTGTGCAGAAGCCTTTCGATGTCCTGCACGTCGTGCCACCCCAGCAAGCGCCGGATGTGATTCGCCGCAGCGAACTGGCCGACAAGGCAGGCTGGTTCGAGGTCGACCCGGCGACCTTGCAGCATCCGCGCTATCCGGAAATCTTCGCCGCAGGCGATGTCTGCGGCACCAGCAACGCCAAGACCGCTGCGGCAGCCCGCAAGCAGGTCGTGGTGGTTGCGGAGAATCTCATGGCACTGCGCAAAGGCCTTGAACCGCCTCGTCGTTACGACGGCTACGGGTCGTGTCCACTCACTGTCGAGAAGGGCAAGGTCATATTGGCCGAGTTCGGCTATGGCGGGAAACTGCTGCCGACGTTTCCCATGGACCCGACCATACCGCGCCGGTCGGCGTGGTTCCTCAAGGCGCGATTGCTGCCATGGTTCTATTGGAACGGCATGCTCAAGGGGCGCGAGTGGTTCACCGACTGCGCCTCGAAGTGAGCGGATGCTGACGTTCCTGCTGGGGGCCTGCGTGGGCCTGGTGCTGGGGCTCACCGGCGCAGGTGGTGGCATCCTGGCAATTCCAGCCCTGACCCTGGGGCTGGGTTGGTCGGTGACCCAGGCCACGCCCGTCGCCTTGCTCGCGGTCGGGAGCGCGGCGCTGATCGGCGCGATGCAGGGGCTGCGCCAAGGCCTGGTGCGCTACAAGGCGGCAGCCACCATGGCCGCCGCAGGCTGGTTGGTTGCGCCGCTGGGACTTTACGTCGCCGCGCTTGTCCCCGGCACAGCGCTGATGATCTTGTTCGCCGCAGTCATGCTGGTGGTGGCTTGTCGGATGTACCTGCAGGCCAGGGCTGACAACGAAGCGCAAGGCACGTTGCAGCGTAACTGCATGCTCGATCCAGCCACGGGTCGACTCGACTGGAATGCCCGCTGCCTGGCCACCCTGGCCTCGATTGGCGCAGCGTCGGGATTTCTGACCGGCCTGTTGGGCGTGGGGGGAGGGTTTCTCATCGTCCCCGCTTTTCGGAAGTTCAGCGATGTGCGCATGCACGGTGTGGTCGCCACCTCGTTGATGGTCGTCACGCTGGTCTCGCTGGGCACCTGGGGCCATCTGTTCAGCCAGGGTATGACGTTCTCCTCGTCAGGCGCTTTGTTCACTGCGGCAGCTCTGGTTGGAATGATTGGCGGTCGCCTTGCGGCGCCGAACCTGCCTGCACGGCTTTTGCAGCAAATGTTTTCTGTGCTCTGCGTCTGCGTGAGCCTGCTGATGCTGGGCAAGACTTTCTTTGCCATTGGATGAGCAGTCGAGACAGCTAATGCTGCAGTGCTGTCCGAAGGATGCCGCTCGTGCGGGCATGCGCCGGTGCATCATCCGACCCCTGCATGCTTGAAGGAAAAATCCCACAACGCAGGGTTCACATTTCCCGCAGCCCTCGTTATGCTTCCGCCTAATACTGGATATGCATACAGCTTAAGGGGGCGGTATGGTGGGGCACGTGGAGGCGGCGCACGAGGAGCGCCAAGGATTGACAGGGATGGAGCGCCTGAGCTTGCGCGTGTCCGAAATGATCAATCATCCGATCGCCCAACTTCAGCGATGGGTGACTATTGCCAGGCTGGACAGCGATGGCGACAGGGAGTGGGACGAGGTGCTGGGCATACTGGCCGATACCGACGAACTGGAGTTGTCGCACAATGATGACGGCAGCGTAACGGTCCGTTGGGAGGAGCCTGAAAAGAAAGGCAGGCCGGGCGTGGATGAATGGGAGCAGGATAGCCAGGTGGCAACGGATCCCTGGGCCTCCGACTCCAGATCGGCGCCATTCTGAATGTACAGATAGCACCTACCTTCATTATCGAGCTTCAGCCGCCCGTCAAACGGGCTGCCCATTCCACACGTACAACACCCGGGCCAGGATATGCGTATCGTCTACGCGGATTTCTTCCGGGTCGTGATGCTCGTTGTCCGAGATCATCTTGAAGCGATCCTTGCCTTTCTTCTGAAGACGCTTCACGTAGAGCATCTCATCGTGGGAGAAAAGGTAGATGCCGTCGCCGGTGAACTCGCGAATGGTCACATCCACCAGCAGGGGATCACGGTCCTTGATCGTCGGCGCCATCGACTGGCCCCAGCCGGTGATCATCTTCAGATGAAAGTGCTCCTTGAACCTGACCCCCATCTCGCGAAGGTGCTGCGGGCTGACCCTGATGTCCTGGAGCATTTCCGGGTATTCATGGGGGATCTGCCCGCCACCCATGGCGGCGCGCACGTCGTAATGGGCAATCCACACTTCATCCCCGACCTGGCCAGGGCGCGAAAAATCGACCGTGATGACGTTGTCTCCGTGCTCGGCAGTGGCAAGAATCCTTTGCTTCAAGCCTTCCGGCAGTTTGGAAGCGCGCGCCAGCATGTCCTTCACCAGCGCTATGGCCGAAGCCGGCTCGGCCTGTGCTGCCGAGTCCTGGGTCGCGGCAGCATCCAGTGGCGCATAGCCTCTCAATTGATCGGTGCTGATCCGAAAGTGATCGGCGATCGGCCGCACCTGGGTGTCGGTCGGGTTCTTGATTCCCTTTGGGCCGTTGGGCTTGAGTATTCGCGAGATCGTGGGCTGACCGACCTTCGTCAGGGCTGAAAGCCTGGCCTGGTTCAGTCCTTCGCGAGCCATCAGCTCGGCCAGGATTTTATCGATAGTTTTATGCATGAGTGCAATCGTCGCTTCAGGCGGTGCATACATCAAGGATGCACTCTGTTTACATATATGCACTAGTGCATTATTGTGTGCATATATTTACAGGGAGGCCCAGTAAATGGCCCGTATCCGCACCGTCAAACCCGAGTTCTGGTCGAGCGAGCAGGTCATGTCCTGCCGCCCATTGGCCCGTCTGCTGTTCATTGGTCTTTGGAATTTCTGCGACGACGGCGGCAACCATCCGCTGTCACCCAGGACGATCAAGGCGCTCGTGTTTCCCGGCGATGACATGACCAGCGATGAGGTCAGCGAACTGTTGGGCGAGCTGGAAGGCGCCCATCTGACGCGTCGCTACACCGTCGAGGGCAAGCAGTACTTGCATGTCATGGGCTGGAAGCACCAGAAGATCGAGAAAAAGAACTTCAGGCATCCGCCTTTTCCGGCGGCGCTCTACGACGAGTCGTCGAGCGATCGTCGACCGCTCGACGCCGGAAGGGAAGGGAATGGAACAGGAGAAGATCAACACAACTCGCTCGGCGCGCGCGGTGAACATCCCCCTGAATCAGTCGATCCCACAGCGGCTTGCCAGATGAGCCTCGAATGGAAGCCCGACCCGCGCTTGCTGGCCGCCTTCGCCAAACGCATGGGTCTGGCCGAGGCGCTGTTCACGCATGAGGCCATCGGTGCGTTCGTCTGTCACTACGCCGCCTCTGGCCGTTTCGAGACGCAGCTGGCCTGGGTGAGTCTGCTGGTGAAGTGGATCAAGCGCGATGCGGCCACCGGCGCGAGCGTCCATCCGTTCCCATTGCGCAAGGCCAGCGAGCCTGATTTCGATGACACTTCGTGGGCCGAAGGGCTGATGGTGAAGGCATGAAATCAGTGAATCAGTTGCTGGCATCCGCTCATAATCTGCCTGCGGTCGAGACGGTCCAGGCTGTGCCGGTTTCGGCCGAAACCACCGCAGTCGTCAATGCACTGTTTCGCAAGCTGCGCGGAATCTTCCCGGCCTGGCGCCAGGCGTGGCCATCGACCGAGGCACTGAACGCGGCGAAGGAAGAGTGGATCCAGGGGTTCGCAGCGCAGGGTATTCGTTCGCTGGAGCAGATCGAGTTCGGTATCCAGAACTGCCGCAAGGCGCAGAAGCCGTTCGCACCAAGCGTGGGTGAGTTCATCGCCATGTGCAGGCCAGGCCCCGAATGCCTGGGCATGCCGTCGGCGATGGAGGCGTGGATCGAAGTGCTGATGGGCACTTACAGCCATGAGGGCGTCCATCTGGCGGCCAGGGCCACCGGTTTGTTCGATCTGCGTGGGGCCAGGCCGGACGATAAAGGCCTGCGCCAGCGCTTCGACCGTCACTATGCGGTCATCCTGCTGCGCGCGCAGGCGGGCCGCCCCATGGAAGCCGTGATCCAGATTGACCAGAAGCGGCGCAAGACCGAGCTGCAGCGTGCTGATGAACACGCTGATCGTCAGGTGCAGGCGCGGATGATTCAGCAGGGTATTCCAGCGGACGGCGCCCAGGCCCGCGAGCTGCTGATGGCGACATTGGGCAAGCGGAACATTTCGTGATGACTGACTGCGGCGAATTCAAGGAGAGCACAGCATGATGCAACTCAACAGCGCCCGGGCAGCCTGGCACGACGCTTTCTATACCCCATGGGACCGCCAAGGTGCGCACTTCGAACAGATCGGCCGTCTGGGCTGCTCGGTGCAAAAGACCGCGAAATCGATCAACAGCCGGCACGCGATGCACCAGTCGATCTCTGCGCGGATCCAGCAGGCGATCGCAACACTGCCAGGTTATCTGCAGGCCTTTGGCAACCATCTGTACAGTCCGCTCAGCGATGTCGATGAGCAAGAAGAGGCGCAGGAGCGCGTGCTGCACATCGCTTACGCCGCCGGCCCGAAGATGACGGCGCGCAAGTTCGAGAAGGCACGGTATGTGGCTCAAGTGGTGCTGTTGCGCTACAAGCGTCTGAACCAGGGCGGGCAGGGGGAGGGGATCGACCCTCTACCAACAGTGGAGAAGATGCGCGAGTACATTCTGGAAACTTCAGGGGTGCGACTGGTGGGTGATCAGTGGGCCAGGGACTGGGGAAGTTTCGTCGAGCGCTGTTTTGATGCCTGCAACCAACTGGATAAGGCCGCGTTGGCGCCCGTTGCAAAAACAATCGCTGCCATGAAAGAAGTTGCTTGATCTTTTGTCGGCAGTCAGGCATCATTTCCCTATCTTGAGAACTTAGTCTTCAGAACCTGGCTCAAAGAAAATAATTTTAAAAACCCGACCCAGCGTCGGGTTTTTTTATGCCTTACAGAAACCTGAGAGCCCCGAATATTTCGGGGCTTTCGCGTTTCTGCACTTTGCAAAAACGAAAGGTCGCTTTCGCGGGTGATGCAACTCGCAAGGAACCCGCCTGCCCGTTCGCTACGTTTATTACGCCCAACAGCGGAGCGTGGCCAGAATAGAAGGAATCAGCAGATGTTGAAAGATTGCCGATGCGGTAAATGCAAACGACTGCTTGCCCGCATGGGCGAGTTCACTGAGCTCCAGATCAAATGTACCCGCTGCGGCACATTGAATCATGTGAAGGCCACGAGCCTCGAGCGATCGCCTGTGAGCGACACGAAAGCGGAATTCTCCGCATCAAACTCAACTCAAAGGTAACTTCACATGGCAACTTCTCCAATCGATCTTCACTGGTCCCTGACCACCCCCGAAGCTGACGGCAACTCGGCCAAGACCTACACGCCCTCGCAAGTAGCGGCCATCACCGGCAACAAGTACTTCGAGATCACCGACAGCTATCTGCGGTTCACGGCGCCGGTCAATGGTTTCACCACCGCACGATCCACCAAGACCCGTAGCGAGTTCCGGGAATACAAGCCCGGCACCAATCAGGAGTGGAACTGGGAAGCCTCCGGCGGCACCCATGCCATGGGTGCGTCGCTGGTCGTCAACCGTGTTCCCGACAAGGTAGACACGCGAGAAGGCTCGGTATACATCGGCCAGATCCATGTCGACAATGGCGAGAGCCCGCTTTTCAAATTCACCTACGAAAAAGAGCGCGCGCCTGCGACGACTTACAAGGTGGTGGCTTCCTTTCGTGCAGATCCGGACAAGGATCCTGTCAACAGTGATCTGTTCAAAGGCATCGCGAAGGGTGCCCGGATCCAGTACTACGTCAAAGTCAGTTCGACCGGGAAACTCACTGCTTATGTTCAGGTGGGCGAGGTGCGCGAGAACTTTGCCGGGGATCTGGCGCTGTGGCTGCAACAGAGCACGGCGCCGCTGTTCTACTTCAAGGCCGGTGTCTACAACAACTCCACTGCTACCAGCACCGTGGAGGACGCCAACCAATCCGAAGCGCTGTTTTATAAACTGACCACTACCCACGCCTGACGGTCTTGGAGGTCGCGGATGCTGCTGCCATAACGAAGGCATCCGCGACATCCTTGCGCAACAGCGAGCGTCACACCCAATTTCCGCGAGTCCGGGAGACAACGTGTCTCGACCGGCTCGCAACCCCATCAAACGCTTTTTTGGAAAGAGCGTTTGTATCCCACTTCAAACTTACCGGAGCACTTATGGACCCTAACGACCTCGGCCCGGGCACAGCCGCGTGGCTGGGCGGGACGGGCACCGTATTGCTGGGCGGATTTCTCTGGCTGCGCAAGTTCCTGTCCAGGGATGCCACCGATAGGGCAATGGACAAAGCCGATATCGATACCGTCCGCCGGCTCACGGAATTGCTCGACGCCGAACGCATGGCCCGCAGGGAATCCGACGCCCGCGCCGATCAATTCGCCAAGGAACGCAATGCACTCGCCGCTGCCGTGGGCCGCATGGAAGGCAAGATAGAGGCCCTCACCGGGCAGGTCGCTCAGCTCACGGACAAGGTCACTACGCAAAGTGCCGAGATCGCTCGACTGCGATCACAGCTCGGTGGCTCGGTTTGATAGACACAAGCGCAATGGCGCGTATCGCACCTCACCCCTCACATCTCCCATCCCGCCGCGTGCGGGCTTTTTTTCGTCTGGAGGAACACATGAAGACATCCGCAAAAGGCATTGCTCTGATCAAGTCCGCTGAAGGTTTGAAACTTGAGGCGTACCCGGACCCTGGCACTGGCGGGCCGCCCTGGACGATCGGATATGGCCGGACATTGGGCGTTACCCCTGACAGTGTCATCACCGAGGCCCAGGCTGAGCGAATGCTGGGCGAGGATCTCGTTCGATTCGAGCGGGCTGTGGAGCGGCGGGGGGTTGTGCCACTCGACCAAGGGCAATTCGATGCACTGGTGTCCTTCACCTACAACGTCGGCGAAGCCAGCTTTGCCGAATCGACACTGCTGCATCGGTTGAATGCGGGCGATACCGCTGGCGCAGCCGAGCAGTTCAGCCGGTGGGTGAGTGCCGGCGGGAAGGTCCTGCCGGGCCTGGTCAAGCGTCGCGCCGCCGAGCGCGCGCTGTTTCTGGGCATCACGTGATGTCAGGGGTAGCGCAAGTCCGGCTCGTCATCGTGCTAGGGCTGGGCGCCACCGCGCTGTATGGCGCCTACCGCCATGGGGTGACGGTGACCCATGCTGCCAGAGACGCACAGTGGGCGCAGGCCGTGGCCGCCCAGCAGGTCGAACAGGTGCGAGCCGTTCAGGCCGCTCGCGACGATGAGCAACGCTTCCAGCGCGAAGCCAATCAGGTAGGAATCGATGCAAGAAAGGAAATCGCTGCTGCCAATTCCGATGCTGTTGGCATCGATGCTTCTGCTGACCGCTTGCGCATCCAGGCCGGAAAGCTTGCCGCCAACGCTGGTACCTGCGCCAGCACTGCCGGCGCTGCCGACCGAGGCCCGTCAGCCGCCCGCGCCGCCCTGGTGCTCTCCCAATTGCTCGAGCGCGCTGATGCGCGAGCGGGAGACTTGGCGAAGGCTTATGACCGCGCCCGAATAGCCGGTCAGGCGTGCGAGCGTGCTTATGATGTGATCAGTGGACAGCGCGGCGGTCGAGCCCATGATGGCGCTGCTGCGCACGCTGATGAGTGAAGGCACTCCTGGCGCCAGCTGTCGGGTGCGCAGAACGGTCAGTCCTTCAAATCCCCACCAGGCTCAACACCGCCCGAGCGAATTCATCCGGTGCCTCCTGCGGGACGTTGTGGCCCACGCCTTCGAGAATCGTCCGACGAACAGGGCCGCTGAATCGTCGTAGCGCCTGCTGCTCATCCTGAACCGGAGTGACACCGTCGCTGGCACCGGCCAGGATGACCGTCGGCACGGCGATGACCGGTTGCTTCGCCAGTCTCTGTTCGATGGCTGCGTACTGCGGATCGCCGTCGACCAGTCCGAAGCGATGGCGATAGGAGTGCGTGACCACGTCGACGAAGTCGGTGGTGTGTAACGACTGCGCCGAGGCCGAAAACACCTCGTCGGTGAATGCCCAGGTCGGCGACCATAGTCGCCACAGCAGCTTGCAGAAGGCATGCCGATCGGCTTCAAGGCCGGCGTAGCCACGGGCGCCGTGCAGGTAGTACTGATACCACAAGCGATGCTCGGCTTCCGGGGCGGCGGGGCGGGTCGCATGGGCAATGTCCTGGATGTTGTAGCCCGGCTCGCAACTGACCAGTCCCGCGACGCGCTCGGGCCACAGGGCGGACACCACGCACGCTGCGCGGCCACCCCAGTCGTAGCCGGCAAGCACGGCCTGGGGAATCTGCAATGCATCCAGCAGTGCCAGCAGGTCCGCACCCAAGGCCGCCTGCTCACCGGAGCGAGGCGTGCTGGCGGCGATGAACTGCGTGCCCCCGTATCCGCGCAGGTAGGGGACGATGCATCGGCAACCGGCGGCGATGATCCGTTCGGCCACCGCGTCGTAGGCGCGGATGTCGTAGGGGAAGCCATGCAACAGCACGACCGCAGGCCCATCGGCTGGGCCAAGGTCCCGGTACGCGACGTTGAGCACGCCTGCTTGAATCATTTTCACTGGCTCATCCTCCTGTGGGTGATGAGGCTGTGACAACGGCGGGACCAGCGCATTACCGTCCAGAATGGCGATGCAGGCACGAAGTCAGCGCCACGGCGAGGATGCTCACCACAATTCCTGCTGGGTGATCGCCAGCCGAGCTGCCTCCCGATACCCCAGCAATACGTTGTAATCCTCCAGTGCGGTTTCCTCGACCGTCACGATGCCCAGCGCCTCAGCCACCTCGGGCAGATTGGCCAGGGCGGCGTTCATCGCCGCTCGGATCGATTCCGGCTCCGGGCCCTGAAAGCCGGTGATGAACGGCAGGGTCGGCGCATTGGCGGTACGGGCCAGCACGCGCACGCCCGCCACCTCGCTCGGCGCATGCCGAGCCAGGTAGGCGAACGTCACGCTGTCGACGGCAGCCAGGTCGGCATGATCCAGAGCCACGTGAGCGATGCTTTGGCGGTGGCTGCCGGTCGCTTCCAGGTGCTTGAAGAATCGACCGTCGCGCACATGGGCAATGAGCGCGTGGCGCAACAGGTTCATGCCGCTGTTGGAGTCAATGCTGTTGTAGGCGCCGCGGCAGTCGAAGAACTCGGGAAGGGTCTGTCGTGGGTCATCATGGCGAACGATCAACAGGCTGCAGTGCTGTCCCGCCGATGCGTGGGGCAGCTTGAAACAAGGTCGGCCCACCACGCGGACCTGTTTCTTGAGCTCGGTGACCAGCGGGAAACCGCAGGTTTGCGCGAGCAGCAGTCGCGGATGCAGCCAGAGCTCGTGCAGGGAACCCTGCCAATTGTCCCGCCGCTGAATGTCCAGCAACTGCAGGGTTTCTTGCAGCCAGCGCTGGTAGGCGCTCCCGACGGCGGTGGGTGCGGGGTACATCGACAGTTCGGCGATCACTTCACGACTCATGTTCAGGCGCTGGCGCTGGCGCTGGCGCTGCGCGGGTGCAGGGGGCTGTCCACGGGGCGCACGGCATAGTTGCGGAACAGTTCGCTGTAGCCATTGACCAGAAAATGCCCACTGCGTTGCAGCCAGTCGGCCCGCCGCTCGCGGTAGACCCTGGGCAGGTAGTACCAAGGCAACCCCGGCAGGTCATGATGGACCAGGTGCAGATTGAGATTGAGGAACAGCCAGCGCCACGGCCAGCCCGCTTCGTTGAGCACCGAACGCTGCTCGGGGGCATCGGCGGGGCGATGTTCGTAATAGGAGCGGACCATGGACAACGCAAGTGCAAGCACGCTGGCCAGCAGGTAGTCGACCACCGGCACGCCGTGACGGGTGATGAACCAGAACAGTACCGCCACGCACGCCAGGTGGGTCGTCCACATCAGCCAGGCCTGCCTGTCACCGCGCACCAGCCGTGTGCACTGCTCTTTGGCCAGCCCGGCCAGCGCCAGAGCCGGGCCCACACCCAGACGGCCGATCAGGGTTTTGTTCAGCCAGTGCAACGCTTGCCCGAGCCCGGCGCTGCCCGACCAGGTCTGGGCATCGAGGTAGCGGCTTTCGGGATCGTGCTGCGGCACGGTGATGGTTTCATCACGGTGATGGGCCAGATGGCTGTCGCGATACAGCGTGTAGGGGTACCAGATGGCCAGCGGCGCGTAGCCCAGCAACTTGTTCACGGCGCGCCAGCGTGTGGGATGCCCGTGGAGCAGTTCATGCTGCAGCGACATCCACAGCGTGATGAGGGGGATCAATAGCAGCAGGGTCAGCACACGCCCGATGGAAGGGGTCAGAGTGATCACCGTCCACCAGCCGCCGGTGATGCCCAACAGCAACAGCCACGTAGGCCACTCGCTGCGCGCGGTCCAGGTGGCCTGCAATTGCAGGATGGAGTGTCGGTGATGGGTATCCAGGTAGTTAGGCATATGAAGTCACGCAACTGCTGATCGTTATGCGACCGACAGTAGCACTGACACTTATGTCTGGATAATCACCAAAGGCTCTCTAGAAAGCACTGAATGGAATAAATGATGAGTGCAAAGAATGGGCGTCGAAGTTACGCGGCTTCGCCCATTCTCAATGCTGCACCTTTCAAGTCCTGGATCGACAGTGCCAGAGCACCTGCCTGGTTTTCGATCAACAACACGTCATCGATCAGGTGGTCGATGTTCCGGCTGCGCAGGAACAGAGCGTGGCCGCTGAGCATCTGATACAGCATCTCCAGCTGGAGTGCGGCGTCTTGTACGTCAGCTTGCATTTCCTTGAGGTGGGTGGCGGCCATGAGCTGCTCCAAAGGCTCTATCGTTGTTTCGGCGTCCTGGCCAATCGATGAGCACGGCGTTCTGATAGGGATGTAACCAGTCTATCGGCCATGCCCCACTGAACTTCAATAGTATTTGTCGATGCTAGCGATAGGCTTCGCGCTTGATGGATCGCTTGGGATAGGCCAGCATCGAGGAACCGGGCCATCACGATGGCTATTCCCGTCAATGGAGGAATGTACCTGTGAGTGACGTCAGATACCGCCGCCTGGGCCGTCATGGTCTTCAGGTTTCCGAAATCACCCTGGGCACCATGATGTTCGGCGGCCAGACCGACGACGCCACTGCCAGGCGCATCGTCGACGATGCGCTGGAGCAGGGCATCAACGCCATCGACACGGCGAACAACTACAATGATGGTGCCTCGGAAATCACAGTGGGCAAGCTGATCGCCGGCCAGCGTTCGCGCTGGGTGCTGTCGAGCAAGTTCGTCAATCCCAACCCCGGTGTCCCGGGGCCGAACGGACGTGGGGCATCGCGGCACAGTGTGGTCGAGTCGGTGGAAGGCAGCCTGCGCCGGTTGCAGACCGACTATCTGGATCTGTATTACGTGCACCGCGAAGACCCGTTCACCCCCGTGGAGGAAACGGTGCGTGCCTTGGCCGATCTGATACGTGCCGGCAAGATCCGGGGTTACGGGTTGTCGAACCACAGCAGCTGGAAGCTTGCCGAATTCTGCCGTGTGGCAGACCTGCTGAACGTCGAGCGGCCCACCGTCAGCCAGCCGTTGTACAACCTGGCCAATCGGCAGATCGAGAGCGAGCATCTGCCGGCGGCCGAGCATTACGGCATCGGTGTGGTTTCCTACAGCCCATTGGCGCGCGGCGTGCTGACCGCCAAGTACGAGCCCGGAGCCGAGCCCGGCAGCGACACGCGGGCAGGACGCAGCGATCCGCGGCTGCACCAGACCGAATGGCGTCCCGAGTCGCTCGACCTGGCCCAGCGAATCAAGGATCACGCCCAGGCGCGAGGCATCACCTCGGGGCAGTTTGCCTTGGCGTGGGTGCTGAACAATCGGTTGATCAGCTCGACGATCGCCGGCCCGCGTACCGAGGCGCAATGGCGGGACTATGTGCCAGCGTTGCAGTACCGGTTCACCGAAGAAGACGAGGCGTTCGTCGATGGCCTGGTCGTGGCAGGCCACAGCTCGACGCCCGGGTACACCGACCCGAGCTACCCGGTGACGGGTCGCCGGGTTCAGTTCTGAGCCGCGATGCAGGCGATCGAAGGCCCGTGAACGGCAGTCGCTATCGTGCTGCCTGCCTGCGGATACCCATATAGGTAGCCCTGAGCATAGTGGCAGCCGTTTTCCGCCAGCCATTTGGGCAGGTAGGGTTGGTGGAAATCCTCGATGCCCTCGGCCGTCACCTTCATGTTCAGGCTGCGTGCCATTCCCAGGATGGCCTCGACCATGGGCAGATGGTCGATGTTTCCGGCTTCGAAGAAGGAACGGTCGATCTTGATCTTGTCGATGGACAGCCGAGTCAGATGATACAGGCCGGAGTAGCCGATCCCGAAGTCATCCAACGCGACGCTGATGCCATGCCCGTGCAGTTTGCTGAGGTTGCGCTGGGCTGCTTCCAGGTTGCCCACCAGCGCTTCTTCGGTGATCTCGACTTCGAATCGCTCGAACGGGAAGTTCTCCTGTTTGAGTTGGTCGAAGAGGTGATCCGGAAACAGCTCGTCGGTGATCATCGTCGCACTGACGTTCAGCGACAGATGCAGGTGGTCATCCCAGCGGCTGGCCGCTCGACAGGCTTGCCTGACCAGCGAGCGCGTCATTGCCGGAATCAGCCCCAGGCGCTCCAGGATCGGTATGAAATCCCCAGGCATGCCGGTGCTGCCATCGGGCTTCAGCCAGCGTGCAAGGACCTCGAAACCCACGACCTGCTGTGAGGGCAGGGTGACGATGGGCTGGAAGAACGGCACGATTTCTTCTCGGTCCACCGCGTGCTTGAGCGCCAGATCCAGATCGGCTTGAGCGCGCATCAGCCGCTCGTAATCGTTGTCGTAGAAATTGAACGTCGAGCGTCCGGTGTTCTTCCCCCGGTACATGGCGGTATCTGCGCAATGCAGCAGGGACGAGGCTTCCCTGGCGTCCATCCATGAACGGGAAATGCCGATGGTCGCGCCCAGGCGCCCGCACAGCGTAGCTTCGAGTACCGGCTCGCTCAGCCAGCGCACCGTCAGCTCGGCGATTTCGCTGAGTTCGCTTTCTTCCCGGTGGCCCTGGAACATCAGGCAGAATTCGTCCCCGCCCAGGCGCGCGGCCGTGCCCGCGTGGATTGCGGCAATGCCCTGCAGTCGATGAGCGATCTCCACCAACACGCTGTCTCCCGCCGAGTGACCGTGCTGATCGTTGATGGCCTTGAAATGGTCCAGGTCGATCAGCAAGATCGCCACGGGCCGACTTTCGTCCAAATGTTTATGCAGGACGTCCATGAATACGCGTCGATTGATCAGCCCACTGAGGGCGTCGTACTTGGCCAGGGTCTCGGTCTGCGCCTGGATGATTTGCAGGCGCCGATAGCTCGATTGCGTATTGACCACCAGGCGCTTGAGCACAACGGTGGGGAGGATCAGGGACAGCATCGAAAAGCCCGAGGCCGTCAGGACGAAGCGCCAGCGTTCGGCGTCTTCGAAATCACCGTCGTAGGGCAGGTTCAGCCAATGCATGACGGAGGCTTCGAGGTGGAATTCCCAGAGCATGGAAAGACCCACCACGGTAAGCAGACTGAGCAGCAGAAGCGTGGGCAGGCGGCACGGATTTCGGCGGTGTAGATCGGTCATGGTGGCCTCGCAGGGCCAGGTGGAGGATGGAGTGATGTCAGACAGCCATTATTCCATAAGTGTTCCCACCGCTGATCGGCATTCATGTGCATTTGGTCGCCACGAAACCGCACTGGCGAGTGGCAAGGCGTCGGCGACGAATGTCATTCAAGCTTCTATCGTCAGCGCCGATAGACCGCTCATAACGCCCATGACCTTTATGTAAAGCGCCGACTCTACGGCGCTTTCGGTCGACCTGACAGGACTCTCGTATGACGTGGCTGCGCGATGCAAAGTTATCTTCCAAATTGATCGCAGCCTTCGGGTTGTGTGCGCTCATCACTCTGGGCGTCGGCCTGCTGGGCAGTCGAGGCGTCAGCCAGTTGTCGGACAGTCTCAAGCTGGTGTTCTCCAACAACCTGGTGTCGGTTTCCAAGACGGCCGAAGCCAAGAGCAAGGCGATTGCCCAGCTCAAGGATCTGTATGCGCTGATAGCCGCTCACGCGGAGAACGATGCGCAGGGTGTCAAGGACACCATCCGCCAGGCCATGACCACCAACCAGGCGGACAGCGAGAAGGCCTTCGCGATCTATCGCAAGACGCCGCTGGCGGACGACGAGCGTGCCGCTGGCGACCAGATGGAACGTGATTGGCCAATCTATCAGGCGCAGATCCAGAAAGTGCTGACCGTCCTCGATTCCGGCAACGTCCAGGGAGCGCGCGCGCTGATGTCGGGCGAGATCCAGCAGGCCTATCGTACGGTCATGGACGAGTTGACCATCATGGTCGAGTCGAACAACCGGCAGATCGGCGAAGGCGCACGTGACGCCGAAGAGCAGGAACAGGCGGCAATCACCGTGCTGTACATCGGCATCGCCTTGGCCTTCCTGGCTGCCCTGGCACTCGGGCTGTTCATCAGCCGCTTGATCAGCCGCCCCATCGCCACAGCAGTGGCCAGCGCTCAGTTGATCGCCAAGGGTGACCTGACCCATACCATCGGCAGCGCTGCGCGCGACGAGACCGGGCAGTTGCTGACGGCGCTGGGCGAGATGCAGGAAGGCCTCAAGGCGACCATTCACCAGATCGCCGATGCTTCGAACCAGCTCGCTTCGGCTGCGGAAGAACTGAATGCGGTCACCGAAGACGGCAGTCGCGGGCTGCTGCGCCAGAACGACGAGATTCAGCAGGCGGCCACGGCCGTTACCGAGATGACTTCGGCGGTGGAAGAAGTCGCACGCAATGCCATTTCCACCTCCGAAGCTTCGAAGACCGCCAGCAGCCAGGCCACCGACGGTCTTGTGCAGGCGCGCAATGCCGTGGATGCGGTGAACAACGCCACGGTCGAGATCCAGTCGTCGACCACCATCGTCGAAGACCTAGCGGTACAGGTACGCGATATCGGCAAGGTGCTCGATGTGATCCGCGGGATCGCCGAGCAGACCAACCTGTTGGCCCTCAACGCGGCCATCGAAGCGGCCCGTGCCGGCGAGCAGGGACGCGGTTTCGCCGTGGTTGCCGACGAAGTCCGGGCCCTGGCGGCACGGACCCAGTCTTCGACGGGCGAAATCGAAAGCATGATCGGGGCGGTACGTTCGCGTGCGGATCAGGCGGTGGCGGCCATGGGCAAGAGTCAGGGGCTGGTGGGCGATACCCAGGTGCTGGCCAAGGCCACCGGGGAGGCGTTGCAATCCATCGCCACCGGGATCGCGCAGATCAATGACCGCAACGTGGTGATCGCCAGTGCCTGCGAAGAGCAGGCCCACGTGGCCCGCGAAGTGGACCGCAACCTGATCAACATTCAGGACCTGTCCACGCAGACCGCAGCCGGTGCCCATCAGACCAGCGCATCGACCCAGGATCTGTCACGCCTGGCCACCTCGTTCAATGATCTGGTGAGCCGCTTCCGTCTGTAAAATGTTCGAAATGGTTCAACGGGCTCGGCAAATGATCACGGTAACCCGTACAATACAGATGGGACGCATTCGCGTCTTTCATCCAGTACGGAGTTACATGCGTGGTCAAGTCGTTGAATCGGGCCCCTTCGTGGGTGCTGTTGTGCTCAGTCCTGCCTGGCCTGGCCATCGCAGCCACAGAGCTGCCTTCCAGTGTCATCCAGGCCACCGGCGAAGCTGACGGCGCCGACAGCTACACCCAGGCCCGCGGGGAAACGGCGAGCAAGAGCGCCACGCAGAATCGCGACGAAGCGCAAACCGTCAATGCGGTCACCGCCAGGACGCTGGACGACTATCAGGTCAAGGACCTCAATGACGCCATGCGTTTCGTCAGCGGCGTCACCCAGACCAACACCCTGGGTGGGACCAAGGATGCGCTGATCAAGCGCGGCTTTGGCAGCAACGACGACAACTCCATCCTGCGCGACGGTATCCGCTCGGCCATCGGCCGCAACCTGGGCGCGACCACCGATCATGTCGAGGTGCTCAAGGGCCCGGCGTCGCTGATGTATGGCGCACTGGAACCGGGCGGGGTCATCAACGTCGTCAGCAAGCAGCCCCAGTTCACCCGCAGCACGACCCTCAGCGCCTCGGGTTTCAGCGAGGGCGGCGGTTCGCTGTCGGTGGACACCACCGGCCCGCTGGGTGACACCGATCTGGCCTACCGACTGGTGGCTGAGCGCAGTCATGAGGATTACTGGCGCAATTACGGGACCGACGAACATACGCTGATCGCGCCGTCGATCGCCTGGGTCGGCGAGCGCGCCAGCGCCTCGCTGGCCTACACCTACAACGACTATGCCAGTCCCTTCGATCGCGGCACCGTGTTCGTCGGCGGGCGGCCGGCCGACATCAGCTACCGTGACCGCCTCGACGAGCGCTGGGCCAAGACGGTCGGCATCAGCCAGAGCACCACCGCCAAGTTCGAGTACCAGTTGAGCGATGCCTGGCGCAGCCGCCTGACCTACGGCTGGACCGAGGACCGTTACAGCCTCGCCATCGCCCAGCCCAATACCCTCAACGGCAACACGCTGCGACGCATCGCCAATGGCGGCCATTACGACTATGAAAGCCGTTATACCGCGCTGGATCTGATCGGCGATCAGCAGCTGTTCGGCCAGCGCCACGAAATCGTGGTGGGCGTGGACAACGAGTCGCTGGACAAATACCGCGGCAAGACCTACCGCAACGCCAACACCGCCGCCGGCAACATCGACATCCGCAACCCCGTTTATGGCCGTCTGGCCGAACCGACCACGGTCAGTGCGGCGCAGAGCAATGCCGAGAACAACCTGGTCACCACCTCGTTGTACTTCAAGGACAACTGGCACTTGAACGACCGCTGGATCCTGGTGTTCGGTGGCCGTCAGGCGCATTGGGACCAGTACAGCGACCAGGGTCTGGGCCGCTCGTACGCACCCGGCGCGGACTCCAATGGCGATGAATTCATTCCGTTCGGCGGGATCGTCTACCAGCCCAGTGACACAGTGGCGCTGTATGCCAACTACAGCCGCTCCTTTGTGCCCAACGACGCCGACGACGCGGGCAACAGCTTCAAGCCGACCGAGGGTCGCAGCTATGAGGCGGGGATCAAGTACACCCCGAGCGCGGCGTTGAACGTCAACCTGGCGGTCTATGACATCGAGAAGAAGAACCTGGTCAACAGCGTGCTGCAGAGCAATGGCGACAGCCTCGATGAGGCCGTCGGCAAGGCACGCTCACGGGGTATCGAGCTGGATGTGACCGGCGAGATCGCCCAGGACTGGAGCATGATCGGCACCTACGCCTACAGCCATACCGAAGTGCTGAAGAACGCAGAAGCGCCCGAGCAGGAGGGCAATCGTCTGCCCAATGCGCCGATGCACACCGCCAGCCTGTACCTGACCCACCATCTGGCCTTGCCGGCGCAGACCGGTCAGTGGCATGTGGGCGCCGGTGCGCGTTACGTGGGCGAGCGGCCGGGTGACAACGCCAACAGCTTCTGGATGGACAGCTACACCCTGGCAGACGCCTTCGTACGTTGGGATCTGCCGACGCGTGGGTACGAGACGCGCCTGCAGTTGAACATCGACAACCTGTTCAACAAGCAGTATTACCCATCGACCACCGGCAGCAGCGCGTTGCAGGTGGAAGAGGGTGCGTTGCGCACGGCGCGGCTCACGGCCAGCGTAAAGTTCTGAAAGACGCCTTCCGGTTAGCCCTCACAGCAGCCACAACGCTGCGATCAGGGCCGGGGGCATGACCACCGCCCCCAGCTTGAGAAAGGCCCAGGCGCTGATTTGCACCCCTTCGCGGCGTACCGCGATCAACCACAGCAAGGTCGCCAGGGAGCCGGTGACCGACAGGTTGGGGCCCAGGTCCACGCCGACCACCAGCGCCCCGGTGACATTGGGCGGCAGATGGCCCAGCTCGTTGATGGATCCGCTGAGCAGGCCGACCGGCAGGTTGTTGCCGATATTGCAGGCTATGGCGACCAGTATTCCAGCCCACCAATGAGCCTGTTCCGGCGCCTGCTTCGCCGCCTGCTCCAGCCAACTGGCGAGGTGTGCGGTCACCCCGGTCTGACCGATGCCTTCCACCAGCACGAACAGCCCGGCCACCAATGGCAGCACGCCCCAGGCCACGCCCTTGCAGACCGGCCAGGGATTGCTGCGCTTGTACAGGTGCACCACCGCAAGGGTGGCGAAGGCCGCCAGGAAGGTCGGCAAGCCCAAGGCTTCGTCCAGCGCCGATACGGTCAGCAGCACCACGGCCGTGACGCCCAGCCCGGCGGCGGTGAGTCGTGCGCCCATACTCAGGTGGGGCAGTTCTTCGATCAGTTCCAGACGCTGCTGCAAATGCCGTCGCTGAGTCAGGCGCAGCACCAGGTAGGTCATGCCGATGGCCGCCAGCGACGGCAGGCTGAACATGGCCAGCCACTCCAGCAACGGCGGCATGTGCTCGCCGAATATCACCAGATTGGCTGGGTTGGAAATCGGCAGCACGAAGCTGGCGGCATTGGCGATGAACGCACAAACGAACAGATACGGTAGCGGGTTGACCTTGGCTGCCCGTGTGGCTGCATACACCGCCGGTGTCAGCACCACGGCCGTGGCGTCATTGGACAGAAAGATGGTCACCAGCGTGCCCACCGCAAACACCAGATCGAACAGTCGTTGCGCGCTGCCACGGGCCTGGCGGGCGGCAACGGTCGCCAGCCAGTCGAACAGCCCTTCGCGTCGGGCCAGTTCGGCCAGCAGCATCATGCCCACCAAGAACAGGTAGACATCGGCGCCTTTGAGCACTGCGGCCAGAGCCGCCGACCAGGCGATCAGACCACCTGCGACCAACCCGATCGCAGCTGCCAGTGCCCAGACGTATTCGGGAATCCGCAGGGGTCGGGTGATGATGCCCAAGGTGGCGAAGAGGCTGACGCCCCAGATGATCAGACTGGCGTGGGGCAAGGTACGGCTTCCTCTTCGGTGTCGCGGCGCAGGGTTTCAGGCATGGCGGTGAGCAGCAGGAGGAAGGCCGCGCCGGCGACGCCAGCCAGGGTGAGGAAGGCTGCACTGTAGCCGGCTTCCTGCACGACGAAACCGGCCAGACCGTTACTCAGTGCGGCACCCAGGCCGAATGCGGTGGTCAGCGCGCCCAGGCTGACATTGAAGCGCCCGGTGCCGTGGGTGAGGTCTTTGACGACCAGTGGAAACAGTGCGCCGAACAGGCCGGCACCGATGCCGTCGAGCAGTTGCACGCCGACCAGCCAGTAAGGGTCATTGGAAAACGTATAGAGCACGCCGCGAATCGGCAGAATCAGGAAGCCGGCCAGCAGCAACGGCTTGCGGCCCCATTGATCGGCCCGCGCGCCCACCAGCAGGGCGGCAGGGACCATCACCAGTTGCGCGGCGACGATACAGGCCGACGTCAGCGGCGTGGCCATGCTCAGGTCGATCTGTGACAGCTTCTGACTGACCAGCGGCAGCATGGCCGCATTGGCCAGGTGGAACAGCGCACAGCTGACCGCGAATACCAGCAGCGCGCGGTTGCCGAGCAGCACTTTGAAACCTGAGGGTTGGTCGTGCCCGTCCTGGTGATGCGCTTCCAGCCCGCGCGCGACGTCGTGATCGATGGCGTCCGCTTTCACGCAGCTCACCGCCACCACGCTCGCCAGCGCCATGGCGGCCATGAGATAGAACACCGCGACCGGTCCGAACAGGTAGGCAAAACCACCCGCGAGCAGGGCCGCGAAAGCGTTGCCGGCATGGTTGAAGGTTTCGTTGCGCCCGGTACGGCGGGTGAACGCTTTCGGGCCGGTGATGCCCAGGGAAATGGCGGCGATGGCCGGTGCGAACACCGAGCCTGCGATGGCGCCCAGTGCCTGGGTGGCGGCGACCAGGCCGAACGAGGTAATGAATGGCAGGACTACGCAGCTGGCAGTGACCAGCAGGGCGGCGGCCACGACCACCGCGCGCTTGCGTCGGGTCCTGTCGATCAGCGCGCCCGCCGGTGTCTGGGTCAGCAGTGCCGCCAGACCCGCCAGGGTCATGACTAGGCCGATGCTGCCAGGATCCCATTTGTGCACGGCCAGCAGGTAGATCGCCAGATACGGCCCGAGCCCGTCACGGACATCGGCCAGGAAGAAATTCAGGCCGTCGAGAGACAGCGCGTTACGCCGCGAAGTGGCAGATGTGGCCAAGGCAGTGGTCTCGGATGAGGGCAGACAGGTACAGAACTGAGTGGGCGAAACGGGCGTAAGTTCCAGACGCAGCGGCGCGACCGCGTGAAGATTTTTCTAGCCGACTCGAGGCCTTAGAAAGATCGCCACCACGGCCGGTAGGGCGAAGGCGAAAAGGGCGCCTGTGACCCCCACGGCATCCAGAGTTGCACCGAACAGCGGAGCGCCGGTTGCCTGTCCCAGCGCCAGGCACAGGAACGGGAATCCCAGGCCCAGGTCCGGTCGATCCGGGAGCAGGGCGATGCCCTGGATCAGGTAGGTGCCGGACGACACGATATAGGCAGCCCCGAATACGCCCATTGCCACGAAGCCGAAGGCGAGGCTGTATCCGCTTGCCGCCAGGGTCAGGATCGCCGCAACGATGCCCAGCAGCGAAAAGGCGTGGACCCGTGCCGTACCGAAACGCTCGATCAATACACCGGTGGCCGCGCCGCTGACACCGGCAGCCCCCAGTACGATCCAGGCCCAGGCGATGCCGGTGTCGCTCAGGCCAAAGGTGCCGCGCAGAATGTCGGCGCCGAACGTCCAGATGGCGGTGCTCGAGAGGCCCATGGCGAAGGCGCTGGCGCAGAGCACTGCCAGCCCGGGGCGACGCAGGATCTGCAGCGAGAAGCCCGCAGTGGTTTCGCTGCTCCGCGCCTTCGGCAGGGCGAACCACAGCCATAGCGTGACTGCGGCGCCGATCAGGGCGAAGAGGGCATACAGTTCACGCCATGCGCTCTCCGTCATGGCCGCTGCCGCGCCTGAGAAGACGATGCCAGCGGCCGTGCCGGCGTTGATCGCGGCATTCGCTTTCGCCCGGCCTTCATCGACGAAGTGCGCGGCGACCGCGCTCGCCAGCGGTGGAGACGTCAAGCCGGTGCTCAGCCCCGCCAATGCAACGCCTGCACCCATCATCCAGGCCGACGAGGCGACCACGATGCACGCCATGCCAGCCGTGGCGGTCAGGCCGGCGAAAGCGGCGAGGGTGCGTGGGGTGAAGCTCGCACTGCAGACGAAGGTCAGGACGATACCGACGCAGTAAGCGGCAAAGGCACCGCTGCCGATCCAGCCAGCGGCGGTCGCGTCCAGCGCCAGCTCCGCGCGGATCTGCGGCAGCAACAGGCCATAGGCGAAGCGCGCCAGCCCATATGAAAGCGCGGTGAGGGCGAAAGCGGCCGCGACCAGATTGAGGCCGCGCTTCATGACCGAGCGGCTTTGGCACACGCCATCAGGGTCAAAGCAGCTTGTCTGGCCTGATCGATGACTGCCGGGCCGGCGACGGTGGCCGCAGCCGTGGCGCCTTCGAACAGTATCCAGACCTGCAGGGCCAGCGCGGTCTCTTCACGGCCGAGATCGGTGTGCACGCGCGCGGCAATCTCGGCATGGAACTGCGCTTTCTGCTGTTGCACCAACGCGACGATGGCCTCGTTGGCCTGGGCGTATTCGCTGCGCGCGCGCAGCAGCATGCAGCCGCTGGCACCCCGGGCGTTCACCCAATGCGCCAGCGTATCGAACAGGGATGCGATCGCCTCGCCGTCTGCACGCTCGCTGGCCAGTTGGGCCATGAATTGCTGATGGCGGTCTTCGAGCACGGCCATCACCAGACCGTCACGGGAGCCGAAGTGCTTGTAGAGGGTTCGCGTTGAAGCGCCGGAGGGCGCGAGGACCTGGTCGATGCCAACGCCACGCAGGCCCTGGGTTTCGAAGGTACGGGCGGCACTGGCGAGAATTTCGGTTCGTTTGTCCATGAATTAAGTGTAAAGCGATCGTTTTACCTGTCAAGTGCGTGATACAGTTGCAGGCTTCATAAGTTTGATAGCATTTCGCTATTATTTTTCAGTGAAATTGCAATTGGTTTCTGGATCGGTGGCGCCGTAAAGTCCGCCACGTCGGCGTGATCGCAGTTCAGCATCGCGCACCTATTCAGTCCTCGCCGGGACTACTGCCGAGCCTCCCATGAAAAGACCCTTGTCCCTGGCCACGCGCATAGCCCTGAGCTTCGCAGCCATCCTTGCCTTGTTGATCATGATCACTGCCATCGGCATTCAACGGGTCGCCTTCATCGACTCGACATTGAGTGACGTCAGCGAAAATGCCGCCAAGATCCAGCGCTACGCCATCAATTTCCGCGGCAGTGTGCACAACCGGGCCATCGCGATCCGTGATGCGGTGCTGGTGGACAACGACCGTGACCTGGAAAAACACCTGGCGGAAGTGGCCACCTTGGAAAAGGCTTACATCGACTCGGCCGCGCCGATGGATCAGCTCTACGACAAGGCCTCCGTGACGCCCCAAGAGCGCGAGTTGTTGGGTGCGATCAAAAGCATCGAGCGCCAGACCCTTGACTCCAGCCGTACCCTGATCGACCTGCGCCGCTCCGGTGATATCCAGGGCGCGCAGGCCTTGCTGCTGCGCCAGACCTCGGCCGACTACAGCGAATGGCTCAAACGCATCAATGCGCTGATCGATTACGAGGAGGCCTCGATCAAGTCCAAGCTGGGCGCAGTGCAGGCCACAGCCAGTCAGTTCAGCACGCTGATGCTGGTGGCGACCGGCATCGCGCTGTTGCTGAGCATCGTGCTGTCGATCGTGATCATTCGCTTCGTCAAGTCGACACTAGGCGCCGAGCCGGCCGAAGTGGCTCTGGCCATCGAGCAACTGGCGGCGGGCAACCTCAACCAGACCATCGTCACCCAGCACCCCGGCAGCGTCATGGGCGTGTTGAAGACCGCGCTGGGCCACTTGGCCGAAACCATCGAGCAGGTGCGCACTGCAGCGCGGGAGGTCAATCACTCCTCTGCACAGCTGTCCGCCACCTCGACGTCCAACGACGCGCACATCCGCCTGCAGACCCGCGAGGCAGAGCAGGTGGCCACGGCCATCACCCAGATGGCCGCGACCGTGAGTGAAGTGTCCGGTTACGCCGCCCAGGCTGCGGATGCGTCACGGCTGGCGGATGTCGAAGTGGAAAGCGGCAACCGGCTGGTGGCCAGCACCACCCAGGCCATCGAGCAACTGGCGGTGACCTTGGAACAGACCACCGACACCGTCGACCAGGTCTCGCGTCACAGCGAAAAGATCGAGTCGGTCATCGATGTGATCAATTCGATCGCCGCGCAGACCAACCTGCTGGCCCTCAATGCCGCGATCGAAGCCGCTCGCGCCGGCGAGCATGGTCGTGGCTTCGCGGTGGTCGCCGACGAAGTGCGTTCACTGGCCAACCGCACTCAGCAGTCCACCGAAGAAATCCGCGAGATGATCAGCACCCTGCAGTCGGGTACCGAAGCGGCGGCGCAGACCATGCGCAGCAGCTGTGAACTGGTCGGGCAGACCGTCACCCAGACCCGCAGTGCCCAGGACGCCCTGGCCAAGATCAGCGAGCAGGTGGGCGCGATCAACCTGATGAACGCGCAGATCGCCAGTGCTTCGGTGCAACAGAGCGCGGTGGCCGACGATGTCTCGCAGAACATCACACGGATCCACGGCTCGACGGTGCAGTCGGCGACCGGCTCGCAACAGGTCGCCACCGCCAGCACCGAGCTGGCACGACTGGCCGATCGACTGTCGCAGAAGGTAGCGTTCTTCGGCGCGGTCTAGACGGACGAAGGGCAGTGGAACGCTTTGCGCGAAGCCGTATACAGTTTGGGGAAAGGCTGCCGATACATCCTATGCAGCCTCGTTTCGAGTGATTCCCCTTGCGACTGACCATCGGGCAACGACCACAGTGATGACCCATTTCGCTCCACCTTTGCCAGACAACGAGCGTGAGCGCGTTCGGCGTGTTGCCGACCTGTGCTACCGCGACGCGGTCGACGACGAGGTGCTGGACCGGATCGTTGCCCTGGCCGTGGAGGTGTTCGACACGCCGATCGCGCTCATCTCCATTCTCGAAGAACAGCAGCAATGGTTCCGGGCCAAGATCGGCATCAGTGCGACTTCCACATCGCGAGACGTCTCGTTCTGCGGCCACACCATTCTGGTCGATGACTTCTTCGAAATTCCGGATACCCACCTCGATCCACGCTTCCGGCACAACGAACTGGTCACCGGTGCACCGGGCATCCGCTATTACGCCGGCGTTCCGTTGCTGACCCACGACGGCCTCGCCCTGGGCAGCCTGTGCGTCATCGACCAGAAACCGCGCCCGCCGATGTCGGCGGCTCAGCTGGCCAGCCTGCATCATCTGTCCCAGCTGGTGGTGCTGCGGCTGCACGACCTGCGTGCCGCGTCGTTTATCGACCGGCCCACGCGCCTGATGAACCGCATCCGTCTGGAAGAAGACATTCACCGCCACCTCAGTCAGCGCGAAGAGCCGCTGCTGATCGCGGTGGATTTCCTCTCGCCCGGCTTCGTCAACGATATCGTCAAGGCACTGGGCTATTCGTTTTCCCAGCACCTGGTCAGTGAAATCAGCCGCCGGGTGGCCAGCCTGATAGGGCCTGAGTGCGTGCTCTATCGAATCGGCCTCACGCGCTTCGCGTTCATCAAGCCGCGGGACGAGTGCCTGTCGACCTTGTACGAAAAGTTTTCCACGGCCTTCGCCCTGCCGGTCGAGCACGACGGCATTCCCATTCGCGCCCAGATCGGCATGGGCGCGCTGGAACTCGACCGCCATACCATCGACGACCGCGACTGGGTCCGCCTCGTGGTCAGCGCTGCCGATTACGCACGCGACCGGGGCATTGGCTGGGCCAGGTACCAGGCCGAGCTGGACATCGCCCAGCAGCGTGCCTTCGTGTTGCTCAGTTCGCTGTCCTATGCCCTGGAAGAGTCCGAGCAACTGGGGCTGGTGTTCCAGCCGCGCATCGATTTCGCCAGCGGACGCTGCTGTGCGGTCGAGGCGTTGCTGCGCTGGACCCATCCGACCCTGGGCCCGATCGGGCCGGATGAGTTCGTGCCGCTCGCGGAAAAGACCGATCTGATCCGTCTGTTGAGCGTCTGGGTGGTCGAGGCGGCCATCCAGCAGACGCGGCAGTGGCGAGATGCCGGGTACGACTTCAAGGTGGCGATCAACGTCAGCCCCTGTGACCTCGAGGGGCCGGCCTTCACCGACCGGCTGATCCAGGCGCTCATACGCCATGGTGTTGAGGCCACGACGCTGGAGATCGAGTTCACCGAGGGCGCGCTGATCAAAAATCCCGCCGAATGCCGCAACCAGCTGACGCGCCTGCGGGCACTGGGCGTCGAGATTTCCATCGATGACTTCGGCACCGGTTACAGCAACTGGACCTACCTGCGCGAATTGCCGGCCACCTCGGTGAAGCTGGACCGTTCACTGATCAAGGACATCCAGAACGAGGAACGGGACCGGCGCCTGGTCATCACGCTCATCGACCTGGCCCAGCGCCTGGGCTACAAGGTCGTGGCCGAAGGTATCGAAAACCAGACCAATTTCGACGCGGTGAAAAGCTGGGGTTGCGACGAGGGGCAGGGGTACTTCATCGCCATGCCGATGCCCGCCGAAGAGCTGGTCACGTGGATCCAGAACCAGGCCATTGTTGGCAAAGCCATCCATTGCGACCCACCTGGCGGTCATTAAGTGGCAGAATCTGCGCCACTTGATTCCAATGGAGACCCCCATGCTTCGCGCATTCGAACGCAGGCTCGACCCTTTTCCACCTGACGAAGTGCCACCACCGCCAACCGGTCTGGCGCGCTTTCTATGGGCCTGCACCCGCGGTGCGCGGGGCTACATCATCGCCTTCGCCGTCCTCAGCGCCGCCGTGTCGATCTATGAAGCCTGGCTGTTTTCCTTCCTGGGCCAGGTCGTCGACCTGCTCACCACCTGGCAGCAGGGCGGCGAGGCTGCCGCCCAGGAAAGCCGTGTGCTGTGGGGCATGGGACTGGTCATGGTGGGCAGCATCGCCTTGGTCGCCTTGCGCACCATGGTTCAGCACCAGATTCTGGCGATCAACCTGCCGCTCAGGCTGCGCTGGGACTTTCACCGGTTGATGCTGCGGCAAAGCCTGTCGTTCTTCTCCGACGAGTTTTCCGGACGGGTCACCACCAAGGTGATGCAGACCGCCCTGGCCGTACGCGACGTGCTGTTCACCCTGATCGAGATCCTGCCCGGCATCGGCGTGTATTTCATCGCCATCATCGCGCTGGCCGGCGGCTTCGCGCCCAAGCTCATGCTGCCGTTCGTGGCCTGGCTCATTCTGTTCGGCCTGGCGATGTGGTACTTCGTGCCACGCCTGGGCAAGGTCGGCCAGGAGCAGGCCCATGCGCGTTCGTCGATGACCGGACGCATCTCCGATGCCTACACCAACATTGCTACGGTCAAGCTGTTCTCCCATTCCAATCGCGAGGCGCATTTCGCCCGCGCGGCCATGGAAGACTTCAAGAACACCGGCTTTCGCCAGATGCGTCTGGTCAGCCAGTTCGAGATCGTCAACCAGGCGCTGGTGGTCGGTCTGCTCATGGCGGCCGGTGGCTATGCCCTGTGGCTCTGGCACCTGGGCGAGATCGGCACCGGCGCCGTGGCGGCGATCACGGCCATGGCCTTGCGCATCAACGGCATGTCGCACTGGATCATGTGGCAGATGACCTCGTTGTTCGAAAACATCGGCACCCTGCAGGATGGCATGG
This sequence comes from Pseudomonas sp. RIT-PI-a, assembly GCF_001187875.1. Classification (NCBI taxonomy): domain Bacteria; kingdom Pseudomonadati; phylum Pseudomonadota; class Gammaproteobacteria; order Pseudomonadales; family Pseudomonadaceae; genus Pseudomonas; species Pseudomonas sp. RIT-PI-a. Next base: position 243,691 of record NZ_LGIR01000011.1, read on the forward strand.
GCACCCTGACCCGGGGCGCCAAGGTGCAGGACGCGGTCAATGCCGGCGAACTGAGCACCACAGGCGGTGCAGTGACATTCGACAACGTCAGTTTCAACTACAACGGTGAACGTCAGGTGCTCGACGGCCTGAGCCTGAACATCCGCGCGGGCGAGAAGATCGGCCTGGTGGGGCGTTCGGGGGCGGGCAAGTCGACGCTGATCAACCTGCTGCTGCGCTTCTACGATGTCGACAGCGGCGAGATCCGCATCGATGGGCAGAACATCGCCCACGTGACCCAGGACAGCCTGCGCAGCGCCATCGGCATGGTCACTCAGGACACCTCGCTGCTGCACCGTTCCATTCGCGACAACATCGCCTATGGCCGTCCCGATGCGACCGACGAGCAAGTACGCAGCGCCGCGGCGAGCGCTCAGGCTGACGAATTCATCAGCCAATTGAGCGACCGTCAGGGCCACAGTGGCTACGACACGCTGGTGGGCGAGCGCGGCATCAAGCTGTCCGGCGGCCAGCGCCAGCGCGTGGCGATCGCGCGGGTAATGCTCAAGAATGCGCCGATCCTGTTGCTCGACGAGGCCACCAGCGCGCTGGATTCGGAAGTCGAAGTGGCGATCCAGGAAAGCCTGGATCACATGATGCAGGGCAAGACCGTGATCGCCATCGCGCATCGCCTGTCGACCATCGCTGCCATGGATCGCCTCATCGTCATGGATCAAGGTCGGATTCTGGAGCAGGGCACCCACGCCGAATTGCTGGCCAAAAACGGCATCTATGCCCGGTTGTGGCAGCACCAGAGCGGTGGTTTCCTGGGTGAGGATCAACTGGTGCCCGAGGGTGTCAATCAGGGCTGAATGGTGACGGATGTTCACCGATCGTTGCCCCGCGGCTGGTAATTGCCGCGGGTATGCCTCTAGTCTTGGTGCAAATTCCAAGGCATATCGAGGTTGCCCCCATGACTGCTCTGAGCGGAATCCGCGTCATCGAAATCGGAACCCTCATCGCTGCACCGTTCGCTGCGCGCCTGCTCGGCGAGTTCGGTGCCGAGGTGATCAAGATCGAAACCCTGGGGCAGGGCGATCCCCTTCGCAAGTGGCGCAAACTCCACGAAGGCACCTCGTTGTGGTGGTACCTGCAATCGCGCAACAAGAAATCCCTGGCACTGAATCTGAAGTCCGCCGAGGGTATCGAGATCGTCAAGCAACTGGCCGAAAGCGCCGATGTGCTGATCGAGAACCTGCGCCCCGGCGCTTTGGAAAAGTTGGGCTTGGGCTGGGATGTGCTGCACGCGCTCAATCCCAAGCTGACCCTGGTGCGCATTTCCGGCTATGGCCAGTCCGGCCCGTATCGTGATCGGCCGGGTTTCGGCGCGATCGGCGAGGCTATGGGCGGTATTCGCTACACCACCGGGAATCCGGACTCACCGCCGGCGCGAGTGGGTGTCAGCCTAGGCGACTCGCTGGCGTCCATGCATGCGGTGATGGGCGCGCTGATGTCGTTGCTGCGGGTCAAGACCGGCCAGGGTGACGGCCAGGTGGTCGATGTGTCGCTGGCCGAAAGCGTCTTCAATGTCATGGAAAGCCTGGTACCGGAATACGCCATGCTCGGCCACGTGCGCGAGCGCAGCGGTGGCGCGTTGCCCGGCATCGCGCCGTCCAACACCTACCCGACTGCCGATGGCGGTTATGTCGTGATCGCGGGCAACAGCGATCCCATTTTCAAGCGCCTGATGACCGCCATCGGTCGAGGCGATCTGGGCGACGACCCTGCGTTTGCCCACAACGACGGCCGCGCCGCGCAGAGCGATATGCTCGATGGTGCCATCAGCGCGTGGAGCACTCAGCGTCCCATCGATGAAGTGCTGCGCGTGCTGGAAGCAGCGGAGGTGCCTGCCGGGCGCATCTACTCGGTCGCCGATATCGTCGCCGACCCGCACTATCAGGCACGGGGCATGATTCTCGACGCGCAACTGCCCGGTGGGGTGGAAACGAAAATGCCCGGCGTGGTGCCCAAACTGTCCGAAACTCCCGGTGTGATCAACTGGCAAGGGCCGAGCCTGGGCCAACACACCCAGGCTGTACTGACCGAGCTGGGTTTGAGCGAGAGCGCCATCCAGCGCCTGAAGGATGAGGGCATCGTGCAATGATCAGCGATTACTCGCAACGTCTCATCGTTCAGGAGGTGGCGCCGCGTGACGGCCTGCAGATCGAACCGATGTGGGTCGCCACCCAAGACAAGATCGCCTTGATCGACCAGCTCTCGCTCGCCGGCTTCAGCCGTATAGAGGCTGGCTCCTTCGTTTCGCCCAAGGCCGTGCCAGCCTTGCGCGATGGTGAGCAGGTGTTTGGCGGCATCGTACGCCAGCCGGGCGTCACCTACGTGGCATTGATCCCGAACCTCAAGGGTGCGCAGCGTGCCCTCGCAGCCAAGGCTGACGAGCTCAACCTGGTGCTGTCAGCCAGCCAGAGTCATAACCTCGCCAACATGCGCATGAGTCGGGAGCAGTCCCTGGCGGGCTTCGCCGAGGTGGTCGAGCTGGCTCGCGGCACGTCGGTCAGCCTTAACGGTACCGTTGCCACGACCTTCGGCTGCCCGTTCGAAGGGCACATCGATGAAACGGTTGTCATGGGCCTGGTCGATGCCTACCAACGGCTGGACCTGCAAGGCGTGACCCTGGCCGACACCACCGGCATGGCCAATCCGCGCCAGGTGTATGGACTGGTCCGGCGGGTGTTGGAGCAACTGCCCGCCGATGCGCTGACGCTGCACTTTCACAACACCCGCGGGCTGGGGCTGAGCAACGTGCTGGCAGCCTATGAAGCCGGGGCCCGGCGCTTCGATGCATCGCTGGGTGGCTTGGGCGGATGCCCGTTCGCACCCGGCGCGTCGGGCAACATCTGCACTGAGGACCTGGTGAACCTGTGCGAGGAAATAGGCATTCCCACTGGCATCGATCTGCCCCGTCTGCTCGAGCTGTCCCGCACCTTGCCGGCACTGTTGGGGCATGAGATGCCGGGGCAGGTGGCGAAGGCGGGCCGTAATCGGGACCTTCATCCGTTGCCGTCGGGGCTTGGCTGACCGGCACGGCTGCATCGATGACGGTATCTGCGGACTGGCGACCAAGGTTCACCCCCTCGTCGGAGCGCTTGGTGACGTGAAGAGATTGCCGCGGTGCATCACCCTGCGACATGCCGGCGTATCTGCTCAACCACGGCGCCCTCGACCTCACCTTCGCCCGCGGTTTCGGCAAAAGCAGCACAGCTCACCGATCGCTCGTCCATGAGGCCTCTGTACACCGCGAGGACGCTGCCGGGCCCGCATCCGGTGTGTCCCGCCAGTACCAGCCCCCCAGCCACGGGCCCACGCATCAGCCCCAGCGCATAGCCTGGCGCCAGCCACGGTCGACCGGGTATCGGCCCGCCCAATGTCGTGGTGTCCTGCATGGTCTGGAGCAACCCGGCGGGCAGCAGAGCACCCCCCAGCAGACCATCGACCAGCAGCGCCGCCTGCGACAGCGGGCCGATCAGCAAGCCGTGATACACCCAGCCCGGATCATAGCGGGCAAGGCTGGCGCAGGATTGCCCGAGCTCTACCCTGGACGTCGCGAAACGTACCGTGTCAGCGATGTTCAGCGGCTGCAGCACGCGCGTGCGGACGGCGTCGGCCAGCGACAGGTCGCTGGTGCGCTCTATCAGCCGGGCCACCTGCCAGTAGCCGACGTTCGAATAGCGCCAGCCTTCGCCAGGGGTGTACCGCAGACGCTCGGCCTGCAATCGTTCGAGCATTTCCTGCGCTGGCCACGCAGTCTCGTGACGCGCGACGGCGGCGTGGTAGTCGGCGAGCTCGCCGTAGTCTGCGAGCCCTGCCTCGTGCCGCAGCAGTTGGCGCAAGGTGTAGCGGGCGCCGGCGAGCGGGTCGTCCAGACGCAGCCGTCCGTCACGCACCAGAGCCAGCGCTGTGGCCGCCAGCACCGTCTTGGTGAAGCTCCACCATGGCACCGCAGGTTCGGTCTGATGAGGAGGTTGCAGCTGTTGGCCGTTGACGATGAGGACGATCTGCATGAGTGGCTCGCAAGGCAAACGAATGAACGGAGATGCGGGCAGCTGGCGCCTTGCTCCCGCGCGTCCTATGGTAGACCAGACTCAAGCGCAATGACTTCCCCATCTCACTGGAGACTCCCATGCACACCACAGGCAACACGATCCTGATCACCGGTGGCGGCAGCGGCATCGGTCGCGCCCTGGCCGAAGCCTTTCTGGCCCGAGGCAACGAAGTGATCATCGCGGGGCGCCGAGAGTCACTGCTCGAACAAGTGGCTCAGGCCAATCCCGGCTTGCACTACACGGCGCTCGACACCAGCGATGCGCAGGACCGGCAACGGGTTGTCGAACAGCTGATCGAACGCCACCCGGACCTCAACACGGTCATTCACTCGGCCGGCATCATGCGCGGCGAGTCACTGCGCGCAGGTCCCACCGAACTCGAAGCCACGGTCGCTACCAACCTGCTGGGCCCCATTCATCTGGATGGCCTGCTGCTGCCGCACTTTCTCACTCGACCCCACGCGGCCATCGTGACGGTCTCCTCCGGGTTGGCGTTCGTTCCGTTGGCCCTGACCCCCAGCTACTGCGCAACCAAGGCGGCGGTCCACTCCTACAGCCAGTCACTGCGCTACCAGCTCAAGGACACCGCCGTGAAGGTCCACGAACTAGTGCCGCCGTACGTCCAAACCGAACTGATGGGCCAGCGCCAAGCCAACGACCCCCATGCGATGCCGCTGGCGGAGTTCATCGACGAAGTCATGGCGATTTTCGAACGCTCGCCGGATGCCGAGGAGATTCTCGTCGAGCGGGTCAAGCCCTTGCGTTTCGCCGAAGCCAATGGCGGCTATGGACCGTTCTTCACGAACTTCAACGACCAGATGGCTGCGGCGCGGGCGGGGGAGTAGGGCACAAGGTACGTTCTGATCCGTGCCTGGTCGACGCCTTGGACCCTTCAAACCTCAGGCAACTTGGCTATCACCTTGATCTCGAAATCGAAGCCATACAACCACGTCACCCCCACGCAGGTGATGTTCGGGAAAGGCGCCTGGCCCCAGTATTCAGGCACCACTTCCCAGATGGTTTCGAACCGGGATTGCGGATCGACGATGAACACCGTCACGTCCACCACATCGTCGAAGGTGCACTGCGCCGCGTGCAGCACGGCGTTGAGGTTCTGGAAGGCCAGGCGCACCTGGTCTCGCAGGTCCGGCTCGGGTGAGCCGTCCTCGCGGCTGCCGACCTGGCCGGACACGAACAGCAGGCCATTGCTGCGAACGGCGGGTGAATAGCGGTTGCGTTCATAAAGGGCCTGGCGGCCGACTGGAAAAACGACGTCACGTTGAGTCATGGGATTGCCTCCGTAAGCGGGCCGGGCGACCCGTTATCTATCGAAGGGAAACAGTAGAGGCTTGCCCTGGCGGGATAAACGAGCAAATCTGGCCAGGACTGTTTGCGTTTCCCAAACAATGGCTCCTGACAACGAGGTACCGATGGACCGTTTCGATGCCATGCAGGCGTTCGCGCGAGTAGTGGAGACGGGCAGTTTTACCCAGGCGGCGCACACCCTGCACATGAGCAAGACCACGGTGACCCAACTGGTGCAGCAGCTCGAAGCGCGTCTGCGGGTGAAGCTGCTCAACCGCACCACGCGCCGGGTCAACGTCACCGCCGACGGCGCCGTCTACTACGACAGGGTGGTGCGCCTGCTCGCCGATCTGGACGACGCCGAGACCGGTCTGTCCAGTGCCGCCACCGTGCCGCGCGGCAGGCTGCGGGTCGACGTGCCCAGTCCCTTCGCCAGCCATGTGCTGATGCCGGCCCTGCCCGAGTTTCATCGCCGCTACCCGGATATCCAGATCGACATGGGCGTCAGCGACCGTATGGTCGATATCATCGGCGAGAACGTGGACTGTGTCGTACGCGGTGGTGAACTGAGCGATCAATCGCTGATGGCGCGCCGCCTGGGCGACCTGCAACTGGGGGTCTATGCAGCGCCCGGCTATTTGCGCCGACTCGGCACGCCCCAGCATCCCGGCGATCTGGAAGCGTCCGATCACCGCGTGATCGGCTTTCTCTGGGCGCGGACGGGCAGGGCGCTGGCCTACACCCTGCAGCGCGACGGCGAGCGCGTGACCGTACGCGGCCAAGCGGTGCTTTCGGTCGACGACGGCAATGCCTATCTGGCCGCCGGGCTGGCTGGCATGGGTGTCTTGTGGCTACCGGAGTACATGGCCCGCGCACCCGTGGCGCGCGGCGAGCTCGTTGCGTTGTTCCAGGACTGGCAACTGGAGTCCATGCCGATGTACATCGCCTATCCGCCCAATCGACACATCAGCTTGAAGCTTCGGGTATTCATCGAGTGGGTGGTGGAACTGTTGCCGTTCCAAGGAGCGGCGAGCGGGTGATACCAAGCCTGCGCGGTCAACCGATGATGATGGTGCCTGCGGCGATGATCGTACATGCCAGCACCTTGCGCACGGTCAGGCTCTCGCCTAGGAAGAACCAGCCGATCAAGGCTGCGAACAGCACGCTGGTCTCGCGCAGCGCCGAGACCATGCCCATGGGCGCATCGGTCATCGCCTGGATGACGATGCCGTAGGCCAGCAGCGACACCAGGCCACCGGCGGCAGCCGTCGCCATTCCGGGACGATAGGCAAACAGGCTGCGCGCTCCGCGCCGACCGATATACACCATCGGCATCAGCACCCCCCACAGCACACACATCCACACGGTATAGGCCATGGGGGCGCCGGACAGGCGCGCACCGATGCCGTCGGTGACGCTGTAGGCCGCGATGAACGCGCCAGTGCCCAGGGCGTACGGCAAGCTGGGAACGGCCAGTTTGCCCTTGCTGAAGGCCAGCAGAATGATCCCGCCCGAGACCAGGCAGATGCCGGTCAAGGCACTGGCCTGGATGTGCTCGCCGGCGAATATCGCTGCACCCAGCGCGATCAGGATCGGCGACGAGCCGCGGGCAACCGGATAGGTCTGCCCGAGGTCGCCCATCCGGTAGCTGCGCACCAGAAACAGGTTGTAGCCCACGTGCAGCACGCCCGAGAGCACGGCATAGGGCCAGCTTGCCTGGGCGGGGACAGGCATGAACAAGGCCAGCACGATGCAGGTCGCGGCCACGGCCAGGCACATGACGGTCATCGACCACAGCCGATCCGCGCCACCGCGCAGGAGGGCGTTCCAACCGGCATGCAACAGGGCGGCGAATAATACGAGGGAGACAGTGGAGATGGGCATTGCGGCATTCTAGGCCAGCAAGCAGGAGGCAGGACAGCGAAGTTTGCTTGTCGTCGATATCACATCAGTAGCGTGTAAGGAGGCCCCGCAGTTCAGGCGAACTGCGGGGCCAGCCATTGCGATCAGAGCGATCGCAGGGGTGCATCAGACAGTGACGTGCAGACGAACGTCGACGTTGCCGCGGGTAGCATTGGAGTACGGGCAGACCTGGTGGGCCGCTTCGACCAGCGCTTCGGCGTCGGCCTGTTCCAGACCTGGCAGGTGGATGTGCAGATCGATGTCCAGACCGAAACCGCCGGGGATCTGGCCGATGCCCACTTTGGCCGTGATCGAGGTGTCGGCCGGCACGCTGCGCTTGCTCTGGCCGGCGACGAATTTCAGGGCGCCGATGAAGCAGGCCGAGTAGCCCGCCGCGAACAGTTGCTCCGGGTTGGTCGCTGCACCGCCGGCACCGCCCAGTTCTTTCGGGGTTGCCAGTGCCACGTCGAGGATCTTGTCACTGGAGACAGCACGGCCATCACGGCCACCGGTGGCAGTTGCGGTTGCGGTATAGAGAACGTTCATGGATTTATCTCTTCAGGACAGGATTGAGGTGCCGCCAGCTTTACCTGTGCGGGCTGGGCAGCTGGGATTAATTTATCGCGCTAATGCTTAGTGCGCAAGATAATATTTCGAAGTTTTTCATGCGCGTCGACAACGCTCTGATTCGCCTGGATTTTTTACTGATCTGGCGGCGTCAGGCTCGTCTGAAGCTGGCTGCGAAGTGTCAGAAGCTCCCCTTGCAGCGCTTCCAGTTTCTGCTGCGCGATGCCGCACGCCGCCAGAATGCAGGCCGGGATGTTCTCGGCTTCCTGGCGAAGCGCCTTGCCGGCGTCGGTCAGCACAAGCCGGACGACCCGTTCATCGTCCCTGCTGCGGGTGCGCATGATCAAGCCTTCGGCTTCAAGCCGTTTAAGCAGGGGCGTCATCGAGCCCGGATCGGTGAGCAGCCTGGCGCTGAGGTCCGACACGGTCAGCCCGTCCTCCTCCCATAGCACCAGCATGGCCAGGTACTGAGGATAGGTCAGGTGGAGGGCCTGAAGCAGCGGTTTGTACACCTTGGTCATCATCAGCGACGTGGAGTGCAGGGAAAAGCACAGCTGGTTGGCCAGCAACAGGTGGCTGCGCTCTGCGACGGGTGCAATGGGACGGCTGTCGTCGACGCTCATGGAATCATCCTGAACTGCAAATGAGCCTAAGTTAGCGTCGATATATTTAGCGCGCAATCAGATCGTATTCCGCCCGGTCACCCGACGATCCTGGCGTCAAGGCAGCGGTCCCATGGGCTCCAGCTCCCGGATCAGATCGATCAGCAGCCGGAGGCCGACGGGCACCTGTCGAAAGCTCGAGTAGTAGATGTGGAAGCCGGGATCGGTGTGGGCCCAGTCCTTCAGGACCTCCTGCACGGTGCCGTCCTCGACGTACCGGGCGATGACACGTTCAGGTACGTACATCAGACCGGCTCCGCGGGTGACCAATGCAACGCCGACGCGGGTTTCATCGATGGTGATCGCGCCGGGTACCTGCACCTCGAGTTTCTGGCCGTCCTTGACGAACTCCCAGTCATACAATCGCGCATTGCCGAGGCGGATCTTCAGGCACCGATGCTCTTTCAACTGCTCGGGATGGGTGGGCACACCGAAGCGCTCGAGATAGCCGGGTGTGCCCACCACGCTCCAGCGCACATCCGGGGACAGTCGCTGAGCGATCATGTCACTGGGTACCGTGCCGCCGAAACGAATGCCTGCGTCGTGGCCCTCGCCAATCACATCGATCATCCGATTGGTGACGGTCAGGTCCACTTCGATGTCGGGATAGCGCTCCACGAACACCGGCAGGACAGGGCCAAGCAGTAATTTCGCGCCATCGCTGAGGACGTTCAAACGAATGCGACCCGCGGGCTCGTCGCGCAACCGGTTGAGGGTCTCCAGGGCGTTGCTGATGTCGGTCAGTGGGTGGCTGACCAGCCCCTGCAACTCTTCGCCGGCAGCGGTAAGGGTCACGCTGCGGGTGGTGCGATTGAGCAGGCGAACGCCCAGGCGCGCCTCCAGGCCTTTCATGGCGTGACTGAGCGCCGAAGCGCTGATGCCGACCTCGACGCTCGCACGGCTGAAGCTCTGGTGCTTGGCAATGGCCAGGAAATAGATGATGTCAGCCAGGTTCGCACGACTCAGTTGCATGGATCACCCGCTAGCGGAGCACTTGAAAGGGCAATCATACAGAAGCGGGTAACTGATCGATGAGCTTGTCCAGCGTGATCGGATAATCCCGAACCCGCACCCCAGTGGCGTTGTAGATGGCATTGGCAATGGCGGCGGCCGCACCGGAGATGCCCAACTCACCCACCCCCTTGGCTTTCAACGGCGTCGCGTACGGGTCGACTTCATCGAGAAAGATGACCTCCTGATGGTGAATGTCGGCGTGCACGGGGACCTCGTAACCCGCCAGGTCGTGATTCACGAAGAAACCCAGGCGATGGTCCACCACCATGTCCTCCATCAACGCCGCGCCGGCGCCCATGGTCATGCCGCCGATGATCTGGCTTCGTGCCGTTTTCGGATTCAAGATACGGCCGGCGGCGCACACCGCCAGTTGGCGGCGGATGCGAATCTCGCCGGTGGCTGCATTCACCCCGACCTCGACGAAGTGCGCACCGAACGTCTGCTGGGAGAAGCGTTTGGCCAGATCGCCATATTCCATCAGATCCTCAGCCTCGATATCGCCGTGCGCCGCAGCGCTGGCCAGCGCAAAGCTGGCGTCGGTGTCGCGCACCTGGCCGTCGACGAACTCGGCCGTCACCGGGTCCAGGCCGAGTTTCTGCGCAACGGCTTCGCGCAGCTTCACACAGGCGGCATAGACACCCGCGGTGGAGGAGGCCGCCCCCCATTGGCCGCCTGACCCGGCAGACTCGGGGAATCGCGAGTCACCGAGACGGACCTCGACGTGATCGATATCCACGCCCATCATTTCAGCGGCGGTCTGGGCAATGATGGTGTACGTGCCGGTGCCGATGTCCGTCATGTCGGTTTCCACGGTGACCCGGCCTTGCCGGTCGACTCGTACGCGAGCGGCGGATTTACTCGTCGGCGCGCCCCGGATGGCCGAGGCCACCCCCATCCCGATGAACCAGCCGTCGTCCAGGACCTGAGCCGGCGCCGGGCGCCGTCTGCTCCACCCGAAGCGCTCGGCGCCGAGGGTCAGGCACTCGATCAATTGACGCCTGGAAAAGGGTCGGGTGGGTTGTTCGGGATCGACCTGCGTATCGTTCATGACCCGAAACCTGACAGGGTCCATGTTCAGCTTGGCGGCCATTTCATCCATGGCGATTTCCAGCGCCATCATGCCCGGCGCCTCACCGGGCGCGCGCATGGCGTTGCCCTCGGCCAGATCCAGGACGGCCAGTTTCAGGCGCGTCAGACGATTCGCGCCTGCGTACAGCGAGCGGGTCGCCGCCGTCGCCGGTTCGGTACGGCCTCCGCGCAGATTGCCCGACCAGCTCTCGTGACCTATGGCAGTGATGCTGCCATTGCTGTCCGTACCGATGCGTATACGCTGCAGGGTGGCCGGGCGGTGGGTCAGATTGTTGAACATCAGCGGCCGGGGTAGGGCGACCTTGACCGGGCGCCGCGCCTCTCTGGCCGCGAGCGACGCCAGCACCGCGTCGCACAGGATCGTACCCTTGCCGCCGAAACCGCCGCCGATGTAGGGCGAGATCAAATGGACCTGCTCCTTGGCGATGCCGAGTGTCTTGGCCAAGTCGCGAACGCCCCAGTTCATCTGCTGGATCGAGGTCCAGAGGGTCAGCTGATCGCCTTGCCATTGAGCGATGGTGGCATGGGGTTCCATCATGGCGTGAGCCTGATCCGGGGTGCTGTAGGTTTCGTCGAGTTGCACCGCCGCGCGTTGGAACGCGCCGTCGAAATCGCCGACGTCGGTTTGCGCGGGGGGACCGAAGGCGGCGGGCGGCGGCGTTTGCGCCGCGTCTTTCTGGGCTTTCAGGTCGAACTGTCCAGCCTCCCGAACGTAATAGATGCGCAGCAGTGCAGACGCCGCGCGAGCCTGTTCGAAGGTTTCGGCCACCACGATGGCCACGGCCTGGTGATAGTGATCCACCTGGGGGCCGCCCAGCGCCCGGCTGACATAGAACTCGCCCTTGTCCAGCTTGCCGGCATTTTCATGAGTGACGATAGCGATCACGCCCGATGCCAGCCTGGCTTGCTCCGAGTCGATCGACGAGATGCGCCCCTTGCTGATCGCCGCCCCGACCACATAACCATAGGCAGGATGGGTGACCGCCGCATTCTGCTCATAGGCGTAGGTGGCAGTGCCGGTGGTCTTGAGCTTGCCATCGATGCGGTCTTTGGGCTGGCCGATGACATTGAGCTGATCGATCGGATTGGTCGTCGCGGGCGTATCGAATTTCATGGGCAATCTTCCTGTTCGGTTCGCCGGTCGGCTAGCGCGACATGCAACGGGCGGCGTTACGACGACGCTTGAGCCAGTGCCAGACCCAGCGTGCGCTCAGCAAGTTTCACCTTGAATGCGTTTTGCGCCGTGGGGCGGGCGTCGCCGAGCAGGCGGGCGCTCACTGCGGCCGCGCCTTGAGGCAGCAAAGCGTCTGCGGCGACGTCGTGCCACGGCTTGTAGGCAACGCCTCCGAGCGCGATCCGTCCCGTCCGATCCGGCTGCACCACTGCCGCCACCGAGACCAGGGCAAAGGCGTACGAGGCGCGGTCACGGACCTTGTAGTAGATGTGTCTGCCGCCTGCCGGTTTGGGCAGGATGACCGCCGTGATCAACTCGCCCTGGGTCAAGGTGTACTCCAAGTGAGGCGTATCGCCGGGCGCCTTGTAGAGCTGCGCGAGCGGAAACGTGCGGGTCTGGCCGCTGGCGTTCAGGGTTTCGACAGCGGCATCCAGTGCCTGCATGGCCACCGCCATGTCGCTGGGATGGCTGGCGATACAGGCATCGCTGACACCGATCACGGACTGCTGACGACTCACGCCGCCCAGCGCTGAGCAACCGGTACCGGGACGGCGTTTGTTGCAGGGCTGGTTGGTGTCGTAGAAGTACGAGCAGCGCGTTCGCTGCAGCAGATTGCCCGCCGTCGTCGCCTTGTTCCGCAGCTGCCCGGATGCGCCCGACACCAGGGCCCTGGACAGCACGGCATAGTCGCGCCTGACTTCGGGCGCGGCAGCCAGGTCGGTGTTGCGCACCAGCGCGCCGATGCGCAAACCACCCTCGCGCGTGGCCTCGAGGGTATCGAAGGCCAGGCCGTTGACGTCGATCAGGTGCTGTGGGGTTTCGATCTCCAGCTTCATCAAATCCAGCAGATTGGTGCCCCCGGCAATGAAGCGCGCTGCGGGGTTGGCCGCTGCTGCCGCGACGGCGTGCTCGGGCGACGTCGCACGCTCGTAGGTAAATGACCTCATGCGGTTTCCCCCGTCGCAACCTCGGCAATGGCATCGATGATGTTGGAGTAGGCGCCGCAGCGGCAGATGTTGCCGCTCATGCGTTCACGCAGTTCGGCTGGGGTCTGCACCACCGGCGCGATCAGGTTCTGGGTGACGTGACTGGGAATGCCGGCTTTCAATTCGGCCAGCACCGCCACCGCCGAGCAGATCTGTCCAGGCGTGCAGTAGCCGCATTGATAGCCGTCATGCCTGATGAAGGCGGCCTGCATCGGGTGCAGACGCTCCGGCGTGCCCAGGCCTTCGATAGTGGTGATGCTGTCGCCTTCATGCATGACCGCCAGGCTCAGGCATGCGTTGATCCGGCGTCCCTCCACCAACACGGTGCAGGCGCCGCATTGGCCATGGTCGCAGCCTTTCTTGGTCCCGGTGAGCTTCAGGCGCTCGCGCAACACATCCAGCAACGTGGTTCGGTTGTCCACCTCAAGGGTCTGCCGGCGACCGTTCAACGTGAAGGTCACAGAAGAGCTCGCCGGTGCCTGCGCGGCTGTCTTGCCGGGCTCGACGGCGTTCACTGGCGCAGCCGACAGGGCCATCGACACGGCCGAGCCTGCCGTTCCCACCAATACCTGTCGGCGAGACAGCCTGAGGCCGTCTTTGGGCTGCAGATGATCCAAATCACTCTCTCCTTCAGCAATGCCCGTCGGCACGAACAACAATGACCCACGCAAAGGACACGTCGGATTGAGGCAGGTGAATCCAGCAGCTGCTGAAGCAGATCCCCTACACCCTTCAAGGTTAAGGCATCAGGCGAGTGGCGATAACGTCGATGGGCGGGATGATGTAGTGAATGACGCTCAGTAATGGCGTGGAGGGAAAATCACAGAGGCCAGCGTTCATCGCAACGCTGTCGGGGCTGACCCGAACGGCGATCAGACATCGTGACCTGTGCTCAGGCTGTCCCACAGTCCCATCATCTGATCGACCGCTGCGTCCAGGGTAGCCGCCGTCACACCGTCGCGAGCCAGGGTCGACAGGCCCAGCAGAAAACTGTCGAACGCGGTGGCAAGCACTTCAGGGATCACGGTTTTCGGGAGCTCACCGGTGTTGATTCCGCGCTCGACGCAGGCGCGCAGGCCGGCCCGGTTGGCATTTCTTGCGTTCACCAACGGCTTGGAGATGATTTTGCTCTCGGCCGAACAGGCGCTCATCAGCCCCAGAGCGACTAGGCATCCGGTTGGGTGACCGGCCTCGGACTGCATGCTGGCCGAGCGGCGCAGGGTTAGTTCGATGGCCGTCCTGGGAGGCAGGGCGGGATCGAACAGGCTTTCCGTGACGCGGCCATGGGTGCCGAGATAGCGCTCGACAACCTCATGGAACAGCGCCTGCTTGGAGCCGAAGGCGGCGTAGAAACTGGGCGCGGTGATACCCCCGCCAATGCTGGCTTTGAGCTGGCTGAGCGAGGTGGCGTCGTAGCCATGCTCCCAGAACAGGTGCATCGCCTGAGTGATTGCCTCGTCGCGGTCGAACGTACGAGGACGTCCCATCTGGGCCATGTCGGATCTCCTTCGTTGGTACATAGATACTAAACGATACATAAGTGGTTGACCACGCTGAGCGGCTTGTTTAGATTTGTATCGATCGATATATAAATCCAGAGGAGCACACCGGATGACCACGGATGAAACACAACACGACACACTCCCGCTCGGCGCTTTATTGGCCCTGGCGATGACCGGTTTCATTTGCATCGTCACCGAGACGCTGCCCGCTGGCCTGCTTCCGCAGATCGGCAGCGGCCTTGGCATCTCGCCGTCGCTGGCTGGCCAGATGGTGACCGTCTACGCCCTGGGGTCATTGCTGGCGGCCATCCCGTTGACCATCGCGACGCAGAGCTGGCGGCGCAGAACCGTCCTGCTGCTGACGATCGCAGGATTTCTGCTGTTCAATTCCATCACGGCCTGGTCGTCCCATTACGTACTGACCTTGGTCGCCAGGTTCTTTGCCGGCGTGTCGGCGGGTCTGGCCTGGAGCTTGATTGCCGGGTATGCGCGACGCATGGTCGTGCCGCAATTGCAGGGCCGGGCGCTGGCCGTGGCGATGATTGGCACCCCGATTGCCTTGTCGCTGGGCGTGCCCCTGGGTACCTGGCTGGGCGGCTTCATGGGCTGGCGCATGGCGTTTGCGTTGATGTCCGTCTTGACGCTGGTGCTGATCGGCTGGGTACTGGTCAAGGTGCCGGACTATCCGGGGCAGTCTTCGACCCAGCGGCTGGCGTTACACGAGGTCTTTTTCACCCCAGGGGTGCGGCCGGTGCTGGGCGTGGTGTTCACCTGGATGCTGGCGCACAACATCCTCTATACCTACATCGCACCTTTCGTAGCCAAGGCGGGGCTGGCCAACGATGTCGATCTGGTCCTGCTGGCCTTCGGCATCGCCGCGCTGGCGGGCATCTGGGTGACGGGGCGCCTGGTCGATCGTCATCTGCGCCCAGCGGTCCTGTTCAGTCTGGCCAGCTTTGCCGCCGTTGCAGTATTTCTCGGCCTGTTCATGACCTCGGCGATCGCGATTTATCTGGGTGTGGTGATCTGGGGGCTGACGTTCGGCGGCGCCGCCACCCTGTTGCAGACGGCACTGGCCGACTCCGCGGGCCGGGGCGCCGATGTGGCCCTGTCGATGAATGTCGTGGTGTGGAACAGCGCGATTGCAGGCGGGGGGGTACTGGGGGGCGTCTTGTTGGGCCATTGGGGTGTGGGTACGTTTCCCTGGGGGCTGCTGGCCTTGACGCTCATCGGCCTGGGCATTGCCTACCAGGCGCGGGTGCATGGATTTGCCGGAGGAGGCCGGGTTTCCGCGCAGGTGGTCAGCGGTCACTGAAGGCAGGCGGGCAGGGGCGTTGCCGCAGGCTCGCCTTTGCCCCTGCCGATCCCTGAAGCGTTGATCAGTGTTTCAGGGCGGCGCTGACCGACTGGGCAATCGGTATCGTGGCGCGACCCAGCAGTTGGCTCAATTGCCGGCTGTTGTCGTACAGGTCACCTTTGGCTGCGCCGGCGTCCGAGTCGGCCAGCATCGCCGCTAATTCGACAGGCAGGCCGACACTGACCAGCGCTTCTTGGTACTGCGCTTGCGGCAGGTCGTTGTAGACGACGGCCTTGCCTGACTGTTGCGCCACTTCGGCGGCCAGCTCAGCCAAGGTGTAGCTGTCGTCGCCGGCCAGTTCGTAGACCTTGCCGGCCTGGTCGTCGCGGCTCAGCACCGCCGCTGCGGCCTCGGCGTAGTCCGCACGAGCTGCCGAGGAAATTCGACCGTCCCTCGCGCTGCCCAGAATCGCGCCGTGTTCGACAGCCGGTGCAATGCCGGCCGTGTAATTCTCGTTGTACCAGCCATTTCGCAGGATGACGTGGGGCAGGCCAGACTCGGCCAGTGCCTGTTCGGTATCGCGATGCTCCGAGGCCAGGCCGAGCGTCGATGTGTCGGCATGCAGCAGGCTGGTGTAGGCCAGCAATTTCACGCCTGCGGACCGGGCGGCTTCGATGACGGCGCGGTGCTGTGCACGGCGTTGCCCGACTTCACTGGATGAGATCAGCAACAGACGCTCCACGCCTGTCAGCGCGCTGTGCAAGGTGTCGGGTTCGTTGTAGTCCGCTGCCCGCACGTCGATGCCTTTGGCGGCCAGGTCACGCGCCTTGGCCGGGTCACGCACCAACGCGCTCAGGGCTGCGGGTTTCTGGTTTTTCAGCAATGCATCGATGACCAAGCGGCCCAGTTGGCCCGTTGCACCGGTAATGGCGATCATGAAAGCACCTCGATTCTCGTTGAAGAAAATCCGATGCTAGAATAGAAGCTTACGAAAAGTAAGTACGTACGAAAAGGTAAGTACCATGTCTCATGCTGAAAGCGATTCGCACCGGTTTGCCGAGAAGCTGCGTCGCGGCGAAGTGTTGCAGGCGGACTGTCCTTCGCGGGAGATCCTCCAGCACATGACCAGTCGCTGGGGCGTGCTGGTGCTGGTGGTGCTGCTGGAAGGCACCCATCGCTTCAGCGAGCTGCGGCGCAAGATCGGCGGCGTCAGCGAGAAGATGCTCGCTCAAACGCTGCAACGGCTCGAAGGCGACGGACTGGTGCAGCGTCTGGCGCTGCCGGTGGTACCACCGTACGTCGAGTACAGCCTGACGACGCTGGGCACTCAGGCCGCTACGAAGCTGGAAACGGTGGTGGATTGGATCGAGGACAACCTGCCCCAGATCATGGATTTCAAAAGAGGGCGCGAAGCGCAGGACCAGAACTCGGCATGATGGAGCGTGCGCTATCGATCCGCAATGTCGACTTCCAGATCGGTCAGCAACCCGGCCATCGCCGCCGTGATCTGCTCCTCGTTGCGTTTGTAGTAGGTCCATTTGCCCACTTTGCTGGCTTCGACGAAACCTTGGTCGAGCAAGGCTTTGAGGCAGATGGAGGTGGCCGGCTGCGACAGCCCGGCCTTGTCCTGAATCAGGCTGGCGCAGACGCCATGCACACTGAAATCGTACAGCTGGCTGTAGCCTGCGAACGATCGATGAGGATCCTTGAGCCAGGTCAGGACGGCTCGCCGCGTAGGGCTGGATAGAACTTTCAATGCCTCGTTCAACGCCGTCATGTGGATGCCTGACCCTGTGGATGGGCGAGGGTGAACCCGCCCGGAAGCGGCTATTTTAAGGGGTCATGAACGGATAGTCGATGTAACCCCGTTCTCCACCGCCATAAAGCGTTGCGTGGTCGACCGGATTGAGGGGTGCGCCGTGCGCGAAGCGCTTGGGCAAATCCGGGTTGGCGATGAACGTGCGGCCGAATCCGAACAGATCGCCATGACCGTCAGCGAGCACCCGTTCGGCTTTTTCCCGGGTGTAGCAGCCGGAATACATGATCGGATTGCCGAAGGTTTCGCGCAGTGCCCGGCGGAAGCTCACAGGCAACTCCGGAGCGTTGTCCCAGTCGGCTTCGGCAATGGACAGGTAACCGATCCCCAGCGAATTCAACATGGCCGCCGCCTGAACGTAGGTGGCATGAGGATCGCTTTCCACCAGGCCCAGGTAGACACGGGCCTCTTCGGTGGTTTCGAACAGCGGTGCGAAACGCACGCCGACACGTTCCCGGCCAAACACGGAGATCACCGCTTCGGTCACTTCACGCAGAAAACGCAGACGGTTTTCCAGAGTGCCGCCGTATTCGTCGGTGCGCTGGTTGGTGTGTTCGGACAGGAACTGATTGAGCAGGTAACCGTTGGCCGAATGCAGTTCGACGCCGTCGAAGCCTGCTTCCTTCGCGTTCACGGCGGCCACGCGGTACAACTCCACCAGCGCTTTGACCTCTGCCGTGGACAGTGCGCGAGGCAGGCTGGGGTCTGCCAGCTCGCCCGTTTCAGGACCGGTCTCGATGAACACTTTCACCGCCGTTGCTGTAATGGCGGAGGGCGCGACGGGTGGCTGGTTGTCAGGTTGCAGGCTGTTATGGGACACGCGCCCGACGTGCCAGAGCTGGCAGAAGATCACGCCGCCTTCTTCATGAACGGCGCGGGTCACCTGTCGCCAGCCGGCAATCTGCTCCTGGCTGTAGATGCCAGGCGTCCAGGCATAACCCTGGCCGCGTGGTTCTATCTGCGTGCCTTCGGTGATCATGAACCCGGCACTGGCGCGCTGCCGGTAATAGGTGCTCATCAAGGCATTGGGGACGTCGCCCGGCTGGCTGCTCCGGGACCGCGTCAGAGGAGGGAGGGCAATGCGGTTCTTGAGCGTCAGGCCACCGAGGGTGAGAGGGCTGAACAAGCTGGCGTCGGTCATAGTGATTCCGTAGGGCTACTGAAAGTAGCCATACATTAACACATTCGAATGTGTTTATGTGAATCAACCCATCCAGCCAACTGCCGTCTTTGGAATGACCTCCGACTCATCCAGTTTGGACGCGAACATGCTCACCGCCTCCACGGCATCGCTGGTACCGGTACGGATCTGCAGAATGACCAGGCCGGCCTGTTCCGCCAGCAAGACACCGCGCTGCGCGCCTTCGTGGGTGGAGTTGATGCTGGTCACCGCATCCCGGGTCTCGGCCAGAATCTTGCCGATCATCTCGGCGATCTCGCTGGTCGACCGGCTGGTGCGGCCCGCCAGTTGCCTTACTTCGTCGGCCACGACGGCAAAGCCGCGACCCTGGTCGCCGGCGCGCGCCGCTTCGATGGCTGCGTTGAGGGCCAGCAGGTTGGTCTGGTCAGCGATGCTGCGGATGGTGTTGACGATCGCCGTGATCTGCTCCGAGCGATCACCCAGTTGGCCCACGAGGCGCGCCGAGGACTCGATATGGTCGGCGATCAGGCGCATTTCCACCGCCGTCTGCTGAATGACTTCGGCGCCCTGCTCGGCGACTTTCTCGGTTTCGGCCGAGATATGGTAGGCGCGCGAAGCGCTGCGCGAGTCTTCTTCGAACTTCTCCACGCGCTCGGTGATGTCGCTGGCGAACTTGACGATCTTGGTCAGGGTGCCGTCCGCATCGAAGACGGGGTTGTAGGTCGCTTCAAGCCACAGCGTCCTTCCGTGCTTGCCGATGCGCTTGAACTGACCACTGAAGACTTCTCCGGAGTTGAGTCGTTTCCAGAAGTCAGTGTATTCACTGCTGCCGACCAGATCGGCTTCGCAGAACATTCTGTGATGCTTACCTTTCAGGTCAGTCTGGACATAGCCCATGGTATTCAGAAAGTTCTGGTTGGCCTGAATGATATTGCCGTTGAGGTCGAACTCGATGACCGCCATCGCTCGATCCAGCGCATTGAGCTTGCTGTTGGCCTCGGCATCCTGGAGCACCTTTTGCGTGACATCCAGTGCGAACTTGACGACCTTGCAGACTTTTCCCTGCTCATCCAGCACCGGACTGTAACTGGCCTCCAGCCACACCTTTCGGCCGTCCGCACCGACCCGCTGGAAAGTGCCGGACACGAACTCTCCGGCTCGAAGACGACCCCACAACTCGTTATACGCCGAGCTGCGAACCAATGCGGTCGGACAAAGATCCGAATGCGCCACGCCGAGAATCTGCTCGGCGCGATAGCCCATGATCCTCAAGAAGTTGTCGTTGGCACGAATGACTTTGCCATCCAGACCCAACTCGACGATTGCCATCGAGCGGTCCAGAGCATTCACCAATCCTTGGTGTTTGATGATTTCAGCGTCCTGGGATTGCAACTTACGTTTCAGCGCTGAATTGAACACGTTGTTACCCTCGGATTGGATGTATCCCTGTTCCAGGGGTATCGACCGCTCATCGCAAAGCTCAATCAATGTTTAGTAAATAGTTGGGAAAGCCGATGAGTAACCGCTTTTATTTCCGCAGCGCGGAGTTGAATCGATTGCGGCTTCACGCCGGCAGTGGCCCATAGGCTCGATAGGATTGGATCAGCGTGTCGTACAACGAGATGTCCGCCCGGCTTCGGGCAATGAGTTGGGCACCGGCCACGGCCGAAAAAATGGCCCGTGCCCGCGCGTCACTGTCGCCCGCGTCGCACACCTGTGCAGCGACCAGCTGACGGCTCAGCCAGGCGATGTTGACCTGGGCAAACGCCTGGATCTCCTCGGCCATGGCAGGGGGAAGATTATCGGTCTCGGCCCCCACGAAGCTGCCCAGGCACAGCCGGTTATCTGCCTCGAGCGAGCGCCGAAAGATCTCCGGGAAGCGTTGCAGTGCCTGCAGAGGGTTCGGGGTTTGCTCGCAGATGACTTCAAGTGCCGCCGCTCCGTCTTCCCAGTACCGTCGAGCCACGGCAATGCCCAGGTCGGCCTTGCTGGGGAAGTGGTAATAGATGCTGGCTGGCTTGATACCCACGGCGCTGGCCAAATCGCGGTAATTCAGGCCGTTGTAGCCCTGTGACTGGGCAATGTTGCGGGCAGCCAGAAGTATGGCCTCGCGGGCGTTGATGCTCATTGTCGTGCCTTGTGTACGTCGGACGTGTTCTCGGGGAAGCCGGTCATCTTAAAACAAAAGGGACCGGCATGACTCACACCGCGACCGCCAAGGGTTGGCGGTCGCGGTTATCGATACCCCTTGCGGCACCTCACGCAGCAGGCGAATCCAGCTCCGGGATGCCGCTGCTGCGATCCGCGTAGGCCGCCTTGAAGGCCGGGCGTTGCTGCCAGCGCTGCCAGTAGGCGTCCAGGTGTTCGAAACGCTCGTCGAGCGGGGTGGCGTTGACCGGGAACTTGGAGAAAGCGATGGCAGTGGCCAGGGTGATATCGGCGAACGTGGGCTCGGCGCCGCCCAGTAGCCATTCACGGCCATCGGCCAGATGACGGTTTACCAGGGCCGCATGGGCCAGCGCTTCTTTGCGGCAATGCTCGCCCCATGCTTCGTTCCTGGTCAGTTCGAGTTTGAACCCCAGCCCGGTGTGCAACACATGGAACGCGGTGACGATGCGATAGAGGATGTGCACCCAGATGCGGTTGTCCCACATGGTGTCCAGACCCTGTTCCAGCGCGCTGTCGCCCATGATCTTGCGGCCTGGATAAGTCTGGTCCAGATAACGCGCGATGGCCGCCGTTTCGGCCAGGTAGCTGCCATCGGCCAGTTGCAGCGTCGGCGTTTCGCCCCACGGGTTCATGTTCAGGTGGCGCCAGCCGCGCTGCTGTCCACCCGGAGCCATGTCGTAGATGACCTCGTCGAACTGATCGGCGATGCCTTTCTCGTGCATGAACAACCGCAGCCGTTGCGGATTGGGGAAGGCGGAGGGGGAGGTGAAGAGCTGCAGTTTGGTGGTCATGGGCGCGTCCTTTGGAAATTAGCCTACCTAACGTTTGTTAGGTAGGCTCACCATAGACTTCCCAAGAGTTACGGTCAATAGATCACCTGACATTCGTTAGGTGGTCTATTGACCGTAAGATCTGTAGCTCAAGGTGACAATCTCGGACCGTCGCTGGTCCTTCTCAGAGCAAGGAAGACCACTGTCAGTCGCGCGCTCACACCAAGGGCGGTGCCCGATAGGATGATGTTCATGACGGATTGGATCTTCCCGCGTCTCCAATCAGCGGCAGCCTGGCAAGCATGTTCTTGAGCGCCAAGGCATCCCAGGGAAGATGCTCGGTAATGCCCAGCCCCACCACATCAGTGATCTTGGCAACATCCCTCAGCACGTCCAGTACCTGTTCGATACTTAGCTGACCTTGCGCCACCCCCTCAAACGATTTCTCCGGGGCATGGGGATTGGCAAACAGAAGCGAGCGGAACAGTCTTGGGTCCAGCACATCCAGATCCAGATGAATGGCCAAGTGCTTTGCACCCGTCGATTTGAACCAATCAAGAACGGCGCTGCTTCCGTGCTGAGTGATCTGGGCTGGACTCACATTCTGCAAACCCAGACGATCGATTTCGGAAGCCTCCCAATCGGTAGGATCATGCATTCCCACATACAGGATGTTTTGCGGCTTCAGCGGGCGGGCCACTGCTTGGACGAAGTCCGGATCGCCATTGCCGAGCAGCATGCCAAGGACCATGGCATGCGCATTGTTGAATTGCTCTGGCGTCATGATATCGGGATGAGCATCCACCCAGAGAATGGCAAGGTCGCCTTGGTAGCGTTCGTTCAAATAAGCAAATGGAGCCAAGTCAACGAGGCAGTCTCCACCGAGTATGACCAAGCGGTCCGCAGAGTGTCGGCTCAATAGTGTTTGCGCGCTGTTCAGCTGTTTCAGCAACGCGCGGCGCCCAACGATCCCCAACTCTTCGAGCGGTGCCCCTGCAGAGGGAGGCTCTACGGGAACATGTTCTGTGGGGCCTGAGTGCTCGGGCGCCAACCAGGCAAGCAACTCTGCACCCAAGTGATACGGCGCATTGTTGCCACCTTGCCACTGGGGAAAAATCAAGCGCAGCGTTTTACCTTCGCTAAAAGACATGGATATTGGACTCTCGATGAACATTGAGTAGGCATGGGTGCGACTTTCCCTGGTTTGAGTCGGATACTGGCAGGGCCAGCCTCTGCGTCCAAAAATATGGAAGTCTCGAACTTCATAACCAGCGTTGTGTCCGCAGTCTATTTGCTTGTCCAGTGCAGATATACCGGGCTATGGTTGACGCTTTGTTGCATGGATCGAGCGAATGGACCGGATCATCGCCGCCAAGGTTTTTTTGGAGGCTGTCAAGCGAAGCAGCATTTCCGGTGCCGCAGAGCACTTGGGAATGTCGCGCGCGATGGCTTCACGATACGTAGGTTCGATCGAGGAGTGGGCCCAGGCACGTCTGCTGCATCGAACCACTCGCAAACTCAGCCTGACACCGGCGGGTGAGTTGACGCTTCCGATCTGCGAGGAACTCATCAGACTCAGCGAAACGGTGTCTGCCGTGGGTACTGCGTCGCACTGCACACCGAAAGGGCTCGTTCGGGTGACTGCATCGTCCATCTTTGCAGAACATTGCCTGACCGATATCTTGATGAAGTTCCTGCAGCTGAACCCGCTGGTTTCTGTTGACCTGCAGGTCGTGGATCGCATGACGAACCTGGCGCAGGACGGTATCGATCTGGCTATCCGAGTGACCAACGATCTGGATCCCACTCTGATCGCGACCAGGCTGGGAAGTGTTCACTCCTACATCTGCGCCAGTCCTGAATATTTGGGTCGGTGCGGAACACCTGATGCTATTGAAGACCTGACGGCCCATAACTGTCTGACCTACGCCCACTTCGGGCGGAGCGAATGGAAGTTCAAGCAAGCTACGGGCACGGTCTTGGTCCCGGTCACGGGCAGTTTCACGACCAACGAAGCCGCGATCGTGGTGCGGGCTGCGCTGAGCGGAACGGGCATTGCCATGCTACCTGGTTTTGCCGTTGCGCAAGAGATTGCAGACGGACGTCTCGTACGCCTCTTTCCCGACACCGAGTTGTCACCGCTAGGCATCCATGCGGTTTACCTTTCCAGACATCGGATGCCTAGCGCACTGAAAGCGTTGATAGCTTTTTTGAAGACTGCCCTGAACGACGAAGGCCTCACCCCGCGTGAAAGGGACTGAACGCTCCCTAACCTTCATTGGCGAATCCATTCATTAAACCTTGCGATAGTTCAAAGGCGACGAAGGAAGCCCATGCCTGTCTTCCCGCCGCATTGATGAGCTCCGCTCACTTATGCATGCAGCTTCCCACGACTAATCGAACGGGCAGGTAACCGGTAGATTGGAAGCCCTTGCACGAACCCCAAAAGGGCACACGATGAAAACATTCGCGATCGCAGCGCTCTCATTGTCCTTGTCAGCTTTCGAAAGTGAAGGAGCTCAGCCCATGAATATCACCGTCACGCCTGCAGGTTCCCAGCCGTCCGCCGTCGGACCCGCTGAATACTTTACCGGGAAGGTACGCGTCGATGCGCCGTTCAAAGGCACCGACGGCGCACGCATCGGCGGCGCCACCGTGACCTTCGATCCGGGTGCGCGGACTGCCTGGCACACTCATCCACTGGGGCAGACGCTGATCGTGACCGCAGGCGCGGGCTACGTGCAGCAGGAGGGTCAGGTCCGGCAATCGATTCGTCCCGGCGACACCGTGTGGATTCCTCCCAAGGTCAAGCACTGGCACGGCGCAACGCCGGATACCGGCATGAGCCACATTGCCATTGCCGAAGCCCTGGACGGTAATGTCGTGGAGTGGTTGGAGCAGGTCACCGATGAGGACTACGGCCAAGCGCAGTGAAGGGGCGGTCCGGCGTTCGTCGCCAACCTGTCTGTGTCTACCGAATGGCTGCTGACTGCATCCTCGGCTTGCGATAAAATCGATGCCAAAGTGCCACCCCGCCTGACCTGAAGTTCCTGGCGGATCACCGGCACTGCCAAGCTCTGATAGGGCACATCGATTGCAGCGCCGGAGAGCCTTGGAATGCCACTCAGTCGTCGTGAGTTGGGAGAAACGTTTGCACGCCGCATCTACGGGCCCCGTTCCATCGGCTGCCTGTTGAGTGCAACGTTCATCGGTACGGTGCTGGGGGTCGACCCCGACACGCCGATGTGGGTGTGGGGCGCAATGCTGACCAACCTCATGGTCTGGCCGACTCTTGCCTACCTGCTCGCACGCAGAGCCGCAGATCCGTTCGCGGTCGAACTGCGCAGCCTCGCGCTGGATGGCCTGTTCGCCGGCGGCTGGGCGGGGCTGATGGCGCTGAACCTGCTGCCATCCGTGCTGCTGCTGTCCATGGTCGCCATGAACGCGATGGCAGCGGGCGGATGGCGCCTGTTGCGGATCACCGTCGGGTTGCAGGGGGTGGGGCTGCTTCTGGCCCTGGGCCTGAAGGGCTTTGAGTTATCGTTGGCGACCAGCGCGCTGCAGCAGTTGGCCTGCCTGCCCATGCTGATCATCTATCCGCTGATCGTGGCCCGCGCCAGCTACGCCGTGTCAGTGCAACTGGCGGTGCACAAGAAAGCCTTCAAGCTAATCAGCAAGCTGGACGGCATGACCCGCCTGCTGCACCACGCTTCGTGGATGGAAAAGCTGGTAGAGATCTTTCCTCGATGCCGACGAGGTGAGGTCATCGCGATGGTGGCGTTGATAGACATCGACAACTTCAAGCGCATCAACGACGAGCACGGCCATCTGATGGGCGACGCGATCATCGGCCGCCTGGCCAATCTGCTGCGTTCAGGACTGGGTGCATCGGCTGCACCTGGGCGCTATGGCGGCGATGAATTCTGTCTGCTGCTGTTCGATATGAGCCTGGGTGAAGCCACTCAGCGGTTGGACGACATCCGTAGGCAGTTTTCCGACTGGGTCGATGCGACCGTGCCCATCGAGGTGACGCTGAGTATCGGCCTGGTGCCGTACTCCCATCAATACGCCAGCGAGCGCGACTGGATCAAGGCCACCGACGAGGCGTTGTACCGCGCCAAGCGCAGTGGCAAGAACCAGCTGTGTGTGCAGTATTCCGAAGCTGGCGGGTCGACAGCGGGCGCATGACGGCGCAAACCGGCATCACTGCTGTCCCGCCGCTGGCCTGAACGAGCACAGCCCTCATAACCTTCGAGTCATGGCCTGATCCGGTCGAGCGTGTTCTGGAGGCAAGCCACCAGGTTCGCCATCCGCGTCCTGATTCAATCCCAGGAAGCGCAGAACCAGGCGTGCCTGGCCGCGATGCAGATGGCCGCCGTCCTGGGTGCTGCAGCCTTTCTCGCGCGCCGCTCGGCAAAGGGGTGTCGAGTGGGGCGAGTTGATGATGTCGACGACCAGCATGTCGGGCTCGAGCCGTTCCGGGTCGACGGGCAGGGGGTCATGGGCGCCCATGCCCAGAGGTGTTGCGTTGATCACGATATGGTGACCGCGCGGATCAGGTGGGCCCACACGTGTGGCGCAGCCCGTTTCTGCCGCCACGGACTCGGCCAGGCTCCGAGCTCGCTGCTCGTCGGCATCGCACACCGTGAGTGACCGGGCACCCGCGCCTGCGACAGCGAAGGCGATCGCGCGGCCGGCACCGCCCGCGCCCACCAACAGCACGCTCTTGCCCGCAGGCTCGTGACCTTCCTGTTGCATGCCCAGAACGCAGCCCAGGCCGTCGAACACCGCACCGACCCAGCGTCCATCGCTTTCGCATCGGACCACGTTGATTGCACCCACCTGGCGAGCCGTTGGGTGAAGCTCGTCGACCAGGGCCAACATGCTTTGCTTGTGTGGCATGGTGACCAGCAGGCCTGCCAGGTTGTTCAAGGCTCTGGCGCCGATCACGAAGTTGCTCAAGCCATCGGGCGTTACCTCAAACGGAATGCAGACCGCGTCTTCGCCCTGGTCCATGAACACGGGATTGAGCAGCTGTGGGGATTTGGCGGCGGCCAACCGATGGCCGACCAATCCGTAGAGTCGAGTGGAGCCTTTGATGTGTGTGGCCATGATTGCCCAATGTCCGGTGATGATAGGCGCGGTGTCGAAAGCGTTGCTGCACACTCAGGTCACGGCATCGATCTGCCACGGCACGAACTCGTTCTGCCCGTACCCGTGTTGCTCGCTCATGCTGCGCTCGCCTGAAGCAATACGCAGCATCGCATCGAATATCGCCGCGCCGCAGGCTTCGATGGTCTGTTTGTCTTCGGCGATCTCGCCGCAATTGATGTCCATGTCCTCGCGCTGTCGAGCCCACAGGGCGCTGTTGGTCGCCAGCTTGATCGAGGGGGCGGGCGCACATCCATAGGCCGATCCGCGGCCCGTGGTAAAGGCGATCAGGTTGGCCCCGCCAGCCACTTGCCCTGTGGCGGACACCGGGTCGTAGCCAGGGGTGTCCATGAACACCAGGCCATGGGCCGTCACGGTTTGCGCGTATTCGTAGACATCGGTCAGGTTGCTCGAGCCGGCCTTCGCCACCGCGCCCAGCGACTTCTCCAGAATGGTGGTCAAGCCGCCTGCCTTGTTGCCCGCCGAGGGGTTGTTGTTCAACTCGGCGCCCATGCGCGCGCAGTAGCGTTCCCACCAGTGGATTCGCGCGATCAGCTTTTCGCCCACCTCGCGGCTGACGGCTCGACGGGTGAGCAGGTGCTCGGCGCCGTAGATTTCCGGCGTTTCGGAAAGAATTGCGGTGCCCCCACAGGTCACCAGCCGATCCACCGCATTGCCCAGCGCGGGATTGGCCGTGATGCCCGAGTAGCCATCCGAACCGCCGCACTGCAGCCCCACGGTGAGGTGCTGCACGCCGACCGGCTCGCGTCGGACCCGATTGGCTTCGCCGAGCAGTGCCTGGACCTGGGCGATCCCCTTGGCAATCGATTTGGACGTGCCGCCGGTATCCTGGATGCTGAATGTGCGCAGGGTGTCACTGCGCGAGAGGCCTTTAGTGCTGAGCAAGGCGTCGATCTGATTGGTCTCGCAGCCCAGGCCGATGACCAGCACTGCTGCGAAGTTGGGATGGGTCGCGTAGCCGGCCAGCGTCCGCCGCAGCAGGCTCAGGCCATCGCCCGAGGCATCGACCGCACAACCGGCCGAGTGGGTCAGTGCCACGACGCCGTCCACGTTCGGATACGCCTGCAGGGCGGCAGGGTTGATGTCCCTGCGGAAATGGTCGGCGATGGCGCGGGCCACCGTGGCCGAGCAATTCACCGACGTGAGAATGCCGATGTAGTTGCGCGTCGCCACGCGTCCGTCGCGGCGTACGATGCCCATGAAGGTGGGTATCCGGGTTGGCGTCGACGCAGCCCGTACATCGATACCGAATGCGTAGTCACGCGAGAACTCACCCATGGCCAGGTTGTGTACATGGACGTGATCACCGGGTTCGATGGCGGCGATGGCGAAACCGATGATCTGCCCATAGCGCCTCACCGGTTGACCGGCTTCGATACGGCGGCAGGCAACCTTGTGGCCCGGAACGATCGATTGCCGAACGGTGATGCCCTCCTGCTCGAGTACTTCGCCTTCCAGCAAGGGCCGTCTGGCGATCAGCACATCGTCCAGGGCATTCAAGCGCAGCACGGGGGCGGCGCCGGTTTTCATGATCAGGTCCATTGCATCCTCACGGGCTGCGGGGTGATGCGCGGTCGCCAATGAGCGCCGCATTCTTGTGCCGGCACTATAGGATTCGGCGCAAAGGCTGCCCAATGAGAGCTTTCGATTGCTCGATAACTTTGTCTCATGGCAGGGTTCGACGCGCTCATCCATCGCCGGTGGCAGCGCGCCTCTGGCTGGCGAACCAGAGCAGCGTATCGATGAAGCTCTGCGTCGGTTCCGATACCTGCTCATCCTTTCGGGTGATGACACCGTAGTCCTGGGACTCGACGCTGAAGGGCGTCCTGAGCACTCGCAACTGTCCGCTCTGCACGTGCGACTGGACCATCGACTCCGGCAGCATGGCCAGCATCGGGCCGGACTGGAGCAACTGCAGGAAGGTCTGCATCGAAATGGTTTCCACCGTATTGGTGGGCGACGCGATGTCGAACAGCCGGAAGGCACGCTCCATGCGCCGGCGAATGGGGGTATTGAACGGGTACATGACCCATGGCCACTCGCTCAGCGCTTCGCAGGGTACTTCGTCGAGCTGGCAGAGCGGGTGGGCATGGTTGGCGACCAGGCAAAACGGCTCGGGCCCCAGCGGGACGAATTCGAACGACTGG
The DNA here is from genome assembly GCF_001187875.1 of Pseudomonas sp. RIT-PI-a. Lineage (NCBI taxonomy): Bacteria > Pseudomonadati > Pseudomonadota > Gammaproteobacteria > Pseudomonadales > Pseudomonadaceae > Pseudomonas > Pseudomonas sp. RIT-PI-a. The sequence continues at coordinate 272,504 of NZ_LGIR01000011.1, forward strand.
CAATCATCGTGGGTGAAGCGCGCGATGATCAGGTCGAGTTTTTTCTGCTCCAGCATCTCCAGCAACTGATTGCTGGTTTGCTCGATCACCTCGATGGCCAGCAGCGGACGTTTGCGTTTGATGCAGGCGATGGCCTCGGGCAGCACGACCGAGGTGGCTGCGAAAATGGTGCCGATCTTCAAGTGGCCATGGCCGCCTTTGCGCAGCTTGTTGACCTGGTCCACGAATGACTCCGTGTCTTCCAGGGTAACGCGTGCGTAGCGGGCGACGAACACGCCCAGCTCGGTCAGCACCAGATTGCGGGTCTGTCGCTCGAACAGCGCAAAACCCAGCAACTCTTCCAAGTCGCGCAGCAGCTTGCTGATGGCCGGCTGGGTGACATTCATGTGTTGCGCCGTGGTGTGCATGTTCCGGGTCTTGGCCAGGCTGTTGACCAGAACCAGATGCTTGATCTTCAGCCACCGGGTGACGCTGGAAAACGTGATGTGGTCGCTGTGCATGTCGGTGAGCCCCTGCGCGTCGATAACGAAACAGCATTGATGGGTGAGATTGAGTCATTGGGATTTTCGAAGCCCGTCCAGTACTTTCAAGGCTCCGATAGCCGACTGAAATGGAACCTGCGATGGGACTTTTGAAACTGACGCGCCAGAACACGCTGCCGGTGGATGGCGTAGCCGGCACACTGATTGGCCGCGCCTGGGTCCCAGGTGCTATCGCAGGACCCTCGCCGATCGTGATTCGTCATGAAGGCGTGTTCGATCTTTCCGACAGCTTTTCCACGATGAGCGACCTGTTGGAGCACCGCTCGCCGTTGTCCGCGGTTCGTCTGACGCCGGGCCGGTACATCGGCACCGTCGAGGCGTTGCTGGCCAATACCGGCAAGCATGCCGATCCGAACGAGCCGTCGCTCCTGCCGCCGGCCGATTTCCAGGTGATCAAGGCCGCAGGTGTGACCTTCGCATCCAGCATGATCGAGCGGGTGATCGAGGAGCAGGCGCGAGGTGACGCGGCCAAGGCCGAAAGCGTGAGGCGGCTGGTTCAGGAGGCGATAGGCGACAACTTGCGCGCCATCGAACCCGGCTCGCCCGCGGCGATGCGTCTGAAAGCCGTGCTCATTGAGCAGGGGATGTGGTCGCAGTATCTGGAGGTGGGGATCGGTCCGGATGCGGAGATCTTCACCAAGGCGCCGGTGATGGCCGCGGTCGGCAGTGGCAGCGAAATCGGCATCCATCGCAAATCCGAATGGAACAATCCGGAACCGGAGATCGTGCTCGCGGTGAACAGTCAGGGGCTGGTGCATGGCGTGACCTTGGGCAACGACGTCAACTTGCGTGATTTCGAGGGCCGCAGCGCGCTGCTGTTGAGCAAGGCCAAGGACAACAATGCGTCCTGCGCCATCGGTCCGTTCATTCGGTTGTTCGACGAGACCTTCAACCTCGACGACGTGCGCAATTGTGTGGTCGATCTGCACGTTCAGGGTGAGGACGGCTTCACCCTGGAAGGCAGCAGCTCCATGGCGTTGATCAGCCGGGATCCCCTGGAACTCGTGGCCCAGACGCTGAACGGTGAACATCAATACCCCGATGGCTTCATGCTGTTTCTGGGCACTCTCTTTGCGCCCACCCAGGATCGTGAAGCCCCCGGCAGCGGCTTCACCCACAAGCAGGGCGACGAGGTCAGCATCGGCAGCGCGCTGCTGGGCAGCCTGCGCAATACGGTGACCTATAGCCATGAGGCTGCCCCATGGACCTACGGCCTGCGGGCGGTGATGCACAACCTCGCGGCGCGAGGCTTGCTGTAGGCGAGATCGGATTCTCTGGTACATGCATGGAATATCCGCAGCGGTTTGACTTATCCAACGGGGACTGCATACTGTTGGAACACTGTTCCGTTAAGAGCAATGTTGATCAAATCCACCGTGATGTCAAAGATAAGTCGAGAAAAATATGAGAGTCGTCAAAGGTGCCGTCGACCGTTGTCTTGAAGCCATCGAGCTGCTGGCACGTGAAGCCCGCTGGATGCGTATGTCCGACATCGCTGCCGACCTGGGCCTGGAAAAGGGACCGGCTCACCGCGTGCTCGCGCAACTGGTCGAACAGGGTTGGGCGGAACAGGACGAGGCAACGTCGCAATATCGCCTGACCCTGAAACTGGCGTTGCTGGGCCAGCGTTACCTGCACGGCATCGGTTTGCCCGAGCGCGTTCAGCCGATCATCGAGCAGGTTGCCAGGCAGTGCCAGGAACTGGTGCGGCTCACCGTCGTCAGCGAAGGCAGCCTGTCCTGGCTGTCGTCAGCGCAAGGCGCGGCGCCTGGGTTGGTCTATTCGCCCGCCATGGATCACCCGATCAATCTGTACGCGACGGCCAACGGCAAGGCCTGGCTGGCGTCGATGCCCGATGAGCAGGCCGTCGAGCTTGCGCTGCGCAGTGGACTGGGGAGCACCGAGGCGAATCCCGGTCAGGGGCCCAAAGCGCTCAGCACCATCGAATCGCTGCTCAGCGATCTGAAGCTGACACGCGAGCGCGGGTATGGTCTGGTCGTTGAAGAGGCCGAGGCCGGGGTGTGGGCGATCGCGGTGCCGGTCAGGCTCATTCCCGGCGGGTCGGTGGTGGGCACCATGAGCATCGCAGGCCCGGTCATGCGCATGCAGCCGGAGCGCTATGAAGAGCTGCATGCGCTGCTCGAAGACGCCGCCCACAAGGTGGGCACGGTGTGGCCGCGGCAGAACGATGTGCACTCGGTGCGTCCATGAACGAGCAGCCTTGCGCCCGCAGTGAAACAGTCCATAGTGAAACAGCAACTGCGCTGGACACCGCAGCCGCTGCCCTGGTCCACGCCCGCCGCGAAGGTATCCGCCTGACAGCGCTGCCGGAGTCTGGCCGGCCCACCAGCCTGGCCGAAGGCTTCGCCATTCAGCAGCGCGTCGGGCCATTGGCCGGCAAGACCGTGGGCGGATGGAAATGTGCATTGCCGCCCACCGGAAAGTGGATCGTGGCGCCCCTCTACAGCGACAGCATCGTCAGCGGCGAGCGCTATGGCGTACCCGCCGATACCCAGCAGGCGCGGATCGAGCCGGAGCTTGCCTGCATCCTGACCCGCGATCTGCCGGTACGAGGCGAACCCTACACCGCCGAACACATCATCGCTGCCATCGGCGATACCCACTTGGCCCTGGAGGTGATCGGCTGCCGATACACCGATCCGCAATCGCTGCCGTTCGAGCAATTGCTGGCCGACGGCCTGTTCAACCACGGATTGGTCCTTGGACCGCGGACGACGTTGTCCTGTGCAAGGTTGCCCGCCGAACTGCACATTTCCGTGCGCGGTGCCGCCCAGCCAATCGAAATCAACGGGCGCCACCCGGACGCCGACCCCATTCTGCCCATCGTCTGGCTGGCCAATTTTCTGTCTGCACAGGGCATAGGCCTGCGGGCAGGCCAGGTGATCATCACCGGATCCTATGCCGGTGTGCTCGATGTACCCGTCAATGAGCCGCTGCACATTCGGTTCGGCCGTGCAGGCTCCATGTCTGTCCATTTCTCAACGCTCAAGGAGTAATACATGCGCTTAGTTCGTTTCGGTTCACCGGGGCAGGAACTACCAGGCATTCTGGATTCGAAGGGAGAGGTCCGCGACCTTTCGGGCATCGTCGATGACATCGACGCGTCAGCCCTCAGCCCGGATGTACTGCAGAAGTTGCGCGGCGTCGACATTGAAAAATTGCCACCGGTGGCGCCCGGCACTCGCCTGGGTCCCTGCGTGGGCAGTGTGCCGAACCTGATCTGCATCGGCCTGAACTACTCCGACCACGCCGCAGAAACCAACACGCCCATCCCGAGCCAGCCAGTGGTGTTCAACAAGCACACCGGCTCCATCAGCGGGCCCAACGATCCGGTCATCCTGCCGACCGGCGCCGAAAAGCTCGATTGGGAAGTGGAGCTGGCCATCGTTATCGGCACGCCCGCCTGGCAGATCCCGGAGTCGCAGGCGCTGGATCATATCGCCGGTTACTGCCTGGCCAACGATGTGTCGGAACGGGCCTACCAGCTCGAATACGAAGGCCAGTGGGCCAAGGGCAAAAGCGGTTTTTCCTTCGCTCCGCTGGGGCCATGGCTGGTTACCCGTGACGAGATCGCCGACCCACAGACGCTGGACCTTTGGCTGGACGTCAACGGCAAGCGCCTGCAGACCGGCAACACCCGCACAATGATTTTCAGCGTCGCCCACATTGTGGCGTACCTGAGCCGCTTCATGCCGCTGATGCCTGGCGACGTGATCATCACCGGTACGCCACCGGGGGTCGGCCTGGGGCAGAAGCCACCCGTGTTCCTCAAGGCAGGTGACACGATGCGCGTCGGCGGCCAGGGTCTGGGCGAGCAAACTCAGGCAGTGGTGCCTTACGTGGCCGAAATGGGTGCTGCCTGGGTAGCCGGTCGCCATCCGAACGTTGACTGACTACTACCCGAGGAGAACACCATGAGTTTTGCAGGAACAGGTGTGGTCGCGATCTGGCACGATCTTCTGCCCGAAGCGCGGGATGAGTTCTATGAATGGCACAACCGCGAGCACATGCCCGAGCGTGCCGGTATTCCAGGCTTTCTGCGCGGGCGTCGCTACATTGCGCTGAATGCGGGGCCGACCTACTTCAACCTTTACGAGGCAGACAGCGTGCAGGTCCTGGGCGGACAGGACTACTTGTCGCGTCTCAATACGCCGACGCCCTGGACGCAGCAGTCGGTGAAATCCTATCGCAACGTCGCACGCTCGATCTGCGATGTGACGTACACCAGCGGCGTGGGGCAGGGCGCCTATCTACTGACTATCCGCTTCGACGTTGAACAGGAGCAGCACAAGCCCGTTTCCGATGCGTTGCGTCAACGGGTCCTGGCCCCGCTGGCTGACAGGCAGGGCATCACGGGCGTGCATCTGTGCGTGGCTGACGAGGCGGTCAGCAAGGTCGAAACCGCCGAGAAAAAGGCCCGCGCCGAAGGCACGCAGATTCCGGCCTGGATCGTCATGATCGAAGGCTGTGCTGCCGACTATGTCGAGGCCGCGGGCGATGCCTTCATGGTCGAGCTGCACCGGTTGCTGGAAGGGCAGTCCAGCACCCCGGAAGCGACGCTTTACCAGTTGGAGTACACCCGTTGCAAAACCCCGAGCGCTGCGGGGTAAAACGTTAGCGCTTCCAGCATGGCCACTTTGATGCTGGACGCTCACCCCCGTGACGTGACCACCTCCCTGGCACTGGCACCGCCGACATCGCCTTGGGCCAGCCGACGTAGAAGACCAGGTAGAACGTCGTTGGTGTATTCGCCCAGCTTGGGCGCCACTTGCCTCGTGGCCGACTGCACCGCGGCTCGGCGCTTGCTCTCGCCGGCTTCGTCCAGGGCCAGCGAGAGCAAGCGCATGGGTGACTATGGCCTACGACTGGATAAACCCATGAGCCCTGTTCACCAAGTCCGACTTGCCGACTTGCCGACTTGCCGACTTGCCGACGCTCAGAGCGCTGCCTGCGGGTTGCGCCCCAATACCCGATGGTACTCCGCCCGCGCGGTGTGCTCGGTGAACTCGCCGGACCACTTCGACACCACCACCGTGGCCACACTGTTGCCGATGGTGTTGCAGGTGGCGATCGCCATGGACATGAACCGGTACACGCCGAACAGCAACGCCAGTCCTTCCACCGGCAGCGAGCCGATGGCGGTAACCGTGGCGGCGAAGACCACGAAGCTGCCACCGGACACCGCCGCGGCACCTTTCGACGTCACCAGCATGATGGCGATAATGCCCAATTGCTGTTCCCAGCTCAGAGGTACGCCATAGGCGTTGGCGATGAACAGCACGCACAGCGACATGTAGATGGAGGTGCCATCCAGGTTGAAGGCGTAACCGGTCGGCAGCACTAGTCCCACACTCTGCTTGGAGCAACCGAACTTCTCGAGCTTCTGCAGCAGTCGGGGCAGGGCACTCTCGGAAGAAGCGGTGCCGAGTACGATGAAGACTTCATCCTTGATGTACTTGAGGAAGCGCCACAGGCTGAACCCCGAGATTCGGCAGACGATGCCGAGCACAACGAAGATGAAGAAAGCGATGCAGACGTAGAACATCAGCACCAGGTTGGCGAGGGACATCAGGACCGCTGCGCCGTTGCTGCCTACGGCATAGGCCACCGAGCCGAAGGCACCCAAAGGGGCGAACTTCATGATCAGGTTGATGAACTCGAAGAAGCATTCGGAAATGCGGCTCAGTCCATCCTCGATAACGCTGCGACGTTCGGGCTTGAGCGCCAGCAGCGCGAAGCCGAACAAGACCGAGATGACCAGTACCTGCAGCAACTGCCCACCTGCGAACGCACCGACGAAGTTGTCGGGGAAGATGCCGTAGATGAAGTCCAGGGTCGAGGCCGGGGCGTGACCTTTGGCGACTGCCGCAGTCGCTGCTGCGGCAGTGGCGCTGCTCGGATGCGCATCGTGCATGCCCGAGCCGATGTTCAGCAGATTGCCCCAGAGCAAGCCAATGGCCAGGGCGATGGTGGAGACGATTTCGAAGTAGATCAGCGCGCGCAGGCCGACCTTGCCGACCCGCTTTATATCACCCGCCGAAGCGATGCCGTGGACCACGGTGAAAAACACCAGAGGGGCAACGGCGGTCTTGATCAACTTGAGGAAGATATCCCCGAGAATCTTGAACTTGGCTGCCAGTTCCGGCGCCAGGAAGCCGAAGGCAATGCCCAGCACCATGGCGGCGATGACCTGGAAGGTCAGGTCCTTATAGAACGGTTTTTTGTTGAGGGTCGTCATGTCTGCAGTCTCGTTGTTGTTATAGGCGAGCAATAGGCAGAAGGGCTCAATCGCGGCGAGCCTTCGAACAATCAGCGTTTGACGCTGCCCTCACGGGCCAGGGCGATATCCACCATCTGCGGTGCCAGGCCCAGATAGTTGGCCGGATCGGTCAGTCGCTTGAGCTCTTCGATATCGAGTTCAGCGGTGGCTTCGCCCTGGGCAAGCAACGCGTCGAGCAGGCTGGTGCCTTCATCGTTGGCGAGGCGGCAGGCGGCATAGACCACGTCGTGCGCAACCTGACGACCCAGCGCCGGCGCAAGGCCCATCATCACGGCTTCGGCCACGATCAGCCCTTTGGTCATGTCGAGGTTCTTGCGCATGCGCTCGGGACGTACTTCCAGACCCGCCAGCATGAACTTGGCCTGGGCCAGCGACGCGGCGCTCAAGGCGAAGGCTTCGGGAATGGCGATCCATTCGGCTTGCCATGGACCGGTGGAGCGTTCGAAGTCCTGAATCATGGCGTCGAGCATCAGCCCGGCCTGCTGACGCACGCCTTTGGCGGCCGCATACATCAGTTCGCAGGAAATGGGATTGCGCTTCTGCGGCATGGTGCTGCTGGCGCCGCGTCCCTTGACGAAAGGTTCGTACGCCTCGCCCAGTTCGCTGGTCATCATCATCATGACGTCCAGTGCGACCTTGCCCAGGGACGCGGTGACCAGGCCGAGGAAATTCAGGGTTTCGGCCAGGCCGTCCCGGGCAACGTGCCAGGTGGCTTGCGGAACGCCGAGGTTCAATTCCGCCATGAGCGCTTCCTGCACCTCAAGACCTTTGTCGCCCAGGGACGCCAGGGTTCCGGCGGCGCCTGCGAATTGGCCGATTTCAACCCGCGGACGCAGTTCGACCAGACGCTCGGCGTGGCGATCGAACATGCTCAACCACACGGCACATTTGTAGCCGAAGGTGATCGGCAGGGCGTGCTGCAGGTGGGTGCGACCGGCCATGGGGGTGTCGCGGTAGCGCCTGGCGAGGTCGGCGAGCAGGCCCCGCACCGCTTTGATATCACGCTCGATCAGCAGCAGCGCGGCGCGGACTTGCAGTACGACGGCGGTGTCCATGATGTCCTGGGTGGTCGCCCCCCAATGGACGTAGCGACCTGCATCGCCACAGGTTTTCGACAGTTGCTCGACCAGCGGGAGAATCGGGTACCCGACGATTTCGGTCTCATGCTGCATGAGCGCCAGGTCGAGGGATGCATAGGTGGCGCTTTCGGCAATGCGTTCGGCGGCCTCGCCGGGAATGACGCCACAGCTTGCCTGCGCGCGCGCCAGTGCCACTTCCACTTCGATATAGCGTTCGATCAGCGCCTGGTCGGAGAACACGGCACGCATTTCCGCTGTGCCGAACATGTCACGAAAGAGAGCGGAATCAAAGACGGTGCTGGACATGAGAAGATCCTGTTATGTTTGTTATTAAACATACATATTAATATGTACGTACATAATAATTGCGCGCGCACTGGTACACTGTCAACTCGTTGATCGCTTGAGACTGATGGAAGGTATGAGCCAGACGCGCTATGAGGTCGTTGCGAAGGACTTGAGGGAAGGGATTTCCAGCGGTCGATTTCCGGTGGGCACCTTGCTGCCCACCGAGCTGGAGCTGTGCGACCTCTATGGGGTGAGTCGGCACACCGTGCGCGCGGCGATTACCCAGCTGCAGAATCAGGGCCTGGTGTCACGCCGCAAGCGAGTCGGCACACGGGTCGAGTCGGCCACACCCATCGGTGGATACTCGCAGTCGCTGGCCTCGGTATCGGATCTGGTGCACCTGGCCGAAACCCAAGTGCGCAGCATTCAGAACGTCCTGCATTTCGTGGCCGACATCGCGCAGGCCAAGCGCTTGGGCCTTGAGCCTGGGGAGCATTACTTTCGAGTATCCAGCCTGCGCGTCGATCAGGAAAACCCGCGCGCGCCGCTCTGCTGGACCGATGTGTACGCCCAAGATATCTATTCGGAAGTGATCGAGCTAGCCAACCAGCATCCCGACGAGCTGATCGCCGCCCTGATCGAACGGCATTTCGGCCGGTACATTGATGTGGTGGATCAGCAGGTACGTGCGGTACTGCTCTCGGTCGAGATTGCCAAAAGCCTCAATGCGGACGTCGGTTCACCCGGCCTGAACATTCTGCGGCAATACCGCGACAAGGACGGGGCGGTAATGGTGGTTTCGGAAACCACCCACCCCCAGGACCGCTTCACTCTGGTGTCACAGATGCGCCGGGACAAGCTCTAGACCCTGCTATCCCAGGCGGCCTACAGCACACCGAGGCGAGAGGGGCTGATGAACCTTATGCCAGCGAGAACTCGGGAAGCACATGTTCCTGAAGCTCCGCAATCACCTCCAATGCCGGACGTCGAGTCGGCTTGAGGTTCAGGGCGACGTGGTTGATGCCCGCATCGCGTTGCTGCGCGAAGAACTGCTTCAAGGCATGGCGGCCGCCGCGCAGGACTCGGCCGGTCTGCAATGGGGCGTCGGCGTTGCTGTCCAGATCGAACATCGCACCGTAGCCGAAGGGCACGAAGCCGCGCGATTCGGTCATTTCGCGCCAGTGCGGCACCACTTCCGGCATGCGTTGAGCGTCGCCGTGCCAGATCCAGGCGTCGACGTGTTCGGCCAGCCACTCCAGGCTCTGCCCGGCGCGACCTATGGCGATGAGCGGGATGCGCGAGGCTGCCGGCTTGGGTACCAGGTCGATGTCCCCGCGCAAATGGCCGAAATGCTCGGTCTTCAGGCGTGGGAATGACACCGAGGTCAACGTCTTGATCAAGGCCACGGCTTCGCGATAGCGCTCGACACGGGTCCCGAAGTCGACGCCGAAGGCCGGGTATTCGGTGGGTCGGTCACCGGAGGCCATGCCGGCCAGAAAGCGTCCGCCCAGCAATTGGTCGGCGGTGGTGATCTGCTTGGCGGTGATCACCGGTTCACGCAGGGGCGTGACGAATCCGGCGGTGCCGATCGCGATGCGCTGGGTGAGGGCGGCCAGCCAGCCGGCGTACACCAGCGGATCGAGGACCTGGCCGGTGTCGCCGAACGAGGGGTCGTAGAACGGCACGTCGCGCAGCCACAGGGCTGCGGCGTCGCTGCGGTCCAGACTCTGCACGATCTCGGCCTGGTCCGACAGGCTCGGGAACGGGCTGTCGGGATAGCCGCAGGCCGGGGCGATGAAGCCGATGCTCAACTGGTCCTGTTGGAAGGTACGGCTGAACGCGTCATGGTCAGCCAGATCGTGCGATCGAGTGTCCTGATTTCGTACATTCATAGTGTCTGTCCAAGATTCAAGAGATGACATCAGTCTAACGGTCAGCCTGACGTCTGTTTCCGACCTTTTGGATCGACACTGGTGAAAAACATTCCTCAATCGCACGTGGACTCAGTAGCCGCTACCTGCCTGGCCGCCGGTGACGATGGCGATTCCCGAGCTGGTGCCCAGACGGGTGGCGCCGGCCTGGATCATCGCCCGGGCGGTGGCGACGTCACGCACGCCGCCCGACGCCTTGACGCCGATGTCCGGGCCAACCACCCGGCGCATCAGGGCGACGTCTTCGAGCGTGGCGCCGCTGCGGCTGAAACCCGTGGAGGTTTTCACGAACGCCACACCCAGCTCGCGACAGATCTCGCAGGCGCGCACCTTCTGCGCATCGTCGAGCAGGCAGGTTTCCAGGATCACCTTGAGCGGTACCTCGCCGCAGGCCTGCAGCACCGCAGCGATATCGTCCCGGACGTCGGTGTACAGCCCTTCCTTGAGCCAACCGATGTTCAACACCATGTCGATTTCCTGTGCGCCGGCGGCGATGGTCAGCACGGTTTCCGCTGCCTTGGCGGCGCTCAGGCCGGCACCCAGCGGGAAGCCCACCACGGCGCAGACCTTGACGGCGGATCCCGCCAGATGCCGGGCCGCGACGGGCACCTGGCTGGAATTCACGCACACGGAGTAGAAACCGTGCTCACGGGCCTCCGCGCAAAGCGTGGCAATCTGTTCGCGGCTGGCATCGGCCGCCAGCAAGGTGTGATCGATGGTCTGCGCCAGTGCGGTGGGGTCGAGTGAAGTCATGAAGCGATTCCTGTCATCAATGGAAACACGGGGCCTTGGCCCACACGTTATAAAATTAACAATTGGTGTTACTTTGTTCGCGGTATCAACCGTATCTACCTCACCAACGGATTGCCTGGATGCCCGTGGACGTCAAGAAAACCAACCGAATCAAACAGATCCAACAGGTCCTGCAAGACCAGAAAGCCGTGCATCTGCGCGAAATGGCGGCCTTGCTCGACGTGTCCGAAATGACCCTGCGCCGCGACCTGAGCCGGCATCCGGAACAGTTGCGGCTGCTGGGCGGCTACATCACCCGCGCCCACGACGACCCGGAGCCGGGGGATTACCGGGTCAGCGAGCAGGACACCCGGCATGTCGAGGAAAAGCGCCGGATCGGCAAGCTGGCGGCCGCCTTCATTCAGCCGGGCGACACGGTGTTCTTCGATTGCGGTACGACGGTGCCCTTCGTGGTCGACTTCATTCCCGACGATCTCGAGTTCACTGCGGTGTGCAACTCGCTGAACGTGCTGCTCAAGCTGCAGCAGAAAACCCGTTGCAACATCGTCCTGTGCGGCGGCGTTTTCCACCGCAAGAACCAGGTATTCGAGAGCCAGGCCGAAGCCAGCATTCTCGACAGCGTACGGCTCACCTGGGCATTCGTTTCCGCGGCCGGCGTCAGCCTGGAGTGCGGCGTCACCTGCTTCAATTTCCACGAGGTGGAGGTCAAGCAGAAGGTCATGCGTCAGGCGCGGCAGTGCCTGCTGTTGGCCGATCACTCCAAGTTCGACGCCGTGCGCACGGCGCATTTCGGCGCGTTGAGCGACTTCCAGTGCGTGGTCAGCGACAAGAAAATCCCCCGCGCGTACCGCGAGGCCATCCAGGCCGGCGGTGCTCAACTGGTGGTGTAGGCAGGTCACGTCGGCAACGCTCGCCGTTCCGTGGCGCTGAGAAAACCGGTGCGCACGCTGAACTCGGCGCGCGCACCGGGTGCCAGGCTGCGCACGTTGCCCTTGGTCAGTTCGGCGCGGTAACCCTCCGGTTCGCAGGTGGCGGGCAAGACGAACGCGGCGACCTGTTGATCCGCGTTGTGCAGGATCCAGCGCGCGGCATGCTCGAACTGCTGCGGGCTGTAGCCGGTGTAGAAGGCCGCGCCGTCGGGGTGTTCCAGAAAGAAATGCGCCTGCCCCTCGGCATCGCAGCGTACTTCATCGAAGAAGCAGACGATTTCCGGGTCGTACAGGGCAGGGGAGTCGAGCACTTCCAGGGCTTGCGGATCCTGGCTCAGCTGCGCCATGTAGTCGCTCCAGGCTGGCGTCGGCCGTACGTGGGCCGGCACGCTGCTGCGTACTCGGGTGCGATCGCAGCCCAGCGGCTGGCTCAGCCGCGCGCCTTCGACATAGGCATAGTTCATGTGCGCCATGTACATCAGGTCCATGGCCTTGCCCGCCAGGTTGACCACTTCCATGCCGATCTCGAATACCCCACTGACCGGGCGCAGGGTGACGCTGGGACTGGCCCGGTAGTGGTCGCCGAAACCCTGCACGTACTCGCAGGTACCGCCCAGGCGCAGGTAGGCGCCATGCTCGTCTTCACCGCTTTCCAGCCAGGCCTCGTCCATCGGCGCGCAGGGCATCTCGCCGTGCAGCGCGTGGGTGTCTTCCGGGCCTGGGCAACCGTTGCGCAGCAGGCCGCTGTGGAACATGAAGCAGCCATAGGGGCCGATGATGGTGTCGCTGGGGCGGGGCTGGCTGAACATGTTGCGCATGGTCAGGTCGTGGCCATCGAACTCGGCCGACCAGATCATCTGACCCTGCCAGGGCAGTATCACCAGCTTGCCGCGGCTGTTCTCCAGCGACAGTGCCTTGACTCCGCTGGGGTAGGTCCAGGCATGTACGGTGAAATGACGCGATTCGAGAAGGGTTTGGCGGGTGCTGGCCCACAGTTGCGGGTACAGTGGCAGGCGCAGGCGTTCGGTACTCATTGCGCCACCGCCGCGGCCGAGCCGCTCAAGCTCGGCTGTGGCTGGCGCATGCAGCGCACCGCGTACAGCACGATCGCCACGAAGCACAGCAGCGGCACCGTATAGGCGATCTGCATGTTGCCGTTGTTGGCGTCGCTGAGCAGGCCTTGGAAGATCGGGATCACGCCACCGCCGACGATGCTCATCACCAGCAGCGAACCACCGACACCCGTGTCTTCGCCGAGCCCGTCGATGGTCAGGCCGTAGATGGTCGGCCAGCAAGGACCGAGAAAGACGCTGACACCCACTGCTGCGTACACCGCGGTGATGTTGGGTACGAAGATGGTGTAGGCCAGCAACAGGATGCACAGCACGCCGTACAGAGCCAGCACCTTGGCGGGGTGCAGCTTGCGCATCAGCACGTTGGCGACCATCTTGCCGACGAAGTAGGCGGCAAAGGTGATCAACAGAAACCAAGAGGCACTGCGTTCGTTCATGCCACCCATCTGCATGGCCAGGCGAATGGTGAAGCTCCAGACGCCCACCTGAGCGCCGACGTAGAGGAACTGCGCCAGCACGCCGAAACAGAAGCGCGGGTTGCGGCGCAGGCGTCCCAGGCTTTCACCCAGGCTGGCCCGGGGTTCGCTGCCGGTGCGGTTGCCCTTGCAGGCGGGAAAGCGGGTGATGGCGATCAGGATGAACATCAGAATGAGCACCGCGATCATCCATTTGTACGGCAGCAAGGTCGACTGGATCATCTGCAACTGCTGCACGGCCGCTTCGCTGGCACTCATCTGCGCCAGTTGCTCGTGGCTGGCGTCGGTGTCCTTGAACATCACGAAGCTGCCGACGTACACCCCGGTCATGGCCCCGAACGGGTGAAAGGTCTGGGAGATGTTCAAGCGCCGCGTGCCGGTTTCCCGCGGACCCATCAGGGTCGAATAGGTGTTGCAGGCGGTCTCGAGAAACGACAGGCCGGCGGCGATGACGAACAGGGCGATCAGAAACATGCCGTACTTGGCGGTGGACGCGGCAGGGAAGAACAGCGCGCAGCCGAACAGGTACAGCATCAGGCCGACCAGGATCGTGGTCTTGTAGCTGAAACGGCGCACCACCAGGGCTGCCGGTATGGCGACGAAGAAGTAGCCCAGGTAGAACGCCGACTGGACGAAGGCCGACTGGAAGTCGCTGAGCAGGAAGGCCTTCTTGAAGTGGGCGATCAGCACGTCGTTCATGCCGGCCGCAGCGGCCCACAGGGCGAAGATCAGACACAGCAGGATGAAGGCGAACCATGGCGTACGGTCCAGGTAGAACCCGTCCGGGGTTTGTTGCAGCGCAGGTTTGTTCATTATTGTTCTCCGCGAGAGTGCTGGTGAGGTGTCAGCGAGCCGATGCATCCAGAAAGCGTGCAAACGTTTCTGCATCCGGGTAGGAAGACTGCGTGCCGAGGCCGGTGACCGAGCAGGCCGAGTAGGCCACCGCCTGTTGCATCGCCTGATGGATATCGGCGTCCTGGCTCCAGTGCCTCGCGAAGCAGCCGATGAAGGCGTCGCCCGCGCCACTGGTGTCGCGCGCCTCGACCTTGACGCCCGGGACCTGCCACTCGCCTTCGGCGCCGACGTACAGGGCGCCTTGTTCACCCAAGGTGACGATGACGTGGCGTACACCCTTGGCCACCAGGGTTCGCGCGGCGTGCGCCGCTTCGTCGGCAGAGTTCACCGGCAGCCCGCTGATGAGCGCCAGTTCGCTCTCGTTGGGAATCAGGAAGTCCAGCAGCGCCAGGTGGTCGTTGCTCAGGCCGGCCAGGGCAGGGGCGGGGTTGAGTAGCACCGGAATGACGTGGCGTCGGGCGAATTCGATGGCGTGGTACACGCTCGCCAGTTCGATTTCCAGTTGCAGCACGATCAGGGCGCAATCACGCAATTGCGCCTCGGCGCGATCGATGTCGGCCGGATGCAGATGGGCATTGGCGCCTTTGACGATCAGGATGCTGTTGTGGGAGTTCTCCTGAACGAAGATCGGCGCCACGCCGCTGGACACGCCCGGTACCCGCTCGACGAAGCGCGAGTCGATGCCCAGCCGTTGGAAATTAGCCAGGGTGGTATCGGCGAAGCCGTCGTCGCCGACCTTGCTCAGCATCAGGACGTCGGCACCCAGCAAGGCCGCCGCCGCGGCCTGGTTGGCCCCCTTGCCGCCGCAGCCCATGGCGAAACGCGGTGCTTCGAGGGTTTCGCCCTGGGCGGGCATGCGCTCGATGTAGGTGATCAGGTCGACCATGTTGCTGCCGATGACTGCGATCTTGCTCATTGTTGTTGTGACCTCGCCAGCGCCGACGGACCCACCGTCGGCTGTTATTTATGTTATTTAAATAACATTTTCTGTGAGTATTCAATCTTTATTTTTTTGATCCCCGCAGTGATGTCGCCGCGACATTACTCAGTTCATGAAGTTCAAAACCTGTACAAATAAAGATATTTGTACAAATCCTCGTAAAGTTATCCGAAACCCAACCGATACGGACGTTTGAGCACAGAACACCTGTGCTCGGCCAAGGGGCCGGACAGAGCCCCGGCGTCCGAGAAATGGACCGTTCTCACTCACGATTAACCACTAACCGTCCATTCCGGGCTGTGAGAACCCTATGAACATCCTTGCTCCTGCCGTAACGCTCGCCAACCGATTACGCTTCAAGACCAAATTCGCGGTGCTCGCCATCATCGTTCTGGTCCCGCTGCTCCTGCTCGGTACCCGCTTCATCGTTCAGCTCAATGACAGCCTGGCGGTCATACGCTCGGAGCAGACCGGCCAGCGCTACCTGCTGGATGTGACGCCGATCCTGCGCCTGTCCATGATGCAGCGCGCGTTGACCAACCGCCTGCTCAGCGGCGATCAGACCGCACAGGCCGATGTGCTGGCCAATCAGGCAAAGATCGAAGACGCCTTCTCGAAACTGGCCACCACTGACCGCCAGTTCAACGACGCCCTGCAGACCGGCGATCGCGTGGAACGCCTGCATGCCTCGGCCACACGCTTGATGTCGCTGGCCAAGCCCGGTGTCGATCCTGGGGGCATGTTCGATCAATGGAACGACCAACTGATCGAGACCCTGAATTTCGTCTACTACGTCTCCGCCACGTCGGGCATGGTGCTGGATGAGGATTACGCATCGCTGTTCATGATCGACCTGAGTACGCTGCGTCTGCCTCGCCAGATCAACATCGTCGGGCAATTGCGCGGGTTGGCCAGCGGGCTGCGTGAGGGGCAGCCGTTGAGCCCCGCGACGCGTGGCGTGATCAGGTCGATGCTCAAGACCGAATTGCTGATCCACAAGGAGCTTCAGCAAAGCCTGGAGCTGCTGCGTCGCCGAGAGCCCGCCCTGGCCGATCGCATTCAGGCACCTATCGACAGTGCGTTCATGAGCCTGACCGGCTTCCGTGCGGACCTGGAAGCGGTCACGTCTTCTACCAGTGACACGCTGGTCAACGTGCAGAACGTGCCCGCCAAAGGCAACGCGGTCGTGGCCGAGCTGTACAAGGCACAGGACACGCTGCAGGAAGAACTGCTCAACCGCCTGGCCCAGCGGGCTCAGGAAAAGACCTCGGAGCGGCTGTTCATTCTTGGCATGTTCGCCGTCGTCGGCCTGCTGCTGGTGTACGTGTTCTGCGGTATCTACAGTGCCATGCGCCGCAGCATCGAGGATGTGCTGCAGGCCACCCGGCTCATCGGCCAAGGTGACTTGAGCGCACGTGTCCAGGTGCGTGGCAAGGACGAAATGGCCGACGTGGGCAACAGCCTGAACCACATGGTGCAGGCCTTCGGCAGCTCGCTGACCCAGGTCGAGCGCAGCTCGCAGTCGGTTTCGGATGCCGCCGCGCGCATGGGCGTGTCCATCGATCGGGCCAAGCAATCGATGAACACTCAGCAAAGCGAGACCGAACAGGTCGCCACGGCCATCAACGAGATGACCACCAGCGTGGCCGACGTGGCGCAGAACACCGAAGGGGCGGCCCACGCTGCCGAACACGCCAGTCAGTCGTCCCAGGCCGGTCTGGCGAAGATGCATGAAACCAAAGTCACCATCGAGGCCCTGGCCGATGAGGTGGAGCGCAGCGCGCAGAAGGTCTCGGCACTGGCCCAGCACAGCCAGCAGATCGGCGGGGTGATCGAGGTGATCCGCAACATCGCCGACCAGACCAACCTGCTGGCCTTGAACGCTGCCATCGAAGCCGCCCGTGCCGGGGAGCAGGGGCGTGGCTTTGCGGTGGTCGCCGACGAGGTGCGGACCCTGGCTTCACGCACGCAGAACTCCACCGAAGAAATCCGCCGAATCATTCAGGAACTGCAATCGGCCACCTCTGCGGCCGTCGAGCAGATGAAGGCCGGCAAGCAGCGTGCTCAGGAATGTTTGCAGTCGGCCGATGCCGCTTCGACCAGCCTGGATGCCATCAGCGATGGCGTCGAACAGATCGTCGGCATGAACACCCAGATAGCCAGCGCGGCGGTGCAGCAACACGCGGTGTCCGAGGACATCAACCGCAACGTGACCCAGATCCGCAATGGCAGCCTGGCGCTCATGGAAGGTATCAAGGACAACGCCGTGACGGCGGAAGAACTCACCTTGCTGGCGACCGAGCTGCGCACGGTGGTCTCGCGGTTCAAGGTGTAAGGAGGGGAGGTGAGCGGTGCCGATCCGCGCCAACCGGCGGATCGGCATACCAAAGTCTAGTGTGGCTGGCCGCTTCAGGAAGTCAGTGTCCTGGCCAGCTTCGCGGCTGCATCGAGGGCGGCGTTGAAGTTGGCCTCGGCGGTTGCCGCATCGCCGAGCGTGCCTTCCGATTCGACGGTATCGATGGCCGGAATCCCTACCATGCGGGCCCAGGTCCGCAGAAAGGCCACCTGATGGTCGAAGTCTTCGGTCGGGTAATCCTCGCCAAGCGCCACCCCGCGGGTGGCCAGCACCACCACTTTCTTGCCCTTGAGCAGGCCGACCATGCCCTTGTCGTCGAAGTCGAACAGCACGCCACGCTGCGACACCGAGTCGATCAGGTGCTTGAGGCGGTAGGGCACACCAAAGTTCCACATCGGCACGCTGAACACGATCACATCCGCGCGGTGGAAACGCTCGCCCAAGGCATGTATCTGCTTCCAGACGGCCGCCTGCTCGGCGGTCATTTCCACACCTTCCAGGTCCGCGTATTTGGCTTTCAACGCGGGGCCGTCGAACGGCAACAGGTCGGTGGTCCAGACATCCAGTACGTCGACGGTCGTGCCGGGCTCAACCGAAGCAGCCGTTTCGAGATAGCGATCGGCCAGTTTCAGGGAGGCCGAACGCTCCCCGCGAGGAGAGCTGGCAATATGAAGAATATGCATACACGGGGTTCCTAAGTGAGGGGCTGCGCAAGGTTTCAATTTAGTCCTCGACGCAAGCGCCGATGTTCAATTCTGCAGCGCGTAACGGCGACAGTGTTCCAGATAGCCTTGCTCGTGGCTGCCTACCAGATGCACGACGCTGGACCATAGCCAGGAAGGCGCATCCAGGGTGTTGGAGCGGTTGGTCTGCAGCTCGCGGATCCAGGCGGCTCGGGTCGAAAGGTCCATCTGCCGGGCATGGGCCGTGCCGACGACGCTGGCCAGGTAACTGGCCGCACGCATGGCTTCGGTTTCGCTCAACTGATCGAGCTCGAGCTTCATGTCCTGAGGCAGCAGTTCGCGAATGAAGAAGCCATGGTCGAGCATGCGCGTGGCCAGCATGCGATTGCCCAGACCCGGTGACAGGTGCCGGGCGCCTTCGACCACGCGCTTGCCGTTGTCCCGTGGCATCCCTGCGCGAACCGTGCGCGGCGCTGCGGCCGCCACGGCTTCCTTGATGTCGAGCAGGCACAACTCCTGATCGTCATCGTCGCCCACGCCCAGCAGCACGGCGTAGCGCTTGAGCCCAAGAGAGCTGCAACCCTTGACCCAGTAAGCCGAATCCAGCAGTTCGACGCTGTCGCTCCCCGATCGCCCTTTCAACGACGTGACCAAGGCATGAATCTCATCGGTGGCGCACAGCGTTTTGATGGCGCTGCGCTCGGTCTTGGACAAGGCCCAGAAATGCTTGCCCAATGGAATCGTCGGGCGCATGTCCTCGATGCGTTCCTGAGCCAGGTGCTTCCAGGTCCGCTGCACGGCGCTGCGCATGCCGGCCTTCACCTGGGCGGGGCGTTGCGGTTCTTCGTCGTGGTTGTTCTCGAAGGCCTGTTCATAACCCACCATCATTTCTTCCAGCATGCGCGCCGTGGCCACGCCCGGCAGGTCCGAGCCGCGTGCGGCGGTCGCCAGCGACAGGCCCAGCCGCACCAGATCGTGCACCGGGTTGCCGATGACGGTCTGGTCCAGGTCGCGGATGTGGATATCGATACGGCCCTTCGAATCCCCGGTCGGGCCGAGGTTGCCGGCATGGCAGTCGCCGCAGATCCACACCGGCGGACCACTGGGCAAGCGTCGGCCCGATTGCGACTGCAGCCAGTCATAGAATTGCACCGTGCTGCCCCGCACATAGGCATGGGCGGATCGCGCCATCTTCAAGTTACGCAGTTGCTCGAGCGGTTCCAAACGTGCGGCAGGACGGGGCGTCTTCATGGATTAGTCTTTGAGAGAAAGACGTTGGAGTAGGGAGATGCGCCGCGTGTTTCAAAATGTTTCTGTGTTTTTTCAGGAAAGTGAACGTGTCACTTGCTTGCATCTGAGCTCGCAGCAGGGGCCCACGATGCACTGCCTGCCCAGGTAAACGCCACCACGCAGGTACGCACCCGCGGCGACGAAGGCTTCTTCACCGATGATGATCGCGCCGTTGAGTACAGCGCCTTCTTCCACCACTGCGCTTTCGTGAACGGCGCAGTTTCCGTGACGCCGATAGTCTTCGCCGAGACGATCGAGCAACGTCAGGACCGCTCTTGCTTCTCCAAAAAAACATCCGGTTTGGTGCTGAACCGCTCGGCCAGCGCATAGGCCATCTTGTGGCTGATCGGACGCGTGCCCGAAAGCACTTTGGAGACTACGTGCCTGTCTCCAATTTCAGGCAAGTCCGAACCGGTGAGCCCAAGCACGTCCATGAAGTCACGTAGGAGCTGCACGGGCGTGACGGCGGATGTCAGGTTCGCATTGATAGCCGCGAATTGTTCGGATTCGCGCTCATATAGCTCAATGGCCTCCTCAAGCTCGATCAGAACTTGTGTCTCGTACTTGTTAAGGGGGTGGCCATCGGTCAGCTCGTCCAGCAGAACAGACGCACGTTGGTACTCGTCAGGCGTATGGATTCCGCCAACGAAAGACTCACGAAGTTGCTCGACCAGCCGCTGAAGGCTCTCCAGAGCAGCGCGAATAGCTTGCGAGTTTTCAAGCACAGCGGTCATGGCCTCACTCCTTGACTGTTTCTGGCATACCATTGGTTTGCAGCGTCGTATTCCGCATGTGTATAGATATGTTTTACGTACAACTTCTTCCGTTCGTAGTTTATGCCCGCGATCAGCCTTAACTTGTTACCGCCAATATCAATCACAACCCATCCTGCACCAGAACGAGGTTTGAACAGATCGAGCCTGCTGCCGAAGGCATTGCTCAAGTCGTTGTAGCTTTCAGGTTCGATAGCGCACAGCACTCGATAGCACGTCCGGAGTGCGTTGGCGCACGTTGGATGCCTTCGACAGGCTTCATCGAACCGATCCTTCTTGAGTACGTCCACGAGCATTCCTTGCGTTGTAGTCCATCATACGCATGTTGTCAATTTTGACAACATGCGACGATTTGATGGGTTCGTTTGCCATGCGACACAGGGCGTGAAAGCGACTGCCCGGGCGCTCACCGAGGCTCAGAAGGCGGCTGCCTGCGCGTCGTACGATCCGTATCGGGAAGCGCACAGCTGTCGCCACGGCAGCGCGCGCTGCCGTCGGGGTGGGGCAGCCATGCCAGGTGCGGGCGCCAGCGGCAGAACAGGCGATAGCCCACGTTCAACAGCGGCCGGGCCCAGCGCCACGACAACGGCGCCGCCCACACGCCCAGGCCTGCGGCTCGCCAGCTCCAGAGCGTGGCGTCCAGGCCGGTGACCCATGTTCCGTCGGCGAAGCGGGCGTGCAGCAACGACTCCATGTGTGCACGACTAAACCCCAGGGATGGGGCATCGAACGTCGGATCGCTGATGTCGACGAAACGCAGGCGATCGGGTGAGGCGCGAGCGCTCAGGACCTTGATCTCGTGAGCGCACAGGGGGCAGTCACCGTCGAAGTAGAGTGTCAGCGGCCAGTGGGGGTTCTCGTGCATCGATGAGCGTTCCGTGTGGGTATTGGCAAGCGGCGCCTGAAAACGAGGCAATGTTCTTCACGCTACATAGACACCACGTTCAGCCATTCACGCCATTTTTAACGCAGTTGCTGTCTTGCAGCGAGCTCAACGACACAGCATATCTTTCGGCTTGTTGCAGAATTGGGATCTCGCATAATGGAAGGACTGTTGGCGGGTGGATACGGAGGTCACGCGAACCGTGGCAGTCGCCGCGTGCGCCAATCGGTATGTTGCTTGCTCATCTGCGCTATCACTACGACGGCGCCGCCGCGTATTCGTCTGGCCCGCGCGACGCTGATCGTCGATGCGGAGCATCCGAACGATGGTCGCGAAGTGACGGCAATCTAACCGATCTGCCTAGTCACGCGACGTACGACCCAAGGCCCTGCCCATGTCTTGATCCCGGGCATGCCGCCAGTCGCGGTCGGCCTTGCTGTCGGTACCGATGCGGCGCTGGAAATCGCTGGCGACGCTGGCCTGACATTGGCGAAAGCCGTCGTCCCAGCCGGTGGCGTACTGGCGATCCGCGAGGTAGGTGGGGACGTTCTTGCGGAATTCCCCCAGCGCCTGCGCCGCGTTGCGGCCACTGCTGCAGCCGTCCTCGAAGCCGTTGGCGAACGGCGCGGGGTAGCCTTCGGCCAACAGACGCTCGCGTGTCGTCTGGCACGCGCTGAGCAGGGCGGCAGCCATTGCCAGAGCCAACAGCAGGCTCGTCTGTTTGAACGGCTGGCGTCTGGCGCTCATTTCAGCGATCTCCGGTGAGCATCGTGGCCTGGCTGCGAGTGATCCGGGACGCCGCAGGGCGATAGAGAATCCAGCGGTAACACAGCACGCAGATCATCCAATCGATCAGCAGGGTCCAGATGTTGTGGGAGAGAAAATGCGCGCCCTGCGCCATGCGGCCCAGGGAAAAGATCGCGCCCAATCCCAGCGCCACGGCGAGGGCGATTCGCGCGGTGCGTGGGCGGCGGTCGCGCCAGAAGAAGAACAGCGCGAGCAGCGAGAAGCCGCTCGACGCGTGACCGCCCGGCCAGCACAAACCGGGTTTTTCGGTCTCGGCGCGTGGGCTGAGCAGGGGCGTGTAGGTTTCCTGGCCGCCGAACTCCTTCAAGCTCCACGGACAATGCACTGCGGTGAGCACCTTGAGTGGCATCACCACCGCAGTCGTCAGGGCCATCGACAGCACCACGTAGCCCAAAGGCCGGCGCCATTGCCGCCACTTCGGGCTGCACAGACTGACGATGAATCCGGCCAGCGCCAGTACGGCGAAGGCGATCACGGCCTGTTTGGCGCGGTCGTGCAGGATGTTTTCCAGCCAGTAACTTTGCCGCCCGATGAAGCCGCTGCCGGGTACGTAGAACACTTGTGCAAGCGCAAAGTCCAGTGCCGGCGGATACAGCCAGAGCATCACTGCCATGAGGGCGAGTGGCACACCCAGGGCGAAACGAAAGTCAAAAGGCCGGGACGCACGGGAAGGTACTTCGATAGCCATGAACGGCTCCGATCGGTGGGTAGACAGTCAATGAGGACGGTAGGCACGAAGTCTCGCAAGCGTTGCTCAGCCAGAGGTCCTGCCTGCAGCGTGCTGTGCTGGCGACGATAGATTTCCGGCCTTCAGTGATGGGTGAAGAAGATGTGAAAAATGCGTTAGGTGCGCAGCGTTCAGCAGGTGACTGCGACTGATGATCAATGCGCCGGATAAGCACACTTCGGGTTTTTTTCCAGCAAGCTTTTCCTCGCAAATCTTTCACGAAAGTTTGAGTTATTCGAGATTACAGTCCGCGCTGTCGATACCCGGCGCATTGCGCACGGCCCGCCTATCTGCCTGACAGTAGACTCGCATGTTCAAGATAAAACCTGTTCGTCCGGAATTAGTCACACTGGCTGCAAGCCTGTTTCTCTTGATTGCTTTCAACACACCACTTTGGCAACACCTGGCGTCCATCACGGGCGGCGAGGGCGCAGGTAAGCAACTGGCCTGGGCGTTTGGGGTGTTGCTGTTGTGCGTCTTCAACTTCGTGTTGACGATGCTGGCCTTTCCCAAACTGTTGAAACCGCTGCTGATGGTGTTGTTTCTGGTCAGCGCCTGTGTGGCGTATTTCATGGGGCAGTACGGAATCGTGGTCGACGCGGGCATGTTCCGCAATCTTGTCGAAACCAACGTGACCGAAGTGGAAGGCCTGCTGTCGCCCCTGCTGTGGGTCTACCTGCTGGCGCTGGGCGTGCTGCCGTGTGTGCTGTTATGGAAGACACCTATTGCGTATCGCAAACCCCATCGCGAGCTGCTCCACAAAGTGCTCATCGGCACCGGCTGTGCGGGCATCATCACCGGCGTCGCATTGCTGGACTATCAGGGGCTGTCGTCACTGTTGCGCAATCACCACGAGTTGCGCCTGATGGTGGTGCCCAGCAACTACATCGGCGCCTCGATCGGTTATGCCCGCGAGCAGGTGTCGACCGTCGAGCATCCTTTCGTGCCCTTGGGTGAGGATGCGATGCGTGCGGTGAACGTGGGCAACCACCCCACCAAATCATTGACCGTACTGGTGGTGGGCGAAAGTGCCCGGGCCGATAACTTCGGCATCCTCGGCTATGGGCGCGATACCACACCGCAACTGGCCGCTGAGCAGGGTCTGGTGTCGTTCACCGACGTGCATTCCTGCGGCACCGAAACCGCTGTGTCGGTGCCCTGCATGTTTTCCAACATGGGCCGCAAGCAGTACAAACCAGCCGTCGCGAAAAACCAGGAAGGGTTGCTGGACGTGCTCAAGCGTGCCGGCCTGGACGTGGTGTGGTGGGATAACCAGTCCGGCTGCAAGGGCACCTGCGACCGGGTCACCCAGCTGGATGTCAGCCACGGCAAGGACCCGGCTCTGTGCGCTGACAGCGAGTGCCGGGACGAGATCCTCCTGCAGGGTTTGCAGGCGTTTATCGACCACCTTTCCAACGATACCGTGTTGGTCCTGCACCAGATGGGCAGCCACGGGCCTGAATATTTCAAGCGCTATCCGCAAGCCTTCGAGCACTTCACTCCGGTGTGCAAGAGCAACGCGCTGGACGCCTGCAGCCGGGAGAGTATCGTCAATGCCTACGATAATACCGTGCTGTACACCGATCACGTTCTGGCGCGGCTGATCGATACCCTGCGCAACAACCAGGACCGTGTGGCCACCGCCATGATCTATCTCTCCGATCACGGCGAGTCTCTTGGCGAGTACAACGTGTTCCTGCACGGCACGCCCTACATGTTGGCACCTGACCAGCAGAAACACGTCCCACTGCTGGTATGGTTCTCCGACAGTTACCAACGTGCGCTTGCCGTCGACAGTCATTGTTTGCAGCGCACACGCAACGATCCGCTGAGTCAGGACAATCTCTTTCACTCGATGCTAGGCTTGTTGAATGTCCAGACGCGGGTCTACAACAGCGCGCTGGACATGTTTGCCGGCTGCAGAGGGGTGAGCGGCAATGCGCTTGTGGCCACGAAACAAATGCCGGTCCAGCGTTGAGTGGGTAGTTGTGTTTCGTACTCGTGCCTTACATAAAAAGAGAGTCCCATGCGCATACTGGTCATCGAAGATCATGCCGATATCCTCGCCAACGTCTCGGAATACTTCGTGCTCAAGGGGTGTGAAGTGACCGGTGCACTGGATGGCGTGACCGGGCTTCACCTGGCGATGACCGGCAATTATGACGCCATCATTCTCGATGTGATGCTGCCCGGCATGGACGGCAACCAGGTCTGTCACAAGCTGCGCTCGGTCTCCCGGCGGCACACGCCCATTCTGATGCTGACTGCCCGTGACGAGCTGGAGGACCGGCTGACGGGATTTCGCGTTGGCGCCGACGACTACATCGTCAAGCCGTTCGCCTTGTCCGAGCTGTTTGCCCGCGTCGAGACAGTGAGTCGACGTTCGGCCGGGATGAGGAAAAACGTGCTCGAAGTCCATGACCTGAGCTTCGATCTGGATTCACTGGAGGTAAAGCGGGCGGGCAGGTTGCTCAAGCTCAACCCCACCACCCTCGTGCTGCT
This sequence comes from Pseudomonas sp. RIT-PI-a, assembly GCF_001187875.1. Taxonomy (NCBI): domain Bacteria; kingdom Pseudomonadati; phylum Pseudomonadota; class Gammaproteobacteria; order Pseudomonadales; family Pseudomonadaceae; genus Pseudomonas; species Pseudomonas sp. RIT-PI-a. The sequence goes on from NZ_LGIR01000011.1 coordinate 297,692, forward strand.
GGAACTGTTGATGCGCAAGAGCCCCGCCATCGTGAAGCGCCGCGAGTTGGAACTGGCGCTGTGGGGTGAGGAAACGCCCGATTCGGACAGCCTGCGAACCGGCATCTACATGCTGCGCCGAACCATCGACAAATCGTTCGAGGTGCCGTTGCTGCATACCGTGCACAGCATGGGTTACAGGCTGCAGGCACCGTCGGACGTGGGCCTGGTAACCGCCCGGCCCTGAGCCTGGGCATGGTCACGGGGCGATAAAGCGCCTCAGGCCAGCTGCAGTGTCTGCACGACCTGTGCGACTCGCTGGGTCGATGGCCCGTCGAGCCCCTTGAGCGGCCGCGGCAGGCAGTTCGCTGCGGCATGGCCGAGGACTTCGGCGGCCGTTGCGACGACTCTGAGGCTACCGTACTCGCGAAACAGGGCCCACAACGGTTCGAGCCGGGCCGATTCCTCAAGGCCTCGCTCGGCCTGCCCGGATCGGCTTGCCTCGACCAGTGCCCGTGCGGTTCGCGGAAACAGGCCGCCCATCACGGAGTACCACAACTCACAGCCTGCATTCAGGCCGTTCACTGCGGCCGCATCGCCACTCACGCCGATGCTGACGTGACCGGGGATGACCGCCCGCAGGCTCACGACCCTGGCTGACGCCTGTGTCGGGTCGGCCGGGACAGCCGGGATCTTGATCGACGCGATGTTGGGCAGGGCGGTGATGCACCCGTGAAGCTCGTCGGTGAATTGGAAATGCGTGGTACCGGGGTTGTCGTAGACAACCAACGGCAACGATACCCGGTGGGCGACCGTTTCATAGAGTTCGAACACTTCATCCGCACGAAGCGCCTGATAGCTCACCGGCGGCAGCAGCAGCGCCGACACCCCGGCAGCCTGGGCATCTTCGGCCAGCAGCAGCACGTCCCGCGTGGCGACCGCGCCGATGCCGACGATCACAGGGACGTCACCTGCCGCGGCGACGGCCAGCTGGGCGGCGAGGCGCCGCTCCTGGCGGTTGAGATAGGCGTAGCTGCCTGTCGATCCCAAGGCGCCGATGGAATCGACCTCGGCCGAGACCAGGTTTTCGATCAAGCCGACGAAGGCGTTTTCGTCCACCTTGCCATCGCGCAGCGGGGTCAATGGGAACGCGCTGAGACCTGTGAACATGCAAGAGCTCCTCGGTATTGAAAGTGGCGGCTGGGGATACTTCAAAGCGTGACGGTACTATAAGGTATCCAAACCGATAACCTGCCGCCTTGGAATGGAGTCCTTCAATGTCATTCGATATTCACCTTCTACTGCTGGTGTTCGTGACCTACATCGTTGGTGCCGCCAGCCCCGGCCCCAGCAACATGCGGATCATGAGCGTGGCGATGCATCAGGGCAGACGGCCGGCGCTGATGCTGGCAGGGGGTGTCATCAGCGGTTCGTTCTTCTGGGGATCCATGGCCGCGACAGGGGTTTCCGCCGTTATCGTTCAATACGCCGAGGCGCTCATCGTCTTGAAGGTGATAGGGGGCGCCTATCTGCTCTTTCTTGCCAGCAAGGCCTGCCGCTCGGCGCTGACCTCCAACGAACGCTTTGCCAACGAGTTGTCATCGGCGCCCAAGGCATCCGGATGGAAGCTCTATCAGCGTGGCCTGTTGATGCACCTCACCAACCCGAAGGCGATCCTGAGCTGGATCGCGACGATGACCCTCGGTCTGGGGCCAGGGGCTACCACTTCGACGGTCGCCATCATCCTGGCCGGTTGCGCCGTGCTCAGCGTGACCATCTTCGGCGGCTCCGCGGTGGTGTTTTCCACAGCGCCGATGGTGCGCGCCTATCAAAAGGCGCGCCGCTGGATCGAGGGCGCCTTGGCGATGGTGTTTGCCGGAGCAGGCTTGAAGCTTCTGTTTGGCAGAGCGTGAGGTGGTGGTGGGTGTGGCGTGTTATCTGGCGCTGGCCTGATGGAACGCACACGCCGTGACGCGGCTTGCACCGCTGCTACAGGAGCGTGGTGGCAGCGCTATCGGAGTACCGGCAATCGCACGGTAAACACGGTGTGCAGATCGCTGGAAGTAACCTGCAACTGTCCGCCATGGGATTCTGCGATCTGCGAGCAGATGTAGAGACCCAAACCCAGTCCTTCGTTTTGCCGGTCGTTGTCGGCGCGGGTGAACGGCTTGAACAGCAGATCCATCCGGTCGGGATGGATGGGCAGGCCTTCGTTGCAAAACGACAGCACCAGGCTGTCCTGCTCGATGCGTCCATCGATGCTGATCGGGCCGCCGGGTGCGCCGTGGTGTACGGCGTTCGACAGCAGATTGGAGACCAACTGGCTGATGCGTCCGAAATCGCACTGAACGGGTTTGGCATCGGTGTAGTGATAGCTGACATCGGCCAGCGGGTGGGCATGGCGGATTTCGGCGATGACCGGGATCAACGCTTCGAACAAGTTGTCGACGCGGTTCAGGTTGATCACGAAGCGGCTGCCCAGGCGGCAGCGGGTGAAGTCCAGCACGTCGTCGATCAACGCCGACATGCGCTTGGCGCTGCTCTGGATCGCGGCCACGAGGGTCTTGGAGCGCTTATCGGTGACCTGCCGGTCCAGCAGATCGGCACTCATCCGCACGGCGCTGATCGGCGTGCGCAGGTCGTGCCCCAGTACCGCCACGAATTGCTCGCGCAATCGCCCGGTTTCTTCGGATGCCCCCAGTTCGGATTGGCTGTCGTGCAGCCGCGCGTGAAGTTCCAGATGGCTGGCCAGCAGTTGTGCGAACAGTTCGAGGGTGTCGATCACGCTGGCATTTTCGACCGCGACCGGTTCCGGGTCCAGTCCGCAGAGGGTCCCTACGAACACGCCTGCTGAGGTGATGATGGGCACCGAGATATGGCTTTTGAATGTTTCCAGGCCTGGTTGGGTTTCCGGCTCGTAGCGTCCGTCGGCCAGAACGTGCATGCCTTCGCCGTAGGCAAGCGACTGGCGACGCTGGCGGACTTCGTTGCACAACGTCTGTGCAAGTGGCCGCTGATCGCCCGGGCGTATGTCCAAGTGGGCCGAGTCGTCCACCGCGTAGGCGACCCAGCGCGTGGCGGTGACCCTGGCCACTGCCGCAAATCTCAGACCGGTCGCCTCTTTGACCAGGCGCAGAATGACGGGGATGACGGTCATTTCGGCAGGTGGCGGGAGCGAACCCTCGTAATCGGCGTTGGACATGCGCGGACCCATTTTCGTTGAAGCGGGCGATTATACATAGGTTGCCCTTGAATGGCTGTACAGGCATACAGCTGGCCTGTTCTCGCGCTTGCTTACATTTGCCCAGGGCCCTCTAGCTCAAGTGTTTGCGCCGCAGGCCGATGACTGAAGGCATCAACCCCTGATCGCAATGGAATCCTGCATGATCATTCGACGCCTGAACCTCGCCCCCCGCGCTATTGCATTCTTCTCGGCCATTGTCGTGGTCGTCATCCTTCTTGGAAGTCTTTCCATCGTCCAGATGGACAAGCTGTACCAGGCCGAGCAGGATGTGGAAACCAACTGGATGTTGGGTATCCGCGACGCGGGCCAGATGAACAGTGGGCTCTTGAGGTTGCGGCTCGAAAGCATGCGCGGCGCCACCACCACCGATTCCGCGCTTCGTGAACAGACGATCGCTGCGTTTCCCGGCTATCGCCGTGCTTTTCAGGAAACCATCAAGCACTATGAAAGCACCGTTGCCAGCGACGATGACCGCAAACTTTACGACTCCATACGTTCCGATGCGGCTGCGTATGACCAACTGCTGGGCCAGCTCGAACCCATGCTGCGCGCTGCCGACACCACGGCGGCAACCGGCCTGATCAACACGGCCATTCGCCCGCTGACCAACACCCTGGAAGGCAAGGTCAACGAGCTCATGGCGCTGAACGACCGCGGTGCCACCGACGCCGGGGATGCGGCGCTCGCGACCTTCGAGTCGGGCCGTGCCTGGGTCATTGGGCTGATGGCTGCGGCCGTGCTGGCGACCATCCTGCTTGCGGCGCTGTTGATCCGCAGCATCACCCAGCCCATCCAGGAAGCCGTGCAGATCGCCCAGCGCATCGCGCGCAAGGACTTGACCGAACAGATCGTCGTGGTTGGCCAGGACGAAGCCGCCAGCATGCTCACGGCGTTGGCACGGATGCAGGCCAACCTGCGGCAGACGATCGCGCACATTTCCGACAGCTCCAGCCAACTGGCCGCCGCCTCGGAAGAGATGAGCGCGGTGACCGAGGAATCCAGCCGGGGGCTGGTGCGCCAGAACGATGAGGTCAATCAGGCGGCCAGTGCGGTCACCCAGATGAGCTCGGCGGTCGACGAGGTGGCGCGTAACGCGGCCGAAGCCGCCGACGCCTCGGCCACCACCCAATCGCTGGCGAGGGATGGTCTGGGCAAGGTCGAACAGACCCTGACCGCTATCCAGGCGCTGGCGACCAACGTGGGCAGCACCAGCACTCAGGTCAAACAGCTGTCGGCTCGGGCGCGTGAGATCAACACGGTGGTCGAGGTGATCCGTGCCATTGCCGAACAAACCAACCTGCTGGCATTGAACGCCGCCATCGAAGCGGCCCGCGCCGGTGAGCAGGGCAGAGGCTTTGCCGTGGTTGCCGATGAAGTGCGCGCTCTGGCGCACCGTACGCAGCAGTCGACTCAGGAGATCGAGAAGATGATCGGCTCGATGCAGACCGATTCGGTGCAGGCCGTCCAGGCCATGGAGCAGAGCCAGCAGATGGCCAGCGATTCGTCGGCCGTGGCGCAGCACGCCAGTACCTCGCTCAGCCAGATCTCCGAATCGATCAACCTGATCAGCGAACGCAACACCGTGATCGCGACCGCCGCCGAAGAGCAGGCTCAGGTAGCGCGGGAGATCGACCGCAACATCACCAGCATTCGCGATCTTTCGATGCAGAGTGCTGCGGGTGCCCCCCAGACGGCGACCGCCAGTGGCGAAGTGTCGCGACTGGCGGTCGGTCTGACGGCATTGGTGGGTGAGTTCGCCATCTGACCTGAGCCAGGCGGCGTAGCACCGAGCTCAGCGGTTGTTGCGCAGGATCGAGAAGTTCAGCGCGGCCGCCACGCACAGCCAGGCCAGATAGGGGAACAGAATCAGCCCGGTGATCAGGTCCAGGCGGATGGCCAGAACCACCATGGCGGCGGTCACCAGCCACAGCAGTACGATGATCACCAGACCGGCCAGCAGGCGGTGGGCGCCGAAGAATACCGGTGTCCACAGGGTGTTGAGGGCGATCTGCGCGGCCCAGAGTGCCAGGACCGTCTCGCTGCCGATTAGTTGGGTCAGGCGGTAGCCGGCCCAGGCCAGCAGCAGGTAGATGACCGTCCAGGCTACGGGGAATGCCCAGTTCGGCGGGGTGAAACGAGGCTTGACCAACGAGGCGTACCACTGGCCGGGTTTGAAGATGATGCCGGTGCTGGCCGCAGCGGCGCAGGCCAGCAGGAAGATGAAGAAAACCATGGTGAGTCCCTGTTCAATGACGAAAGTGCAAAGGCGAAAGTGCGGTGGCGAAAGGTCGCTCTCAAGCTGACGCCTGAATCAGGAAAAAGTTTGCGCCGGCACCGATGCGTTCAGTCCTGCAACCCCTTCACCAACGTGGCGAATGCATCGGCGGCGACGCTGCGATAGCCGTTCTTGCGCCGTAGCAAGGCCGCCGTGCGCCTGGGCAGCACCGGTCTGGTACGAAGCTCGTAGAGGTCGCGCTGCTCGCGCACGATGGCATCGGGCAGGATGGTCACCATGCGCCCCTGCTTGATCACCTTGAGCAATATGGCGATCGAATTGGCTTCCAGAGCAATGTTGGGCGTGAAGCGCTGTTTGCGGCACCAGGCATCCACCGAGATACGCGTGGCGAAGGCCGGGGCCAGCAGGGCGAAGCGCAGCGTCTGCAGATCGGCCAGGGTCAGCACCTTGTTCTGCTGACCGGGGTCCAGCGCCGAGCCTGCCGTGACCAGGCACAGCTTCTCCTCGAACAGGGGCTGCGCATCGATATCGGCGCCATGCTCGCCGGTGAAGCCGATGGCCACATCCAGCAGATCGCGGGCCAGGGCGTCGAGTATCTGTTCCAGCGACATTTCCGTAAGGCTGATCGCAACCCCTGGGTACCGTGCCGAGAAGCGGTCGATCAGCGGCGCTACCAGGTATTCGCTGAAAGTCGGCGTGACGCCCAGGCGCAATTGGCCGCGCGACAGATCGCTGACGTCCATCACCGCGCGCCGACCCGCCTCCAGCTCTCGCAGCGAGCGCCGCGCATGTTCCAGGTACACGCGACCGGCATCGGTGGGGACGATGCTGCGGCCACTGCGGTCGAACAAGGGCACGCCCATGCTCGATTCCAGTTGCTTTATCTGTTGCGACAACGCAGGTTGGGACACATGCAGGGCCTCGGCGGCGCGGGTGAAATTACCGTGATCGGCAACGGCCAGCAGGTAGCGGATATGACGTAGCAGCACGGATTCACCATAAGTTGGAATTATGGAAATGATCTGAAATGAGTCTTGGCCATTATGGTGGGTTTTGTTGATTCTGTGCCTCCAAGCGTTACACCTGACCTTGCGTTCCCATCCGGAGAATCGACCATGTCCCAGAGCAACGTTTCCAAGGCACCACGCCAGACCCTGACCGAGCGCGTCTTGCAGGCCAAGACCGCGAACAACCTGACCTGGGCGGGCCTGGCCGAAGGCACCGGGTTGAGCACGGTGTATGTGACCGCCGCGCTTTTGGGCCAGCATCCATTGCCTCAGGCAGTGGCCGAAGTGGTGGCTGAACGCCTGGGGCTGGACGCCGAGGCGGTAGTCGAACTGCAGACCATACCCCTACGCGGCAATGCCGAAGACGTGTCGAACGATCCGACCATCTATCGCTTCCACGAAATGGTCCAGGTCTATGGCACGACCCTGAAGGCGCTGGTGCACGAGCAATTCGGCGATGGCATCATCAGCGCGATCAATTTCAAGCTCGACATCAAGAAGGTCGAAGATCCAGAAGGCGGATCCCGCGCCGTGATCACCCTGGACGGCAAATTCCTGCCCTACAAACCTTTCTAGGAGCATCGACTCTAGGAGCATCGACATGAGCGAAGAGAAACGCCTGCCACTGCCGCCGTTCACCCTCGAAACCGCGATCCAGAAGGTGCGTGGCGCCGAGGATGGCTGGAACTCCCGCGATGCCGCCAAGGTGGCACTGGCGTATACCCAGGACACGTACTGGCGTAACCGCAGCGAGTTCATCGAAGGACGCGCCCAGGCCCAGGCGTTTCTCGAACGCAAATGGCGTAAAGAGCTGGACTATCGCCTGATCAAGGAACTGTGGGCCTTCGCCGACAACCGCATTGCCGTGCGCTACGCCTATGAGTGGCACGACGATTCGGGCAACTGGTTCCGCTCCTACGGCAACGAGAACTGGGAGTTTGCCGCCAACGGGCTCATGCAACGGCGTTTCGCTTGCATCAACGACCTGCCCATCGCCGAGTCCGAGCGCAAATACCACTGGCCCCTGGGCCGCCGCCCCGACGATCACCCAGGCTTGAGTGATCTGGGGCTTTGAGGAGGCGCTGACGGGGGGGGGCAGCGCCAACCGCTCAGACCAGTTTGGCGCGCGTTACTTCAGCCTGCTCACGGGCGGCCACGCGTGTGGCCGCTTCGGCGTCCACTGTGCGCAACGATTTGCCCCGAGTTTCTCGGGTCAGGCTGACGGCGATGATCGAGATCACCGCGGCGCCCACCAGGTAAAAGGCGATAGGCGTGGAGCTCTGGTATTTGTTGAGCAAGGTGATCGCGATCAGCGGAGCCAACGAACCGGCAAAAATCGGTGCCACTTGATAACACAGTGAAAGGGCGGTGTAGCGCACGTGGGTTGGGAACATCTCGGCCATCAGCGCCGAGTAGGGCGCATAGGTCATGGACTCGATGGCCAGCCCTAGCGTGATGGCTGCCATGATCAGCCAGTTGTTGCCGGTGTCCATCATCGGAAAGCCGACGAAGCCCCAGAACGCCGTCAATACCGCTCCGGTCAGGTACACCGGTTTGCGGCCGATCAGGTCGGACAGGTAACCCATCAGCGGAATCATGAAAAAGTGCAGCAAGTGTGCGCCGAACATCAGCAGCAGAATCTGCGACGTGTCCTTGTGCACCACCAGCTTGAGGTAGGTGATGGAGAAGGTCACCACCGTGTAGTACAGAATGTTCTCGGCAAACCGCGCGCCGATGCCCACCAACACGGAACGCCAATGGTGGCGCAGTACCTCGACTACACCCAGTTGTTCGGATTGAATCAACGCCTGCCGCGCCTGGGCTTCCTTGAAGATGGGCGCGTCGTCGACGCTGCTGCGGATCCAGTAGCCGATCAGCACGACGATGGCCGACAGCCAGAACGCCACACGCCAACCCCAGGCCAGGAACTGCTCTTCGGAAAGCCCGCTGGACAGCCCCAGCAAAGCGACCGTGGCGATCAGGTTGCCCGCCGGCACGCCTGCCTGCGGCCCGCTGGCCCAGAAACCGCGGCGGTTGTCGGGACAGTGCTCGGACACCAGCAGGATCGCTCCGCCCCACTCGCCGCCGAAGGCAAAACCCTGGATCAGGCGCAACAGCACCAGTAATACCGGCGCGGCGTAACCGATGGTGGCGAAACCTGGCAGGCAGCCCATCAGGAAAGTGGTGATGCCCACGACCACCAGACTCAGTTGCAGCAGCCGCTTGCGACCGAATTTGTCCCCGTAATGGCCGAACACCAGCCCGCCCAGTGGTCGCGCCAGAAAACCCACGGCATACAGCGCAAAAGCTGCGATGATGCCGTCGATGGGGCTGTCGGTCTGGCGAAAGAACAGCTGACCGAAGACCAGCGCCGACGCCGTGCCGTAGAGAAAGAACTCGTACCATTCAGCGACGGTGCCGGCCATGGCGGCCGCCACGACACGCTTGAGTCCCGCAGGGGTGGTCGCGGTGGAAGATGTGGACATGATCAGGCTTCCTGAGAGGGCGATGGCAGGTGGCCGGGCCTGGCGGATATGCCTGGCCCGGGCGTAACTCAGAGACCGACGTCGGGCAGGGTGGGGCGGTTGGCCAAGGCCTTGGCCATGATGCGCTCGACGAACAGGCGGTCTTCCTCCGGCAGGGCAAGGCGTGGCGGGCGGGTCAGGGCGCTGCCGCGGCCCATGATGGCTTCGCAGAGCTTGATGCATTGCACCAGGTCCGCACGGGCGTCCAGGTGCAGGATCGGCATCAGCCACTGGTAGATTTCCATGGCCTCGGCGAAACGTCCGGCCTTGGCCAGGCGGAAGATGGTTTCGCCTTCCTGCGGGAAGACGTTGGACATGCCCGACACCCAGCCTTCGGCGCCCACTGCGATGCTCTCCAGGACGACGTCATCGAGCCCGGCGAACAGCACGAAACGGTCGCCTACCTCGTTGCGCACGTCGATGAAGCGTCGGGTATCGCCAGACGAGTCCTTGAAGCACACCACGTTGTCGCAGTCGGCCAGAGAGATGAGGATCTCGGCAGTGACGTCGTTCTTGTAGATCGGCGGGTTGTTGTAGACCATCAGCGGCACGTCGGCATGCCTGGCCACGTAGCGAAAGTGCTCGGCGGTTTCGAAGGGTTTCGAGCCGTACACCAGCGCTGGCATCAACATGACGCCATCGACTCCGGCCTTGCGCACGGCGTTGGCCGTTTTCGCGGCAGCGACGCTGGTGAACTCGGCCACGCCGCAGATGACCGGTACTCGGCCACCGGAGGCGTCCACGGCCACCTCTGTAACCGCGATCTTTTCCTCGGCGGTCAGCGAGGTGTTTTCGCCCACCGAACCACAGACCACCAACCCGGACACGCCGTCGCGGATCACGTTGGAAATCACCTGGTGGGTCTTCTCCAGGTTGATGGAAAAGTCATCGTTGAATTGAGTGGTGACGGCCGGGAATACGCCACTCCAGTTAATGCGCTTGCTCATTAGAATGTCTCCAGGGATTAAGTATTTCGTATACGGTTTAAGTGAGCGGTATTGATGAAGCCGGTTGTTGCAAGTCAGCTATCGCCTGCTTGAGGCTATTTGACCGACTTCAAGAACGCAGCCGTTTCCGGCTGCAAGGGATTGCCAATGACCTGATCCGGGCTGCCGATCTCATGCACCAAGCCGTTGCGAAAGAAAGCGACACGATCGGATACATCACGGGCAAACCGAATCTCGTGGGTCACCAGCACCATGGTCATGCCGTCTTCGGCCAGCATGCGCATAGTGTCGAGCACCTCGCCGACCAACTGCGGATCGAGCGCCGAGGTGGCCTCGTCGAACAGCATGTAGTCCGGCGACATGGCCAGCGCCCGGGCAATCGCCATGCGCTGCTGCTGGCCACCCGACAGCTTGCCGGGAAAGGTGTTGAACTTGTCGCCCAGGCCAACATGGGTCAACTGCTGGACGGCCAGCGCCTCGGCCTGCTCTCGACTCTTGCCCAGCACCTTGCGCGGCGCCAGCATCACGTTCTCCAGCACCGTCAGGTGGGGAAACGCATTCCACTGCTGAAAGACGATGCCAATGCGTTGGCGCAGCCGGTTGAGATCGGTGCTGCGCTCATGAACCTCGACGCCATCGACCCGAATGCTGCCTTTCTGGATCGGTTCAAGGCCATTGATGCACATCAGCAGGGTGGACTTGCCCGAACCCGAGCCACCGATGATCGACACCACCTCACCCTTGCTCACCGTCAGGCTGACGCCCTTGATGACCTCCAGTTCGCCGAAGGATTTGTGTACGTTGTCGATCTCAATCATTTTCCTGCCACCTTCTTTCCAGACGAGCGCCCAGGCGTGCGACTACCAGGCTCATGACGTAATAGATGAGGCCGGCGATGCACAGCACCAGCAGCGGCTCCTGTATGCGCGTGACGATGGTCTGTGATGCGCGCAGCAGTTCGACGATGCCGATCCACATCACCAGTGCGGTGTCCTTCATGACCCCGAGCACCAGGTTGAGCCAGCCGGGGAAGGCCACTCGGGTGGCCATCGGCAGGACGATGTAGCGCAGGTCCTGCCAGTAGCTCAGGCCCAGCGAGCGGCTGGCGCGGCGCACTGACGGCGACACGGCCAGCACGCCACTGCGTACGATCTCAGTGAAGTACGCTGCGGCGTACACACCCAGCACCAGACAGCCGACGCTGAAGGCGCTGATGTTCAGCCCGGCAATGCTTTTGAACGAATTGAGCAGGACGAACTGAATCAGCAGCGGCACGCTGCGGAACACGTCCAGCACCCAGGCCAGCGGCAAGCTGGCGCGTGGCAGCAAAGCCCGCAGCAGGCCACACAGCAAACCGACGAACGAACCCAGCAGAATTGCCCAGAACGTCAGTTGCAGGGTGACCCAGGCGCCGTCGAGCATGTACACCAGGTCTGTCGCGGTGAGGCTGGTAGAGAACATGCGCCGCTCCTCAGTAGCGAAACAGGCGCCAGCTCGACAGTCGGGCGAGGCCGACGATCAGCTTGGCGATCAGGTAATAGAGCACCGCGGCCATGGCGAAATATTCGAAGGTGCGGAAGGTCTTGACGTTGTAGTCCTGGGTGACGCCAGTGAGGTCGTCGTTGAGACCGACCACAACACCCAGCGAGGTCATCAGGACCGCCCAGACCATCTGATTGCTGAGCGGGTAGAACACCACGCGCAGCAATTGCGGCACGATGATCATCCGGTATGCCTGGAACGCGCTCATGCCCAGCGACCGTGCAGCGCGCATCTGCGTCTCGGGCACTGCCTTGAGGCCGCCGCGAAAGTTTTCCGCCAGGTAGCCGGCGTTGTTGAAGGTGATACCGGCCAGCAGGGCCAGCCACGAGCTGACGTGCAGGCCCATCGAGCCCAGGCCGAAGTAAAGGATGTAGATCTGGAACAGCGATGGGGTATTGCGTGCGATCGACACCCAGCCGTCGCCGAAGCCGCGCAGCACCGGGTGGGTGCCGGCGCGCATCACCGTCAAGAGCAAGGCGATGAGCACACCGAAGACCATCGACAGCGCCGCGGTTTCGAATGTCACCCAGGCGCCCTGCAACATGTCGGGCAAGGCGCGCCACGCAGCCCGCCACTGAAAGGTGTAATCAAACATGGTCTGCAGGCTCCGCGAGAGAAATGGGCGACAGCCAGGCCGGTGGTCGACCGCTGCGGGTACCGCTGCACGCGCTGTCGACACACGCGCCCAGGCTGTCGAAGTGAACGCGTCGCCCGACCAGACCCGGTGCGTAATGGGCGTACTTGCCCGAGTTGGTCATCAGGCTGCGGCAGTCCACGGGAACTACCGGTTCACCGAGCATGCACCAGCAGGTGTCGGTGATCAGCGTCGCACCGAAGGCTTCGAGCCCGGCCAGGTGACCTGCCGCGCGGGCCTGTTCCAGCACCGCCCGGCCACAGGTGATGGCCAGCACCACTCCCGGGTGCTTGCGTCGGCCTTGGCAGAGGGCGGCCAGGCGGGCGAATTCGCTCAGGGAGAAATGTGGATTGCCCAGAGAGATCATCCGCACCTGCGTGTCCCGAGCGGTATTGAGTTCCTTCCAGCTTGCGAGGAGATCCTGTGGCGTGATCGACACGCAGGGCAGTGCCTCCGATAACCCGCTCGAGAGTTCCGGGTCCAGGGCTTCGCGGGTGACCCCGGCGATGTGGAACATCGGTGCGGCGCTGGTGGTGGCGAAGGCGGCGCCGAACGCTTTCAGGTCATCCAGGTCAGGATGCTGCTGATGCAGACCGCTGATCCACGGAATACGGCTGCCGCACAGGCCGCCGATGTGATAGCCGAGCAACGGGTAGACGCTGTCATCGGCTCCAGCCAGGGGCGGCACCTGGATCTGCAGTTGCGGCTGGCGCCGCTCCGGGAGGTGGCAGCCGATCAACGGCGCTCGGCCGGTCAGGGCGATACAGATGTCGAGGTAGTCGGGGTATTTCAAGGTACGTGCGCCGAGCACGCTGTTGGCGTACACCACGGCGTTGGACTCGGCCCACACCACGTGCTCGCCAAGGCTCGGCGCGCTGTCGAGAAGATAGGGCGCGCAGGTGAAGCTCAGTCGCGCGCCCATGGCCATGTACGCATCGCCCAGCGCGCTCGCGGGCTCGCCAAGGGCCGGGTCGATGCCCAGTTCGCGCCAGCGGCGCTGGTCTACCGAGATGGCGTTCAACGTGGTGGGTACCTGCACCCGGGCACCCCATTGCACCAACCGTTCGGCGAAACGCAGGCTGGCGGGACCGGTGTAGATGCACCCATCGATATGCGCCTGGGTAATGTCGATCAGTTCCCGAGCGCCCTGCAGGCGCGCCATGCGCAGGACGATCTGCATCGCCACCTGGGCTGCCTTGCCGTGGGCGCCGTCGAGCAGTTCCTGGTCGCGGCGGCTCAGTTCGATGGCGCCGTCGGCTGTATCGTTTTCGTTTTCGTTTTCGCTTTCGGCTTCGTGAGGCAGCCAAGCGTCATTTGGCGCTTGGCTGTAGAGGCTCAACGATGCGCCGTCGACTCGCGCCCATGGCTGACCGCGCAGCGTGTCGAAGGCGTGTTGTCCCACGCACAGCACGGGCAGAGAGCGGCCGAAGAAGTGCTGCGCCACTAGCACTCCCAAGGTCAGAATCTCATCGGGTTCAGCCAGCACCAATGCTGCCGGTCCATGGGCGTTGCTGATCAGCTCCATCATGACGCTGCTGCCGGTGCAGGAACCACGACTGCCCGGAATCGCCAGAACCCGGCCCGCGACGCTCTGGCCACTGAGCGGATGGTGCCGATCGATGACCTCGCCGCTGGAGGGATCGACCCCGCCCCAGAAGCTCAGGCCGGTGTCGGCGAACAGCAGGGCGCCCTGCGCGCTGCCATCGATCAGGCAGCGGCCACTGACGATACCGGGCATTGTCTTCATCTCAGTAGTAGACGTTGGGTACGGTGAGTGAGGTGGGCGCGATCTCGGTACCGACCCATTTCACGAACAACTCGTTGTAGCGGCCGCTGCGCACTTGCTGGTTGACGAACAGGTTGAGGTAGTTGAGCAGCCCGTACTCGGTGCGCTTGGCGCCCAGGGACACGTAATCGATCACGTACGGTGCGTTGCCGGCGACCTTGAGGTTCTTGTATTTACCCGACTTCAGGGTTGCGGCAGCCACCGTGTTGGTGACCACGGTGGCCTGGATGTGGCCTTGGGCGACGGCCAGGATGGTGTCGTTCTGCGACTGGTAGGCGCGGAAGCTGCCGCTGCCCCAGCTTTTCACATCCTTCTCCAGGGCGATGGCCTCATAGGTGCCGCTGGTGTTGCCCAGCGCCTTGCCTTTGAGGTCTTCGAAGCTGTTGATGCCGGTGTCGTCGCGGGTCAGCACCACCATCTGGAACGCGAAGTAGGGCACGCTGAGACCGACTGTCTTGGCACGCTCAAGGGTGTCCGAAGTGGAAGCGACGATAACGTCGGCACGTCCTGAGACCAATGCAGGAATCCGATCCGGGAAGGGCGTTTCGACGACTTCGGCATCCACGCCCAGTACCTTCGCCAGGTCATTGCAGTAGTCGACGTCGAACCCTGCAGGTTTGTTGGCACTGTCGCGGAAACCCATGGGCGGGAAGTCCAGCGTCACCGCGCAGCGCAGTTTGCCGGAGCCGATGATGTCGTCCAGTTTGTCAGCCTGGGCGTTTGCCATGAAAGCGGTACTGAGCGCGGCGGCAAAGGCGACGGCAAAAGCAGATTTTTTCATGGAAGCCTCGACGTTTAAGTGATCGCTGGGATTTATGGAATTTCGTATACGATATTTCAAATGCAACAGGCGTGCCCATTTCGGATACAGTCCCGCTGAAGCCGCGACAGTGCTCGTTCAGCGGCGAATCACGCTTTTGTGCAGGTGCAGTTACGAGGTGTTAACAAGAGAGAGGTGTTACATAAGGGAGCATCGCAAGGCCGCACTGCCCGCTAACGGAACATCAGCGGTGGCTGTCGCGATACAGACTCGGGGACAGGTGGGTCAGGGCGCGGAACTGTCGGCTGAAGGCACTGTGGTCGGTGTAGCCGCAGCGCAGGGCGATGTCGGTGATCGGCAGGTCCTCATCGCGCAGCAGACGCGAGGCTTCTTCCAGACGCGCCTTGTGAATGAGCTGGCGCGGCGTGAGCTGGAAGATCCGTTTGCAGTGACGCTCGAGCTGTGCGACCGACAGCCCGGCGATTGCGGTCAGCTCCGCGAGGCTGATCGGACGGTGGTAGTGGGCACGGATGTGCGCATCGACCGCCGCCACTTTCTGGAAGGCCGGATGGTTGGATTGCGGCAGTTGCAGGTCGCGGGAGATGCCCGCCAGGCCAACGATCCGGCCCTGTTCATTGTGCAGGGCGATCTTGTGGGTCAGGCACCACACCGGCTGGTTGCCGAAATAGAGGTGCAATTCCAACTGGTTGGCCAGCGCGCGGCCGCTGCCCAGCACCTTGCGGTCCTGTTCGGTGTAGAGCGACCCGAAGCGCGCCGGGAACACCTGCTCCGCAGTCAACCCCAGCAGTTGCTGGCCGGTCCTGAAGCCGCAACGCTGCACCAGGGTCGTGTTGACGAAGGCGTAGCGGGCGGCGTCGTCCTTGATGAAGAACACCACATCGGCTAACGCATCGAGCAGTGGCGCCAACGGTTGCAGGCTGACCAGCAGGTCGGGCAGGTGGCAGGGACTGGCAGGAACGAGGGCGGCGAGCATGGCGTCAGGCTCCGGAAAGGACGCTCGGAGCATAGTGCCCCCTGCCTGCTGCGCAAAGCGCTGGCGATGGGATCAAGTAGGCGGGTGGTCGTCGATGCAGAGCAAGGTCGCTATCCGGGCTGGGCTGAACGGCGGGCGGGGTGTGGACGGCTGCCAGCCGAACAGCTGCGCGGTGGCAGCACCACACACCCGGCCCTGGCAGGCGCCCATCCCGCAGCGGGTGGCCAGCTTGGCCTCGCGCCAGGAGCCGTATGGTTGAACGGCCGCGTAGGGCACGTCTTCACAGCGGCAGACCAGTGTGTCCGGTTCGCACAGGGTGGCGAGCGCCGGCCTCAGGGTAAATGCACGGTTCAGCACGGCGGCGAAGCCCTGCCAATGGCTGCGTTTCGACCAAAGCCGTGCGGCTGTAGCCTGATCGCCCACCGCAGCGTGCCCAGCGATGCTGCCTTCGACCGAAGCCAACTCGCTGCCGCCGAAACCCGTGCATTCGCCGGCGGCGAAATGGTCGGCCAGGCTACTCGCCTGCCAGCCATCGACGGCAATAGTTCCGGCCTGCAACGCACAGCCCAGGGCCTCCCCCAACTGCGTGTTGGGTACCAGGCCGAAGCCACAGGCCAGGCGCTCACACGGTATTTCCACGATTCGCCCCCGTTGCATCAGGCGCACGCCTTCGAGCCGTTCGCTGCCGAGCGCGGCCAGTACGTAGCTGTCGGTGCGATACACCGCTGAGCCGAGTTGCAGCGCTTGCAGCGCCTTGTGCGGCCAGCGTGGCAACTGCGCTGCGAAGCGCGCGACAGCGCCGGGGCTGGCCTGCTCGGCGATGCGGATCACCCGAGCGCCCTGTTTTTGCGCGGTGTGGGCGCTGGCCAGCAGCAACGGACCGCTGCCCGCGACAACCACACGCTCGCCCGCGATGGGCAGGCCGCCCTTGACCAGAGCCTGCAAGCCTCCCGCGCCGGTCACGCCGGGCAGCGTCCAGCCGGGGAAGGGCAGCAACAGCTCACGGGCGCCGGTACACAGGATCAGCTTGGCATAGTCGATGATCCAGCCGCGCTCCTCGTTCTCCACCAGCAAGCGGTAGGGCGCGGGCCGGGCAATCACTCGGGTGGCGGTGTGGACCTGCACATTGCCATATCCCTGCAAACGCTCGCGCAGTCGAATCACCTGAGTCGGCAACGCGGCGTGGGGCCCGTCGCGCCAGATTTGCCCACCGGGGGCCGGATTGTCGTCGAGCAGCACGATGCGAGCCCCGCTGGGCGCCGCTGCCAGTGCCGCATGGAGGCCAGCGGGGCCAGCACCGATGATCAGGACCTCGGCGTGTTCGTTCATCATGAGGTGTGCACCTGCATGCCGTCGCGGCAGTGCGTCTGGCACGCCAGGCGCCGGGAACCGTCGATGGTGACCCGGCACTCCTGGCAGATGCCCATGCCGCACAGGGGCGCACGCCGCTGGCCGCCGACCGAGGTCCGCATGCAGCCGTCACCGGCGATCGCCAGCGCGGCTGCGACACTGGTGCCGGCAGCCACACGCAGTGTGCGGCCATTCACGGTCAATTCAGGCATGGGCACGTGCTCCGAGAAAACGCTGTGGCAGGTACGGTGCTGCGGCCAGCGGCAGCGATTCGTCGAACAGTTGCGCCACCAGCAGGTCGGCGGTCGCCGGCGCGGTCGTCACTCCCAAGCCTTCATGACCCACCGCCAGCCACAGGCCCGGACGCTGTGGATGCTCACCCACCAAGGGCAAGCCGTCCGGGCTGGCCGCGCGAAAACCGGTCCAGGCACGAATCACGTTCATGTCGTTCAGGGCAGGGACATACTCGGCCGCGCGCCTGAGCATTTTGGCGAGCATCCAGCCTTCGACATCAGGCTCGGTAGTGCCGAATTGTCGCGAAGCACCGATGAACAATTGCCCGGTCGGGCGCGGCTGGATGTTGCAGGCCGTAGACGGGCCGCTGGCGGTGTGGGCGCTGGTGACGTAGCCCAGCTCCACCAGCGTGTGGGTAATCTGCGCAGGGTAGCGGTCGGTGATCGCCAGATGACCTTTCTTGGCCTGGACGGGCAACTCGGGGCACAGCTCGGTGGCCTGGATGCCATTGGCCAACAGCACCAGATCGGCGCTCAGCCATTGACCGTCGGCCAGGCGCACACGGTGGCCGTCCACCTCGATGACCGTGGCGCGTTGCTGACGAATCAAGGGATGGTCGAGCATCCACTGCGCGGTCGCCGGTGCATACACGATACCGTCGCCCTTGATCAACAGACCGCCTTCCAAGCCCTCGCGCAACAGCGGCTCACGCGCGCGCAGGGCGGTTGCGCCAAGGATTTCGCACGCCTCGCCATGCTCGCGCAGCACCTTGAGCTTGTGCTCGGCAACGGCCATTTCCTCATCGTTCGCAGCCAGCCAGAGGGTGCCGTTGCTGCGGTACGCACAGCCCTGCGGCAGCGCAGAGGCCATCTCGCGCCAGCGCCTGAGCGAGTATTGGCTCAGCGCCAGTTCGGCGGCGTTGTCGTCGAGCACCAGCAGGTGACCCATGCCGGCCGCCGTAGCGCCGGGCTGGCCGGCGTCCAGCACCTGAACGTTCAGGCCGCGTTTGGCGAGCGCCTGGGCGCAGGCGGCGCCGACGATGCCCGCGCCGATCACGATGGCGTCCGCCACGGCCTGGGTGCTCACAGGCGAATGCCCCAGGCGAAAGGGTCGTTACCGTGCAAGATCAGCGTGGCTTCGGCACTCACATACGCCTGCCCACGAATGGTCGGCACCACCCGCCCATCGGCGCTCGGCTCCAGCGGCTCGTAGGACCCTTCGAACGTGCTGCCGATGACACTGGCCTGACGCCAGATCTGGCCAGGCTGCAGCTTGCCGTCGGCCGCCAGGCAAGCCAGTTTGGCGCTGGTCCCCGTGCCACAGGGCGAGCGATCGTAGGCCTTGCCGGGGCACAGCACGAAGTTGCGGCTGTCGGCGTCATCGTCTTCGGCGAACAATTCGATGTGGTCGATCAGGCCGCCGTCTTCACCGCGTATGCCTTGATCCTCAAGTGCCTGCTGCACGGCGATGGTGTAGGCAGTCAGGGCTTCGAGGTTGTCCCCGGCAACCGCCAGCCCATGCTCGGCCACCAGAAAGAACCAGTTACCACCCCAGGCGATGTCGCCGATGACTGTGCCGATACCCGGCACCTGCAGCGCTACGTCCTTGCGGTAGCGATAGGCGGGCACGTTGCGCACGCTGACCGAGCCGTCTTCATGCAATGTCGCCTGAACGGTACCCACCGGGGTTTCGATGGCATGCACGCCAGGGCCGATCCGGCCCAGATACGCCAGCGAGGCGATCAGCCCGATGGTGCCGTGGCCGCACATGCCCAAATAGCCGGTGTTATTGAAGAAGATCACCCCTGCGCAGGCGTTGGGGTCCACTGGTGTGCACAACAGCGCACCTACCAGCACATCGCTGCCGCGCGGCTCCAGCACGCAGGCGGCCCGCCAGGCATCGTGCCGTTCGGCCAGCAGTTGCCTGCGCTCGGCCATGGTGCCCGTGCCAAGATCCGGGAAACCCTCGATCACCAGACGCGTGGGCTCACCCCCGGTATGCGAGTCGATCACTTCAATGCGGTTCATCGGGCCACCTGTCGAGTTGGTTCAGTGAACCTTAGGGTGGCGCAGATGAAGCCGTCGGGCTTGAGCGATTTAGCGCATGCCGATGACGAATTCGGCACAGTGTCCGATGCGAAGGATGGCTACCAGCCGACGCGCTCAGCGCGCGCTCGGCAGGTGCTCGAAGAGGGTCTGGCAGACCCCGGCAATGTGTTCGTCGAGCAGGCGCACGGCACGTTCGACATCGCCCTCGCGGCATGCCTGGAGGATCTCCCGGTGCTCGTGGTCTGCGCGATCCTTACCGGCCGACAAGCTCATCTGCATGCGCAGGTAACGTTCCAGCTTGTCGTTGACCGAGCGAATCAGGCCCACCAGGAACGGACGCTGGGCGGGCTCGTACAGGCAGACATGCAGCTCCCAGTTCAGCTCTGCCCAGCGACCCACGTCGTCTTCACCGATGAACTCGCGGCAGATGCTCTCGGCGCGGGCAAAGGTCGCCTCGGTCATGTTCGGGATGGCCAGGCGCAGCACTTTGTCTTCCAGCAGCATGCGCACCTCGAACAACTGCGCCAGCTCGGCGTCCGACAACCGCGTGACCATCGCCCCGCGATTGCGCTGGAACATCACCAGGCCTTCGGCTTCCAGACGCTTGAGCGCTTCGCGAACCGGGATCTTGCTGACATTGAACTGGCGCGCGATGTCGTCCTGCCGGATCGGTTCGTCCTCGGCAAAATGCCCGGCGACGATCGCGTCGCGCAGGTGCCGGGTGATGATCTCCGAGGTCGAGGGGGAGTTGCCGAGGTCCGGCGCGTTGAGTTTGGTCTGGGCCACGTCACTGGGTCATTCGAAGGATTGAGCGTATAGGGTATACGCTTTTTCCCCGCTTGAATCGGCATCCATCGGCCTAGCGCACCAAGCCCTGGCGCAACCGGCGCCGGCGCAGCTTCACCAGGATGTTTATCAGCAACGCACCAAAGCCTAGGCATACCGCTTCCACGCTCGCCCGTTGCCAGTCGCCGACGCGTGCGTAGTGCCACAACGCCTGGCCTGTGGTCCATTGGTTGAGCAGCGGCAGGCACAGACACAACAGCGCGGTCAGGCCCAGTTGCTCGGTCCATGCCCGCAGGCGTGGCCGACACAGTGCGTGCAGCAAGGTCGCCGCCCAGATCAGCACAAAGGCGCGTATCTCCCATTGGGCACGGCCCGGCAACTCGAGCGGCAGCAGGCGGTTGGCGTAGAAGTAACCACAGCACGCCATCCCGATGCCGACGCTGCATGCCACGTTGAAGGCCTCGACGCAGTGGTAGAAGCGTCGCGTGGCGTCGCCAAATTCGCGCTGGCCCTTGATCCGTCGCTTGATCGAGAACAGCACGGTGCCCGCCACCATCATCGATGTACCCAGCAGGCCGCTGGCGAAGTACACCCAGCGCAGTGCCCAACTGCCGAAGTCGGCGAAGTGCAGGGAGCGCACCACGCCTTCGATCCGGGAGCCCAGGGACACGCTGGCCGGGTCTGGCCGCCGGACCTGCAGCACGTCACCGCTGGCTGCGTCGAACAGCACGCTGGCTAGGGGCGTGAACAGGTGGTCCGCAGGCTGCCCCGGGTCCGCACGGCCGATGATGCGTACGCTCGCATTGGCAGCGCCGGGCGCGTTTACCAGCAGCATCTGCGCCGGTTGCCCGGTGAGCGTGCGGGCCTGGTCCAGAAGCGCTGCCCAGCCCGGCTCAGCGCCGGTCGGCTGCGCCACGGAGCGGACCACGGTCGGTTCGGCGGCGAGCTCGGCGGTGAAGCGTGCGTAGGCGCCATCGTCCGAACCGTACACCGCTTGCACGGGCCAGGGCATGTAGCTGCTGGCGAAGATGCACAGCCCGGTGTAGGCGATCATCAGCAGGAACGGCAGCGTCAGTACGGCCGCGGCGTTGTGCGCATCGAGCCAGGCGCGCGGGCCGGTACCGGGCCGGAAGGTAAAGAAGTCGGCGAAGATGCGCCGGTGGATGATCACGCCGGAGACCAGCGCCACCAGAAAGCCAACGGTCAGTGCGCCGACGATCCAGAACCCCAGCACCGGCAGTTGCAGCATGTAGTGGAACGACATGAAATGCCGGCCCCCTTCGGTCTGGCGCAGCGCCGCCGGCGGTAACGGTGTGCCGGTCGCAGGATCGAGGGCGATCTGCCGGGTGCCGCTGCCGTCCCGCCAGAGCAGGCGCACCGCTTCACCCGGATGCGCCGGCAGCTGCACCCGCCACAGCCGTGCGCCCGAGGCATGTGTGGCAAGGTAGCGCTGCGCCTGGGATGCGGCCAGCCCTTCGTTCACCCAAGCGCCAGCGTCGGACGTGGCGATTGGCTGCGCCTCCATCCAGCGCGTGATGGGTTCGCGGAACACGCTCAACGAACCGGTGAGGAAGATCACGCACAGCACCCAGCCGCACACCAGGCCACACCAGGTGTGCAGCCACGCCATCGACCGGCGCAGCGTGCCCTTCACTGCAATGCGTCCTGCACCGATGCGATCAGAAATCGCCTCGCAAGGTCAGCATGTAGCTGCGCGGCTCGCCGAACACGTTCGAACGGTCGACCGCCACTGCGGTGGTGTAGTAGCGCTTGTCGAACAGGTTCTCGGCGTTGAGTTGCACCCGCCAGTGATCGTCCAGTTTCCAGGCCACGCGGGCATCCCAGATGGCGTAGCCCTGGCTGCCGAAGTCCAGCCCGGTGGTCGACGATGCCTTGTAGTAGGACTGCGCCGAAACACCGCCGCCCACGGTCAGCCGGTCCCAGGTTCCGGGCGGGTTGTAGCTGGTCTGCAGGCGCAGCATGTGCTTGGGCGTCTCGTAGGCAACTTCGACATCCTCGGTGTTGTTGCGCAGCAGATTGAAGGTGTAGCCGCCGAACACTTGCCAGCCCGGCAGGATCTCGCCGCTGGCCTCCAGGTCGATGCCCTTGCTGCGCTTGATGGTGCCATTGACGTAGCAGGTGCCCTCGGAGTCGTTGCTGGTGCAGTTGGTGTTGGCCAGGTCCACCAGGGCGACGTCGGTCTGCTTGATGTAGAACAGCGCCATCGACAGGTTCAGGCGGTTGTCGAACAGGGCGCCTTTGATGCCGGTCTCGTAGTTGTCACCCTCTGACGGGGAGAGCGGCGTGCCGCGGGTGTCGACGTAGTTGCCTTGGGCGTTGAAGATTTCCGCGTAGCTGGCGTACCACGACCAGTCATCGTTGATGTCGTAGATCAGCCCAGCGTAGGGCGTGACCTTGCGCGTCACCTTGGACTCGTAGGGCAGGGCGGCGCCGCGCTTGATGTCGTAGGTGTAGTCGTACCAGCTCGCGCGGCCGCCGAGCACCAGGCTCAGCGGCTCGCTCAGGCGCAGCCGGGAGTTGGCGTACAGGCCCGCACGCTCCTCGGTCATGTCGATGTCCGTGGTCCAGGCCGGCCGGGCGGGCTTGGCGATGGCATGGTGATCCACGTCGAAGATGTTCAGTGGCTGGTTGCGCAGGCTGGCGGTGGCCTGCTGGGTATTGGCTTCCTGGCGCGACCAGGTGCCGCCGACGGTGATGTCGTGGGTCAGGCCGAAGGCATCGAAGTTGCCGCTGACATGGCTGTCCAGCCCGGTGCTGGTGACTTCGTCCTGGCGGAACAGCGCCGCCTGGAACACCGAGCCGGTATTGGTCACCGGGCTGATGGCGCGCCGCGCGTAGGCGATCTGCTGATCGAAGCTGCCTTGGGACACGGTCACCGAGGTGGTGCTCGACCAGCGCTCGTTGAAGCGATGTTCGATTTCGGCGAATGCCTCGCTCATCTCGCTTTCGTGCCGGTTCCAGTCCTGCACCAGGGAGGTGGAGCGGGAGATGTCCAGCGCATTGCCGTTGCTGTAGCGCGGCAGGCCGTAGATCGAATAGCCGTTGATGACGTTCTGCTGATGACGCAGGCTCAGGCTCACCGTGGTGTCGGGGTCGAGATCGGCCTCGATGATGCCGTACACCAGCGGCGTGCGCGTGTTGCGCTCGTCCAGATAGGAACCGTTGTCTTCGTAGGCAGTGACCAGCCGGCCGCGTACATTGCCGGCATCGTTGAGCTTGCCGCTGGCGTCCAGGTCCATGCGGTAACGGTCCCAGGATCCCGCACTGGCTTGCACCGTCAGCCGCGGTTCGGCGGTCGGGCGCTTGCGCACCAGATTCACCGCACCACCCGGCTCGCCGGCCCCCACCAACAGACCGCTCGCGCCGCGCAGGACCTCGACGCGATCGTAGATGGCGGTGTCGGGCTTCATCCAGCCGGTGATCTGGTAACCCTGACCGGGAACGCCGTCGACCAGAAAGCTTTCCGCTAGCAGGGAGAACCCGCGAGAGGTGTACACGTGGCCGCCGAAGTTGCGGTACTGGAAGGTGATGCCCGGAGTCTGTTCGAGCACTTTGTCCAGGCTGGTGAGCTTCTTGTCGTCCATCAACTGACGGGTCACCACGCTGACGGTCTGCGGGGTTTCCTTCAGGCTCAGATTGAGCTTGGCGGCGGTACTGCTGCTGCCGGTGGTGTAGGAACCAGTGCCATCGGTGGTGCTGCCCAGATCGTTCATGGCATTGACGGTGGTGGCGCCCAGGGCCATGGCCGGGTCATCGCGGGCGGGCAGTTTCTGCAGCACCAGGGTGCGCTCGTCCAGCAGTTGCCAGGTGAAGCCGCTGCCGCGCAGCAGGATTTCCATGGCCTGGCCGAGGGTGTACCGGCCCTTCAAGGCAGGAGCACGCAGGTTGGCCACGTCCGCCGAGTTGAAGATCAACCGCACGTTGGCCTGGTCCGCCAACCGGGTCAATGCCTGGTCCAGCGACTGCTCGACCGATTGCAGGTCCAGCGCCGTGCCGGCTTCGGCCGCTTGTGCCGAAAGTGAAAGCGTCGGCAAGCCGGTCGTCATGGCCAGCATCAGCGCCAGGGTCAGGGTGCGACTGGCAGCGGGAGCGAAGTGCGGAAAACGTGCCTGCATCTGAAACGTCCGTTATCGAATGGAGATGAAATGCCCGGGAATCAGGGTTCTCTCTCCAACGACGACCGAGCAGGCCAAACCTTGCCGTCCAGATTGAAATTATTTTCATTATCATCCGCCATTCTGATGATAAGGGTTCTCAATTGGGATAGGATGCGGCCCTCAACTGCCGGGGCCGTGCGAATGTCCGTGTCACCCAATTCCAACCCTTTGCTGATGGTCTTTCAGGAGCACTATGCCGACCTGCTGGCCTTTCTGGCGCGGCGCCTGGGGAATGTGGAGAAGGCGGCCGACGTGGCCCAGGACACCTACGTGCGCCTGGCGGGGTTGGCAGACACGGCGCAGATTCTCGAACCTCGCGCGTTCGTGTTCCGCGTCGCGGGCAATCTGGCCATCGACCGCCTGCGCCAGGAACGGCGCTATTGCGCGTTGCAGGTCGAGGAGCCGGACGAGGAGCCCTGCGATCCCATCGCCTCGCCGGAGCGCACGTTCCTGGCTGCCGAGGCCATCGAGCAACTCGACCATGCCCTGCAGCATTTGCCCAGCAACGCCCGCCTGGCGTTGCTGCTCAGCCGTCTCGAAGGCCTGACCCACGCGCAGATCGCCCTGCGCCTCGGGGTCTCGGAAAGCTCGGTGGGCAAGTACCTGGTGCTCGCCATGCGCCATTGCCGCGATTGGCTTCGTCAGTCGGAGTGCCTCTAGAATGCACGCAACCGACTTCCTTCCGGCGGCGCCTGCGAGCCCATCACCATGACCGAACCCTTGAACCGCGTCCCTTGCGCCACTGACCTGGAAGACCAGGCCATCGAGCAGTGGGTGCACCTGACGTCCGGCCAGGCCAGTGATGCCGATCGCCACGCTTTCGCCCGTTGGCGTGGGCAGAGTGCGGGCCATGAAGCCGCAGCACGGCTGGCCGAAACGATGTGGCAGGCACTGCCACAGACCCACACAGCGCAAACCTTCGTCGCCCCACCCAGGCGCGAGCGACGGCCGCTGCGCTGGGCGGCATTGGCCGCCGGGCTGGGCGCGCTGGCGTTGACCGGCTTGAGCGAGCCGGCCAAGGTCTATTTCGCCGACTACGCCACGGCGGTCGGGGAACGCCGGGCGTTGACCCTGGAAGACGGCAGCCAGGTCTGGTTGAACAGCGGCTCGGCCTTGTCGGTGAATTACTCGGCAGCGCGTCGAGAGATCAGCCTGCTCAAGGGCGAGGCGTTGTTCGAAGTCAGCAAGGATGCCATGCGGCCGTTCGTGGTTCAGGCCTCGGGCGGCAGCGTGCAGGCGGTGGGCACTCGTTTCGATGTCGATCGCCAGGGTGAACAGGTGCGTGTGGGGGTAACGGAAGGAGAAGTGAGGGTCTCGTCCGGCGGCGCCGTGGTGCCGTTGAAGGCCGCTCAGCGCCTGGCGTACACCGCTGGCGCGACACCGTCGGCGACAGGCGTTCTGGACCTGGGTACGGCGTCGGCGTGGCAGCGCGGCAAGCTGATCTTCAATCGGCAGCCGCTGGCCGAGGTATTCGCTGACATCGAACGTTACCTGCCGGGCTCACTGGTCATCGCCGGTCGCTTGCCCAGCACAGCGGTGAGCGGTGTGTTCAACCTGGACGATGTTCCCGGCATGCTCGATATGCTTGCCCGCACTCAGCCGGTACGGATCTATCGAATGCCTTGGCTGACCGTGGTGGTGGTGAATCAGACGCGTGCGTGAACGGAGTCGAAAACAGGATAGGCGGGGGAGGGGAGGCAGGGGACTACAGAGGGAACGCTAGGGCGCGGGGGCCCTAGCAGACAGCGAATGTCACTTTTTCTTCTTCGCAGGCTTTTCAGCTTTTTCCACTTTGTCGGACTTCTTGGCTTTCTCAGCCTTTTCCGGCTTGCTGTCAGCTTTCTTTGCGGTTTTCTTGGGCTCGGCGTCTTTCTTCTTGTCTTTTTTCTCCTTGTCGGAGGACTTCGAAAGCGCTGAGGCTGCGGCAGATTTCTTTTCCGGTGACGACTTTTTGTCCTTCAATTCCTTGCTGGCTTTCGAAGCGTCACTTTTGGTTTTCTTTTCGTCTTTAGCCACGTTGACCACCTCTCGGAGAGTGCCGATATTGACACAATGCCTGTGGGAATATTCACAGGCTGATCATTAGGTGAATGGGCGGAAACGCAGTTCAAAATTTTTTTGCAATCTGCGCAGGTGCGCTGACAATCCTGCCGGGATCGTCAGCGCACGCGGGCTCAGCAGGGCTGGGCCACCACGTTGTTGCTGACCTTGCGGCCCAACACCAGCACCGTCGCAAAACCTGCGCCGACCAAGGCTGTGGCCAGGCTCAGCAGCACCGAGCTGCCCAGCTGGTCGACGATCTGCCCACCGAAGAACGATCCCAGCGCAATGATCACCTGAAACAGCGCAACGAATAGCGGCATGCCGCGCTCGACGTCCTTGGGTGCGACCACGAACATCCAGATGCTGGAGCAGGCCGGGAACGCGCCGAAGGCAAAACCCCACAGAGCGATCAGCATCGCGGCACCGACAAGGCCGGTCGCGAAATGCGGGAACAGGGCCGTGCTGGTGCCGATCATCAGCGCCACCAGCAGCAAGGTGTAGCGCACGTTGCGGTTGGCGGCGAAGCCGGCGAACACGTTGCCCAGCACCCCGGCCATGCCATAGAGCAGCAACAGCGAGCCAATGGTCGGCCCGTCGAAACCGGCACTTTGCTTGAAGAACGGGGCGACATAGGTGTACGCGGCAAAGTGCGCCAGACCGATCAGCAGCACGGCGATCAAACCCACCCGCGCCTGGGGATTGGTGAACAGGGCCGGCAGGTCGCTGACCCGAATGGCGCGGTCCGGGTGCAGCGGTGGCAGCAGGAAGATCTGCGCCAGCAGCACCGGCACACCCACCAGCGCGGTCACCAGAAAGGTCATGCGCCAGCCCATCAAGCCGCTGAGCCAGGTGCCCACGGGCACGCCCAGCACCGTGGCCAGGGTCACGCCCATCATGATGATCGACGTGGCCTTGGCCACACCGACACCCCTGGGTGCCAGGCGACCGCTCAACGCAATGGCGGTGGCCCAGAAGCCGCCGATGCTGACTCCCAGCAATACCCGGCCGAACAACAGCACGTTGAAGTCATTGGCGAAGGAGACGATGCAGTTGGCGATGATCATGATCAGCGTCAGGCCGGTCAGCAGGTAGCGGCGGTCCATGGCACCGATGCCCACCGACAGCAACGGCGCGGCCAGGGCGGCCATGATGCCGGGCAGGGTGACCATCAGGCCCGCCTGCCCGGCACTGATGCCCAGGTCGCTGGCGACATCGTTGAGCACGCCCACGGGCAGGAATTCGCTGGTCACCAAGGCGAAGGCGCCCACGGCTACCGAAAGAATGGCCAGCCACTGCTGCTTGACGCTCTGCGAATTGGGTTCGGAAAGGCCTGGGGCGGCCAGATGGGGACTTGGCATGGGAATGGATTCCAAGGAGACAGTCGCCTGTGAGCAGGCGGAGGTAACGGGGGGATTGGCGGCGAGTATAAGGCAGGGTTGCGACCATCACCGAGGCGTGAGCCTTGATAGTCATCATTAGCGCGATCGATTCAGCGGGGCAGGCAGCGAGCCCTTTTGGTCGCGAAGTGGCCTGCCTACACGCGTTCACTTATCCAGCCGCTCGATCCGTCCGAAGATCCAGCACATCATTCTCCCCACGAACCGAGCGACGGGCCCCAACCCAGTCAGTCCCGTCCATTACGCTCCAAAGACCGATCACGCTTGCCCTGGCGATACTGCCAGTGGCTGTGCGCGATGTGTCCAGCGGTACTTACCACGATCAGCGCGACAATGACGTACAACGCGATCAATCCAGTGCTTTCGTGGGAAAACATAATGGTCAACTCCTGTCAGTTCATGATGTTTACCCCTGGAGTCTAGGGCGGAAAAGCGGGGTCGAGGATGAACATATCTTCACTGCGGGGCACCAATGCCGCGCGGCCCAATGCCCGCGGGGGTTGAAGCTGAAACCTTTCATCTGATCTTTGAATCACTGACCCTCCCAGCGTCGAAACAGCGCGCTGGCGTTCACGCCGCCGAAACCGAAGCCATTGGAAAGCGCGTGGGTGATTGCCGTCTTGCGGGCGATCGGGCCCACCAGGTCGAGCCCTTCGGCCGCTTCATCCGGCGTTTGCAGATTCAGCGTCGGCGGCGCTATCTGGTCGCGCAAGGCCAGCACGGTAAAGATGGCCTCGATGCCGCCAGCGGCGCCGAGCAGGTGGCCGGTGGCGGATTTGGTCGAGGTGATGGCCAGTCCGCTACGGGTGCCGAACAGGGCACGAATGGCGGCCAGCTCACCTTTGTCGCCGACCGGGGTGGAGGTGGCGTGGGCATTGATGTGCTGGACGTCTTGCGCATCGATACCGCCCTGGCGCAAGGCCTGTTCCATGGCGCGGCGAGCACCGCTGCCGTCTTCCGGACCTGCCGTGAGGTGGTAGGCGTCGGCACTGGTGCCGTAGCCGATCAATTCCGCCAGCGGTGTCGCGCCGCGGGCCAGGGCGTGTTCCAAGGACTCGATGACCAGCAGACCTGCACCTTCGGACATCACGAACCCGTCGCGATCCCGGTCGAAGGGGCGGCTGGCCTCTTCAGGGCGGTCGTTGAAGCCGGTGGACAAGGCACGGGCGGCAGCGAAACAGCCCAGGGTGACCCGGTCGATGGCCGCCTCGGTGCCACCGCAGATAGCGATGTCCGCTTCTCCGCTGCGGATCAGCCGCGCGGCATCGCCGATGGCCTGCACGCCCGCGGCGCAGGCGGTGACTGGCGCGCCCAAGGGGCCTTTGAAGCCGTTATGGATGGAGACGTGTCCGGCGGCCATGTTGGCCAGGAACGACGGGGCGGTGAACGGCGACAACCGTCGCGGCCCACGTTCATCCGTCGTGCGTACGGCGCCTGCGAGCGCGCCGAACCCGCCCACGCCGGAACCGATGACGGTCGCCGTGCGCTGTTGCCGAGCTTCGTCGGTGGGATGCAATTGCGCCTGGGCCAGCGCTTCATGGGCGGCGACCAGCGCGAACTCGATGAAGCGGTCCATTTTCTTGCGTTCCTTGGCCGGTATCAGCGCCTCCGGGTTGTAGCCGGCCACAGGGTCCGCTTCCAGCGTGGGCACCTGCCCAGCCACGGCAACGCCCGTGCCTTCACCGATGTGCGCGGGCAGCGCACCGATGCCCGACGTGCCCGCCAGCAGTCGGCGCCACACTTCGTAGACGCCGCAGCCCAGCGGGGTGACCAGACCGGTTCCGGTGACGACGATGCGTTTCTGGCCATCTCGATTGTTCATGGGTGTCTCTCCAGGTCTTTCGTTGAATGATGGGTTGTATCGCCACCCGCGCGGATGCGGAACCAGATGGAATACATGGCGGGCAGGAAGATCAGGGTCATCAGCGTGCCGCCGAACGTGCCGCCGATCAGCGTGTAGGCCAAGGTGCCCCAGAACACCGAATGGGTCAGCGGAATGAACGCCAGGATTGCCGCCAGTGCCGTCAGCAGCACCGGCCGGGCGCGTTGCACGGTGGCTTCGACCACGGCATCGAAAGGCGCCAGGCCATTCTTCTCATTGAGGTGGGTCTGTCCGATGAGGATCAGCGTGTTGCGCATCAGAATCCCGGACAGCGCGATCAGACCGACCAGGGCATTGATACCGAAGGGTTGGTTGAACAGCAGCAGCGTGGGCACCACGCCGATCAGCCCCAACGGGGCGGTGAGGAAGACCATGGCCATGGCGGACATCGAGCGTGTCTGCACGATGATGATCAGCAGGGTGATGGCAATCATGATCGGGAACAGCGGCGCGAGTGCGGCGGTGGCCTTGGCCGACTCTTCGATCGACCCGGCCTGCTCGATGCGGTAGCCGTCGGGAAGCGCCGCCATGATCGGTTGCAGCGCTTTGGTCATTTGCGTGGAGACATCCGGCGGCTGCAGGTCCTCGGCGATGTCTCCGCGCACGGTCAGGGTCGGTACGCGATCGCGGCGTCGCAGGATGGGATCTTCCATGCGCACCTCCACGGACCCGATCTGCGCCAACGGTATGCGCTGGCCGTTCGCGCCGGCCAGGGTCAGGCCTTGGATTTTTGCCGGGTCGAGGCGCACCGGCCCTGCGGCGCGGGCCACCACCTGCACCGAACGGATGTCTTCGCGCACGGCGGTGATCGGCACCCCTGAAAGCAGGAACTGCAACTGTTCGGCCACGGCGGCCGAACTCAGGCCCAGCGCCTGCAACCGGTCCTGGTTCAGGGAAAAATGCAAGGCAGGAACCCGCGGCCCCCAGTCCTGATTGACGGTGCGCATCATCGGACTGCCCTGCATGAGCGCTTCGACCTTGCCGGCGATGTCCCGCAAGACCTGCGGGTCCGGACCCATGACTCGATAGGCGACGGGGTAGGGTGAATAGGGCCCGAAGACCAGCTGCGTGACCCGTACCCGCGCCTCGGGCGCCAGACCCTGCGCCACCGCCTCGCGGATTCTCAGTTTCAGGGCATCCCGAGCCGCCTGGCTGTCGGCGAGCACGACGATCTTGGCGAAGGAGGGGTCGGGAAGCTCGGGCGCCATCGCCAGATAGAACCGCGGCGAACCCTGGCCGATGTAGGCGGTGACGATTTTGGCCGCGTCATCCTTGCGCAGCCAGGCTTCGATCCTGGCCGTGGCCGCACTGGTCTGCTCGATGGCCGTGCCATAGGGCATCTGCACCTCGATCAGCACTTCCGGGCGATCGGAGGTCGGGAAGAACTGCTTCTTGACCAGGCCCATGCCGACGATGGCCAGCGCGAAGGCCAGTATCACGATGCCCGCCACCGGCCATTTCCAGCGGATGATCCAGCTCAGGCAGGTGCGAAAGCGGTTGTAGTGACGGGTGTCGTAGATGGCCGCATGACCGCCTTCGACGGCCTTAATAGGCGGCAGCATCTTCACCCCCAGATACGGCGTGAACACCACCGCCACGATCCAGGAAGCGATCAGCGCGATGCCGACGATCCAGAACATGTTGCTGGTGTATTCACCGGCCGTGGACTGCGCGAAGCCGTTGGGCATGAAGCCCACGGCGGTCACCAGGGTGCCGGCGAGCATGGGTGCGGCGGTGTGGCTCCAGGCATAGGCCGACGCCTTGATGCGGTCGTAGCCTTCCTCCATTTTCACCACCATCATCTCGATGGCGATGATCGCATCGTCCACCAGCAATCCCAGCGCGAGGATCAGCGAACCCAGGGTGATGCGGTCGAAGTGCTTGCCAGTGGCTTCCATCACCACGAACACCATGGCCAAGGTCAGCGGTACCGCCGCGGCGACCACCACGCCGACGCGCCAGCCCATGCTCAGGAAGCACACCACCATCACCACCAGCAGGGCGACGAAGAACTTGATCATGAACTCGTCGACCGCCGAACCGATGTTCACCGATTGATCGGTGACCTGGGCGAAGGTCATGCCCAGCGGCATGGCCGCGTTGATCCGCGCCGTCTCGGCGGCCAGCGCCTTGCCCAGATCCAGGCCGTTCCAGCCATCGCGCATGACCACGCCCAGGATCAGCGCCGGTTCGCCCTGATGGCGCACCATGAAGGTCGCTGGGTCTTCGTAGCCACGCTCCACGGTCGCCACATCCGCCAACTTGAGCGTGCGTCCGCCAGCGTTCACCGGGGTGTTGCGAATGGCGTCCAGGGTCTGGAAGGCACCATCGAGCCGCACCACCACCTGGGGGCCTCGAGTGTCGATCGAGCCGGCTGGGGTCAGCCGGTTCTGGTCGTTCAGGCTGGCGAAGAGGTCCTGGGGTGACAGACCCAGGGTCGCCAGACGCTCATGGGAAAAGGACACGAAGATCCGTTCGGACTGTTCGCCGATGATGTTGACCTTCTTCACCCCTGGCACATGCAGCAGCCGTTGCCGCAGGGATTCGGCTTCACGCACCAGCAGGCGTTGCGGGTCGCCGCGCGCCTTGAGGGCGAACAAGGCGAAGGTGACGTCGGCGAACTCGTCGTTGACCAGCGGCCCGACCACGCCTGCCGGCAAGGTGCTCGCCGCGTCGCCGAGCTTTTTCCGGGCCTGGTAGAACTGCTGCTCGACCTGGGCCGGCGGCGTCTTGTCCTGCAGCGATAGAAGGGTGAAGGCCAGGCCCGGACGGGTATAGGTTTCGCTGCGGTCGTACCATTGCAGCTCCTGAAGACGCTTCTCCAGGGGCTCTGCGACCAGGTCCTGCATCTCCTGTGCGGTCGCACCGGGCCAGGCCGTGACCACGGTCAGCTGCTTGACGGTGAACGGCGGATCCTCGGCGCGCCCCAGTTTGAAGAACGACAGGGTGCCGGCGACGGCGACCAGAAGGATCAGGAACAGCGTGACCGACCGTTCCCGCACAGCCAGCGCCGAGAGGTTGAAGCGGCTGCCGCTCATGGCTGGTCCCCGGTCTGGGCGCGCAGATCCTGCGGCGCCACCAGCACCTCTTGCCCCTCGTGCAGCAGGTGAGGGCCCAGGGCAACCAAGCGTTCGCCTGGGTGCAAACCACGCACCGTGGCCATGGCGTCGCTCAGACCAATGACCTGAACGGCCCGCCACACGACCTTGGAAGGCTCGCCTTCGACGGTCCACACACCCGGCCCGGTGCCTGGGTCATGAATGGCAGCAATGGGCACGCTCAGGGCGTCGGATACGGAAGGGTTCGATGCGATGGACAGGGTCACGGTCGAACCCAACGGCGCATTGGCCTGCTCGCCGCCCAACACATACCGGGCTTCGAAGGTGCGAGTCTGTGGGTCTGCAGCGTCGGCCAGCTGCCGCAGCGTGGCGGTGCCGCCATTGCCGGAGGCGCCGAACAGGGTAGCCTGTGCCGAACTGCCCAATGCTGGCCGCAGCGTCTCGGGCAGTTGCACCACCGCTTCGCGAAGGCCTGCCTTGGCCAGCCTCACCACCGCTTGCCCGGCGTTCACCACCTGACCTGGTTCGGCCAGGGTGGCCACCACCACACCGTCGGAATCGGCGCTCAGGGTGGCATAGCTCTGCTCGTTGCGGCTCACGGCGGCCTGGGCCTGAAGCGCTACCAGATCGGCGCGGGCGGTGTCGGCCAACGACTTGAAGCGGTCGTAGTTGGCGGCGGAAATGGCACCGCTGGCGACCAGTTGGCGATTGCGTCGCTCATCGTTCGCGGTCTGCGTGGCCAGAGCCTGGGCGGCGGCGACTGCCTGCTCGCGGGCGTTGGACTGCAGCGCCAGATCGGCCGGATCGAGGCGCATCAAGCGCTGTCCGCGGATCACCGCCTGGCCGGTATCGACGAAGCGCTCCATCACCTTGCCACTCACCCGAAAGCCCAGATCGCTTTGCACGCGCGCCGTGACCACGCCGGTAAAGGCGCGATGACCCTCCGGCGCAGGACCTGCCTCGACCACCCTGACCTTGGGCGGCTGAGTGCGCGGGTCGGCAACGCTCGGCGGACGGTCGCAGGCCGTGAGAAGCACAGGGAGCAGGCAGATACCGAGCGCGGAGGCGCGAAGCCGAGACATGGGATTCCTTACGGGCACAAACGGAAAGGAACCCGATTTTGATACGAGTGACTAATTCAGTCAATGGTCACTTATGGCGCCGACAGACTTCTCAGTATCAGCGCGGGGAGCTGCTGCGCAGCGGTGGCGGCGGTCTCCAGGTTGTATTGCAGTTGCACGGGGCTGATATAGGGAAGCATCACCAGAAACACCGCATGACTGGCTTCTTCCAGCGGCGTCTTGCTCTCGAATTCCCCGCTGTCCCGGCCCTCGCGCAGAATCTGCTCGATCAACCGGTGCAGGCGCTCGCGGTGGGCCTCCGCCGAGGGCCAGTGATCACGGGCCGCAACGGCAGCGATGTCATACAGCTTGCGATCGTGGAAGAACAGTTCAGCGCCGGCTTCCACCAAGGCTTTGAACAGACGGCTCAGCTTGTCGGACGGACTGCTGGCTTCGTCCATCGCCTGGTCGACGACGGCCATGATCATGGCTAGCCGACTGGCGCAGATACTCTCGC
Organism: Pseudomonas sp. RIT-PI-a; assembly: GCF_001187875.1. Lineage (NCBI taxonomy): Bacteria > Pseudomonadati > Pseudomonadota > Gammaproteobacteria > Pseudomonadales > Pseudomonadaceae > Pseudomonas > Pseudomonas sp. RIT-PI-a. Next base: position 331,901 of record NZ_LGIR01000011.1, read on the forward strand.
CGATGGCCTGTTTGGATTCGAAGAACTTGTAGATGTAGGCCTTGGAAAAGCCGATGGCCTTGGCCAGGTCAGACACCGTGGTTTTTTCGTAACCGTAGTGACCGAAATGCTGCATGGCGGCCTCGACGATCTGATCGCGAACGCTGTGATCGGACGGGCCTCGTGAGGGGAACGTGGGGGGCTGACGGGTCATGGCTGCGGGTGGGCTCTTGGGCGTGGATCGACAGAGCGTGACTGTAACGGGTTATGGTCACAAGTTCATTCTCGGGTGATCCGGACCCCAGGCTCCGGTCAGCCCGCCGGCAGCACGATGTACTCATTGCGCTGCTCGACGCCCCGATGAGGCCCTTCGACCAGGTGCACGTAGCGGCCACCCACCAGCTCGATCGGTACGCAATCGTCCACATCCAGGACGGCGTCGGTGTGGGGCTGGCGCCACTGCTCCAGGTACAGGCGCCGGGCGCGGTTTCTGGCATCGCGAGCGTTTTGCGCCACCACCAGCACGTAGTGGTGCGCTTCGCCGAACGAGCGCGCCTCGTACCCGCCCAGATTGATCACATACAGACGCGGCATGCCCGCGGCGGGCGCCAGCGGGCTGAATTCGACCTTCCATTGCTCCACGCCGTCCACGGCCATCCAGGCATCGATGTGCAAGCCTTTCTGAGTACCGAACCAGTCTGCGCGCAACTGCGGGTAGCTGGCCTCCAGGCTGTCGGCGACCGCGCAGGCGATGTCGTGCACTTCGATGCGCGCTCTGGGGTGCTTGCCGCCAAGTAAAACGATGTAAAGCATGGGTGGGATCCTTGGAGGGTGGGGGCTGGTAAGATCCAGACCTTTTCATGAATTCGAAAGGTCTTTTATGACACCCCTCTGCAAGCCTTTACTCACTGCTGCGTTGCTGTCGCTCTGCGCAGGCCAGGCCACCCTGGCTTCGGCCGAAGGTTCCACTTCGGCGTCCGACTACAGCTCGGCGTACACCACCTGCATGGACAGCAACAGTTCCACCACCGGCATGGTCAGCTGCGCCGCCGACGAGACCAAGCGGCAGGACGCACGCTTGAATGCCAACTACCAGGCCGGCATGAAAACCCTGGAAGGCACCAAGCGCACGGCGATGCGCGATGCGCAGCGGCTGTGGATCCAGTTTCGCGACGCCGACTGCGCCATCGAGGCGGGCCTGACCGGCGGTACGCTCGACCGGATCAACGCTCAGATGTGCCTGTTGAAGGCCACCAAGGTCCGCGCCGACACGCTGGCAGTGCGGTTTCAGCCGCAGGACCTGTAGTAGCGCCGTTACTTCAGGTGCTCGTCCAGAAACTCACGGATCACCGGGATGATCTCCCGCCCGTGGGTTTCCAGAGCGAAGTGCCCGGTGTCGTAGAACCGGATGTCCGCCTTGGGCAGGTCACGCTTCCAGGCCTCGGCGCCCGCAGGAAGGAAGAACGGATCGTGCTTGCCCCAGACTGCCAGCAGCGGCGGCTGGTACTGGCGGAAGTACGCCTGGAACTTGGGATACATCGCCACGTTGGAGGCGTAGTCCAGCACCAGATCGAGCTGGATGTCGGCATTGCCGGGGCGTGAGATCTGCAGGCCTTCCAGCGTGTAGCCGTCCGGCGAGACCACACTCGGGTCGCTCACACCTTCCAGATACTGCCATTTGATCGACGCCGGTGTCGGGAAGTCCTGCAGGGCGTCGCGGTGCGCCTGCGTAGGCTCGCGCCAGTACGTTTGAATCGGCGCCCATCCGGCACCAAGACCTTCCTCATAGGCGTTGCCGTTCTGCGAGATGATCGCGGTCACGCGCTCCGGGTGAGCCACGGCCAGGCGCCAGCCCACCGGCGCGCCGTAGTCATGCACCATCAGTGCGTAACGCTCCAGCTTCAGCTGTTCGGTGAACTGGCCGATGGTCTGCGCTAGTTGGCTGAAGGTGTAGGCGTACTGCCCCCGGGCGGGCGCTTCGGTGAAGCCGAACGCGGGCAGGTCCGGGGCGATCACGTGGTAGCGGTCGGCCAATTGCGGGATCAGGTCGCGGAACATGAACGACGAGGCGGCGAAGCCGTGCAGCAGCAACACGGTAGGCGCGCTGGGGTTGCCCGCCTCGCGATAGAACACCTTCACATCGCCGACCTGCTCGTGGCGGTAGTGGACGGTGTCGTCGGCTTGGGCTACGTGGGTACCGCCGATGAGCAATGACGCGGCAAGCGCGGCTGCTGCTGTGGGTGTGGGCGTAGTCATGATGTCTCCTTGTGTAACCTGATATGCATGTGTTTGAAGGTTACGGACTAATTTGGTAACCTGTCAAACACATTTCATAAGTTACAGGTCATCATGAGCTCGACCCGCACCGCGCCCGATACGCTTTTTGTGGCGGACAATATCGCCCTGGATTTCCTCAATACCGAATACGGTGTCGGCGAGCAACGCCAGGACTGCCTGCGCGACGACGAGGATGTGCTGACGTGGCTTGAGTCGGCAGGGCTGCTCGCCGCGCAGGATCGCCCCGAGGTTTTCGATGGGCTATTGGCTCAGGCCCACGCCCTGCGCAGCAATTCCAGGGCGGTGTTGGAGGCAGCGATGGCGGGGGTGGAAGCCGATCCCTCGGTGGTCAATCAGGTATTGGAAACAGGGCGTCCGGTTAGCTATTTGCGCTGGGAGGATCCAGCCCAGGCGTTTCGTGTCGCCACCCGGCCCAGGGATGCTGGTCCGGAAAGCCTGCTGTGGCCGGTGGCCGACGCGCTGGTCAGCCTGGTTGCCGGTGACAAGTTCGAGTTCGTGCGCCAGTGCGAGGCCCATGACTGCATACTGCTGTTCCATGACCTGAGCAAGTCGCACCGACGGCGCTGGTGCAGCATGGCGACCTGCGGCAATCGCATGAAGGTGGCGGCCTTTCGTGCCCGGAAGAAACCTGAATAGTCCCGTTTCAGGACCTGCCCAAGACAGGAAAGCTCAGGGCGAAGCGAATGCGTCCGGGCTGCGGCTGGCTGACGCTGGCTTCACCGGCGTGCAGTTGCATGATCGCCGCGACGATGGCCAGGCCCAGGCCGTTGGAGTCCGAGTTGTGCTGGCGCGACGCGTCGCCGCGATAGAACCGGTCGAACAGGTGGGTCAGCGTTGCCGGGTCCAGCGCAGGGCCCTGATTCTCTACGTTGATCACGCACTGTGTCGGCGTCGACGCCACGTCGATCTGCACCTCGCTGTGCGGGTCGGCATAGCGGATGGCGTTGGCCACCAGGTTGCTCACGGCCCGACGCAGCAGCAGCGGATCGGCGTTCAGGGTGGCGTCGCCTGCAATCGACAGACGAATCCTGCGCTCTTCGGCAAGCCCCTCGAAATACTCGGTCACCCGTTCCAGTTCGTCGTGCACCTGCAGCGGCTGACGCTGCACCACGGCTTGGGTGTCTTCGGCGCGTGCCAGGAACAGGATGCTTTCGACGATGCGTGAAATCCGCTCCAGCTCCTCAAGGTTCGATGCCAGCAGCGCCTGGTACTCGTCGGCGCTGCGGCCTTGGCGCAAGGCGACCTGGCAATGGCCCATCAGCGAGCCTACCGGGGTGCGGATCTCGTGGGCCAGGTCGGCGGAGAACTGGGTCAGCCGTTGGTAGCCCTCGGCCAGACGATCGAGCATGGCGTTGTAGGCGTCGCTCAGTTGCTGGAGTTCGACGGGCGTGTTGTCACTGCTCATGCGGCTGTGCAGGCGGGCAGGGGAGATGTCGGTGGCGTGCGCCGCCATCTCGCGCAGGGGCCGCAAGCCGCGCCGCAGCAGGACGAAGCCGAGCAGGGCGGTGAGCAGAAAGGCCATGCCCACGGCCAGGTAGATGCGCTGGCGGAACTCGCCGAGCATGGCCATTTCCTTGACCATGATGTGCGCAGCGGTGAGCGTCACCTCGCGCCCGCCAGACGTGGTCAAGACGCTCGCGGCGCGCAGCGGTATGCCGGACGGCGCCGTACCGGTGCGCAGGTCGGAAGCGGTGGGCACGGCGTCCTGGGCCACCTCGGGCAGGGGCGGTAGGGTCGCGCGCAGCGGATTGACCTGGATCACCGGCGGCTGACCGACCTCGGCGATGACGAAGATGTCGTCTTCGCTGCCGAGCATGTTCTGGAAGATCTGCGGGCTGCTCGAAAGCTTGTCCAGGGTCAGGTCGTAGTGCAGCAGTTTGCGAAAGTGATCGAGCCGCCCCAGCACGGCGTTGTCGCTGCGCGCAAGTACCGACGTCTTCATCGACTCGTACAGGTACCAGCCGGCGCCCGCCACGGTGAGCATCGCCACCAGGGAAAAGGCCAGGGTCGAGCGCAGGGTCAGGGATGCTGGGCGTCGGCGTCGCATGCGCGCACCTCGCAGACGTAGCCGATGCCGCGCACGGTGTGGATGAGCTTGACCGGGTACGGCTGGTCGATCTTGCTGCGCAGACGCTTGACCGCGACGTCGACCACATTGGTGTCGCTGTCGAAATTCATGTCCCACACTTCCGAAGCGATCTGGGTTCGCGACAGAACGTCCCCTTCGCGGCGCAGCAGCAGGTGGAGCAGGGCGAACTCCTTGTTGGTCAGGGTGATCACCTCCTGCTGCCGGGTCACTCGACGGCGCAGCAGGTCCAGTTCCAGGTCAGCCAGATGGAATCGATCGGCTTCCCTGGCGGTGCCGCGACGCAGGATGGTGCGGATGCGCAGCAGCAGCTCGGTGAAGGAAAAGGGTTTGACCAGGTAGTCGTCGGCGCCCAGTTCCAGGCCGCGAATGCGGTCCTGCAGCTGGTCGCGGGCGGTCAGGAACAGCACCGGCACGGCCTGCCGGGCGCGCAGCACTTCCATGATCTGGAAACCGTCGATGCCGGGCAGCATCACGTCGAGCACCAGCAGGTCGTAGGGGTTTTCCAAGGCCAGGTGCAAACCGTCGGCGCCGTGCTGCGCCCAGTCGACGTTGTAGCCGGACTCGCCAAGGCCTTTTTTCAGGTACTCGCCGGTCTTGATGTCGTCTTCGATCAACAGGATGTGCATCGATCAGGCTCGCTGGGGCGTTGACGGTTCGGGTTCAGACTGCGCGGCGAACGGGGCCCGCGCCGTGCAGTCTAAACGAGCGGCACGACGCTGTCGGTTACATTCCTGTCATCGATAGCGTCGTTGCTTGAATGACAGAAATGTCATCGCCCGGTCATGCACGCGTACCCATCGAGGGCCGAGGATGCATGCACACCTACCCCAAGGAGTCGTACCGATGAAGATCAAAACTGCCCTGTCGACCACCCTCGGCACGTTGCTGCTCAGTGCCGCCGTGATGGCGTCGGCTGCGGACATGCCAGTCGTGAAGCCAATGCGGGGCACGGTCGATGGCGTTGACAACAACACCTTGTCCTTCACCACCCGCAGCGGTGCGCATCAGACCATCGGCCTGACCGACAAGACCGGCATCCGCCTGGTGTCCAAGGCCAACATCGATTCGATCAAGGCCGACAGCTTCATCGGCTCGGCCGCCACGCCTCAGGCGGACGGCACCTTGAAGGCGCTGGAAGTGACGGTCTTCGAACCTAGCCTCAAGGGCAGCGGCGAAGGGCACTACGGCTGGGAAAACGCCGACGGCACTACCGGCACCATGACCAACGGTACCGTGGGCAAGCTGGCCCAGACCAACGGCCGTACCATGACCGTGAACTACAAAGGCGGCGAGAAGCAAGTGGTGGTGCCTGAAGACGTGCCGATCGCCTACGTCGAAGCGGGCAAGGCGGAGCAGTTGGTCAAGGGCGCCAAGATCGTCGTGTTCCCAGCCGATGACGGCAAGACCGCACGCGGTGTGGCCGTAGGCAAGGACGGCTTCCAGCCGCCGATGTAAGCAGCGGGTGATGCTCTCCCCATAGGTGCCAGGCCCCTGAGTGAGCCGGTTCCCTGTGGGGAAGATCTCTGTGAGGGGGGGCTTTGTGAGAAGGGTCTCTGTGAGGAGGACCTCTGTGAGGAGAACCCCTGTGGGAGCGGGCTCTGCCCGCGAAGCAGGCGCCGCGGGGCTTCAGCCATACCGCGGCGCCTGCTTCGCGGGCAGAGCCCGCTCCCACAAGGGACAGTAGTGCTCCCACAAGGGACAGTAGTGCTCCCACAAGGGACAGTAGTGCTCCCACAAGGGCAGGTTTCCCACAAGGGGGGGTGCTCCCACAATGGCAGGGCTCCCACATGGGCGGTGCTCCCACCAGGGGCAGTGGTTTTTTAAACAGGGGAGGCCCTTTCCATGGCCGTGCAACGCATACATTCACTCACGGTACGTCTCACCCACTGGATCAATGCCTTTGGCATGACCTGCATGTTCATGAGTGGATGGGGCATCTACAACGCCTCCCCCTTGTTCGCCTTCCGCTTCCCGCCCTCGTTCACGTTGGGCGGCTGGCTGGGCGGCGCATTGGCCTGGCACTTTGCGGTGATGTGGCTGCTGGTGATCAACGGCCTCATTTATGTGCTCTACGGATTGGGCAGCCGCCACTTCAAGCGCGACCTGCTACCGGTGACCCCCAGCGCGGTCAAGCGTGATCTGCGCGACGCCCTGCGCCTGCGACTGGTCCACGAAAAGGGCGTCTACAACGCCGTGCAGCGCCTGATGTACTGGCTGGTGCTGGCGGCTGCCGTGCTGATCCTGATTTCCGGCGTCGCCATCTGGAAGCCCATTCAGTTCCAGGAACTGGTCGCTCTGCTGGGCGGCTATGACTTCGCCCGCTATGTGCACTTCGCGGCGATGTCGGCCATCGGCGCGTTCGTGATCGTGCACTTGGTCCTGGTGCTGCTGGTGCCCAAGACCCTACCACCGATGATCACTGGCGGCGTACGACCGCTGAACACCGGGAAGACTGACCATGAATGAACCCAAACCCCGACGCAGCGCCCCGATCAGACTCGAGCCTGCCCAGCGCACTCAGCTGGAAAACCTCCAGCGCCGGCACTTCTTGCGTGGCGGCCTGACCGTCGGCGCCATGGCGATGCTCAGCGGCTGCAACCTTCAGGACGGCGATCAGGTCGACAAAGTGCTGTGGGCCATGTCGCGCTGGAACGATCGCGTGCAGGCCTGGCTGTTCAGCGGCCAGCGGTTGGCACCCACCTACAGCAAGGCGCAGATGACCCAGCCGTTCCCGTTCAACGCGTTCTACGGCGAAGACGACATTCCCGATATCGACGTACCCGGCTATTCCCTCGCCGTGTCCGGCCTGGTCCGCGACAAGGCCCCCTGGACCCTGGAAGGCCTGCGCAAGCTGCCTCAGCGCACCGACATCACCCGCCTGATCTGCGTCGAGGGCTGGAGCGCCATTGGCCAGTGGGGTGGGGTACCGCTGAAAACCTTCCTGGAACGCATCGGCGCCGACACCACCGCCAAGTTCGTCGGCTTCAAGTGCGCCGATCGCTACTACTCCAGCCTGGACATGCCCACCGCGCTGCACCCGCAGACGCTGCTCGCCCTGGATTACGCTGAAGTCGCTCTGCCGCCCGAATACGGCTACCCGTTGCGCGTTCGGGTGCCGACCAAGCTGGGCTTCAAGAACCCCAAGCACATCGTCGAAATCTTCGTCAGCAACGACTACCCCGGCGGCTACTGGGAAGATCAGGGCTACAACTGGTTCAGCGGCATCTGAAGGCGCTCAGCAGGCGCACGACGTGACCGTTGTCGTAGCCGCGGGTTGCTCATCCGCTTCTGCAAGCGGGAGACCTTCGTCGAGCCAACCGGTGATGCCGCCGATCATCTCCTTGACCGAGTGGCCCAGACCGGCCAATCGCGCCGCTGCGCGGTGTACGCCATTGCAATGCGGACCGGCGCAATAGATGACGAACAGGCTGTTGGCCGGAAATGCGGAAAGGCGCTCGGGCGTGATCGTACGGGTTGGCAGGCTGATCGCGCCTGGCACGTGGCCGGCGGCGAATGCAGTGGCATTGCGAACATCCACCAGGACATAGTCCACCTGGCCCGCCTGCTGGCTGTGGTAGACATCGGCGCAATCGGTTTCAAAGCGCAGCCGCTGGCTGAAGTGGGCCAGGGCTTGCTCGGCGCTGGCCGCCGGGTATTCAGTGATCAGGCTTGGCATCAGGTGGCTCCGTTCAAGGTTCGTGTGACATCACTTTAAGGGAGGGCAGAGCTTGAGCTACAGTGGCGCACTCGACATCGACCGGTAATTTTCCGCCAATGCAAGACATCCCCGGACTGGTGGCCATCCTGGCCTACGATGGTCTGTGCACCTTCGAATTCGGCATTGCCATCGAGATATTCGCCTTGCCCAGGCCGGAATTCGATTTCGCCTGGTACGCGCATCGCATCGTTGCCGTCGATCCGGGGCCGCTGCGTGCGACGGGCGGCTTTGTTGTCGGCGCCGACGCCGGGCTGGAGGTGCTGGCCCAGGCGAATACCATCATCGTCCCCGGATGGCGCAGTCGCGATGAGCCGCCGCCCGAGGCCCTGCTTGTGGAGCTGCGTAAGGCGCACGCACGGGGTGCGCGCCTGCTGTCGATCTGCTCCGGTGTCTTCGTGCTGGCCGCAGCTGGGTTGCTGGATGGCAAGCGGGCCACCACCCATTGGCGCTACAGCGACGAGTTGGCGCGGCGGTTTCCGGGCATCGCTGTCGATTCCTCGGTGCTCTATGTGGACAGCGGGCAGGTGATCACCTCGGCAGGCAGTGCGGCGGGCATCGATGCCTGCCTGCATCTGGTCGAGCGGGGTTTTGGCGCTCACGTTTCCAATACCGTGGCGCGTCGGCTGGTCATGGCGCCACAGCGCGGTGGTGGGCAGGCGCAGTTCATTGCCGCGCCGGTCGCCCAGGCCCCGCGGCACGACTTGGCCGTGGTCCTGGATTGGGTTCGCGAACATCTGGATAAACCGTTGACGATTCCACAGATGGCCGCCAGGGCGCTGATGAGCGAACGCACGTTTCTGCGGCGCTTCAATGACGCGACCGGCATGACGCCCAAAGCCTGGCTGCAGCACGAACGAATGGCCAGAGCCCGTTCGTTGCTGGAAACCAGTGGGCTCGACACTGAACAGATAGCTCAACGTTGTGGGTTCGCGTCGGCGGAAAGTTTCCGGGTGGCGTTTCGCAGGACCGTTGGTCTGGCGCCTTCCTTCTACCGCGACAGCTTCGGAGCACGGCATCGGTAACGCGTTGCCCCCGGACGCGGCGCTCCTGTAGCAGCGGCGCGAGCCGCGTCGGCGGTGGACGCGGTTCGCCTGGAACAACGCGGTGCACCCGGACGCGGCTTGCGCCGCTGCTACAGCGATCGCAGTGGATGGGGGCGTGCCTTGCGGTCAGGGAGTCTGGCTGTGGCTGTGCCCATGGCGCTGCAATGTTACCCAGATGACCACGGCCAGGATGCCGATCAATGTCGCGGCGGACATGAGTACCAGACTGTGCGAGGTGCTGAACGCCGCTTGACCGGCCGCGACCAGATCGGCCGCCTGTTGACCTTCCAGGGTCTTCGCTGCACTCATGGTTTCGCCGATCGACTGCCGGGCGCTCTCGGCGATTTCCGGCGGCAAGCCATCGGGCAACCGGATCGAGCGGATGTAGCCGCTGCCCAGCACGAGGCCAAAGCCGGTGATCCCAAAGCCCGTACCCAAGTCATAGCTGGTGGCTTCCAGTGCGCCGGCCGAGCCCGCCTTGTGCGGCGGGGTGCTGCTCATGATCGCCACCGAGGACGCCGTCAGGCCGATGCTCAGGGACAGGCCGAGGACCACCAGCAGCCCGATCACCGCCCATCCGCTCTGGTGCAGGTCAGCCATGGCCAAGCCCGCCAGGCTGGCGCTGGCGGCGCCCAGTGACAGACTGCCGACCCAGCGCAGACCGATGGCGCGCAGCAGCAACCCCGCCATGGGCCCGCCGATCGCCGAGGCGACCATCAAAGGCAACAGGAACATCCCAGCCTGCAAGGGCGTCTGTCCGAGGACGAATTGCAGCTCCTGCGCCAGCATCAATTCCACCCCCGCCAAGGCACCCATCACCACCAGCGCCATGACCACTCCGGCGCTGATCGCCGGCGAGCGGAACAGACTCAGATCCAGCATCGGTCGCGGGGCATGCAACTGTTTGTGCCCGAACCAGCCCAGCATGCCCAGGCCCAAAACTGCCGACACCGTGGTGAGCGACGCCGAACTGCCAGGCTTGAACCCCGACTTGAGCGCATAGACCGAGGCCATGATACCGAGCATGAGGATCAAGGCTTGGCCAATGGTCCAGTTGCCGTCGCCAGTGATCGAGGTACGGGGTACGTGCCTGAGCACCAGCGGCATCACGATCATCATCACTGGCACGTTGACCAGAAACACCGCGCCCCTCCAGAAATGCTCCAGCAACGCGCCGCCCGCCAAGGGCCCGATGGCCGCGCCTGCCGAACCGGTCGCGCCCCATATACCCAACGCCAGCGCCCGCTCGCGCTCGTCGTCGAAGGTCTGGCGGAGGATGGCCAAGGTGCAGGGAATGATCATTGCCGAGCCGAACGCCATGAACGCCCGCGCGGCAATCAGCGCCGCGACACTGGGCGAAAAGGCGGCCATTACCGAACCCAGGCTGAAGATGCACAGCCCGGTGATCAGCAGTTGCCGATGGCCGATCCGGTCGGCGAGGGTGCCCATGGGAATCAGCAGGCTGGCCATGAGCAGCGGATAGATGTCGATGATCCACAGCACTTCGGTGCCGGTGGCCTGCAAGGCCAAGGTCAGTGACGGGATCGCCACGTGCAGGATGGTCACGTCCAGCACCACCGGCAGAAACACCATCATGACCGCGACCAGCACCCACCAACGTTTTACAGATTCAGACGATGACACAGGACTTCCTTGTGTTAACCAATGGGCCACTGCAGCAGCCAAACGGGTGCTGATACCAGCATGTCAGCCAACGCGAAGCAAGGGGCGCGACTGCACGCCGTGCAATGACCAAGCAGCCTGCAAGTCGGTTTACTGGCGGTTATCCAGAACGACACGGATGGGTGTGAAGCCATTTCTTAACAAACCTGTTTCGTGCGTGTTGCACATGGTGACCTGACCTGATCATTGCGGCCCTCGCCAACCGTGGGCTGCACCTGAGCCACACACGAAGTTGGTACCGTTTCGCCAATGAACCGTCGCGCCTCGACGGACTTTCGACTTGCATTGCTGAGCAAATGTTTATTGGCGCCAATAAAAATAACACCATGGGCCTGCAGATATTTGGCGCCATCATTACAGAATATATAAGCTATTGATTTATAACGTTTTTATAAAAAATCACGCGCGTTGTTATTTATTTGGAGGCGGGTAATAGCACTCAGCTTGCACTGCCGGAGTTTCGACACCTAGTATCACCTCGCCTTACCGATGCCGCCCCAGAGTCGGCACTGACAAAGAGCGACCGAACAGGACGCACACGATCGCCAATGCCATGGGTACACCACAGTTGCAGCGCCTCACAGTGCTGGGCAGGGCGTGTACCTGATTTATTTTGCGCCAATGCCACGCTTATACGATGTCCGTACTGAACCTTGCTGCAATAGCTTGTCCAAGGTCAGCTCCTCCGGATGTACCGTCGGGCGTTGCACTGGTTGTTATTGCTTACCAAAGACTCTGGAGATTTGCATGAAAGCGATTGTCACCGGTGTAACCGGCCAGGATGGGGCGTATCTGACGCAGCTCTTGTTGGAAAAAGGCTATACCGTCTACGGGACCTACCGCCGCACCAGTTCGGTGAACTTCTGGCGTCTGGAAGAGCTCGGTGTCGCGACTCATGCCAACCTGCATTTGGTCGAGTACGACCTCACCGACCTGTCGGCCAGCATTCGCCTGCTGCAGAACACCGAGGCCACCGAGGTCTACAACCTTGCGGCCCAGAGCTTTGTCGGCGTGTCCTTCGAGCAGCCGTTGACCACGGCCGAGATCACTGGGGTAGGGGTGGTCAACCTGCTTGAAGCGATCCGCATCGTCAACCCGAAGATCCGCTTCTACCAGGCGTCCACCTCCGAGATGTTCGGCAAGGTGCAGGCGATTCCGCAGATCGAGAGCACGCCGTTCTATCCGCGCAGCCCGTACGGCGTCGCCAAGCTGTACGCCCACTGGATGACCATCAACTACCGCGAGTCTTACGGCATCTTCGCGACCAGCGGAATCCTGTTCAACCACGAGTCGCCTCTGCGCGGCCGTGAGTTCGTGACCCGCAAGATCACCGACAGCGTAGCCAAGATCAAGCTGGGCAAGCTCGACGTGCTCGAACTGGGCAACCTGGACGCCAAGCGCGACTGGGGTTTCGCCAAGGAATACGTGGAAGGCATGTGGCGCATGCTGCAAGCCGATGAGCCGGACACTTTCGTGCTGGCCACCAACCGTACCGAAACCGTGCGCGACTTCGTCAGCATGGCGTTCAAGGCTGTGGATATCAGCCTGGACTGGTCGGGCAAGGATGATTCGGAATGCGGCACCTGCCGCGCGACCGGCAAGGTGCTGGTCAAGGTCAACCCGATGTTCCACCGTCCGGCCGAAGTCGATCTGTTGATCGGTGACCCGGCCAAGGCGCGTGAAGTGCTGGGTTGGCAGCCGCAGACCAGCCTCGAAGAGCTGTGCCGGATGATGGTCGAGGCCGATCTGCGACGCAATGAAATCGGCTTTTCTTTCTAGGCGCCTCTGGCGTCTACCCGAATTACGCAGTGGGAATGGATATGAATAAACAACAGTGGATGGCATGCCTGGCGCTGGCGCCCTGGCCCTTGAGCGCTTGGGCGTTGGAACCGGCAAAGGTCGAGTTGGGCCCCGTGAACTTCACTCCGACACTGGAGATAAGCGAACGCTACGACGACAACTTTCGCGCCGTGGATCGCAATGAGGACGCGTCCTGGATCACCTCGGTCAAGCCGACCCTGTTGTTTACCCGCGAAACCCGCAACACCGGCTACAAGTTCCAGTACTCGGCCGACAGCCAGACCTATCTGGACCACGCCGACGCCAGCCACATCGACCACGATGCCGAGCTGAGCGGCATCTGGGCTTTCGATTCGCGCAATCGCCTCGACGCTACGCTCGATTACAAGCGCGGCGAAGAAACCGTCGACTCCGCCGACGAGCGCGAGAACGACAAGTACACCCGCCAGGGCGGTCGCTTGAAGTACACGTTCGGCGCCCTCAGCGCCATGAACCAGATCGAGCTGGGTGGCGGCTACCGTCAGCAGCGCTATCGCAACGCCGATGGCATCAACGACGACAAGGAATACGACGCCACCAGCGTCAGCGGTACCTGGTTCCATCGCCTGGGCGGCAGCACCCGCGCCCTGGTCCAGCTGGACCACGTCGACTACGACTACCTGGACTTCGACCGCCGTAACAGCAAGGGCAACCGCGTGCTGTTCGGTATCGACCGTGACGTCACCGCCAAGCTCAGCGGTACCGCCCGCGCCGGTTACGAGCGCAAGGATTTCGAAAGCTCGCAGAGCAACGACTACGGCAGCGGCACTTGGGAAGTGGGCATGGACTACAAGCCACGCACCTATTCCACCATCTCGGTGAACATGCGCCGCGCCTTCGACGAAGGTGACGACGGTGCCAACACCGTGCACGTGACCAGCAGCCGCCTGGGCTGGCGCCACAGCTGGTCGTCGTTCTTCGCCACCGACGTCAACTATCGCCACGCACAGCGCGAGTACCTGGGCACGGGTGGTCGTGACGACACCCAGAATGCCGCCGGTGCCGAGATCATCTACACCGCCAGCCGTTGGGCCGAGGTTTCCCTGGGCTACAACCGCGTGGACAACAACTCGAACGTGGACAGCGAAGACTACGTTCGCAACATCTACCTGCTCAGCCTCAAGCTGTCCCTGTGAACCTGACCTAAAGGGGAGAAGCCACCATGTTCAAGCAAGCATTGATCGTCGTACTGGCACTGTTCAGCCTGGGAGCCCAGGCCGATGCCTACAAACTCGCTTCGGGCGACGTCATCCGGGTCTCCGTCCTGGGTGAACCTGACCTGACCAACGAAGAAGTCCACCTCAACGACTCCGGGACCTTCTCGTACCCCTTTCTGGGCAACGTGAAAGCGCTCGGCAAGACCACCGACGAGATCGAGCGGGTCATCACCAAGGGCCTGAGCGGTGACTACCTCAAGGATCCGAAAGTGACCGTGAGCGTCGTCGAATACCGTCCTTTCTACATCGGCGGTGAAGTCAAGGCGCCGGGCGGGTATCCCTACAAGCCGGGCCTGACCATGGACCGCGCCATCGCTCTGGCGGGCGGTCTGACCGAGCGTGCTTCGGTCAACCGCATCAATATCAACCGCGGCGGCAGCGCCAAGCCGGCCCAGTTGGCAACACCGGTAGAACCGGGCGACACCATCACTATTGATCAGGGGTTCTTCTAAGATGAGCCAGATTGCCGTAAGAAACAGCCAGGGCATGGCCCCATGGCAGGCCTCGCCCGCGCCGGAAGATCGCGACGCACTGGACTCGCGTAAACTGTGGCGCACGCTGTGGCGTCGCCGCGGCATGATCCTCGGCGTCTTCGCCGTAGGCACCGCTGCCGCCGTGATCTACGCGCTGAACATGACGCCGACCTATCGCTCCGTCGCCACCCTGGTGATCGAGCCCAGTGGCAACCAGGTCATCACGTTCCAGCAGACGCCGGACCGTCCGGATCCCAACAGCGACTACCTGCAGACCCAGATGGGCCTGATCCAGAGCCGCGAAGTGGCCGAGCGCGCCGTGCGTGAGCTGGACCTGTCGCACCATGAAGAACTGGACCCACGCCAGAGAGCCTCGCGTCTGTCCAAGATCAAGGCGCAACTGTCCAATTGGCATGCCGACTGGTTCCCGCAGAGCTGGCACCAGGAGCTGAACTACACCGACGAGCAGGCCTTCAACAGTGCGGTGATGGAATTGCGTCAGCGCACCAGCGTGACGGTCGTGGGCAAGAGCCATCTGGTCAGCATCGGCGTGACCATGGCCGACGCCGAAACCGGCGCGGCTACCGCCAACGCCCTGGCTCAGGGCTACCTCGCCAGCCGCCAGTCTTCGCAGCAGCAGGAATCGCTGAACGCCAGCCGCTGGATGAACACCCGCATGGTGGAACTGCGTACCCAACTGCAGCAGGCTGAAAGCAAGCTGCAGGCCTACCGCGATGGCCAGGGCCTGGTCGACGTCGGCGGCGTTGCCACCATCACCGCCAACGAGCTGGCTCGCACCAGCGACCGTCTGGTCGATGCGCGCCGTGAACGTGCCGATGCCCAGAGCCAGTACCGTCAGGTGCAGGGTCTGTTGGCCCGCGGCGGCAACCTGGACCTGTCCAGCGTGCCTGCGGTCATCAACAACCCAGTGATCCAGCAGTTCCAGGCCGTCGCCGCCACCGCCCAGGCGCGTGTCGACGAATACAGCCAGCGCTACGGCGACAAGCACCCGCAGATGGTTGCCGCCCGTTCGGAACTGCAAGCCGCCCAGGCCAGCCTGCGCAGCCAGGTGAGCCAGGTCGTCGCCGGCCTGCAGCACAACTATCAGTTGGCGCAGGACAACGAGAACGCACTGCGCTCCTCGTTCAACAGCAACAAGCAGGAAATCCAGGACATCTCCCGCAAGGAGTTCGCCCTGCGTGAACTGCAGCGTGACGTCGACAGCAACCGTGACGTGTACAACACCTTCATGACCAAGCTGCGCGAAACCATGGCGACCGCCGACCTGGTCTCGGGCAATGCCCGCGTGGTCGATCCGGCCATCGCTCCGCTGTTCCCGACCACGCCGCGCAAGGCCATTCTGGTGGTCCTGGCTGCACTGCTGTCGCTGATTGCCGGTTGCGCCATTGCCCTGCTGCGTGAAGCCTGGAACAACAGCTTCAAGAACAGCGCCGACGTCGAACGCAATCTGCACCTGCCGGTGCTCAGCGTGGTGCCGATGCTCAAGCGCCGCAACCGCTCGCGCATCCATCGCCAGTTCGAGCGCAACGACGACGCGGCTTTCGCCGAAGCCGTACGGACCCTGCGCACCGGCGTGATGCTCAACGACGACGATGTCCGTCGCAAGACCCTGGTACTGACTTCGACCACGCCGGGCGAAGGCAAGACCACCCTGGCCATCAACCTGGCTGGTGCCATGGCTCGTGTCGAACGCGTGCTGCTGGTCGAAGCCGACCTGCGCCGTCCGAAAGTGGCCACCAACCTGGGCCTGGACGCTCACCACATCGGCCTGGCCGAGTTGCTGGCCGGCAAGGCGGGCGTCGATGACTGCCTGCAGAGCATCGGCAGCCTGGACGTGATCTGCGCCGGTGAAATGCCCTACAACCCGCAGGAACTGCTGGCCAGCACGCGCATGCAGACCTTCCTGGAGTGGGCACGTCACCGCTACGACCGCGTGATCCTCGACACCCCGGCCAGCCAGTCGGTGAGCGATGCGGCACTGCTGTGCGGCATGGCCGATTCGGTGATCTACGTGATCAAGTCCGAGGCCACGAGCATGCCGCTGGTACGCAAGAGCATCGGTCAGCTGTTGCAGACCGGCGCGCCGATCACCGGCGTGGTGCTCAACCAGGTCTCGCGTCCCGAGCCCGGTCAGCGTCGCGACCACTACTACGATTACCTGCCGGCAGCCCCGGCCCAATAAACCTTTCCGACCTTGCAGCCGCGCCGCTCACCCCTTGGGGCGAGCAGTGCGCCCGGCTGGCCGCGTTACGGAAAATGCCAATCCACGCCGCATTTGTCTGCTGAGGAAACTTCCATGATTGCGCCTCGCTTGCACCCGATGGTAAACCGCCGGGGCCTGACGTTCTGGACCATGTGGCTCGCGGGTGCCGCTCTGGCATGCGCGCTCACATTCAGTGTGCTGTACGCACACTTCAATGAATTCCCGCCGCAGTACCGCGTGCTGATGATGATCGGGGTGCTTGCCTCGGTTCCGGTCTACAGCTTCCTGCACGTCTACCACAAACGCCTGAACTACCTCAGCGGCCTGCTGCGCCTGCTCGGCGGCTGGCTGACCCTGGTCGCCGCGCTGGCCGTGGTCATCTACCTCAGCGGCAGTCCGCAGAGCCTGGCGCCAGGCATGGCCGTCAAGCTGATCGTCTACGGCTTCCTGGCCCAGGCGGCGACGTTCATTCCCTTGCGCTTCCTGCTCAACCGCCATAACCAGCGGCTCAAGAACGAGCGCAAGGCAGTGATCATCGGTGCCGGGGAACTGGCCGGCAAGCTGGCTCGTCAGCTCAAGCCGCGCGTTCCGGTGCTGGGCGTGATCGCACCCGATGCCGAAGTCGATGCCGACTGGGTGCCGGTGCCGGGTGTACCGCACCTGGGTGGTTTCGACGAACTGCGCGACATCGTCCAGCGCGAACAGGTACGCCGGGTGTACATCGCCTTGCCACTGGATCGCATGGTGCAGATCGAATCGATCTACGTCGACCTGCTCGACCTGGCAGTGGACGTGGTCTGGGTGCCGGACTTCGGCAGCATGATGCTGCTCAACCAGTCGATCTCGCAGATCGAACAGTTCCCGGCTATCTACCTCAACGAAACCCCGTTGAGTTCGCACCCGGCCGCCGCCATGGCCAAGGATCTGATCGACCGCAGCCTGGCACTGCTGGCGATCGTGGTCCTGGCACCGGTGCTGATCACCTGCGCGGTGGCGGTGAAGCTGTCCTCGCCAGGCCCGGTGTTCTTCCGCCAGGGGCGCGACGGTTGCAATGGCACCGTGATCCACGTCTTCAAGTTCCGCTCGATGCGCATGCACGACGACCAGGAAGTCAAGCAGGCCACCCGCAACGACTCGCGAGTGACCCGCGTGGGTGCATTCCTGCGTCGCTCGTCGCTGGATGAACTGCCGCAACTGATCAACGTGTTGCGTGGCGAAATGGCCCTGGTCGGTCCGCGTCCCCACGCGATCGCCCACAACCATTACTACTGCGACAAGCTGATGGCCTACATGGCGCGTCATCGCATCAAGCCGGGCATCACCGGTCTGGCCCAGGTCAGCGGTTTCCGCGGCGAAACCGATACCCTGGACAAGATGCAGGGGCGCCTGGAGCGTGACCTGGCCTACATCAATCACTGGTCGTTGTGGCTGGACATCAAGATCCTCATCAAGACCCCGTTCACCTTGTTCTCACGGAACATCTATTGAGCCCGGAGGCTGGGATGGAACACGACTTGAGCCAGGGGCCGGCAGCGGCCCCCGGCCTGATCCAGCAGCTGCGCCAGAACCGCATGGTGCGAAACCTGGCGACAGCGCTCGGCGGCTCGGCCGGCGCGCAGCTGATCAACCTGGCGCTGATCCCGGTGATCATGCGTATCTACGGCCCCGAAGCGTTCGGGGTGGTGGGTACCTTCCTCAGCCTGACGATCATCCTGATCCCGGCCTGCAGCCTGACCTGGTCGATGGCCATCGTCCTGCCGCAGCGCCATCGCGACGCCAGCGGGCTGGCCAAGCTGGCGACCGTGGTCGCCTTGCTGGTGTCCCTGCTGGTGGCGGTCGTGCTGTTGTTCTGGGGGCCGATGCTGGCCGAGCGCTGGAACCTGGAACTGCTCACCCCGTACCTGATGCTGCTGCCGCTGGTGATGTTCAGCTCGGCGGTCCTCGAAGTGCTGCAGCAGTGGCTGTATCGCCATGGCCGCTACCGCCTGACCGCCCGCGCGGCCACCAGCCATGCCTTGGTCTACAACGGCATGCGCAGTGTCGGCGGCCTGTTCAACAACAGCGCGACCATGCTGGTGGTCACCAGCGCGCTGTACTACGTGGTGCACAGCCTGCTGATCCTGATCGGCATGGCCATGAGCAAGGCAGCACCGGCCGACGCGACCGAGGTCGACGAGGCCCCGCGCAAGACCCTGCGCCAACTGGCCAGCGAATACCGCGATTTCCCCCTTTTCCGTGCCCCGCAGGTGTTGATCAACGCGCTGTCGGTGCACATGCCCACACTGGTATTGGCCTCGCTGTTCGGTGCCATACCGGCAGGCTATTTCGCCCTGTGCCTGCAAGTGCTGGCCATGCCCAGCAATTTCATCGGCAAGGCCATGGGCAGCGTTTTCTACCCGCGTATCGCCGCCGCGGTGCACGCTCGTGAGGCGGTGGTCGGCCTGCTGCTCAAGGGCGTCGGCGCGATGACCGCGATCGGCGCATCAGGCTTTCTGATTCTGGTCATCGCCGGGCCGTGGCTGTTCACCCTGGCCTTCGGCGCCCAGTGGCACGAAGCGGGCGAATACGCGCGCTGGCTGGCTCTGGCAGAACTGGCCCGGTTCGCAGCGATGCCGTGCGAAGTCGCCATCCCGGCGTTGCGCCTGCAGGCCTACTTCCTGGGCTTCGAAGTCTTCGCCACGTCCTTGCGCTTCGGCGCCGTGGCCATCGGCGCCCTGTGGGGCGGCTCGGCCCTGGCGGTGGTGATCGCTATCGCGGCAGCAAACATTTTCATCTATCTGGCGATGATGTCGATCGTCGTATTCAAGGCGCGTGCCTGGCAGAACCGCCAGAGTGGCACTCTACAGGAGGCTCAAGCATGACCCGATCCAACAACGACGTGTGCGCGATCATCCTCAACTGGAATGGCGCCGATACCACCATCGACTGCATCCGCGCCCTGGACGCCCATTGCCGCGTCCCGGTGGTGGTGATCGACAACGATTCCAAGGACGACAGCGTGTCGCGCCTCAAGCAGTTCCTCAACGACTCGACCGGCCCGGACGTTCAAGTCATCGACGAGCGCGCAGCCGGCAGTTATGACACACCGCACGAGCGGGTATTGATCATCAACGAAGGCAACCACGGCTACGCCGGCGGCAACAACGTCGGCATCGACTACGCCGTGCGCGCAGGCTATCGCTACATCTGGCTGCTCAACAACGACGTCACCGTCGAGCCCGGCGCCCTGGAAGCACTGCGTGACACCCTGGAACAGTCGCCCAAATGTGGCTTCTCGGCCTCCGTGCTGGTCTACTCGGACCGCCCACAGGTGGTCCAGTGCGTCGGTGGCGGCACCTTGTTCCCCTGGTTGGGCAAGACCAAGCTGATGGGCAAGAACATGGACCGCGCGCAGTTGGCCACCGCCGGCTTGCCCGAGCCCGACTACCTGATGGGCGCGAGCCTCATGATACGCCGCGAGGTGATCGAAGAGGTCGGCATGATGGACCACCGCTACTTCATGTACTCCGAAGAAGTGGACTGGGAACGTCGTGCCGCCGCCGTGGGCTGGCATGGCCGCGTGGCCCTCGACAGCTTCGCCCGTCATGGCGACAGCGGCAGCACCAAAGGGCGCAGCCACATGTTTCATTACTACCGCAACCGTGCGGCGATCATGTACAACAAGCGCTTCCATTCGACCGCGTGCACCTTCGTCTCGGCGGTCGCCCTGGGCGCGATCACCGTGTTGCAGAACCGCGGCAGTGCCAAGAACATCAAGTTCGGCATCAAGGGCATCACCGAGGGCTTGGCGTTCAAATGGCGCTGAGTGATCTATCGTCCACGAGGTAACGGACATGCTCCAGGCTTTGCTCAATCCACGCACGTTGCTGTGCCTGCTGGTGGTGGTCAACTCCGGCTTTCTTTTCCTGACCGACAACAAGCTGGCAGGCTTGCCATACCTGCGCGAGCTGTACCTGGCTGGCGTGGTTGGCTCGGCCGTGCTGCTGCTGGCCATGTGGCAACGCCCGTGGCAGTCGCGGGCCAGTATGTGGATCCTGTTCATGGGCGTGGCCCTGCCGGTGATGTCGGCACTGTTCTCCTGGTATCACTTCGAGCAGCCACTGTTCTACGGCCTGCTCGAAGAACGCCGCAACTTCCTGTACCTGCTGTTCTTTCCGGCGTTGTACCTGATGCTGAAGGCACAGCCGACCCAGGAGCAGCTCGAGCGCTGTTTCCTGATCGGCGGCCTGGCATGTGTGGCGGTCGGCTTTCTCTACTACTTCAAGATCGTCCCGGAAAACGCTGCGGTCGCCTTCAACGTCGACGAGAAGGACTACGGCCTCAATCCGCTGCGTCCGGACCGCTTCAGCATCGGCGGCTCCTACGTCTCGCTGTGCGCCATGATGCTGATGTACCGCCTGCGCCGCCGTATCGAGCTGGTACCGGTGCTGTTGCTGGGCCTGTTCGCCGCCTACCTGTGGCTGGTGCTGCAGACACGTAACACCATGCTGGTGTGGACCCTGGCCGCGTTGTGGATCTTCCGCGCGCACCTACACGTGCTGGTCAAGCTGGGCTTGGCGATCATCGTCGTGGGTGGGGTCGCCTACATGGTGATGCCAGCGCCGTTCGAAGCCCAGTACGAGCGTTTGATGGCCCTGGTGCAGGAAGCGACCGAGCCGGGTGGGGTACGTGCCGATACCACCGCGATCATCCTGCGCGATACGGCCGCGAACTGGTACGTGGGGATGGGCGCACTGTCGCTGCAGTGGCAGGGTGGTTTCTCGCGCCTGTACAGCTCTTACTTCTACCTGTCCGACGTGGGTGTGCTGGGCGTGATGTACCGCTACGGCTTCATCATGCCGCTGATCATTCTGGTGTATTTCGTCGGATTCTGGAGAATCAGTCGCCAGTGCCGGAACAAAGGTGACCTGCTTGCTGCCTTTGTTCTCGACATGTGCTTCAACCTGATCAATCTGTTCCTGTCGCCGGCCATGATGTATGACGGCAACATCGCAGCGCTCGCGGTTGCGGCATTCGTGTATTACGGGCAGGCGAGGGTGCCGGCTTCGCAATCGGCCGATCGTCCGCTGGGACGACCGGCCGGTACTGCGGGCCTGGCGGTTACGTCGGGCCGATAGCCTTGCACTTCGGCTCTTTGAGGTACCTGCCCATGACTGTCCATTGAGGACGAGGCTGGCCGTTGATCGGCTCGACCGCCATGAAGTAACCACCCCAGTAGGGGCCGCTCGACCAGTAGGTCAGGGGCATGCACTGCTGGGCCAGGTACTTGTGCAGACGTTCGGCCGCGTCCAGCCAGCGTGGGTCGTTGTCAGGGATGCCGAATTCGCCGATGTGGCCTTTCTTGCCGTTGCGCTTGAGCCACTCGACGAAGGGTTTGACCCGGTTCACGGCGATGTCCGGATTCCATGTGCCGGAAATTCGATTCTTGTAGTTACCACTGCCGTCAGGATCGAGGTAGATATGCGCGGAAAAGATCAGCTTGTTGGACGGGTCCTTGAGCTTGAGCAGATCGTTGTTGTAGTTCGGCCAGCGCTCGGCACTGGCCCACGAACGACCCTCGACGTAGATCGGACGGTTCTTGTCGATCGCCCGAATGGCATCGATGCCCGCCTGAGCGGCCGTCGGCCAGATGGCATCGGATTCGTCGTGGGGCTCGTTCATCAGGTCGTAGCCGGCCAGGGCGCTGTAACCGCTCCAGCGGCGCGCTATCTGACTCATGAGGTTCTTGTAGTGATCCACCGTGACGTCCCGGGTCCCGATGATCTTGCCGCGGTAGCGCCCGTAGTTGTGCACGTCCAGGATCACCTGCATGTTCGCTTGCGCGGCCTGCACCAGCATCTTGTCGATCAGCTTGGCGTAGACAGGGTCAAGCGGCCCCCCCAGCGTAGGCTGCAGTCGCTCCCATTTGAACGGGAAGCGCACGCTTTGAACGCCACGACGCTTCCAGTTGGCAAAGAAGCCTTCGCGCGGGAAGAAATAGTGCGTACCTTCCACGCCCGGAAACACGTTTTCGGAGAACTCGGCCCCCGACACGTTGACCTGTGTCATCGGCACATCCGCGAACGCAGCGCCAGAGCCCAACAGCAACGCCATCGTCGCACTCAACAAAGCGCGACGGGGACGTAACGGGTCGGGCCTGAGCACGAAAGGTACAGCGCGCTCGAACTCTGCACGTGAAAACAACCTTTTGATGTTCATCGGCTAAGCCTATGGATAGAAGACAATCAATTACATGCTTTAGACGAACAAGCCGAATCGTCCAAGCTCCCGCAGCCTTTCTACGGCGCTGCATCAACGCATTCTAGAACTGATAGGACGGCCTGGATGAAAGTTTTTGGGATAGATTTCTACAAAGGTGACCAAAGGGACCTGATCCGTGCCATCAAGGGCGACGTGAACAAGCCTTTTGGTTACGTGGTCACCGCCAACGTCAACCATGTTGTACTGCTCGAAGACAGTCCGCAATTCCGCAATGCCTACGATGGGGCCGCTTATCGGATCTGCGACAGCCGGGTACTGATGCCGGTGCTGCGCAAGTTCGACGCGGGCGTGCCCGAGGCGATTCCCGGCAGCACCCTGACCGTGTTGATGATGGACGAAGCCCAGCGCGAAGGCTGGACCGTGACGGTCGTCGGCTCCACCCCCGATGTGGTGGAAATACTGACCCAGCGCTATCCGGCGGTGACGTTCCTGCACTACAACCCGCCGATGGGCTTCATCGACAACCCCGCGGAAGTGGAGGCCACCTTGCAGTTCGTCGAGCAGCATCGGGCGCAGCTGTTGATCATGTCGGTCGGCTCGCCACGCCAGGAACTGCTGTGCAAGCTGATCGCCGACCGCGGCCGCACCCATGGCGTGGGCCTGTGCACCGGTGCGGCGTTGAACTTCCTGTCGGGCAAGGTGCAACGTGCGCCGATGTGGGTGCAGAAGCTCTCATTGGAATGGCTGCACCGTATTCTCAGCGAACCGAGCCGCCTGGCCGGACGTTATTGGAACGACGGACGGCGCATCCTGCCGATCATCCTGCGCCAGCGTTCGCAGCAGCGGCAATATGCGCAGCAGCGCGACAAGCCCTGAACGCCGTACCCCCTGAAAACGACAAAGCCACCCTCGGGTGGCTTTCTCATTCTGGCGTCCTGGCAAACGGGATCAGCGCTTGCCCATGGAGCGGCGAGTGCCGTTCGGGGCGCGGCCTGGGGTCTTGTCATGGTTTGACTTGCCCGCGCCGGGGTAGCTGGCCGCTTGCTTGGTCGCGAACGCGCCGGGCTTGAACGGGAACGCGAAGGCCGGGATCGCTGCCTGGCCATCGACTTCGGCGTCCTGAACGATCGGCTCGGCATCGGGATGTTGATTGGCAGGCATGGTGACTCCGGGGCAGCACGTTGAAAGGGAGCGGCAGTATACCCGAGCCTCCCTTGCAACGCTTGGTGCTGCGTGTGAACCCAGGCCCGCTGCTAGGCCGGGCAGGCGGTGTGGCCGTTGTCCAAGCCTTGCTTGACGTTGCGCGAGAGCAGGCTGGCCTTGCCGTCGTGCCAGGTCAGGGTGAGCACGTAGACCGAATCGAAGTCGTTGGCTGCCCAATCGTCGGTGATGTTCATTTCCTGGCCCACCGCGCGGCCGGCCACTTCGTTGATCAGCTCGGGCAGGTAGCCATGGGACCAGGCGGTGTAGATGACCGCGTTGTGGTACTTGTCGCGCATCAGCTCCCGGGCCAGGTCCTGTGTGTCGTTGGCGCCGTAGTCGATGTTCACCGGCAGGCCGAGCTTGATGGCGCTGGGGCTGATGGTCATGAGCGGACGCAGGTAGCTGTAGGATTCGTCGTTCTCGCCTTCTTCTACATGCCGGCCGGGATCGGCGGCGAACACGTAATCGGCATTGCCGAACCGCTCTGGCAGCAACTCGGCCAGATTCAGTGCGCGGTTGAGACCTTGGCAGTTGAGCTGGCCCAGGCCGCCGGCGGGCTTCTCGGCGTGACGCAGGAACACCAGGGTCTGCGTGCCATCGACGGACTCGGCGCGGCTGTCGCTGATTTCCAGGGCGAGGAAGGAACAGGTACCCGCCAGCAGCAGGGCAGGCAAGGCGTAGGAGTAGCGTTTCAACTGCCGGACGCAGTCGCTCAAGGTTTTCATGGGAAGGGTCTTTAACTCTCGTTGGGTTAGCCGACACACCCGACCGATGCGCGCTGCACGCAGACGCCCGGGTTCTCCCTGTCTTTATTTTTCCTGCCCGTTATCCAGTGGCAGGGACGACTCTCTGAGTGCCATGTTGCCATTTTGTTCACGACTTGCCCGGCTCAAGTTAATGGCATTTTGTTTCAACTTGACGATGGCTCGCTTGCGCGCAGTCCAGCACTGAGGACACCGGCCAAGGCCTCGCGGGTATCGAACAGCGCCTCACGAAACAGCACGTGTTGCGCCTCGACTCGCCATACCGGGCCCACCAGTGCCAAGGCGTACTGCCCTTGCGAGGTCTGCAGGGCCACGGCCATGGCACCGACACCCATCATGTGCTCATTGGCGTCGCAGGCATACCCTCGATCGCGGACCTCGGCCAGCTGTTCGAGCAGGCGTGGCAGATCCGGGGTGCTCGGGGTCAGTGGTTCCAACACCGGGCCGAGCAGTTGCACCACGGCCTCGTCGCTCATCTTGGCCAACAGTGCCTTGCCGCCCGAAGTCGCGTAGACACTGAGGAAGCTGCCCGAGGAGGGCGCTACGCGCAAGGGCTGCGGCGACACCACCGAATGCAGCAGCATCAGGTGGGTACCGTTGCGGTTGACCAGCACTGCCGTCTCTCCGGTGCGTTCGGTCAGTGCCTCCATATAAGGACGCACCTGGGTGATCAGGTCGACATGGCTGTTCGACGCCAGGCGCATCAATGCCGGGCCAAGGCACACGCCACCGGCGCCTTGGACCTTGAGCAGCTCCTCATGGGCCAGCGCATCGACCAGCCGTTGCACCGTGGAGCGGGGCAGGTCGATGCGCTTGGCGATCGCGCCCAGGCTCAGGCCGTCGGGCTCGCTTTCCAGGCAGCGCAGGATCGCTGCTGCCCGAGAGATGACTTGTATGCCGCTACGGTCGTTGTCGCTGCTCATCCAATTTGCCTTTTGTATCGCTGTTCGGTACAGTGTATCGCAATTATTGATTCATCGTCATTTGCAGCAAGCAGGTTTCATTCGTGTCCCCACCTTCACCTCCGGTCCCGGCGCCGTTCGGCTGGCGCCTGGCCATCGGGCTGGTCGGCGTGCTGATCGCCGCCTTGACTTCCGGCATCAACGACCGCGTCACCGACATCACCTTGGCTGACCTGCTGGGGATCTATGGCTTCGGCCACGACGAAGGCACTTGGATCAGCTCTGCCTACGCGGCGGCCGAGGTGTCGGCGATGCTGTTGGCGCCCTGGTTGGCCGTGACCTTTTCGTTGCGGCGCTTCGCCATTGTGGTGACCGTGGCCTTCGCCGGCTTCGGCGCACTGTGCCCTTTCGCCCCCAACCTGGAAAGCCTGCTGCTGTTGCGCGTGCTTCAGGGTCTGGCCGGAGGCGCGCTTCCGCCACTGCTGATGACCGCCGCACTGCGTTTCCTGCCATGGCACATCAAATTGTACGGGCTGTCGGCCTACGCGCTCACCGCGACCTTCGGACCGAACCTGGCCATGCCCCTCGCCGCGCTGTGGACCGAGGGCAGCGACTGGCGGATGGTGTTTTGGCAGATCATCCCGGCGTGCCTGATCGGTGCCGCGTGCATCGCCTACGGTCTGCCGCAGGATCCACTGCGTCTGGAGCGCTTCAAGCAGGCCGACTGGCGCGGTGCATTGCTGGGCACGGCCGGCCTGAGCATGCTGATCATCGGCCTGACCCAGGGCGAACGGCTGGACTGGCTGGAGTCGCCCTTGATTGCCTTGCTGCTGATCGGCGCCGGGATGTGCCTGCCGCTGTTTCTGCTCAACGAATGGTTTCACCCGCTGCCACTGTTCAAGCTGCAGTTGCTGGGGCGGCGCAATTTCGCCTTCGGCATCACCACGCTGTGCCTGTTCCTGTTCGTCGGCATGGCCGGCAGCGCGATTCCGGCGGGGTACCTGACTCACATTCAGGGCTATCGGCCGTTGCAGACCATGCCCACCGCGTTGTGCATTGCCATCCCGCAGTTGCTCATCGCGCCGCTGGTCGCGTTCGTGATCAACCGCAACTGGGTCGACTCGCGCTACGTGATGGCCGCCGGTTTCGGTCTGCTGACCCTGGCGCTGCTGGGTGGCTCGCAGCTCACCGGCGAATGGATCCGCGATGACTTCTATCTGTTGCAGGCGCTGCACACCTTCGGCCAGCCGATGGTGGTGGTACCGCTGCTGATGATCGCCACCGGGGTCATCCATCCGCTGGAGGGGCCGTTCGCCTCGTCCATGGTCAACACCCTGCGCGGCTTGTCGTCGGTGGTCGCCGGCGTGGTGCTGGAAAACTTCGTCACCGCCCGTGAGCATCTGCATTCCAATACCTTGCTCGATCAGGTCGGCAACAGCTACCAGAGCCTGTTGCCGCTGTACGGCGAGCCGGCTGCCGAACTGGCCGGCCGCGTTCGCGCCCAGGCTTTCGTGCTCAGCTACAGCGACGCGTTCCTGGCGCTGCTGGCCTTCATCGCCGTGCTGCTGGTGGTGTTGCTGACCCTGCCCAAACGCGCCTATCCACCGCAACCCCCGGTACCGTCATGAAATCTGTCATCAAACATCGCACCGCTGTCTTTCTCATCGTTGCTGTCATCCTCGTCTGCGCCGCCTATGGCCTCTACCAGGTGCTGCACCGCAGCGGCGTACAGAGCACGGACGACGCCTACATCCGCGCCGATTCGGTGCTGGTGGCGCCGCGGGTGGCCGGGGTGGTCACCGAGGTACTGGTGCAGGACAACCAGTCGGTCAAGGCCGGGCAGCTGCTGGCGCGCCTGGACCCGCGCGACTACACGGCCTCGGTGGCAGCGGCCCGGGCCAACGTCGATGCCGCGCAGGCGCAGGTGAAGAACCTGCGCGCCAGCATCGAGCGGCAGGCGGCGGTGATCGACCAAGCCAGCGCTGCCACGCGTGCCACCGCCGCATCCCTGAAGTTCGCCCAGGCCAATGCCCAGCGTTACCGCAACCTGTCCCAGGCCGGCGCTGGCACCCAGGAAGAGCGGCAGAAGGCCGAGGCCGAGTTGCAGGGCTGGGAAGCCTCGCGCGACCGTGATGGCGCCTCACGGGTCGCCGCCCAGCGCACCCTGGATGTGCTCAAGGCCGAACTGGAAGTGGCCGAAGCGGCGGTGGACAAGGATCGCTCGGCGCTGGAACAGGCCGAACTGAACCTGTCCTATACGCAGATTCTGGCACCGGCCGACGGCATGATCGGTCAGCGCTCGGTGCGCGTCGGTGCCTATGTCGCCCCCGGTCGACCCCTGCTGGCCGTGGTGCCGTTGCACCAGGCGTTCGTGGTGGCCAACTTCCGCGAGACGCAACTGGCGCACATGCACGCCAACCAGCGCGTGGACATTCATGTCGACAGCATTCCCGACCAGGTCTTCCACGGCCACATCGACAGCGTCGCGCCGGCCACGGGTCTGTCGTTCGCGCAGATCAGCCCGGACAACGCCACCGGCAACTTCACCAAGGTGGTCCAGCGCATTCCGGTCAAGGTGGTGTTCGAAACCGATCAGCCCCATCTGGACCGGCTGCGCGTTGGCTTGTCGGTGGTTGCGTCGGTCGATACCACCCAGGAGCCCTGAGATGAAACGTGCATTGCTTGCCCTGACCTTGAGCAGCCTGGCCGCGTGCAGCGTCGGGCCGGACTTCCAGCGGCCCGCAGCGGCGCTGCCTGCGCAGTGGCAGGACAGCGCCGGTACCCGAGCCGACGCAGCGCTGGACAGCGCTTGGTGGCAACAGCTGGGCGACCCGCAATTGACCGCGCTGGTGACCCGCGCCGCCAAGGCCAACCTGGACATCCGTTCGGCGGCCAACCGCGTGCAGCAAAGCCAGGACCTGCGCCAGGTCAGCGGCAGCGAGCAGTTGCCGGGGCTCAGCGCGCGCGGTGGCTATCAGCGCGAGCGCAACAGCGCCGAAGGCCTCAACGACCCGTCAGGGCAGAGCGGCCGAGCACCGTTCGAGCTGTGGAGCGGGGCGCTCGACGCCAGCTGGGAGGTCGACCTGTGGGGGCACGTCCAGCGCAGCGTCGAGATGGCCGACGCCGACGTCCAGTTCAGCCAGGCCCAGCGCGACGCGGTCGGCCTGAGCATCGCCGCGCGCACGGCCACCGACTACATCCGCCTGCGTGGCGTGCAGGCGCGCCTGGCTGTGGCGCGGGAGAATCTCGAGATCGCCCGGCAGAGCCAGCGCCTGACCCAGACTCGCTACGAGAATGGCGTCACCACCAACCTGGACACCGCCAACGCCGCTGCCCTGGTGGCAACCATCGAAGCCTCGCTGCCCGTGCTGCAGGCGCAGCAGGACCGTTTGATCAATGCGCTGAGCTACCTGCTGGCCGAACCGCCGCGCGCCCTGGCCAACGAACTGCGCACCTCGCGCGCCATTCCCGACCCGGCGCCGGACGTGCCCATGGGTCTGCCCTCGGAATTGGCCCAGCGCAGGCCTGACATCCAGCGCAGCGAGGCAGCATTGCATCGGGCCACGGCCGCCATTGGCGTGGCCAAGGCCAATTTCTATCCACGGGTGAGCCTGGGCGCCAGCTTCGGCTTTCAGGCCCTGAATGGCTCCGACCTGGGCGGCTGGGATTCGCGCAGTTGGTCGTTCGGCCCCAGCCTGTACCTGCCTATCTTCCAGGGCGGACGCCTGACGGGCACGCTGGAGCTGCGCGAACATCAGCAGCAGGAAGCGGCGCTGGACTATCAGCGGGTGGTACTGGCCGCTTGGCACGAGGTCGACGATGCCATGAGCGATTACGCCGCCGAACAGCAGCACCATGCTGCGTTGAGCGAGGCGGTGCGGCAGAACACGGTGGCCCTGGGTACCGCCCGCGACCGCTACAATCAGGGCGCGACCGATTTCATCAACGTGCTCGGTGTGCAGCGTGCGCTGCTGGCCACGCAAAGCCAGCTGGTGGACAGTGCCACTGCCGCGGCGATCGACCGCGTGCGTCTGTATCGGGCCCTCGGCGGCGGCTGGCCGAAAGACGCCTGAAGAAGCCGCGATGCGCCCGGCAAGCCGTGCTAGGGTAAGGTCTGTCAGCCAACAGGAGCCTGCCCATGCCCGACCACGTCCCGCTCAAGCTCAGCAATCCGCCCGGCCTGTTCGACCCGGCGCCCTATGGTTACTCCCATGTGGCCGAGGTCGCCGGTGGCAGCAAGTTGTTGTTCATCGCCGGGCAAGGCGGTGAAAGCCTGGACAGCAGCATTTCCGCGGACTTTCAGTTACAGGCCGGGCAGGCCCTGGCCAACCTGCGCACTGCCCTCGGTGCAGCCGGTGCCGACTACGCCCACGTCGCCAAGCTGACCGTGTTGATCGTCGACCACGACCATGAGCGCCTGGCCATCTGGATCGACACCCTGCGCGAGGCGTGGGGCGATGCCATGACGCCAGCCTGCACCTTGATCCCGGTTCCGCGCCTGGCCCTGGACGGCATGCTCATCGAAGTCGATGCGGTGGCGGTGATGCCGCAATGAGCGAATTGATCAGCGCACTGCGCGACATCGTCGGCGCCAGCCATGTGCTCACCGACTCGGCCGAGACCGAACGCTTTCGTCAGGGTTTCCGCTTCGGCAGCGGCCAGGCACTGGCAGTGGTCCGCCCCGGCTCGCTGCTGGAGCAGTGGCAGGTGGTCAAGGCCTGCGTGGCGGCCGACGTGATCGTCATCATGCAGGCGGCCAACACCGGCCTGACCGGAGGTTCCACCCCCGACGGTGGCTACGACCGTGAAGTGGTGATCATCAGTACTTTGCGCATGCGCACGGTGCACGTGATCGAGGAGGGCCGTCAGGTCATCTGCTTCCCCGGCTCGACCCTCGATCAGCTGGAGAAGGTCCTCAAACCCTTGGGCCGCGAGCCCCATTCGGTGATCGGTTCCTCGTGCATCGGCGCGTCGGTGTTCGGCGGCGTCTGCAACAATTCAGGCGGCTCGCTGGTGCGTCGCGGACCGGCCTACACGCAGATGGCGGTGTACGCCCAGCTCGACGCCGATGGCACCTTGCAACTGGTCAACCACCTGGGCGTCGAACTGGGCGATACGCCCGAGCAGATCCTCGGCAACCTGGACGCCCAGCGCTACACCGCCGCCGATATCAAGGCCGACGCCGGGCTGGGCTCCGACCATGGCTACGCCGCCTATGTGCGCGAAGTCGACGCGCCCACGCCCGCACGGTTCAATGCCGACCACCAGCGCCTGTACGAGGCCAGCGGCAGTGCCGGCAAGCTGGCGGTGTTCGCGGTACGCCTGGACACCTTCGCCGCCGAGCGCGACACCGCGGTGTTCTACATCGGCAGCAACGACACCGCCAACCTCACCCAGATCCGCCGGCACATGCTCGAACGGTTCGACGAGCTGCCGATCGCCGGCGAGTACATGCACCGCGACGCCTACGACGTGGCCGCCGAATACGGCAAGGACACGTTTCTGATGATCCATCACCTGGGCACCCAGCGCCTGCCCAAGTTGTTCGCCTTGAAGAGCCGCGCCGACACTTTTCTCAAGCGCTTTCCCTGGCTGCGTGCCAACCTCGCCGACCGTGTCCTGCAACTGGCGGCGCGTTGCTTTCCCGAGCACCTGCCGCCGCGCATTCGCGAGTTCCGTCAGCGTTATGAACACTACTTGATGCTCAAGGTGTCCGCCGGCTCGGTGGCGCCAACCCAGAAGCTGCTGGAAGAGCTGTTCGCCGGACGTGACGGTGATTTCTTCCGGTGCACCGTGGAGGAGGGCAGCAAGGCCTTCCTGCATCGTTTCGCTGCCGCCGGTGCTGCGGTGCGCTATCGCGCCGTGCACGATCGGGAGGTGGAGGACATCGTGGCGCTGGACATTGCCCTGGCGCGCAATGATCGCCAGTGGTTCGAGACGCTGCCCGCCGACATCGATCAGCAGATGATCGTCAAGCTCTACTACGGGCATTTCTTCTGCCACGTGTTCCACCAGGACTACATCCTGCGCAAGGGCAGCGATTGTCTGGCGGTCGAGCATCGCATGTGGGCCCTGCTCGACGAACGCGGCGCAGAGTATCCGGCCGAGCACAACGTCGGCCATCTGTACCCGGCCAAGCCGGCGCTCAAGGCCTTCTATCAGCAACTGGACCCGTGCAACGCCTTCAATCCGGGTGTCGGCCAGACCTCGAAGTGCCGCCACTGGCACGAGTGACCGCGGCGTCCCTTTCGCGGTTAGAACCCGCTCCCACAGGGTCACCGTTGTTCCTTGTCCAAGGGCCACCGCCGTTTCTTGTGGGAGCGGGCTCTGCCCGCGAAGAGCTCGACGCGGTGCTTCTGGTCGACCGCGGCGTCCCCTTCGCGGGTAGAACCCGCTCCCACAGGGTTACCACCGTTTCTTGTCCAGGGGCCACCGCCGTTTCTTGTGGGAGCGGGCTCTGCCCGCGAAGAGCTCGACGCGGTGCATCTGGTAGACCGCGGCGTCCCCTTCGCGGGCAGAGCCCGCCCCCACGGGGGCCCCACTGTTTCTTGTCCAAGGGTTCCCACGGTTTCTTGTCCAGGGGCCCCCCCCGTTTCTTGTCCAAAGGGCCACCGCCGTTTCTTGTGGGAGCGGGCTCTGCCCGCGAAGAGCTCGACGCGGTGCATCTGGTAGACCGCGGCGTCCCCTTCGCGGGTAGAACCCGCTCCCACAGGGTCACCACTGCTTCTTGTCCAGTGGCCACCACCGTTTCTTGTCCATAAGGCCACCGCCGTTTCTTGTGGGAGCGGGCTCTGCCCGCGAAGAACTCGACGCGGTGCATCTGGTAGACCGCGGCGTCCCCTTCGCGGGCAGAGCCCGCTCCCACAGGGGCACCACTGGTTCTTGTCCAAGGGTCACCGTTGTTTCTCGCTCACAGGGTTGCCGCCGATTCAGTCGGGCAGCCATTCCTGGAGGGTCAGTTCCACGGTGATGAACGACAGGTTGCGGCCGCGCTCCAGGCGTCCGGCGAAGATGTTGCCGTCGGCGTCGGCCACCACGGCTTGCAGTCGGCTCTCACCGATGACGATCTCGCCGCTGATGCTCAAAATCTCCACGCCGGGCCCGGGTACGGTCAGGGTCTTCATGCCCTGTCGTCCCAGATAGCCCAGCTGTGCGTCGATCAGGCTGCCCAGCCCGCCGCGAATCACGGCCAGCTCGATGCCGTGACGGGCACACAGGGCTTCGGCGCTTTCGACGATGTCTTCGTTGGGCTTGAGCCGCGCCACCACCAGACGCCCCAGGCGACCGGTCTGAACGGTTGAGGCGGACAGGTCGGGTTCGAGTACGGCGCTGGCGTTCATGAAGCCTCCTGGTCGATCGGGTGCAACAGGCTGAAATGAGTTTCGGCGTCGGGTTGCGATTGATAAGCGACGTGATCGAACAGGCACAGGCGGATCACCAGGTTTTCACTGCCGACCACCAGCCTGTCGAGCAGCAGATGGCCGCCGTGCTGCTGGCCATCGCGATCCAGAAAACCGGCGTGGCAGTGCAGCAATGGCTTGTTCTGCGCATCCCGGCCCACGGTGATGGCACCGCTGATGAAGGTGATGTAGCCGTCCAGCACCACCGGGGCGCCGTAGTCGTAGGGCCGCTCCGGCTTGTCGGTGACCACC
Source organism: Pseudomonas sp. RIT-PI-a (assembly GCF_001187875.1). Lineage (NCBI taxonomy): Bacteria > Pseudomonadati > Pseudomonadota > Gammaproteobacteria > Pseudomonadales > Pseudomonadaceae > Pseudomonas > Pseudomonas sp. RIT-PI-a. The sequence goes on from NZ_LGIR01000011.1 coordinate 365,186, forward strand.
ATGCGGTGGTAGCTCAGGTGCGCCGCGCCACCACACAGGATGCGGCCCACGGCGCTGCCGTACCGACGCCCCTGCAGGGCTTGCAGTACGCCTGCGCCGACGTTGCACGCCAGCGGCAGCACCAGGCGCAGTTCTTCACCCTGTGCCACGCTGCGGTCCAGCCGACGCGGCTGCTGGGCCGGCCCGCCGTGAACGAAAACCCGCACGCCGTCGCGCTCCTCGAAATGGGGATTCATCAGGCCACCTCCTCGCGTTCCTGCAGCAACGCGCGGATCTGCTTCTTGACGATCTTGCCGTAGCCGGACTTGGGCATGGCGTCCCAGCGCACGAAGCGCTTGGGCCACTTGTAGCGGGCCAGGCGCGGTTCCAGGTGCGCCAGCAACTGCTCGTCGCTGACCTGGCCGGTGGTGACGATCACCGCGCAGCCGCACTCGCCCCATTTCTCGTCCGGCATGCCCAGCACCGCCACCTCGTTGACCGCCGGATGCGTCAGCAGCGCTTCCTCGACCTCGCGCGGGTACACGTTGGAGCCGCCAGAGATGTACATGTCCGAGGCCCGCCCGGTGATGAACAGATAACCGTGCTCGTCGACATGACCCAGGTCGCCGGTGTGGAACCAGCCGTGCTTGAAGCAGCTGGCATTGGCCGTCGGGTTGTTGTAGTACCCGCTGAACACGGCCGGTCCGCGCACGCAAATCTCCCCGTCCTCACCGGTGGCCAACTCGTTGCCGGCGTCGTCCAGAATGGCCACCTGCATGCCCGTGCGCGGATAGCCGCAACTGCCGACCTTGGCGGCGGGGGAGTCTTCGGCGTCGTGGCAATCGGCGGGCAGCACGGTGATGTTGCCGGTGACTTCGCCCAGGCCGTAATACTGCACCAGCACCTTGCCCAGCTTGCGCAGGGCGTGGCACTGATCGGCGCGATACATCGGCGCGCCGGCGTAGATCACATGGCGCAGGCTGCTGTGGTCATAGCGGTCGACGGCAGGGTCTTCGGTGAGCATCTTGACGATGGTCGGCACGGTGAACAGGTTGTCGACGCGGTGTTCCTGCACCAGGCGCCAAGCTTCGTCGCAGTCCAGCCGGTCGCTGGCCGGCAGCACGCAGGCGGCGCCACGCGCCACGTTGACCAGCGCGTGGATGCCGGCCCCGTGAGACAGCGGCGCCAGCACCAGCGAGCGCGAATGCTGGGAGAGCCCCGGCATCAGGTCGGCGATGTGGTTGTTGATGACGAAGGCCATCTGCCCGTGGGTGAGCACACCAGCCTTTGGATGACCGGTGGTGCCTGAGGTGTAGAAGAACCACAGCGGGTCATGGTAATTGACGTCGGCGGCGCGGAACGTGCTGGCGTGTGGCGCGCCTTCGTCGAGCAATTGCCCGTAGCTCAGTTCGCCCGCGCGTGGCTCGCCGATGGCGATCACCTGCGCCAGCGCCGGTGACTCGGCGCGCACCGCATCCACGTAATGCGCCAGCCCCTCGTCGTAGAGCATCGCCACCGCACCGCTGGAACTGCCCAGGTAGGCGGCCTCCGGCGGGGTAATGCGCACGTTGGTCGGCACCCACACCGCGCCCAGGCGAAACGCCACCCAGGCGCTCTCGAACAGCGGCAGGTTGTTGCGCGAATGCACCAGCAACTTATCGCCCTTGCCCAGCCCACGCGCGCGCAGCGCCGCGGCGACGCTGTCGACCCGTTGCGAAATGCTGCGCCAGGTGTGCACCTGCTCGCCGCGAATGAAACCCGGCGCGTCGGGGTAGCGCCGGGCGATCTGGTTGAGCAGTTCGCCCAGGTTCATCACGTTGTCGATGCCGGTCATTGCACGCGCTCCAGAATGCTCACGTAGTTGGTCACCGCCGCGCCGCCCATGTTGAAGACGCCGGCGCGATCGGCCTTGGCCAACTGCATGTCGCCAGCCTGGCCGCTGAGCTGCATGGCCGCCATCACGTGCATCGACACCCCGGTGGCACCGATCGGATGGCCCTTGGACTTGAGCCCGCCGGACGGGTTGACCGGCAGGCGGCCGTCCTTGCGGCTGATGCCTTCGGCAATCACCCGCGCGCCCTGGCCACGCTCGGCCAGGCCCATGGCCTCGTACTCCAGCAGCTCGGCAATGGTGAAGCAGTCATGGGTTTCCACCAGCGACAGATCAGCCAGGCTCAGCCCCGCGGTATCCAGCGCCTGTTGCCAGGCCCGCGCGGCGCCTTCGAACACCGTCGGGTCGCGGCGCGACAGCGGCAGGTAGTCGTTGACCTGCACCGCCGCCCTGAAGCTGATCGCCTGGCCCCGGCCGGGCGCGTGGTCGTCGCGGCTGATCACCAGCGCGGCGGCGCCGTCGGTGATCAGCGAGCAGTCGGTGCGCTTGAGCGGTCCGGCCACGAACGGGTTCTTCGCCGACGGCTCGCGACAGAAGTCGTAGCCCAGGTCGCGTCGCATGTGCGCGTAGGGGTTCAGTGCGCCGTTGGCGTGGTTTTTCGCGGCAATCATCGCCAGCGCGTCGGACTGGTCGCCGTAGCGCTCGAAGTAGGTCTGGGCGATGGTGCCGAACACCCCGGCGAAGCCACCTTCGATCTGCGCTTCCTCCTTGGCGTAGCAGCACTTGAGCAGGATCTTGCCGACCTCGTCAGTGGGCAGCGTGTTCATCTTCTCGAAGCCCCCCCCCAGCGCGTGCCGAGCCTGCCCCGAGAGCCCCGCCTGCAGCGCCGAGTGGATGGCTGCCGAGCCGGTGGAGCAGGCGTTTTCCAGGCGCACCGACGGGGTGAAGCGCACCGCCGGAATATGATTGGCGAGCAGCGCGGAAGGAAAGTCCTGATACAGAAAGCCGGCATTGAAATGGCCGACGTGGACCGAATCGATCTGCTCGGCGTCCAGACCGGCATGTTCGAGCGCGCCCACGGCCGCATCGGCCATCATCTGCTCGGGGTCGAGCTGGTCGAATTTGCCGAAGGGGGAGTGGAACCAACCGCTGATGACTGGCGAACCCATGAGGTGTGTCCTCGATTGAAGGCTTGTTGATGTTGTTTGCCAAGGGCGATAGCAAGAGCGGTGCCAAGGCTTTGAAACGCCAGCCGGTGGCGGGCTGGCTGTTACCCCGCAGACGTCGGGTGTCGCCCCAGGTGTCGCTTCGTCGGTGATGGGCGACACCTGAGGGAGACACCTGTTACATCGAGCCGGGCAGGGCTTGGCGCCTGACATCTGCAGATACATTCACATCGGTGCGAGTTTGTTCAGGCAAAACAGCAGCTTGCTGTCCGCTTCACGCCGATGGGCACGGTTTTTCCGCGGGTCGGGCAGGGGTGGCACCCGATTTGCTTTCTCACCGGTACCCCAGCGCCTGCCCCGGCAGCCCGGTGAATGAAAGCTGGTCAATAAAAACAAGAAGGTCAGGAGAGCTACATGAGTGATTTCTCGCGCCGCCGTTTCATCAAGACCGCCACCCTCGCATCGGCGGCCGTCGCCGCCACGGGGCTGGGCTTGTTCAGCCCACGCAGCGAGGCGGCGGATTTCAGGCTCAAGTTCGCCAACAACCTGCCCATGATTCACCCGATGAACGTGCGGGCGCGGGAAATGGCCAAGGCCATCAAGGAAGAAACCAACGGTGCGGTGCAGATCCAGGTGTTCCCCAGCAGCCAGCTGGGCAGCGACACCGATACCCTGGCTCAGGTGCGTTCCGGCGCGGTGGACCTGTTCGCGTTGTCGCCGGTCATCCTCGGTACCCTGGTGCCTTCGGTGCAGATCAGCGCCGTGGGTTTTGCCTTCAAGGACTACGATCAGGTCTGGAGCGCGATGGACGGCGACCTGGGCGCCCATGTACGCAGCGAGATCGCCAAGACCGAAACCCTGTTCGCCTTCGACAAGATGTGGGACAACGGCTTTCGCGTCACCACCACCAGCACTCGCCCGGTACTCAAGCCCGAAGATCTGGTGGGCATGAAGCTGCGCGTGCCACCCAGTCCGATCATCATGTCGATCTTCAAGGCATTCGAGGCGGCGCCCACCAGCATCAATTTCGCCGAAGTGTATTCGGCCCTGCAGACGCGCATCGTCGAGGGTCAGGAAAACCCGCTGACCCTGGTGTCGTCGGCCAAACTCTATGAAGTGCAGAAGTACTGCTCGCTGACCAACCATGTCTGGGACGGATTCTGGATGCTCGGCAACAGCAAGTCGTTCGCCCGCCTGCCGGCCGACGTGCAGGCGGTGGTGCGCAAGCACATCGATGCTGCGGTCATGGGCCAGCGCGCCGACCTGGCCGCCTTGCAGGGCAGCATCCGCGACACCCTCAAGGAAAAAGGCCTGGAGCTGGCCGACACCGAGCCGCAGGCGTTCCGCGAGAAGCTGCGCAGCGCCAACTATTACGCCGACTGGCACGAGAAGTTTGGTGAGGCCGCCTGGGCCATCCTCGAAAAATACTCCGGGAAGCTGGCATGATGAGCGCCGAGGCGATGCCGGCCGAAACCGTTGCCATGCGCCTGCCGGCCCGGGCGCTGACCTGCCTCAATCGCTGCGCCATGCGCGTGGTCGAGGTGCTTGCCGTGGCCTTGGTGCTGGTGGAAACCTGCGTGCTGCTCGCCGGCGTCGTCTCGCGCTACGTGTTTCACAACCCGCTGGTGTGGACCGACGAGCTGGCCTCGTCGCTGTTCATCTGGCTGGCGATGTTCGGCGCCGTGCTGGCGCTCGATCGGGGCGAGCACATGCGCATGTCGGCGCTGGTCAACAAGCTGCCCCCGGCCTGGCGCGGTTTCAGCGAAACCCTGTCGGCGCTGATCGTGGTGCTGTTCGTGGCCATGATCATCACCCCGGCGATGGTCCACTCCCATGAGCAGATGGCGATCACCACGCCGGCCCTGGGCATTCCCGACGGCGTGCGTGCCGCCGCACTGCCGGTCGGCGCCATGCTCATGCTGCTGGCGGCGGTCGCGCGCATGGCCCGCTATTCCACCCTGCGTCAGTTCGTGGCCGGGGTGGCCGTGGTCGCCGTGGTGGGCGGTACGCTGTGGCTGGCCCAGCCGCTGCTCGCCGAGATCGGCAACTACAACTTGGTGGTGTTCTTCCTGGTGCTGCTGGGCGCCTGCGTGTTCGGGGGCATCCCGATCGCGTTCGCCTTCGGCACCGCCACCATGGCCTATCTGGCGCTGGCGACCCATGCCCCGTTGTCCATCGTCGTCGGTCGCATGGACGAGGGCATGTCGCACATGGTGCTGCTCGCCGTACCGCTGTTCGTCCTGCTGGGCGTGGTGCTGCAGCTGTCGGGCATGGCCCGCACGCTGATCGACTTCATGGCCTCGCTGCTGGGGCATGTGCGCGGCGGTCTGCAATACGTGCTGCTCGGCGCCATGTTCCTGGTGTCGGGGATTTCCGGCTCCAAAGTGGCCGACATGGCCGCGGTGGCACCGGCACTGTTTCCGGAAATGAAGAAGCGCGGCTCCGAGCCCGAAGAGCTGGCCGCCTTGCTAGCTGCCACCGGTGCGATGACCGAAACCATTCCGCCGAGCCTGGTGCTGATCACCATTGGCGCCGTGTGCAGTGTCTCGATCACCGCGCTGTTCATCGGCGGCCTGATGCCGGCGGTGGTGGCCACCGTGGTCATCGCCATCGTCTGCTGGTGGCGCTCGCGCAAGGAAGCCATGCCCACCGTCAAGCGGGCGCCGATGTCGGTGGTGGCGAAGACCTTCATGGTCGCGCTGCCGGCCCTGGCCTTGCCATTGCTGATCCGCGTGGCGGTGCTCGAAGGTGCAGCCACGGCTACCGAAGTCTCGACCATCGGCGTGGCCTATGTGGTGCTGGTGGGCTTGGTGATGCACCTGTTCATGCGCCACATCGAGTTCCGCAAGGTCTACCCGATGATGATCGAGGCCGCGGCGCTGTCCGGGGCGATCCTGTTGATCATCGGCATGGCTTCGGCCATGGCCTGGGCGCTGACCCAGTCGGGGTTCTCGGCCAATCTGGTCGACCTGATCAGCGAAATCCCGGGCGGCGCCATCGGCTTCATGTTCGTCACCATCGTGACGTTCCTGATTCTGGGCAGCGTGCTCGAAGGCATTCCAGCCATCGTGCTGTTCGGCCCGCTGATGTTCCCGCTCGCCGAAATGCTCGGCATCCATCCGGTGCACTACGCCATGGTGGTGATCCTGGCGATGGGCATCGGCCTGTTCGCGCCGCCCCTGGGCGTGGGTTTCTACGCCGCCTGTGCGATCAGCAAGACGCCGTCCGACCATGTCATCCGCCGCGTCTGGGGTTACCTGGCAGCATTGGTGGTGGCGCTGGTCATCGTTGCCTGTTTTCCGTGGATTTCCATCGGTTTCCTTTAAGAGAGTCCTGGTCATGAGCCAAGCAGTCAGACAGCTTCCCAGCAAGAGCGGCGAGGGCCGGGTGGCCTTCATCACCGGCGCGGCCATGGGCATTGGCGCGGCGATCGCCCAGCGCCTTGGCGAGGACGGCCACAGTGTGGTGGTGGCCGACATCAACCGCGGCGCTGCCGAGGAAATGGTCGCCGGTTTGCGCGCCCAGGGTATCGAGGCGCGGGCGGTGATGATCGATATCGGTGATGCGCAGTCGATCGCCGAGGTGTTCGCCGGTCTGTCGCGCTGCGACGTGCTGGTGAACAATGCCGGCATCGCCAGGACCCAGGCCTTTCTGGACTGCGACCTGGCCGATTGGCAGCGGGTGTTGAACATCAACGTGACCGGCGCGCTGTTGTGCGGTCAGCAGGCCGCGCGGCTGATGAAGGAGCAGGGCTGGGGGCGGATCATCAACGTCGCGTCCATCAGCGGCATGCGCGCGAGCATGGGGCGGACCGCCTATGGCACGTCGAAGGCCGCGGTGATCGGTCTGACCCGGCAGATGGCGGTCGAACTGGCCGAGTACGGCATCACCGTCAATGGCATCGCGCCTGGGCCGGTCGACACCCCATTGACCCAGCGCCTGCACTCCAGTGCCACCCGCGACTCCTATGCCCGCGCCGTCCCCATGCGTCGCTACGGCACCCCGGCGGAAATGGCCGGCGCGGTGGCCTTCCTCGCCTCCGACGATGCTTCCTACATCAGCGGTCATGTGATTCCTGTGGATGGCGGCTATATGGCGTCCGGCATTCTGGAAATCTGAGCGCCCAGCCATAAACAACGCGGTGTGTCTGGCATACCCCGTCAACCCTTCGCGGCCACAGACCGCTCCTACGGCCGGTCACACACTGCGGTCGATCACCATCCCACTGTAGGAGCGGTCATCGGCCGCGAAAGGGGCACTTCGATATACCGGACACTCACTGATCCAGCAGCGTCGCCTCTTCACCCGCGCGCATTGCGCTTTCCACAAAAGTGGCAATACAAGGATTGTGATTGTCGGCCTTCCACACCGCGACCACCTCGACCACCGGCGGCGCCACCAGCGGGCGGAAGGTGGTGGTGGTCAGGCGCATGTTGCGCATCGAGCGCGGCACGATGGCGATGCCCAGGCCTTCGCCGACGAGGTTGACGATGGTCTGCTGCATGTTGATTTCCAGCCCGACATTGGGCGTTACGCCATGCTGCAGGCAGTAATTGACGATCATGTCATGCAGCGCCGGGGCGATGCGCCGTGGCACGATGATGAAGGTTTCCGCCGCCAGGTCGCGCGGATCGATCAGCGGCTGTTCGAGCAACCGATGCCCCGGCGGCAGCACCACCGTCATCTCTTCACGGTAGATGGTCACCGTTTCCAGCCCGCTGCAATCCTGCGGCCGGTACATGATCGCCACGTCCTTGCTGCCACTGCTGATGTCCTGGGCCAGGTCCATGGGCAGAGTTTCGGTCAGCTTCAGGTTCACCTGCGGGTACTGCGCCGCGTAACGCCGGGTGATGGCCGGGGTGACGCTGTAGGCCGTCGACATCATGAACCCCACCGACAACTCACCCGCCGCCCCCCGCGCCGCCGCCAGCGCATTGCGCTTGGCCTGTTCGAACGCGGCGAACACCGTGCCGGTGTCCAGATAGAACCGCTGGCCGGCATCGGTCAGCTCCACGTGGCGCCGCGAGCGATCGAACAGCTTCACGCCCAGCTCTTGCTCCAGCAGCGCAATCTGTCGCGACAGCGGTGGCTGGGAGATGTGCAGGCGCTCGGCGGCGCGGCCAAAGTGCAGGGTTTCAGCCAACGCACGAAAATACTGTAAATGCCTGAGCTCGATCATGATGCTCGCAAAGGTATCAGTGGGTACCTGATTATGGATTGGAAAACATAACTCCGCCTGCCGTATTGTGAAATGGCCACAGCGTCGAGGCTTGCGTCACGAGCGCCAGACCTCGAGATAGTCACGAGCTATAAAACAATAAAAGGTGACGCCGATGTCTTCCGTTCGCGAACACACTGCACGTACCACTTCGCCCGCACTGTCCTGCGCGGCACTGCCCGAATCCGATATCGCCAACGACAGCGACCCCCAGGTGCGCCAAGCCTTCCGCCGCGCCCTGCGCCTGATGGAACGCGGCATCGCCGTGCTCGTTCAGGGCGAAACCGGCACCGGCAAGGAAGTGCTGGCCCGCGCGCTGCATGCCCACAGTCAACGCCATCAGGCCCAGTGCGTGGCGCTCAATTGCGCCTCCATTCCGGAAAGCCTGATCGAGAGCGAGCTGTTCGGCTACTCGCGCGGCGCCTTTTCCGGCGCGTTGCCCTGCGGCAAGAAAGGCAAGGTTCAGCAGGCCGACGGCGGCACCTTGTTTCTCGACGAAATCGGCGACATGCCCTTCGAGCAGCAAACCCGCCTCCTGCGGGTCATCGCCGAACGCGAAGTCAGCCCTCTGGGTGCCGAGCGCAGCGTCAAGGTCGACTTCGCGCTGATCTGCGCCACCCACCAGAACCTCACCGGCCTGGTCGAGCAGGGTGCTTTTCGCGAAGACCTGTTCTATCGCATCGCCACCGGTGTCGTGCAGTTGCCGCCGCTGCGCGAGCGTACCGATCGCGCCGAACTGGTCTGCCGGATGGTGGCCAGCGAACTGCCCGGCTGCGACCCGCGGCAGGTCATCGCTTCGGATGTCTGGCCGCTGCTGCTCAATCACCCCTGGCCAGGCAATCTGCGGCAGATGCGTGCAGTGATTCGCTACGCCTGCGCGGTGATGGAGGGCAGCCGCATCCAGCGCAGCGATCTACCCGCGGACTTTGTTGCGCAACAGGTTACGTCCACCCAGGCAGCGCCTGCCAACGTCACGCCGATCCGCCGCCCGGCCACCCTGGCCACGCCGGTCGACGAGCGCGCCGACGTGCTGGATGTGCTCAACGCCTGCCGCTGGAACATGTCCGCGGCAGCCCGTGCTCTGGGCATCTGTCGGCCGTCGCTTTACCGGGTGTTGCGCCGGCTGGGTATCCCGCCGCTCAAGGACCAACTCGCCCAGGGCGTTTACCAGCCGGCCTGACGACCCGCTTTGCGCTGCATGCTCTTCAACCAAGGGAACAACAATAATGAATGCCCCTATCAGTCTTGCCATCACCGGCCAGGTGGCGGTGGTGACCGGTGCCGCGCGCGGTATCGGCTTTGCCATCGCTCAGGCGCTGGGTCAATGCGGTGCGCGGGTCGCGATTGCCGATCTCGACGGCGCGGCCGCCAGCGCCGCTGCCGGGCAATTGTGTGAACTGGGCATCGACGCCATCGGCGTGGCCGTGGACGTGGCCGACGAAGGCCAAGTGCAGGCCATGGTCGAGACCATCGAACGAACGCTGGGCGGTATCGACATTCTGGTCAACAACGCCGGGATCGTCTCGACCGGGCCGTTGCTGGACGTCAGCGCGGCCGAATGGAACCGGGTCCTGGCCATCGACCTCACCAGCGTGTTCTTCTGCGCCAAGGCCGTGCTGCCCGGTATGATGGCGCGGCGCGCCGGGCGCATCATCAACATCGCTTCGGTGGCCGGCAAGCGCGGCGGTGGTCTGTTGGGCAACAGTTGCTACGCAGCGGCCAAGGGCGGCGTCATCGCCTTGACCAAGGGCCTGGCCCGCGAAGCCGGGCCGTTCAACATCACCGCCAACGCCATCACCCCGGCCTTGACCGACACCGAGATGACCCGAGCCCTGGCCCCTGAAGCGCGCGCCCGGGTGCTCGCCGACATGCCCCTGGGCCGTGCCGGCTCACCGCGGGACATCGCCGCAGCCGTGTGCTTCCTCGCCAGCGATGCGGCCAGCTTCGTCACCGGCGAGATCATGGACGTCGACGGCGGCTACATGCGCGACTAGCGCTGCACCGCAGCCGGTATCAACGCCAGGATCAGCGACACCGTGACCAGCGACAACAGGGTCGATACCAGAATCGCGCGGGACATGGTATCGGCCTCGCGGCCATACAGCGCGGCCAGCATGAACGGCCCGTTGCCGATGGGCAGGGCACTCACCAGCAGCGCTGCCCACGCCCACATCGCCGGGATGTCGAACACCCAGAACGCCAACCACGCCGTCAGCGCCGGTTGCAGCAGCAGTTTCATCGCTACCAGCATGGCCAGGGTCTTGCTGTCGGCTTTCTGCGATTTCTCCGCGGCCAGAAACAGCCCGATCGACACCAGCGCGCAGGGCCCGGCCGCAGCACCCAAAAACTGGAACAACTGGCGAACGCCCACCGGGAGCACCAGGCCGCTGTAGGCCACCAGCGAGCCCAGCACCGGAGCCACCATGATCGGATTGCGCAACAGCGAGTGGCCGACCTTGAGCAGCGTACGCCCCAAGTGTTTCTCGGTCTGCTGGAAGGTCTCGATCATGATGATGGCCACGGCGAACAACAGGCAGGCGGTCATCACCGCACCGATCACCGCCGGAGCGATGCCGGGATCGCCGAAGGTCAGCAGGCACAGGGGAATACCGAGAAATCCCGAGTTGGGATAGCCGGCGCCCAACGCGTCGATGGTGGCGTCGAGAAAGTGCGCGTGGGCGCGCAACCGCAGCCACAGGGTCAGCAGAAAAACGATGCCCATGCCCAGGCCGAAAGCCAGCACGTAGCCAAGGTTCAGACCCTGCAAGGTACCCAGCCGCGCCATGGCTTCGAACAGCAGGGCAGGGAGGCCCAGGTAGATCACGAATCGGTTGAGCTCGATGGAGGCATTGGGGCCCAGGACGTTGCGCCGACGGCAGACGAAACCCACCAGAATCAAGCCGAACACTGGAAAGGCGACGTTGAAGATTGCAAGCATCGGGCACGGTGTCCTTTGCACGGTTGGATGCCGAAGTGTAGCAGTGCCACGGTGGACGGCACGCCGGTTCGCTGCCGCTGATTGCGGAGCGATTCGAGCCTACCGTTGGGCGTCTCGTCGTTTTTTACTTGAAGGGAGGGGGGGAGGTCCATCTACACTGATGGCACTATCACATTAGGAGGCGATAGTGCGTCATGACAGCCGATAACCTGATGGACCTGGTTGCGCTGAAGCCGTTGTCTGCCACCGAGGCAGGCTGCGTGGATCGTGTGTTGCGCGCCATGCGCACACATCTAGGCATGGATGTAGCGTTCGTTTCCCATTTTCGCGACAGCGACCGCGTGTTCACTCACGTCGATGCCGCCAGCCCGGTGCCGCTCAGCCCAGGGGATGTCCTCGAGATGAGCGCTGGCTACTGTCGCGGCGTTGTCAGCGGCGAACTGCCCGGATTGATTCGTGACACCGGTCAATTGCCGGCCGCCATGGCCGTGCCCCAAACCCCAGGCCTGCCGGTCGGTGCGCACATGAGCGTGCCCATCCACTTGAGCGATGGCCGATTGTACGGGACCTTTTGCTGTTTCAGTCACACGCCCGATCCGGGGCTGAGCGAGCGCGATCTGAAGATGATGAACGTCTTCGCCGAACTGATCGCCGAGCGGCTCGAGACCGATCTGCAGAGGGCCCGTGACCATGACGTCAAGACCTCGCGAGTGCTGGAAGTCATCGAGTCGCGTCAGCCACGGGTGGTCTATCAGCCGATCTTCGACCTCCACACCATGCGTGTGGCCGGGTGGGAGTGCCTGTCACGTTTCAGCGGCGTACCGGCACGCACTCCGGACGTGTGGTTCAAGGAAGCCGCCGAAGTCGGGCTGGGAACGCAGCTGGAATGCCTCGCCATCCGCGAAGCGCTGGCCGGCCTGTCACGACTGGCGCCGGACACCTACCTGAGCATCAACTGCTCGCCGGAGCTGGTGCTCAGCGGCGTCTTGTTGGGGGTTCTCCAAGAGTATCCTGCCGAGCGCCTGGTGCTGGAGCTGACCGAACATGCCGTGGTGCAGGATTACGCATCGTTGCAGGTGGCGTTGCAGCCATTGCGGGTGCGAGGCGTACGGGTGGCGATCGATGATGCGGGCGCCGGGTATGCCAGCATGCGCCACATCCTTCAGGTGCGCCCGGACATCATCAAGCTCGACATGAGCCTGACCCGCGGTATCGATCAGGATTTCCAACGCCGCGCCATGGCGTCGGCCTTGATCGCCTTCGCCCGGGAGACCGGCAGCGTGATCGTCGCCGAAGGCGTGGAAACCGAAGCCGAACTGGCGCAACTCAAACGCCTGGGCGCCGCCAACGCCCAAGGCTTCCTCCTCGGCCGCCCCGAATCCCTTTAGCAGCGGCGCCCCCGGACGCGGCTCGCGCCGCTGCTACACGGACTTCGGGTTTAGAAAACCACGCCTTGGCTGCGCAGGTAGTCGTCGTACGTGCCGCTGAAATCGACCACGCCGCTGGCGCTCAGCTCGATGATGCGGGTGGCCAGAGAGGAGACGAACTCACGGTCATGGCTCACGAACACCAACGTACCAGGGTAGTTCTCCAGCGCCAGGTTCAGCGCCTCGATCGACTCCATGTCCAAGTGGTTGGTCGGCTCGTCCATGATCAGCACGTTGGGCTTCTGCAAGGTCAGCTTGCCGAACAGCATGCGCCCCTGCTCACCACCGGAAATCACCTTCACCGACTTGAGAATCTCGTCGTTGGAGAACAGCATGCGGCCCAAGGTGCCACGCACCATCTGCTCGCCCTGTGTCCACTGGCCCATCCAGTCGAACAGGTTCATGTCGTCTTCGAAATCGTGCGCGTGGTCCTGGGCGTAATAGCCAAGCTCCGCGCTTTCGGTCCACTTCACCGCGCCCGCGTCCGGGGTCAGCTCGCCGACCAGGGTACGCAACAGGGTGGTCTTGCCGATCCCGTTCGGGCCGATGATCGCCACACGCTCGCCAGCCTCGACCACGAAACTGAAGTTCTCGAACAACGGCTTGCCGTCGAAGCCCTTGGACATGCGCTCGACGGTGACCGCCTGGCGGTGCAGCTTCTTGTTCTGCTCGAAGCGGATGAACGGACTGACACGGCTCGAAGGCTTGACCTCGGCCAGTTGGATCTTGTCGATCTGCTTGGCCCGCGACGTCGCCTGCTTGGCTTTGGAAGCGTTGGCCGAGAAGCGTGAAACGAAGGTTTGCAGTTCGGCGATCTGGGCTTTCTTCTTGGCGTTGTCCGACAGCAGCTGCTCGCGTGATTGGGTCGCTGCGGTCATGTACTCGTCGTAGTTGCCTGGGAACAGACGCAGCTCGCCATAATCCAGGTCGGCCATGTGGGTGCAGACGCTGTTGAGGAAGTGCCGGTCGTGGGAAATGATGATCATGGTGCTGTTACGCGCCGTGAGGATGTTTTCCAGCCAGCGAATGGTGTTGATGTCCAGGTGGTTGGTCGGTTCGTCGAGCAACAGCACTTCAGGATCCGAGAACAACGCCTGTGCCAGCAGCACCCGCAGCTTCCAACCCGGCGCGACTTCGGTCATCGGGCCGAAATGCTGCTCCAGCGGAATGCCCAGACCCAGCAACAGCTCGCCGGCACGGGACTCGGCGGTGTAGCCGTCCATTTCCGCGAACTCGGTCTCCAGCTCGGCGACGGCCATGCCGTCTTCCTCGCTCATTTCCGGCAGCGAGTAGATACGGTCGCGCTCGGCCTTGACCTTCCACAGCTCCTCGTGGCCCATGATGACCGTATCGATCACGCTGAACTGCTCGTAGGCGAACTGATCCTGACGCAGCTTGCCCAGGCGCACGTTCGGTTCGAGCATGACCTGCCCACCCGAGGGCTCCAGATCGCCGCCCAGGATCTTCATGAACGTCGACTTGCCACATCCATTGGCGCCGATCAGGCCGTAGCGGTTGCCGTTGCCGAATTTCACGGAAACGTTCTCGAACAGCGGCTTGGCGCCAAACTGCATGGTGATGTTAGCTGTGGAGATCAAAGAGCTTACCTATCAATAACTTGAGGAGCGGTGGTTTCAGTTGATACCGATTTGATACCATTTTGGAGCTTTTCCATCTCGCTCCAATCTGAGCTTGAGTTGATCCATCGCGCATACGTTGACAGCAGCATCTGCACACTGTGGCCGAGCTGCTGAGCAATAAAGGCGGGATTCAAACCGGACATTAAGCATATTGTCGCATAGGTGTGGCGGCAGTTGTATGGCGGCCGGTAGCGAATTCCCAGCGCCAGCAGGGCTGGACGCCACTGCTTGTGGATGTCCGATGTCTGTTTTACGTACTCTCCGTTCTTCGAGGGGGGGAAAACGTAGGGAGTCTCAAGCACCTTACCAACTCCACTTTTCCGACGTTCTGCATAATCTCGCGCGAACTCCAAGGCGTGAAGCGCGCGATCGTTCAGCAATACGAACCGATCGCCGCCGGTTTTCGTGCGCTCTTCGATCTCTCCTAGGGCGACTGTCCGACAGACGTGAGCGATCTTTTTGTTGAAATCGATCGCGTCCCAGCGCAACGCAAGTGCTTCAGAGAGCCGCAGGCCCGTGAAAAAGACGAACTCGTAAAAGGCTGCGTAGATTGTTCCTGGCCAGTGCTTGTGGGCGTAGAGCTGAACAATGATCCGGTTGGCCTCTTCTAGGGTGAATGGGTCTATCTCTTTGCGGTTGCGTTTGGGCAGTTCGATCGAGTCGGCGGGGTTCTTCGCCAGGAGCCCGTCGGAGACGGCCGACTTCAGCACTGTAGAAAGCTTGGTCAGAGCGTTGCGCTTCACACCAGGTGAAGCCCAGGCCGTAGAAGTGATGATCGTGCGGATCAGGGTAGGGGTGATCAGATCGATCCGCACCAGTGCCAGGCGCGGCACCCAGTATAGGTTGAGCGTACCCTTGTAATTGTTTCTGGTGCCTGCAGCGATCTCCCGACTATCCAGCCAAAGCTGGGCATATTGGCCGAAGCTGAGCGCGCTTCCGGAGACGGTTGCCGAGCCGGGGAACAGCTCGGCGTATTTGTCGTCATCAAGCAGCCCATGTTTGATGAGGCTGACTACCTGATCGCGAAGCTTGGATGCAGCTGCGATGCCTTTTTGTGTCTGGGGATAGGGGAGCGTTTCACAGCGCCGGACCCCGTTGTAGGTAAACCGGACACGGAGAGCGTTCCGGAAGACTTCCACCCCTCGGGGCATACCCACTGACTTTCCAGCCATTCTTCGTATCTCCTGATGCTGTAGATGATTCGGCTGCCTTGCTTGATCCACACTCCCATGGGGATCTGGCGGCGTGCACGCCTGGCCCGCAACGCATATACGGTGGTGCCCAGCAGGTCCGCCATTTTCTCTTCCGATACCTTGTCCATTTCGTGGACAACGGCCACCTCGCGCTCTGCGCTCATGTTTTGGTACCTCTCCAATTGAATTTCGGCCCGCACTCGGGCAGTCGGCGCCCTTAGTTGGAAGCATGCCGCGCTTGGCGGTAGCAGGGGTTAATCGATCTGGTAATAGACGTAGCAGTTGACGCCCTGAGCTTGCAGCGATTTGTGCATGGCCTGGACGCCGGCATAGCGACGATTCCCCTGGCCCCTAAATGGCGCATCAAGGTGAAGCGCTCGTCCGTGCCAGCGGCTGGCCGCAGAGAGATAGCCAGGCAAGCCGTGTTTTGCGATTGTGGATTCACGCACCGGGCGCATCGGGATCACAACGCGATCAAGATTTGCGCTACCGCCATCGTCTGGCTGAGCGTTAGCGGCCTCGACGCCTGCGGCCACGGCTATCCGGATCTTTTCTGGCAGCCCTTCGAGTTCATCTTTTGTCATGGCATAGCTCCGCCCGCCGATCACCGGCAGACTGCATAGATGGGAGGGAAGGGGTTACTTGGCGATGACGTCGGCGCTTGCGATGTAGCGGCCGAGGATCATGCCCAGAGGAAGCTGCAGGCAGAGCCACACGATGACGCATTGGGCAATGATGATGGTCATGCTGCTACCGCCTCACGCGCCGCAGCGCGCCATGGATCGTTTGCTCGAGCAAGTGCGGCCATTGGCGGTGGGCTGACGCTGTTGCCGCACATGTGCACCTGCTCTGTCTTCGTGAACTTCCGGCCGTCTGCGCCTCTGTCGATGATGTAGTCGGCGGGGAAGCCCTGGGCGCGGTACAGCTCATGCGGCTGCAGCATGCGCAGGCAGATGTCGACGATCACATAGGGGGTGCCTTTGACCATGACGGTCACAAGTGCCAGCCGATCTTTCGTCGTGATCGTCGGCGCCGGGCTGTCGCAGCCGCTCACGTTCTCCGTGCCGTAGTAGCTGATCAGGAACGCCGCAACGCGTAGCGCGCCTTCTTCATGCTCGGGCGACAGCTTCAGCTCCACCAGCGAGCTCTTGCCGCCACCGCCGGCCGTGATTGTCGGTGCGGGTTCGTCGATAGCCTGGCCGACGCTGGCGCCGAACTGCCGTTCCATGAAGGCGGTGACCAGTCCGTGGTGGGTACCGCCGGCGCTGATCGTGTGCAGCGGGTCGGCGGCGTCTCGCGCATCGCAATTACCGCGCAGGTGCACCAGGTTGGCGGTGACCAGCTGCTGCTGGCTTCCGGTATTGGTGACAGTGGTCATGGGCTCGTCCATGGGCTTGGCATCGGTGGTGTTGAATCCGCCGTTCATTTGGGCCATGAATGCCGTGCACACGCCCATGGCATGCGCGGCGCCGGCCGGGCGCTGGTAGTTGCCGCCGCTGGTGATGGTTGGCAGAGGTTCATCAATCGCTTTGCCCGCATCATCGAACCGGAACTTCACCAAGTGGGCCGCAGCAATTGCATGGCCACCGGATGCAGTGACGGTACCTAGAGGTTCCGCACTGTCCTTGGTGCCCTGGCCCCATCGCTGGACGCCGCCTGGCTTGCCTTCACCATGTGCTGCGGTGACCATCACAGGGCTGATCAATGTCAGCTCGCCCCGGTTGGCGCACGTCACAGTTGGCAGCGGCTGGCCTGGATCGTTGACCCGGTCGCTACCCTGATGCGTGGCTGGCGCGATGATTGGACTGGCCATGGCGAATGATCCGCCGCGTGGCCACGACGTCACCGTGCGCAGCGGCTCATGGGCTGCTTGGGCCAGTTCGCCGGACCAGTTAGCGATCGGCACGATGAATGGGCTGGGGCTGTCGATCACAAACTTTTTCATACCCTTGGCAACCCGGCGCAGGGTGGCCGGGGCTAGGTCCTTCTTGCGGCCGAAGATGCTTTTGCTCGGCACCGACCAGTCGATGCAGTCGGCGGCAGTGCGCCACTTCTGTTGGCCCTTGGCGGGCTTGCGAGCGTGCGTTGGCTCTGGCCACACGATGCGCTGACCATCGCATCGGGCAATCATGAACAGCCGTTCGCGGCTGGTGGGCGCGCCGAAGTCGCAGGCTTTGATCACACGCCACTCGACCGAATAGCCCATGCCTTCCAGCAGTGCAACAAACCGTCGCCAAGTCGTGCCGCGGCGCTTTGGGTCGGGCACCAGGAACTGCTGATGTACCGGCACAACCTCGCCAGGCGCAGCGACCTGGCCGCCCAGCTTCATCACCCGCCCGGTGACTTTGTCGCGCTTGGCGATCAGCGGGCCCCACTGCAGGATCTGCTTCACGTTCTCCAGGCTGATGACCCGGGGCCGCTTCTTACCGGCCCATTTCAGGCCGATCCACGACAGGTTGCGGATCTCACGCTTACGCGGTTGGCCGCCGGCCGCCTGACTGTGGTGGGTACAGTCGGGGCTCATGTGGAACCAGCCGACGGCGCGTCCGCCGCATTCCTCGTCCGGGTCACCCTCGAACACGTCGGTGGTGTAGTGCCGTGCCGCCGGGTGGTTGGCGGTGTGCATGCTGATCGCTGCGGGGTTGTGGTTCTTGGCAACTGTCACTGCGCGACCCAGGCCCATTTCCAGCCCGGTACCGGCGCCGCCTCCGCCGCAGAAAAAGTCGACCACGATCTCGTCATCTATCGGGTCAAAGCCAAGGCCATACTGGGTTTTGAAGTCGAGCGGGTGTTTCTTCTGATGTTCGGACATAGGGCGGCCTCGCCGGTGGCGTGATTCGTGGAATTGGGTTATTTGTATCGACCCGGCATAGGGCCGATTAGGAGGCATACATGGCAGGGATAGATACTTGGTGGCCAGTCCACCACGCGTACAAAGGCGTAACGCTGATCGTCGATTTCAAGTGGAGAAACGGGATAGATGTTCCGTCATCCGTAGTTATCAACTGCACTGGACGACCTGGTCAGCACTCCACGCTCGGCTCCATTGAGAAAGATCAAAACTGGGGGACCCTGCAAGAGGCGACCGACTATGGCGTCCGGCAAGCCGAGATATGGTGTGACTCACTCAGGGAAAAGGGGTTGATCTAATCATCGGGCTGCCGGCATGGCGTCATGGAACACGTCCATCTGCGCTGCCCCGTCGAGCCAGGCCCCGTTGATTCGTGCTTGAGCAAGTGCGGCGTATTCGGGATTCAGTTCGCAGATGACTGACCGTCGTCCTTCCTGCATCGAAACCAGCGACGTGGTGCCAGCGCCGCCGAAGGGGTCCAGCACCAGGCCCCCGCGCGGCGCGCCGGCGAGTATGCATGGCCGGATCAGATCCGGCGGGAAGGTTGCGAAGTGGGCACCCTTAAAGCTGTTTGTCGAGACTGACCATACGCTTCGTTTGTTGCGCGTCAGCACATCGTGGTTGCTTTCCAGCCGGTCTGGCCGGTGCGTACCCTTGGACTGGCCGGGAATTGGCTGCTCGCGCTTCGAGTCTTCACGCTGGAAGCTGTCACGCCTGCTGCGATCGCCGCCGACTGCCTTCATTGGTCCATTTGTTTTGCCAGGCGAACGGGTGCTGCCGGCCTGCGACTCCAGATTCTGCCCCCATCTGGTCAAGCTGGACTCGGCAGCAGGCTCTCTGATTGCGGCCATGTCGCAGTAATATCGGCGTGACTTGCTAAGCAGGAACACGTATTCGTGAGCCTTCGTACAGCGGTCGCGTGTCGATTCGGGCATCGGATTCGGCTTGTGCCAGATGATGTCCTGCCTCAGGTACCAGCCATCATCCTGCAGCGCGAAAGCGAGACGCCAAGGCATGCCCATAAGGTCTTTCGGCTTGTATTCGACGTGAGATGTAGCTTTCGATTTCCGCTGGCTTGCCATTACCTGGCGCTGACTGATAGTCGAAGCGCCGACTCCCATATCGTCACGGCCATGAGCACCCCAGCTACCCGCGTAGCTGTCGCCCATGTTCACCCAGATCGTACCGTCAGCCCGGAGCACCCGACGCACTTCGCGAAAAACTTCGACCAGGCGGGCAATGAATACGGCCGGGCTTTGTTCCAGGCCGATCTGGCCTTCGACACCGTAGTCACGCAAGCCGTAATAGGGCGGGCTTGTCACGCAGGTGTGCACGCTCTCATCCGGCAGCGTCCGCATCATCTCGATGCAGTCGCCGACCAGAATGCGATGCTGCTCGCTCATGGCAATCTCCATTGCAGGCGCCCCTCCGTCGCTCGGAAGTGGCTATTTTCTGTGTCAAGAAGTAAGAGTGTGGTCCGGCATCCCGTCGGCGAGTGTTCCGCTCATGAAAACGATGCCGACCAATGCTGAAGTCTCTGCGCTTATCAGGATTACCGAGGACGAAGTGGCCCTTTACCGCCAGTCCTCGTCACGACGCATGGATGGGTTGTGGGTCATCAGCTTCAGTTACGACATGCCCGCATTGCTCAGAAAACATCTATCAGGCAGCTTCACAGTTGTGATGGATCCAGTCATCCGTTCCTGACGTGTGCGGCCTGTGACTGCTCAATGAGTGGCCAGTAGGCGTGCGTTAGCGTATAGATGGGGCCCGGCATTCGGCCGGACAAAGGAAGAGTCAATGTCCAGCCGCGTTGAAAATGTCATAGCTATTGAGCAGGCGACCATTGCTCTGCTCGCTGAAATGCACATATCTGGAGGCGATCTAGCGGTGAGTGCTGATTTCGCTAAGCAGGGAATCGAATCAGGTTCCGCGTACAGATTTGTGGGTCCCGAATTGGTAAGTGAATCCCAAAATGCTGTCGACCAAATCGTGGAAGCCATCACGCTGGCTAGCTGATCTGGTGAGACGCAGGGACACATCCGACAGCGACGCCCTGCCGAGCCGTTTATCGTGATGAGGTTTAGGCGCTGGTCGAGTTGAGGTCTGGATCAAGGAGCTGAAATGGCAAATCTGATCTACGTCGATAATTCAGTCACATGCATTGAGGGGCAGCATGTAGCAGCTTACGCATACGGTTTGGCGCCCAGCCTCTGTGACGCGGTCACCAACAACATCTGTGACAACAGCTGGAATCTAGATTTCGGAAAACTCATTGCCCGTGCTGGTGGCAGTACGACGAATGTCGCGAAAGTGGCGCTATTCGGGCGCCGGCCACCGCACAATGACTCGTTGTGGGAAGCAGCCCGTAGAAACGGATGGGATGTGAAAATCTGCGATCGCAGTGCGGCAAATCAAGAGCACCAAATCCATACAGATCTCGTGGTGACGATGATCAAGGACTCCTTTCTCGCTCTGCAGCCAGGCGACGAAATGACCCTTGTTGCCGGTGGCTCAGACTATGCCCCTGCCATCGAGAAACTGAAGGCACGCGGCATCACCGTCCGTGTGGTCTATTGGACGCATGCCTCCCTTGAGCTCGAGCAGATTGCAACGAAATTCATTGAACTCGACCTCTATCTCGATCATCTTTCCCGCTGATAGGGCTTAGCATCTTCCAACCTGGAATCTGGCGGAATCAGCATACTCTTGCGCTCGAAAGCCAGTGTTATCAATGATCCCGCCCTGTGCATCAGCTCGCTCAGCTTCCCAGGGCGACCTCCGTTTCAGACGCCGCCATCCGTATCCGGAAGCAAGCAATGCCCGTTAAAATGAATTTTTGCTCTGGATGTCACAGCCATGGACGCAGGAATCAATGATGCAAAGCCCTTGAGCTACAAAGGGCATACGGTCCGGGCCTTTGTTCACTGGACGTGTGGAGCCGGTGAATCGCCTCCGCTGCGCATCATCAACGTGATCGTCGGTCTGAAGAGCAAGGTCATCCAGGGGCCGTGGGAATCCAATGAGGCGGCTATAGAGGCAGTGCTGAAAGCTGCCGGCGAAATTCTCGACTCTTGACCTCACGCCGTATCCCGCCCTCCGATATCTCGGTGAGTGGCAAATAGGGGTGGGGTGGACTATAAGTATTGGCCGGCATGAGGCCGGATGGAGAATGAAATGGGTCTCACTATAGATGGTTGTACTTTTATCAGCTGTGGCACGGCTGTCCGTGCTCCTAGTACCATAGACATAGTCGCGAAAAACACCGTGATACAAGGCTGTCAAAAAGGATTTGATCTATTCGACCCGGAGGTAATGCACAAGCTAGACATCCCCACCGACGTAAATCCGGAAGACATCAAGGCAGTAATTGCCGAGCTTAAAAAGCATCCAAACGCCACCGACCAAGAAATGACAGAAACCGTTGCCAGATCTAAACTTGGCACTGTTCTCGGCGCCACTGAGAGAGTTACCAAGGTCGCCGCGTCATTAATAGCAATTGTTAAGACTGGCGTTTCTTTATGGCCCGACGCGTAACGATGAAATAATTTAGTTCCCCGGATCCTGCTTAATCATCAGCATGCTACCGGACGTATGCTGCGAGCAATTCCGGGGGTCTTCGTGATCAGCCTGAGCTTCACCAAGGCGCCAAGGCGTTCTGCTATGCAGTTCTGTCGCACGCCGGCGAGTTCGGCAAGGTCAGCCAAGGTAGGCGAGTAACCGTGCTTTGCAATGTACTGGCGGATGTGCTCGAGCGTTTCGAGCTGGGGCTTGCTGGGCTTTTTACTTGCGGGCATTGGTACCTCGGTAGCCTGCAGGAGGGCAGGCCCATCTCAGGGCCCCCCGTCCCGTTAACGTGGGTCGAACGAACCCAAGGCGAGCGTCGCCGTTCAATTCCTCGAGGAACTCGGTGGTATCTGTTCGTGTAGGCATCACGTATCTCAAGACAATGTTGTTCAGCTAGCCCAGCGGGTGCGGTACTT
Organism: Pseudomonas sp. RIT-PI-a; assembly: GCF_001187875.1. Classification (NCBI taxonomy): domain Bacteria; kingdom Pseudomonadati; phylum Pseudomonadota; class Gammaproteobacteria; order Pseudomonadales; family Pseudomonadaceae; genus Pseudomonas; species Pseudomonas sp. RIT-PI-a. Next base: position 387,412 of record NZ_LGIR01000011.1, read on the forward strand.
CACGATGTCCCGAGCAGTGGAAACACCGCAGCCGTACTTGGCCGCCAGATATTCGTAACCGCCAACGCCCGCTTCGTACTCGGCGCGCATGGCGGCTACCTGTTCAGTGGTAAGTTTTGCCCGCTGGTGGCTGGCGCCGCAGCGATGGTTCGTGTGGTTTCGAGTGATCTTTTGCATACAGTCGCCCGTCGGTAAATCCAGCCAGGCCAGGCGTCGCCGCTGGCTTAGCGTCTTGGCGAAACACGTCAGGATTCGAACCCGGAGCCATCGATCAGCGCTTTGGCGTCAGCGCGCGATTCCATCTCCTGAGCGAAGTTGCTCGCTTCCTTCCAAGTGTCCCGCTCGCCAACTACCTGACCGGTCGAGCGCTCCGTGACTTGGAAGGCGCCTGGGCCCTTGCCCACGATCTGATAGCGAATCTGCTGCACTGGTGAGCGTCTCCCGATGCGGGTGAAGAGGTCGACGGTGGCGGTGTTCATTCGAGCGCGCACGGCCTCAAGGACGGTTACGCGCTGATGCATCAAAGGGTGCATGTCTTTCTCCTTGTCAGAAGGCATTGGTCAGGACCCTGGGGCAGGGTGCTGGCTCATATCGACGGCCAAAGAAAAGCCCGGACATGCCGGGCTTTGCGCTCAAGTGGTACCACCCTACGAGAGCGGTGCGTGCTGCCCTGGGCGGGCGCTGGTTATCGCTTCATTGGCTCAACCCTCCATTCGTACGCCGCTGGTATGGCAGCGGCACCCCTCAAGCGCAGTATTCGAAGGCCTCGGCCTTGCGCATCACACGTACCTCGGCGGTACGGCGCTCCGGCGCGCGGCGGTCGCGGCGCATTGAATGGTCATCAGCCACGGCATGCATGGTGATGAGCGCGGCGAGCAGGATGCACACCGGTGAAATGATCTGACGCTTCATGGCCTCGGCCACCAGCGCGGCCCGGCGGTGCACACCTAGCTTGAACATGGCCACGTCCAGCCGCTTCTTCACGGTGCCCGGCGAGATGCCGAACACCTTGGCGATTTCCTTGGCCGTCATACCAGCAGCGACGGACATGCAGTACTGCAGCTCTTTGGGCGCCAGGCCTCGTCCGAGGTGGCCTTTCCATTCGCCGCTGATGATGGTTTCCATGATGATTCCTCAGACTTGGTAGCTCGTTCGATTTCCCGTCTGGCCCTGTCGCCAAGGCCAGCCAGTGAAATCCGTCTCTCTTAAAGAACTTGGTTCCAGTCGATCCCTCGCGGGGCTGGGAGGCCAATTCGCTGACCCCGTGCTAACTGGCGGCTTCACCAGTCGTGTCCCGAGTCGCTGTGCGTCTCGATATGCAGACAATACGAAAGCGAATTAGACGAGTCAAGCTTTTTTAATTCGCTAGCGAATTGGTCAGGCAGCAGACGTAAAAAAACCCGCCGAAGCGGGTTGTCTAGTCTGGCTCATTAGGTTTGAGGGTGAGCCTCAATGCAGGCCATATAGATCGCGTTCCTGAACTCGGATATCAGCCAAGCTTTCTCCTTGTCAGTTTGCCCTAACGGCTCTTTGTAGGCTCGTTGAATGACTGGTTTCAAAGTCGGAGCTACGTCATCCCCGTAGGCATCAGCTTTTTTGTAAAGCTCGATCATCGGCGCGCCGGCCTGGCGAGCTTCCATGGTCGTCTTGGCCACCACATCCATTGCAGTGCACAAATCTGATGTTTTGGAGGGTGAAGGCTCAGCGCTCAAAACAGGACCTCCCACCAAAATTAGGGTCGCGAGGAGGGTTTTACGAGGGTGCATGTGTGATCCATCACAAGAAGGTGCTAGGGAATTTCACGTCAACAACGCGTCCAATAATCTCAACGTCATCAGTGATTACGATCATCTTGAATTCAGTGTTCAAAGGTTTCAGGTAGCTTATTCCTGAGTCCCTAACGTATTGTTTCAGAGTCGTTTCGCCTGTTGATCCGAGCCGGGCTATGTAGAATTTTCCACTCACCAGATCGAATCCTTCCGGTTGGACCAAAACGCGCATACCTGGCATGAAGCCGTTTCCCTGTGCGGGCGTCATCGAATCACCGAGTACTTCAAGCCAATAGCCACATTCTCCGGCATAAGCATCTGAAACTATCTGCTCAGTACTTGGGTCCGGTTGGAATGTTCCACAGGACTCGGCCCAGGCTCCAGCAGCGATCCAGCTGATCAGGGGATACTCCTTAGCCGCGCGGTGGGGAGCGGGAGCAGCTTCGACATTTCCATGACTTGAGCCAAAAAGCAACCATTCAGGTGTGACACCAAGCACGCGGGCAAGCTTCTCGATGGTTGCCTTCCTTGGGGTCTTGCTATCGCCGTTAAGGATTCTATGAATTGTCGGTTGGGGCACTCCGGCCCGCCGGCCAAGCTCATTTTCCCCTAGACCTTTTTCATTCATCTTCGAGCGCAATCGCGTCGCGATCGTCATGTTTTCGACTCGGCGAACTTGAGGAGGGCGAAGTGTATTGCCTGAGCTAATTCGGTAGCGTATTATCATTTTAATTACAAACCGCATTGGTGACGTACGATGACCATCACGCAAATGCTGGCCGATTTGGCAGAGCTAGGTTGGAGCCAAGCACGCATTGCCGAGCAGTGCGGGGTTACGCAGCCAACGATCTTCAGGATCACCAAGGGTGGCGACACCAGTTACCAGAACGGTAAGGCGATTGAGCTTCTGCACAAGAAAACTTTAAAGGCCAAGCGCAAAGCAGCATGACCCGGGCCTTAAGCATCTTGAGTGGTTAGATTCTGACGCTGGTAGCACAAAGCCGCCAGGGACACTGTAGGGCTGTTGATTTAACCAGTAACAAAAGCGCAGACGAAAAAAAACCGCCTGGCCGGGCGGCTTCTTCAACAACAAAACGTGGGACCGATTATGCACACCCAGATCACACCCCGCAATACCCTCGATGATTCGGCACCAGTTCAGAATCATCAAACCATGAAGCGTCATGTCATGTCGTCGCGCGCGATCGCCGAACTAACCGGCAAGCGCCGAGACCATGTTATTCGCGACGTCCGCCGCATGCTGTTCAAGCTGGAAATAACTGGCCCCAAATTTGGGGACAGCTATCAAGACGAACCCAGCGCCGGACGTGCCGCCTGTCAACTCCTCGTTACACCGAAAAGCCTCGCCTGCTTGGCCGAGATGAATATTGGAGCCTCGCTGTGAGCGTTCAAGCAATGTCCTGGGCACTCTCCCGCCGCGACCTCGGTAAAGACTCGAGCGCGCGCCATGTGCTGCTGTGCCTGGCCAACTATGCCGCCGCCGACGGCCGTGGCGCTTTCCCATCGGCCAAGACCCTGACCGAAGACACTGGCCTGTCCGAGCGCACCGTGCGTTCGAAGCTCGATCTGCTCGAAGCCCAAGGCCTCATCGTTCGTGGCAACCAGGCCTTGGCCGCCGTGTACATCGACCGCCATGACCGCCGCCCGGTGGTCTACGACTTGATGCTCAAGCGGGGTGCAGTAGATGCACCCCGTGAAGAGGGAACGGGGTGCAGCCAGCAACAGAACGGGGTGCAACCTACGACAGAACGGGGTGCAGCCATTGCACCCAATACATCACTTAACCATCAATTAACCGAACAGCAGCAGCCGCACGAGTTTGCGGATGTCATCGCTGAGCAGGACATGGCCGCCGCTGCAGCGCTCGATGGATCTGCCGAAGGTCGCCAGCGCTTCTCGATGCACGCCGAATGGGCCGTCAACCACGCCGCCCTGGCTGCCCAGCTCAAGATCATGGGGATCACCACGGCCCTCACCGACGAGACCTTCGGGTCGTTCATGGGCTTCCACATCGCCAAGCCTGATATCCGCGACACCGACGGCGGCTGGCATCACCGCCTGGCCAAGTGGATCAAGCGCCAAGCGACCGAGAGCGCTGCCGCTGACGAAGGATCGAACGACTGGGCAGCCAAGGGGGTTCGCCTGTGAACAAGCCAACCAACGTCCGCGAACTCATCGCGACTCGCCGTACCGACCCAGCCTATCAATCATCCGTCCAGCCCGGTGCAGTGGCGGTAGACGCTGCCACACAGAACGTGATCGACGACCTGTTCCTGCGCCTGCGCGGCGCGTGCGGCGCCTGGCGCCAGTCTTGGCCGACCGAGGCTGTGATGAACGCTTCCAAGCTGGAATGGCTGGCTGAGTTCATGCGCGCGGGCATCAACCGCATGGAACAGATTGACCACGGGATGCGCGTTGTGAGCGCCAGCAAGCGGGCATTCGTGCCCACCCCAGGCGAGTTCGTGAGCTGGTGTTTCGCGCCAGAAGGCCTGGGCTTGCCCAGTGTCGAGAAGGCCTATGCCCAGGGCCTGCGCAACTGCCATCCGGCCATGCGCGCAGAAGCCAAGTGGATGCACCCGGCGGTCTACCACGCCACGGCCGCCGCCGGCTTCCACAGCCTGCCGCTGCTCACCCGCGAACTGGGCGTGGCCTCGTTCGAAAAGCACTATCTGGACCAGTGCCGGAAGATCTGGAAGGGCGAGCAGCTGGGTGCTGTCCCGGTGGCAGAGCTCTCCGCGCCGGCCGCGCCGCGCAACCCAGAGGTGGCCCGTGCTGCCCTGGCAAACCTTCGTTCGAAAGTATCAGGAGCAGGCCCATGAGCGTCAGCCAGACCAAATTGACCAAGGCCGCCCGCGGCCGTGACTGCCAGGTGCGTGTGCCCGGTGTGTGCAATGGCAACCCGGAGACGACCGTGCTGGCGCACTACCGTCTGGCCGGTACAAGCGGCATGGGCTGCAAGCCGAATGACTTCCAGGGCGCCTGGGCGTGCTCGGCTTGCCACGACTACGTCGACGGCCGTCGCGGTAGCCGTCGCGCTGATGATCGGCTTGTGGCTCGCCAGCTTCACGCCGAGGGCGTCATGCGCACCCAGGACATTCTGATTCGTGAAGGGAAGGTGGCCTGATGGCTATGTCCGAATCGCGAGTAGTCCAGCTTCTGGCTGGCCAATCCTCGACAGCACGCAAGGTGTTCCCGCACGTGCCCATCCAGGAAAGTTGGAGTGCCCACGATATCCAGATCGCTGCTCTTGCAGCGAATGCCACCTCTGTAGCCGTACATGCTGTGCGCCGCGCGCTCAACGAAATGAAAGACGCCGGGATCATCCGTGAGCCCACGGGCGGCAAGTTCCAGCGCGACGCCTACTCACAAAAAACCGTCAAGGAAATCGCCATGCCCGTTGCAGCGAAAGAAACCGTCGTCGCCATCAAGCGGCCGGAAGTCCAGGCGCTTGATGCGCTGGCCGGCCTGTCTGCAGAGGTCGTGGAGCTTTCGGACTATATCGGTGAGCGCATGAAGCGTTTGGCCGGGCGGATCGAAGAGGTTGCCTTGTCAGTGGAAGTCGAGCGTGAGGGCAACGCCGAGGCGCTGGGCAAGCTCAAGCAGCTCCAGTCCCTGCTGAAGAGCCTGTAAGTGGAGCGTCCGCCTGTGAAAAAGCGCAGCTGGCAGGTAACCGTACCTGGCTACCGACCTTTCACCATGGGCGGTTCTGACATGGATTACGCCGAGGCCCTGGTCACGGCTCGCAGTATCTGGCCTATGGCTGAGGTGAAGTGATGAATGCTGTGGAGCTGAAATTGTTCAAGCCCAAAGCCGTGCGCGCCAAATCCGGCGACCGCGAGGGCCACGAGCAGGCCGCCCTGATGCTCGAGATTGAGCTGCGCCATCCCGATGTATTCGCGCTGATCTACCACGTCCCCAACGGCGGGCAACGGCACAAGGCCGTCGCCGCCAAGCTGAAAGGGCAGGGCGTGAAGGCCGGCGTGCCGGACCTGGTCCTGCCGATGGCGCGGGGCGGGTTCTTCGGCCTGTACATCGAGTTCAAGGCCACTCCGCCAAACGACGCCGCTGTATCAATCAGCCAGTACACATGGATACGTCAGCTCAGTGAGCAGGGTTATCTGGCGATCGTCTGCCGCGGGCACTTCGATGCGATGGAGCAGCTGCGGGCCTACCTGCGCCTGGAACCAACGAGAGTCGCGGTATGACGCTGCTGGTCGCTTTCTCCGATGCCGAGCTGCGCCGCCGCGCAGATGACCCCTCTGCTGTGCTCATGCGCGACCCGCGTCACCCCGGCCTGTACTTCCGGTTTACCGAAGCCCGCCCGCGTGGCACGTGGAGCTTGGTGGTGCGCAAGAAGTGGATGCGGATCGGCTCCTACCCTGATCTGTCGGCCAAGGCTGTGCTGGCGGCGCTGCCTGAGACTCGGCAGCGGCTGGGCGCGGACGCCAGCGCTACCGCTGCGGTATGCCCGTGGGCCACCTTGGGCGAGCTGTTGGCCTGGTACAGCGACCGGATGAGTCGAGACCGGCATCTGTCCGCCAAGCGCAAGGCCACGGCCAAGTCCGCCATTGCGTGCCATCTGATCACGCGCGTGGGCGGCCTGGCCTTCACTGAGATTGATCGCGCTACGCTCGACACCAAGCTGATGTGGCCGCTGCAGGAGAAGCTGTCGTTGGAGTTCGTTCGGCTGATATTCGCGCTGCTGGTGCTGGCATGCCGGCAGGCATTCGTGCTCGGCATGATCCCCACCAATCCGATGGCCGGGATCAAGTTCAGCGATTTCTCCAAGACGAAGATCAAGGCCAAAGCGGCACGGCTGCGCGGTGTGCAGGTCCAGGATCTGCTCGAGCAACTGGCCGATGCCTTCGAGCGGCGTCCGGCGCACGGCATGCTGGCCTTGATGATGCTGTGCCACGGTACGCGCGTTGGTGAGACCCGCATGGCGCTCTGGTCGCATATCAGCTTGGCCGACCGCACGTGGCATATCCCGGCGGTGCACACCAAGACCCGAGTCGAGCATTCGCTCCCCCTGACCGATCAGGTGCGTGCGCTGCTGGCCCGCTACCGTCATCGCCAGACCGATATCGGCTACACCGGGCAATACCTGTTTCCGGCCCGTCATGGCAAAGGCATGAGCGAGGGTCAGGCCAGCCTGGTATTCACGCAGCTGGGGCAGGGCGAGTGGACCAGTCACGACCTGCGCAAGTTGGCCCGCACCGGCTGGGCGGACCTTGGTATCGACTTCCTGATCGGCGAGATGCTGATCAACCACGCCATGGGCCACAACGTGCAGGCCTACATCCACACCACAGTTGAAGAGCGCAAGCGCGAGGCCTTGGAGAAGTGGCACAGCCATTTAGACGCCAAGGGATTCAGCGTGATTCACGGGTTGGAGGGCGTCGAAAACAAAGAGTCCAGCAGCGGTCTGGACGCCGCGCCGCACATGGGCTGCGAGCCAATTCAAGAATCAACCATAGGCGAGGTTTCAAAAGCATGAAAAAGAGCCATGGGCCTGCTTTCCGTGCTGCTCGCATCAAGCTCACCAGGTGCTCGGCCTGCCGTGGTCGCGCTGTGGTGCAGGGCGTTTTCCATGATTTGCCATGCGACCGGTGCAATGCGTCCGGCTGGGTTTCGGCTGAGGCCGGCGAGGCGCTGCCGCTTGATGTGCTGGTGACGCAGCTCAGCCTCCGCTTACAGGCCGCCGAACAGCAGATCGAACAGTTGAAGCGGTCGGTGCCGATGAATGGCCCGACCGCCCAGTACACACAGAACAACCGCCGCGGCGCCGGCGGCACGAATTACACAGGGGATTGAGCGATGGGCATCTATAAAGACGTGATGGGCACCCTGGTGCGCGTGCTGGCCGCCGACAACATCGACAACAGCACCAAGCAGTCCTGGCAGAAGTTGATCGATGCCGATCTGCGCCAAGGTGGTACCGGCAGCACTATCTCGGTTCGCGACAAGTTCGACTACGACTGCTGCCTGTACGCACTGCTGCACCGCGAACTGGCCTCGGCCCACTGGGATGTGCTGGTCGCCAAGTACTCGACGCACAAGGCCAACAAGGTCGCCGCCATTGGCCGTCTGGTGAGCCGCATGACAAGCCCGGCGCCGCAACTGTTCGTCTTCAAAGCGCTCACCGCCTGGGCTATCCCTAAGCTCAAGGGTGAGCAGTCTGGCAAGCGCTCCACCGACATGATCATCCTGCCGGCCGAGTTCTACGACATGAACACTTGGGATCCTGCGGCATCGCCAGAGCGGACTCGCCGCAACTGGCGCGCTGGAATTCACAAGCGCCTTGAGCAGCTGGAGGAAGCCGCCGTGATCCACGCGACTGAGATATTTGACGCCGAGCAAATCTTTCTGGACGCCGCTTGACCGGGATGGCCGATTGGCCGTAAATTATCCCCATCATGTCGATCTTGCGTGCGCTGATACGCAACGACAATAAAACATCCGAAACCCGGCCATTGCGCCGGGTTTTTTCGTTTCTAGCTCCCCAGTTTGGGGAGGCATTCGGATTTCAATCATGCCAGAGAAAGACCCCGACCTCTGGGCTCAGGTATGGCTGCACCTACGCCTGTACCTGGCCAACCCTCTCTGGCAAGGAGCGATCATGGCAACGGTAATTTCTGGGCTTCGTGTGTTGTACGAGGCCAAAGAGACCAGCAAGCGCCGCATCCTGCTGGAGTCACTGATTTGTGGTGGGCTGAGCCTGTCCGCGAGCAGCGTGATCGAGTGGATGGAATGGCCCTCGAGCCTGTCCGTTGCCGCCGGCGGTGCGATCGGCTTTGTCGGTGTGACCGTCATCCGCGAAATGATCGTGAAATTCCTCGGACGCAAGGCGGACGGCCTATGAACATGCTCAAAAGCATCGCCGCGGCACTGATCATCGGTTTGGTGGCTGCACTGCTTATTGCCATCCAGCAGTACCGCGTGATCGCGCTGGAAGGGCAGGTGACGGTGCAGACGCGGGCGGCGAAGGATGCAACCGAAGCCAACACTGAAAGCCTGAAGACCATCACCACACTCCAGGCCGAGGCCAAACGCAACGCCAACTACCTGGCCGATCTGCAGCAGCGCCTCAAGGCCAGCGAAGACAAGGCCCGCCAAGCGAGGAAGGACTTTGAAGACCTCAAGCGTAAGAGCCCGGCTGTTCGCAAGTGGGCTGATCAGCCTTTGCCTGACGGCCTGCGCGGCAAGCCCGCAGCCAGCGCCGGAAAAGACATCAGCGGTAAGGCTGGAAGCGCCGGAAATGGTGCCGTGCGAGCGGGTCAGCGATAGCGATGACAACCTGGCGCTAAACGGCGACCTTTGGGCGCTGAAGGATCGGGCCATCAACCTGCTTGATACCTGTGCTGATCAAGTTGATGCGCAGATCAAGCGCAGCCAGAGCAAATAGCCAATGCCAACCGAACAGGAAACCGTCGTAGCGCGGCTGCTCGGCGAGGTGTGGAACGCCTACCTGGCGCTGCCTGTCGAGCACCCAATGGAGCAGGCCGAGTTCTGTGCTGCTATCCATCGGTGCCAGGACATTGTGCTGGCCCGGAGCGGTCGACGCGCACTGAGAGACAGCGAGGCGGCACATGGCACGATTGAAGACCCTTGCTAACCGAGTAGCTACTCAAGCTGACCGAGTGGGTATCGCCCCTCCGGCCACATGGCGCGCGGGTAAGACCACGGCCAACCAGCGAGGCTACAACTACGCCTGGCAGAAGGCGCGACTGGTGCATCTGGCAGCTCATCCACTGTGCGTGTACTGCGACCGAGCCGGGTTGGTAGTCGCTGCATCGGTGGTCGACCACATCGCCGCCCACAACGGTGACCAGACCCTGTTCTGGGATCGCGCCAACTGGCAATCCCTCTGCAAGCCCTGTCATGACGGCGTGAAGCAGCGCGAGGAGGCCGCGGGTCGGGCGATTTGACCGGTTCGCGTCGAATTTGCACGGTTTTGGTGCATATAGGTTTTCCCTATGGAGGGGGTGGTCTAAATATAGGTAATCTATACACCCTAGACCGCCCTCGACCGCACGTACAGATTTTTTCCCGCTCAGGATTTTTTGTTAATGGCTTTAACACCCAAAAAACGCGCGTTCATCGGTGCGGTGAGGGAAGGTGCGTCTAACAAAGATGCAGCCATTGCCGCTGGATGCCCCGAAAAGACTGCCTCCGCGGCTGGTTCACGGCTCGCCAAAGACCCGGATGTGATTGCCGAGCTGCTCAAGCTGAATGCACTGCATCCTGTTAAAGCGCCTGTTAAAACTGTTAAAGGCCCAGAGGCTACCGCCGCACTTGACCAGGCGCCGACTGATGAGCCCGACCCAAGCTTCGATCTGTCGAAGGCTTTGCGGTTTTCCGATCCGAAGGACTTCCTGCTGGCGACGATGAATGACTTCGAGGCCGAGGCCAAACTGCGCCTGGACGCAGCCAAAGCACTGATGCCATTCATTCACCCGCGCAAGGGGGAGAGCGGCAAGAAAGAGGTGGCCAAGGACAAGGCGGCCGGTGCCGCTCAGGGCAAGTTCGGTGTGCGTAGAGGCCCGCTGGCGGTGGTGAAATGATGGAGTGGTCAACCGCCTGCACAGACTGGGAGCAGCGCATCGTTGCCCGCCAGAGCCTGATCCCGTTTGACCCGCTGTTCCCAGATCAAGCGGCCGAGGCGCTGGAAGTATTCGGCGGCCTGCGCATGGTGGATGCCACCGGCAGGCCGCTGATGAGCGAGACCGTGCGGTCCTGGGTAAACGAGTTCGTCGCTGCCATCTTCGGCGCCTATGACCCATACAGCGGTCGCCGGATGATCAGCGAGTTCATGCTCCTGATCAGCAAGAAGAACGGCAAGTCGACCATTGCCGCCGGCATCATGCTGACCGCCCTGGTGCTGAACTGGCGGACCTCGGGCGAGTTCATCATCCTGGCCCCGACCAAGGAGATCGCTGACAACTCCTATATCCCGATCCGGGACATGGTCAAAGCCGACGACGAACTCAAGGACCTGTTCAAGGTGCAGGATCACCTGCGCACGGTTACTCATCACCAGACAGGGGCCACGTTGAAGGTGGTGGCGGCCGACAGCGAGACTGTCTCGGGCAAGAAAGCCATCGGCGTTTTCATCGACGAACTCTGGGTCTTCGGCAAGCGAGCCAACGCCGAGGCCATGTTGCGCGAGGCTACCGGTGGGCTGGCCTCGAGGCCTGAGGGTTTCATCATCTGGGCAACGACCCAGTCCGATGAGCCACCTGCAGGCGTCTTCCGGCAGAAGCTGCTCTATGCCCGCCAGGTGCGAGACGGCGGCATCGTCGACAAGTCGTTTCTGCCAGTGCTCTACGAATTCCCGAAGCACATGATCGACGCCGGCGCTCACCGCGATGTGAAGAACGCGTACATCACCAACCCCAACTTGGGGCTGTCGGTGGACGAGCCATTCATTGAGCGCGGGTTTGCGCAGGCGCAAATCGACGGCGAAGAGTCGTTTCGTGGCTTTCTCGCCAAGCACTTGAACGTCGAGATCGGGCTGGCGCTGCGCTCCGATCGCTGGGCGGGCGCCGAATTCTGGGAGGTCCAGGCAAAGGCGCCCGGCCTGACGCTGGATGACCTGATCGAGCGCTGCGAAGTGATCGATATCGGCATCGATGGCGGCGGTCTGGACGACCTGCTGGGGTTCGCGGCGATTGGCCGCGACAAGGCCACACGCCAGTGGCTGCTGTGGACCCATGCCTGGGCGCATCCCTCAGTGCTCGACCGGCGCAAGGCCGAGGCGCCGCGGCTCCATGACTTCGCCAAGGAAAAGCACCTGACCATGGTCGAGCTGATCGGCGATGACTTGGAAGAGGTCGCCGATCTGGCCGCGCGCGTTGAGAAGGCTGGCCTGCTGGACCAGGTCGGTGTCGACCCGGCCGGCATCGGCGGCGTGCTCGACGCCCTGGTCGCGGCAGGTGTTCCCCAAGACAAGATCATCGGCATCTCGCAGGGCTGGAAGCTGGGCGGCGCGATCAAGACGACCGAGCGCAAGCTGGCCGAGGGCGGCCTGATCCATGGCGGGCAACCGATGATGGCCTGGTGCTGCGGCAACGCCCGCGTCGAGCCGCGCGGCAACTCGATCCTGATCACCAAGCAGGCCTCCGGCTCGGCAAAGATCGACCCGCTCATGGCGACCTTCAACGCGGTATCTCTCATGTCACTCAACCCCGAAAGCAAAGGCGGGATGGATGACTACTTGAAAAACGGTTTCTTCGACCTTGTAGGCTGACTATGGCATCTCATTGGTACAACCCGCTGTCCTGGCGGATGTTCGGCTATGAGGATCCGAAAACCGGCGACTACGTCGAAGTCGACATGACTGTTGGCGGCAAGGCGACCAAAGCCGGTGTGCGCATCACGCCGACGAAGGCGATGAATATCAGCATTGTCTGGGCCTGCGTGAAGATCCTCAGTGAAACGGTATCCGGACTGCCTCTCAAGCTTTACGACGACAAAGACGGCAAGCGTCAGATAGTAAGGGCGAACGACCGGGCCAGTCGTATCTTGCGCAAGCCGAACCCGTACATGACGCGGCTGAACTTCCTCAAGGCCGTGGTGGTGAACATGGCGCTGCGCGGCAATGCGTACGCGATCATCGAACGCAACGGGTCGGGCGATCCGATTGGATTCACCCTCGTATCTCCCGACAACGTCACCGTCGACACGCTCGAATCTCGGTTGATCTATTACGTCAACCTCGATGGCAAGCGTGTTCCGGTTTCCCCGGAGAACATGCTGCACTTCAAGCTGTTCAGCACCGACGGCATTAATGGCATGTCGCCGGTGGAGCACCAGGCGGAGACCATCGGCCTGGCCAAAGCGGCGCACGACTGGTCGGCGCGGTTCATGCGCAAGGGTGGGTTCACCGGCGGCTACGTCATCTACGACAACTTCCTCACTGCTGAGCAGCAGGCTCAGGTGATGGCCAAGTTTCCCGACGTGCGCAAGGCCGACACCGAAGACCTCGGCAAGATGGCCATCCTTCAGGGCGGGCCAACGATCGTGCCCGCCGGCCTGACCCAGAAAGATAGCCAGTTCATTGAATCCCAGCAGTTCCAGGAAGAGGCCTTGGCCGGCGTCTGGGGCGTTCCGCTGTACCTGGCCAACCGGGCCAGCAAGACCTCGATCATGGGTTCCAACCTGGAGCAGCAAACCAGCGGTTTTGTGACGTTCGGCGTGAAGCCCTACCTCGATGCCATCGAAGACGAGCTCAACGACAAGCTCTATGCGAGCACTAATCGGTTCGTCGAGTTCGTCGTCGAGGGTCTGCTTCGTGCCGACAGCGCTGCTCGTGCGACCTATTTTGGAGGCGCGCTTGGCGGCTCTGGTGGCTCTGGCTGGATGACCATCAATGAGGTCCGCGAAAAGGAAAACCTGCCGCCGCTGGTAGGCGACGAATACAACCGGGTCACCCGGTGGGAGACGCAAGGCAATGCTGACAAAAATTGAGTTTCCCTTCGAGGTCAAGGCCGTCGACGACGCTGGCAACTTCGAAGGCTATGCGGCGGTGTTCAACAACGTCGACCTGGGTGACGACGTCATTCTGCCGGACGCCTTCACGAAGGTGAAAACCACCCGCGCGGGCCGTCTGAAGCTGGCGTTGTTTCATGACCTGACCCGGCTGATCGGCTCTGCGGACTTCACCCAGGATGCACACGGCCTCTACATCAAGGGCAAGGTCAACCTGGCTGTGAGCTATGCGCGCGATGCGTATGAGCTGATGAAGGAAGGCACGCTGGACAGCATGTCCATCGGCTTCAACACGCTGCTGGCCGCGTACGAAGAGCGCGAGGGCCGCAGCATCAGGATTATCAAGCAGGCTGAGTTGTGGGAAGCCTCGCTGGTGCCTTTCGGCATGAACCCGGAAGCCACCGTCACCGACGTCAAATCGGACATCAGACTTTTTGAGAAGGCGCTGCGCGACCGCATGGGCCTTTCGCAAAAGGAAGCGGCGGCTGTCGCTTCGCTCGGCTACTCCGCTGTGCACCGTGATGGTGGCGCAGCGGCCACGGTGATCGTGGATGAGCTGAAAGACATTTCAACCCTTTTCACCCAACATTTCGGAGCATCACAATGAGCGAAGTGAAAGAGCTGCGCGATTCCCTGGACAAGCAACTGAAAGAGGGCTTCCAGGGCCTGCAGCAAAAGTACGACCACGTCACCGAAGAGTTGCAGAAAGGCAACTCCGTGACGCTGGAAATGAAGTCCAACATCGAGAAGCATAAAGGCGAGATCGAGCGCGTCATCGAGCAAGTGCAGAAGCTCGAAGAAAAGGGCATCCAGCTGCGCAACCAGGTCGGCGAGAAGAAAAGCTTCATCGATCTGGTCAAGGGCAACGACGCCTACAAGGCGCTGCAGCAGAAGAACCAGAACCAGGCCGAGATCGAAATCACCAAGTCCGACATGGCTTCCATGTCCGAAACCAAGTTGACCAGCGCCGGTCTGGTGCCCACGCAGTGGGATCCTGTCATCCAAGATCGACCCCGCCAGGATCTGGTGATCCGCGACCTGATCCCCACCACCCCGGTGGATGGCCAGAGCTACAGCTACTTCCTCGAGAAGCTGCATACCCGCGGTGCCGGCATGGTTGCCGAAGGCGCGGCCAAGCCGTCCAGCGACGTCACGTTCGAGCAGAAAACCGACAACGTGCGCAAGATCGCCGTGTGGATGCCGGTCACCGACGAAGCGCTCGACGATATCCCTCAGCTGTACAGCTACATCCAGGAACTGCTGCGCTACGACCTGAAGCTCAAGGAAGAAGGGCAGATCCTCAAAGGCGACGGTCAGGGCAACAACCTGAACGGCATCATGACCCAGGCCAGCGCTTTCAACGCTGCCCTAGGCCAGGCTGGCGATACGGCGATCGATACTGTGCGTCGTGCGATCTACCAGGTCCGCAAGCAGTCCAAACGCGGCGCTGACGCGATCGTCATGACCGACCTGGACTGGATGAACATCGAGCTGCTCAAGGATGCGGACAGCCGCTACCTGTTCGCCAACCTGCAGGGCATGGTCACTCCTGTGCTGTGGGGTCGCCCGGTCGTGGTGTCCGACAGCATGGACGAAGGCGTGCCTGCTGCTGGCGGTGTAGCGGCGACCGGCGGTGAATTCGGGGTTGGCTCGTTTGCCCGGGGCGCCCGCCTGTACGACCGCATGGCCTTCACCGTGAAGGTGGGTTGGATCAATGACGACTTCGTGAAGAACCAGCGCGTGCTGCTGGTGGAAGAGCGCCTGGGCCTGGCGGTTCGCCGTCCATACGCTTTCGTCAAAGGCCGCTTCGCGGCTGCCAAGTAACCCTTCCAGTCGCTGGGGCCTGCGGGCCCCTTTTTGTTGAGGTGATGCATGAAAATTCGAACCCTGTGGGGCTTTGAAGGTGACCCGACCAAGTTGGGCGTGGTGTTCGCGCGGATCCGCGCCGGCGAAGTCCTCGAGGATGTTGAGGACGAGTATGCCTATGGCTTGATCGGCAAGGGCCTGGCCGTTCAGGTTACCGACGGTGCTGCGCCGAAGGAGACCAAGCCGGCCACGGCAGCCGAAAAGAAAGCGGCAGCAGAAAAGGCGGCAGCTGAAAAAGCTGAGCAGGAGCGGCTGAAGGAGCAGGCCGAGAAGGATGAAGCCGATCGCCTCGAGGCCGAGGAAAAGGCCAAGAAAGAGGCCTCGTAATGATCGCGCTCGCCCTGGTCAAGACGCACCTGCGCGTCGACGGGGTCGAAGAGGATCAACTGATCGAAGGCTATATGGCGGCCGCGCTGGCTCACGTCGAACAGCACTGCGACCGTGTGCTCGTCGAGGGCGTCCCTGTACTTCCGGACCAGATGGCGCTGACCAAGGATGTTCAGCAGGCGGTCCTGCTGTTGGTAGGCCACTGGTACGCCAACCGTGAAGCGGTGGTTATCGGTGGCGCGCCTGCCGAGGTGCCGCTGGCGGTTGATCGATTGCTCTGGTACAGGAAGAAATTCTGATGAGAGCCGGGCCTCTGCGACATCGTCCCACCCTCTACAAACCTGTGCGGGTCAAGAATCGAACCGGTGGCTTTGATGACACCTGGGTCGATTCTGGCCAGCTGTGGGCCGAGTTCACTTTGCCCACCGGCCGCATCGAAGCGGTGGCTGAACAGCTATCTGCGATCGTGACCGCAGAAGTGCGAGTCAGGCCCCGCGCTGATCTGGTCGCCGGCTGCCGCCTGGAGAACAGGGGTGTCACCTATCTGATCGTGGCAGCGCTGCCGGACAACGAGCTTTCGATGCTCCGTCTGCTCTGCACCAACGTTCCCAACCCTTGAGGATGTTCCGATGAAAGTTCAAGCACTGGCCGATCTGTCCGGTACCGTAGGCGATCGCGCCGCCGGCGACGAGTTTGTCACCGACGCCACCACCGCCCAGTCGCTGATCGACCGCGGCCTAGTGGCAAAAGTCGATGACGACGCGAGCACCCCGACCAAGCCCACCAAGGCCAAGGAGTAAGCCGTGGCGCGCCGGTCCCGCATGTCCGGCGACTTCAAGCTGCGCCGGACGCTACGCAATATCCATCAGACGATGGACAACGAACTGCGCCCGGCCATGCAGGAGGCCGCCAACAAGATCCTGGCCACCATGCAGGCGACCGTGCCGCGCGACACGGGTGAGGCTGCCGGCGCCCTGCAGGCGTTCGTGTCCAAGAGCGGGCTGGATGCGCAGATCGGCATCCGGGGCAAAAAGGACAACCGCCGGTTTTTCTATCTGCGGTTTCTGGAGTATGGAACCAAGGGTTACGACGGCAAGAAGCGCGCTGGCAACCGCAACCGCTCGGTCAAGAACAAATCTGACGGTAGCCATTTTTTCGGCAAGTACCCAGACATTCCCGCGCTACCGGCACACCCATGGCTGCGGCCTGCGCTGGACGTGAACCGTGAGGTGGTGCTGGCGGACATTCGCGCTGCTGTGAACCGAACGCTGAAGAAGGCCAGCCAGGGGGTGAGCGATGGCTGATCCATCCGTTGCTCTTCAGGTTGCGCTGGTTGCGCGGCTGGAGGCCGAAGTGTCATGCCCCATTTACGATGGCGCGCCACTCGACACGCCGATGCCGTACCTCTCCATCGACCGCGAAATCTCGACCAACATCAGCCCTATAGTCGGCCGCAAGCGGCAGATGCGCTTGATCTATCTCACCGTCTGGTCAGATGCCCATGGACAGGCCGAGGTGAAGCGCCTCAACGCCGAAGTAACAGCCGCATTGGATGAGCGCCGCCTGCCGCTGGAAGAGGGCCGGGCGGTGTCTGTCCGGGTCGAGCGCGCGGATGCGCAGCGCGATGCCGACGGCGTCACCTACATGGGCGCTATCACGGTCCGCGTCATCACCACTCACTGATTCAACATCGGCCGCCTCGCGGCTTTATCCAATGTGCCTTTTGGAGGAATTTCCATGGCCGACAATCTGAACACCGCCGCCGGGTGCCGCCTCGGCATCGGCACCAAGACCGGTGCCAACACCGAAGCCGATTACAAAAAGGACGTCTACGTCGACGTGGGCGAAATTGAGGATCTGGGCGAGTTCGGCGACACCTTCAGCAGCGTGAATTTCACGTCGCTCAAGGATGGCCGCGTGCGCAAGTACAAGGGCACCGCCGATGCGGGCGACCTGACGTTGACGGTAGGCCTCGATAACGGCGACCTGGGCCAGAAGGCTGTGAAGGTCGCGCACAAGGACCGTACTAAGGGTGACTACAACATCAAGGTCACTCTGAACGATGGCGACCCGACGGCCAACCCGGCAGTGCTGCCGACCACCTTCTATTTCCGGGTGAAGGTGATGAACAACACCGTGGCGCCGGGCGCTGCCGACAACGTCGTCCGCCGCAACATCACCATGGGCATCAACTCCGACATCATCGAAGTGATCGCCGGCCCTGCCGCCTGATTGCCGGGGCTGCGGCCCCGCTTCCCAAGGAATTGATCCATGAGCAAAACCCTACACGGCGCGACCTCGGTGCAGGTCGGTGACGAATCGTTCGACCTGACCATTACCCTGGCGGCGGTGCGCAAGATCGAAGCGCACTTTGGTGGCCTGCGCGGCGCCGCTGAATCGCTGCGTGTGCTGAGCGTTGACAGTGTGGCGCTGATCATCGCCGCCGGCGCCGGGCTCAGCGCCGATGCCTCCCGCGAAATGCCCGAAAAGGTCTGGCTGGCCGGCGTGTCCGGCATTGCCGCGCAGCTAACCGGTTACCTCGGTGCGCTGTACAACCCCCGCGGCGACACGCCGGGAAACGTCGAAGCGGGGAAGGCGTAAGCGCCGTCGAAGACGGCAGCTATGTGGACCGCCTATTTGCGGTGGCCACCGGCTGGTTAGGTTGGGCACCAGACGTTGCCTGGCGAACGCCTCTCCCCGAACTCTTCATTGCCATGGACGCCAAGATCGAATGGGCTCGTATCACCAACCCATTTGGCAGTGGCCGATCGGCCGAAAAACCCAAACCCACCACCGTGGCTGAAAAACTGCGCCAGGCACTGACCGGGCGCAAGGCTGCGCAGTAGATCCGTGAACCATCATTAGGGGCCCTGCATGGCTGATTCCGACGTCCAGGGGATGCTCGTACGCATCGAGGCCACCACCGCTCAGTTGCGCCAAGAGCTGGCGCGGGGCGAAACGGCCGTGGCCAAAACGTCCGGCCAAATCGATAACAGCCTGGGTGCGGTCGATAAAGCCTTCGACCGCACCGGTGCCAATGCCAGCGTGCTACAGCGCTCGATCAGCGCGGCATTCACGGGCATGGGCCTGGCCGCAACAGCTGCGATCGCGGGGCTGGTGGCGATCACCATCAAGACGGCCGATTATGCGCAGGAAGTGCGTAACCTCTCCACGTTGTCGAACACGTCTACCACCGAGTTCCAGCGCATGGCCGCCGGCGCCCGAACCGTGGGTGTCGAGCAGGAAAAGCTGGCCGATATCTACAAGGACACCACCGACCGCGCCGGGGAATTCATCTCGCGGGGCGGTGGCGAGATGGCGGACTTCTTCAAGGAGATCGCGCCTCGGGTAGGCGTCACTGCCCAGATGTTCGCCAACCTGTCCGGGCCTCAGGCCTTGCAGCTCTACTACAACTCGCTGGAAAAGGCGGGGCTCAACCAGCAGCAGATGACCACCTACATGGAGGCCATGGCGGATGAAGCGACAGCGCTGATTCCACTGCTCAGGAACAACGGCGCAGGTTTCAAGCAGCTTGGCGATCAAGCGGAGTCGGCCGGCAACATTCTTTCGAATATCCAGGTGGCTCGGCTGGTTGAGGTCAACCAGTCCATCAAGACGCTTGAGGCATCGTTTGCCGGGGCTTCGCACCAGTTGGTGGCTGGAATGCTGCCTGGTATCGAAAGCGTTACGCAGCGCCTCAACGCGATGTCCAAGAATGGCGTCACCGAAGGCTTGGGCGCTGGTATCGGCTTTCTTGCCGACAACCTGAATATCCTGGTGGCGATCCTCGGCGGCAAGGTGGCAGCAGCCTTTGTCGGCTACCTGTCGAACCTGGCGGCCAGTACCGCGGCCAGCGTGCAGTCTCGTTCCGCGAACATTGCCCAGGCAGCCAGCGCAGTGCAGGTGGCCACCGCCAATCAGATCGCGGCGCAATCAGCCACGCTCCGGGCGGAGAAGGAAGCCATCGCCGCGCGCGGCACGGCAGTTCAAACGCAGATGTCGATCCAGCTGGCCGAGGCCCGGATGGCGGAGCGCGCAGCAACTGCGCAAGTCGCCGTGGCGCAGGCCACGTTGAAGACTGTTTCAACCGGCATCCTCTCATTGCTGGGTGGCCCGGCCGGTATTGCAGCTCTGGCGGTCGGCGCTGGCATCGCTTTTCTGACCATGCGCGACAACACCAACGAGGTAGCCAGTAGCCTGGACGCCCTGAAGCGTCCGCTGAAGGAAGTCCGCGAAGAGTTTCGAAAGCTGACTCAGGATCAGCAGGG
Source organism: Pseudomonas sp. RIT-PI-a (assembly GCF_001187875.1). Taxonomy (NCBI): domain Bacteria; kingdom Pseudomonadati; phylum Pseudomonadota; class Gammaproteobacteria; order Pseudomonadales; family Pseudomonadaceae; genus Pseudomonas; species Pseudomonas sp. RIT-PI-a. Next base: position 407,153 of record NZ_LGIR01000011.1, read on the forward strand.
CGCCGAGTTGGTAAAAGTGGCGCGCGACCAGGAGCGGGCCGTGTCCGCCGCCGATGAGGCCTACGGCGACTTCCTGAAGACAGTCCGGCAGAACCTGGGCTCTACGGTGGGGACGCGCGTAGGCGCTGAATTCGATGCAGCGCGAGCATCCGGCAAACAGCTTTCAACGGTCGTCGACGACCTTACGAAGCGTTTCAACATTCCTGAGGAAAACCTCAGATCGATCCGTGAGAGCGCAGGCGCATTCAGCTCGGCCAATGAGGCCGCTGCCAAACTCACCAAAACGCAGAAGGCGCTGACGAAGGACCTGGCGGCCGGCCCGACGGCACCTGTGCCGGACAACACGGCTGCGATCAACGCCGGCAACACTTACCTGCAGCAGCTCGACAAGCAGATCCAGACGCTGAAGGATAAGACAGCGCTCGAGCAGGCCGAGACGTTGATCCTTCAGGAGAAGATCGACCCCGAAAGCGAGTTGGCCGCCAAGATTCGCGAGCGCGCCAAAGCCGTCGATGCGTTGAAGGAGGCTGATAAAGCCGCGACGAAGGAAGAGTCGGCTGCTGAGAAGGCGCGCAAGGCCGCTGATAGTGCACTGGAGCAGCGGGTCAAAACGGCGCAGGCATCGTTCGATGCTCTGAAGAAGGCTTTTGACCCAGTAGGCGCTGCGCAAGACGAACTCAAGACCAAAACCGAAGAGCTCGACCTGCTGTTCCAAAGCAAAAAGCTTTCGCTTGACGAGTACACCAAAAGCCTCGGCTGGCTGAAGGATCAGTACGACACAACGGTTGCCTCGGCGACGGGCCTGTCCCAGGCAATGCAGTATCAGGCTGATCTGGAAAAGCAGCTGAGCAACGCCCGTGCCTCCTACGACTCCATGGCATCGGCTGTCGGCATGGGCGACAAGGAATCGGAGCGCGCACAGGCGCGGCTCGATCTGGAGCGTCAGACGAACGACAAGATCCTGTCGCTGCGCACCGACCTGGCCACGGCTACCACAGAAAAGCAACGGCAGGACCTGCAGAAGCAGATCGAGCTGACCGAGGAGTACGGCACCCGGCAAGTGCAGGTTATGCAGGAAGGCTGGCAGAAGATCGACCAGGCCCAAAGCGACTGGAGCAATGGCGTAAGCCGGGCGTGGGGAAACTACCGCGACAGCGCTGCCGATGTTGCTGGCCAGACTGAATCGCTGTTCTCCAATGCGCTCAGTAGCACCGAAGACGCGATCGTGCAGTTCGTCAAAACCGGCAAGCTGTCGTTCAAAAGCCTGGCCGACTCCGTGGTGGAGGACTTGATCCGTATCCAGGCCAAGCAGGCCCTGGTCGGGCTGGCCAGTTCCGCCTTCAGCTTTCTGTCCGGTGGTAGCGCGGCTTTGGGTCAGGGAACCATGACTGGATTCGGCGGGGGATCTTTCGTCGCGAACGCCAAGGGCGGAGTTTACGACTCGCCCAGTCTTTCGACCTTCTCAAACGGCGTCTACAACACGCCCCAGACATTTGCCTTCGCCAAGGGTGCAGGGATTTTCGCCGAAGCCGGTCCGGAAGCGATCATGCCACTGACGCGTGGTGCGGACGGCTCGTTGGGCGTACGTGCTTTGGGCGGCGGCGATACCGACTCAAGCTCGAAGGCCGCCAGTACCCTGGCGGGCGTGACTCAGCATTTTCACTTCAGTGGCGGCGGTGATGCGGTGTCAAGGGCGGAGCTCAAGCAGGCGGCGCAGGAAGGCGCACAGGCCGGCTACCAGATGGTGCTCGGCGACCTCAAAAGAAACGGGGCAGCCCGACAACTGATCAATCGCCGGTGACCGGCTTTAGGAGTACCCATGGCGCTTGAGTGGCCTGAATCGCTGGAGCCGACCGAAACTTCGTGGGGCATGACCTACAACAACCAGGCGTTCACCTCGACGCTTTCTAACGCGCAGCAGATCGTTGGCTACCCTGGCGCCTACTGGATGTGCACGCTGACCTTCGGCGTGCTGTTTGAAGAGGATGAGCGGCAGCTGACGGCGTTGATCGGTCGACTGCACGGGATGTTCGGCACGGTAAAGATTCCCGCGCTCACACGCACCCGTGAGGATGATGTTGGCGCGGCGGTGGTCGTTTCCGGAGTCGCCCAGGCCACTACCATGATCATCGGGGGCGTCACTCCAAACGCCAGGGTTTTTTCCCTGGGCGACTACCTGACGATCGAAGGCGAGATGTTCGAGGTTGTGCAGGACGCCTACGCGAATGCCCAGGGTCGGGTAACGGTGATGCTGAACAAGCGTATCCGCCGAGCGCTCAAGGTGGACGCCGCGGTGGAGTACCGCAACCCGTACTCGGAGATGCGCCGCGTTGTGGACACCCACGAGGTGGCCATCCAGCCGGTTGTATCCAACTGCACGCTGCAATTCCGGGAGGCCTTCTGATGGCTACATCCGTTCCCTTCAGCCAGGGCGTCATCGACATCCTGTCCACCGGTCGCTTTATGGTGGTCTATGCCTGCCAGTTGGATTTCATCGACGGCATGGTGTACGCGCACACGGGCACCGGGCAGATCGTCATCGATGGCATCACCTATGAGGGCGTCGGTCAGTTCGGAGAGATTGGGCAGTCGCAGGAGAGCGATAACTCTGGGTCGCCCATGTCGGTGGATCTGAAGCTGTCCGGCCTGGACGCCTACATCCTGCGCGAGACGAACATCCGGGGCTGTCGCGGCAGGCCTGGCAAGCTCATGTTTGTCGCGTTCGACGAGGCCGGCAACTACGCGGCCGATATCCTGTTCTCCGGCCGCATGGACGCCGCCGAGTTTCAGTTCGGCGGAAATGGTAGCGACGGCAACAGCATCACCGTCCCGGTGATCGACCGAATGGCGGAGTGGAACCGCACGGGCACCGAGCGCTGGACGGATGAAAATCACCAGGCCCGCCACGACGGCGATCGCTTCTTCTACGCCGTCGCGCAAATGGCCGAATGGCCCCTGTACTGGGGCGCTGGCAAGGATGCTCCGGCGTTCACCTACGAAAAGTGACCCTATGCGAAATCGAGATTGGACCACGCGTCTGCACGACGTCATCAAGGCCGCCCTAGAGCGGCCTTTTTCATGGGGCGAATTTGACTGCTGCCTGTTTGCTGCCGACTGCGCGGTGGCCGTTTGCGGGGTCGATCCTGCTGCGCTGTACCGCGGCAAGTACAGCACCGAGGCGGGCGCCAAACGTGCGCTGAAGAAAAATCACGGCAGCCTCGAGGCAGCGTGGGATGCCTGCTTTGCCAGGGTGGCGCCGGCATTCGTCCAGCGTGGTGACGTCGCCATGTACGAAGGGCCGCAGGGTAAGGCAATTGCCGTGTTCTGGGCAGGTGAGTTCTGGGCAGCGACCGATGACGGCGCCGCACGGGTGGTGTGTGAAGCGACAGCTGTGTGGAGAGTTGAATGAGCGGCGGAGTCAAGAAAATAGCCCAGGTGGCCGTGGGCGCTGTCGTGGGTTTTGTTCAAGGCGGTCCGATCGGCGCGGCTATTGGCGCTGGCCTGGCGTTCTATGCTGCTTCTCAGCAGGAAGCGCTCACCAACAATTCGTCCACACGTGCCAGTGAGCCGTCTGCTCAGACGGTGCGGTCATCCAAGGCGCCGATCCGGTTCATCCTGGGTCGCGTCAGCACAGGCGGGGTGCTTGTCTGGGCCCAGGAGCAGAGTGGCGCTCAAGGGGCAGGGGAGTGGGTGCACCTGGTTTATGTCCTGAGCGAAGGCCCCGTCAGCAGGCTGGAAGACATTTTCCTGGGGCAAGAATCGATCAGCAAATTTGGCGACGATGCCACGTACGAGCTGGTGGTCAATCCGACCACGGTCAACGCCTTTCTCAAGGCGAACTGCCCGGACTGGAAAGACACGCAGATCGGCCGGGGCCTGTCCTATGTGCGCCTCTCGTTGCGTTACAACGCCGAGAAATTCCCCTCAGGCATTCCGGACGTGCGGTTTGTGGTGCGAGGGCGCGACGACATTTACGATCCGCGCACCGGCGCCTCCGGCTACACCCAGAACACGGCGCTGCACATCCTCTGGTATCTGCGCACCCGTTGCGGCGTGCCTGACGACGAGATCGTGTTTTCCACCTTCGCCAGCGGGGCCAACGTGTGCGACGAGCTGGTGACAAACGCTGACGGGACCAGCAGTAAGCGCTACACCACGGCCTGCGTGATTGCGGCCAATGAGCAGCGCACCCAGGTCATTCAAAAACTGGAAGCTTCCTGCGCAGGCAAACTTATACGGGTCGGCGGTCGCTGGATGCTGCAGGCCGGTGCTTACTATGGCCCGTATGACTTCGAAATCACCGAAGACATGGTGATTGGCACGATCAAGGGCGGTACCGAGTCCACCAATGATGCGGCCATCAACACAGTGCGCGGCACGTTCATCGATACCACCCAGGCTTGGGCCGAAACGGACTATCCCGAGGTGGTAGTCAGCCAGTGGCTGGTTGAGGACGGCGGCGAAGCGGCGGAGACCTTGAGCTATCCCTATGTGACGGACGCCTATCAGCCGCAACGCCTGGCCAACATCGAGTTGCGCCGGCGGCGCGCGGGCGGCGCGATCAGCATCCCGATGAACTTTGCTGGGTACAACTGCCGGCCCGGCCGCGTGGTGCGCGTGAACCTGCCTTCGCTGAACATCCTAGGCGAGTTCATCGTCACCAACTGGGCGATGGGTGCCAAGGAAGGCTGCACGGTGTCCGTGGCGCAGTATGAGCAGGCATTCTTCGATGACGCCGTGGGCCAGCCCTACAACCCGCTGGGCTTCATCAATCTGCCTTCCGGTGGGCTGGGGGCGCCTTCCGGTGTTGCATGGGCGGCGGAGACAGTGGCTGAGGTCATTCAGGGCGTTCTGTCCTGGGCACCACCGACCGGTATCGTGACGGAATATGTGGTCACTGTCCGGCAGGCCACTTCGGTAGTGCAGGCTCATACCGTTCCCGCCAGCAGCCTCAACTGTAATATCACGGGGCTGATTTCTGGCGACTATACGATGAGTGTGGCGGCTGTTGGACCCATGACCAGGTCAGGCGAGGTCTCGATCAACGTTTCAATCAACGGGCCGCCCACACCAGAGGCATGTGCGGTTCACTCTTCAATCGATTCGATCACGCTTGTCCCAAGCAATGCACGCAACGGATTGAATAGCGGGTTCTACGAATTCTTCTACAGCATGAATCCCAAGGCTACCGCAGCGGGCGCGCAGTATTTGGGGCAGGGCCTGAGCTTCACCCACGCAGGTCTGGCTTTTTCGACGATCTATTACTACTTCATCCGCTCGGTGAACGCCTACGGAAAGAGCGACTTTTTGTATGTCCCTGCCACGACATCCAACGATGTCAGTACATACCTCCAGGCTATCGCAGGTAAGGTAGAGAAATCTGCCTTGGGCAAGGAACTGGCGTCAGACATCGAATTGATCACCGGCATCGGGCCAGGTTCGGTGAACGAACGCCTGGACGAAGCGAAGGCTTCGGCAGATGAAGCGCGCGCACGCTTGGGTGAGCAGATAGCCGCTGTCGATACCGAACTGGAAGGAGTGAAGAACGACCTGCAAGCGCAGATTGATGCAGTCGCCGATCTTGCTGACTCGATGCCGTACAAACCCGACCAGACCTATGCTTCGGGCCAGGGCGTCTTGGGTACCGATGGTGTCATCTACCAAGCCGTCAAGGATGTGCCGGTCAAGACGCCGCCACCTAACACGACGTTCTGGCTGAACGTCGGTCAGGCGGTGGTCACTGCGAACGGCCTCGCTGCGCGCGTGCAAACGGTAGAGACGAAGGTTACTTCGGTGGAAGGGGTGAACACCGCCCAGGCGCAGCAGATCACCGGATTGCGCACAGACGTGGACGGCAAGGCGTCGGCGAGCAGTGTGCAGAGCATCGGCAACCGAGTGACGACTGCCGAGAACTCGATCAGCAGCCAAGGCTCGGCCTTGACCGGCTTGAACAGCAGCCTCAACACCACGAACACCAACGTCAGCGCTGCTCAGACCGCTGCAAACAACGCGGCCACGCTGGCCGGTAGCAAAGGCAAGGTGCTGGTGCAGACGGCGGCGCCGGCGGCGGCGGACCAGCTGGCGCAGAACCTGTGGATCGATATCACAGGCGGGGCCAACACACCCAAGCGCTGGAACGGTTCGGCCTGGGTGCCGGTGACTGACAAGGTGGCTACGGATGCGGCAGCAGCAGCGTCCAATGCACTGACCCAGGTGCAAGCCAAAGCCGATGCTTCCGCCGTGACGGCATTGAGTAATCGGGTCAACGCAACCGAAACCACCATTACATCAGTAAGTAACAACGTCACCAGCTTGAGCAATAGCCTATCCAATGCTGGGGGCGAAAACCTAGCTTATAACCCTGACTTCAATAAAGCCGCAGGAACGGCTAATGATTTGCCTGAGGGTTATCTCGCTGATGGGCCTGGAAACGCTGGATCATCCACTGGGGTGTTTTCGCTTGTTCCATCGTTTATGAACTCTGGTGAGAAGGCTCAGAGGATCACCGTCACAGGCTTGAATGAGAGTACGCTTTATAGATCCATTCGGAACGCTCAGAACCGTCTGCCTAAGATCATCGCAGGTCAGCCGGTTTGTGCTTCGATCAACGTAAAAGGCACGCCGGGGTTAGGGTTCCGGATGTTCATTCAACAAGTGAACGCGGCAGGGGCTACGATCTCCACAACTAACACGATCATGTACTACCTCACCGATGCTATTCAGCGGATCGCTCTGGCAGTACCCGCACCTGTGGCAAACACGGTATCTCTCGCGATTTTCTACCGGGTGTACGGCAGTGCCTCGGTGACAGATGGCTTTATCGACATGGCTCGGCCCCAGATTGAGTACGGGACTGTGCCCACTGGCTGGAGCAACAACGGGCAAGTGGATGCCTCCAACTTGTTGGCTACGTCCGAGGCAGTTTCTACGCTTGGCAGTCGTGTGGATCAACAAGGGGCTACTCTTACATCCACCAGCAGCAACTTGGTGAGTCTGTCCAATACCGTGACAGGCATACAGTCTGGAATAGGATCGTCAGGCCTTGATCCAGCGGCAAACGCTCTTTGGAATTTCGACGATAACTTGGAAGGGTGGGCCAGTGCGGGGGCGTCCATTTCTGTTTCAAAAGGATTGCTGCGGGTGGCTTCTTCAGGAAGCGACCCACAGATCCTTTCGCCGATTCTGTCTTTACAAGGCTCAATCTACACGCGGATTCGGCTTCGGGTTACACGTGTTGCGGGCTCTGGGTGGGATGGTAGGTTGTTTACGCGTACAGCCGCTCATAGCTGGGGTGCCTGGTTTAAAGATCAGCCGAATCCAAATCTGGCCGTGGGGCAAACTACGGTTCTTGAGTACGACATGGCGGCGCTTTCGTCCGGGGGATCGGATTGGGTAGACAATACAATCTTGGGCATACGCATCGATCTCGGGAGTACTGCGTCTGACATCTTTGACGTGGATTGGATCGCTATCGGTCGAGTGGGTCCGTCTGCTTCCAGCAAAGCACTGGACGCGGTAACTTCGACCGTCATCCAGCAAGGGGGTACCCTCACCAGCGTATCCGGGCGGACAACCTCTCTCGAAAATACCATCAACAGCACAGTCAACGGTCTTGCAACTAAAGCCAGCGCCAGTGCGGTCAGTGACATATCCAATCGTGTAGCTTCGGCAGAAAACTCGCTCACCAGCCAAAGCAGCGATATCACCCAGCTCAAGAATTCTGTGGGCGGTGCATCGCCGTTCGTGGCTGGGTACTCATGGGAGTTCGTCAATTCGACGCGTAATTGGACGGCTGAATCATCTGGAGCAACCATCAGCGCCGGGCCTTTGTTCGCGACGGTTTCGAAGTACACGAACATCCAGGCTACGTCTTCGTTTGGCACCATAATTGGTGCCGAGAACCCATACATGCGCGTGCGCTTGCGCCGGCGCGGTACTAATCGTGCAACGGCAGCTATGTACTGGGCGAACGAAGATGGCGGTTTGGCCGAAGCCCGGCGGTTTAACTGGCCGATCAATATCGCCACGGAGGACTGGCAAGACATCGAGTTTGACCTGTCCGGGCATGTGGGCTGGAACGGTAAGAAGATCTGGGCAATCCGTCTGGATATGATGATTTCGACCGATACAAACGGTAGCATCGATATCGCCTACATTGCCGTAGGACGCCGATCGGCTGCAGCGTCTGCGCAGGCGGTCTCGGCTTTGACGAGCGAGGTAACCCAGCAAGGGGCAACACTCACAAGTCAGGCCTCACAAGTGGCTTCGCTGCAAACGGCGGTTGGTAATGCCAACACAGCCATCCAGACCGAAGCTACAGCGCGTACCAATGCGGATACCGCACTTGGTCGGCGTATCGACACTGTGCAGTCTTCTGTGGGCAGTGCCAATGCTTTGATCCAAGGCGAATCGTCTACCCGAGCCAATGCTGATGCGGCTTTGGGGCAGCGCATTGATACGGTGCAAAGCTCTTTGGGCGATACGAATGCATCGGTGCAGCAGACCTCGACAGCGCTGGCCGGGCTGAACGGTCAGGTCAACGCCCAGTATTCCGTGAAAGTCATGACGACCAGCAGCGGAATGAAGGTGGCTGCAGGATTTGGCCTGGGCTTGGAAAGTGAAGGAGGGGTAACGCAATCCACCTTCGCAGTCAGCGCTGACCGGTTTGTTGTCCTGAATGCAAACTTGGGGGGCGGGGCAACGTTGTCGTCACCGTTTGCTGTCGAAAACGGCCAGGTTTTCATCGCAGATGCTTACATCAAGAAAGCCACAATCCAGCAGGGTATCGTGGGGCAAGGCCTGTACTCGCAAACATTTACGAACTACGGCGCGCCGGTAATGAACGTGGACTTTAATGCTGGGCAGATTCTTATCCAAAACAGAACAACCAACGGTGCTTATATGTTTATCCGGCAGGACGGGATATTCATGGTGCAGAACGGCGTGGTTGTAGTGGAGCTGAGTATGGGGTGATCAAAGAATGGCTGGATTGATTTTGCGTAATCCTGCAAATGGTCAAGAGATTCTAAGCATGACCGGTAATTACAGTCAGGATTTAGGATCGGTTATAACGAATGGTAACAACGGCTCAGTGACCATTCCGGCACCTCCAGCTGGGAAGACGTTGTTCTATAGCATCTTGCCGCTGGTCGATCTGCAGAGAGAAAAAGGTAAGCGCCCAGGCATTACCATTTCAGGGAGTACGCTCTCATGGGCGTATTCATACAACACAAACGGTTGGGGCTTCTTTTCGGCGAACTGCCGAATTGCCTATGGGTACTTTTAATGGCTGGCCTAAAAGTCAGGAAGCTGGACGGCACAATGTTGCTCGATAGTGAAAAGATCACTTACGGCTTGGTCAAAAGCGGATACCTGACGCAAGGCGAGGTATGGCCGCGCAAGCGCATTCGTTCGATCAATCTCGACCCTTCCCAAGGGACGAGCTGGGCCGACGATGCTCCGGGTACTGGCGATCAACAGTGGATCTTCACAGTGCCGGATTGTGTAGCACCCATGCTGTTTCTGGTGGGTGATGGGTGTCTGAATGGCGTCAGCGCCTCGGGCAATACTCGAACCTACATTTTCGGCAACGCTTCGGGATCGACGAGGGTGTACGCATTTGATCAGATGCGTGAAATGGGCTCTGGCCCCAGGCTGCGTTGCCGAAATGTCGCAACAGGCGCTATTACGTTCAATTCATACATGGTGCCGCTGAATATTATTGCCCAAGTAGCAGCGCCCGGCCCAGGAACGCAGCAAGGAAACACGTATGTGACTGCCTATGCAGGTGGAAATAACGAGCTGATCAAGGGTAGTTATCCATCAATCCAGTATTCAAAGGTGCGCGTACCACTAGGAAATGAAGAGTACGCGGTACACTTGCCATTCAGCCGTAACGCAGCAGTTGTAGATAACGGTGGTGCAATGGGTTATAGCGTGATTGAAGGCGCAGGCGGTTATGTTGGTGGCGTTCAATTCATGTTTGGACCCGCTGGCGGGTCGCCGTCTACTCAAGCGGGTGGCCAGCGTGTTGGTTATTATTCGATGGTCTTCGACCGGATGCCTGTAGCGTTGGTAACGCGCACGTCAAACTTGCCGTTTCCTTTTAATTAAACGATTCATTTAGAACCCTTTGCCGCCATAGAGCGGCTTTTTCATTTGGAGATTCACATGCCTTACATCGTCATCAACGGTGCGAACTCGTACGACCCGAATAACCAGGTGGAATACGCCACCGAAGCCGAGGCGGATGCCAAAGCGCGGGAGATCCTGCAGTCGTTCCCCCAATCGTCGATCCGGACCGCTCAGCTGCTCAACAGCTACAGCGCGAAGGTGACGATCAGCACCAAGGCCGTTCCGGAGCCTTCGCCGGCCGCAGATGAATCGCCGGCTGCTGAGTAAAACTCACTACTCCATATGCCCGCCTCGAGCGGGCTTTTTTACGTCCGGAGAAAAGCATGAAGACCTCACCGAAGGGCATCGCCCTGATTAAATCCGCCGAAGGGCTGCGGCTCAAGGCATACCCAGATCCCGGCACCGGTGGCCTGCCTTGGACGATCGGGTACGGCAGCACGTCGGGCGTCACCCGGAACATGGTCATTACGGAAGCCCAGGCCGAGCAGATGCTGGCGGCCGACCTGGTGCGGTTCGAGCGCATCGTGGAGCGCCTGGTGCGGGTGCCGCTCAACCAAGGCCAGTTCGATGCGCTGGTGTCGTTCACCTACAACGTGGGGGAGGGCAATTTCACCAAGTCGACGCTGCTGCGCAAGCTGAATGCCGGCGATACCCCCGGCGGCGCCGAGCAGTTCTCCCGCTGGGTCAACGCTGGCGGCAAAGTCCTGCCGGGCCTGGTAAATCGCCGCGCCGCCGAGCGAGGCCTGTTCCTGGGTATCGCGTGACCTGACCAACAATCATGCGCTCCACTGCGCGGCTTTCTAAAGGTGACCACCATGGCTGCATACACCGTTCAAAATGTATTCCCTTGGCGCCTCTCCAATTCGCCGGTCGTGATCACCGCTGTGGTTAAATCCGGCACGATAGTCGTCGAGAAGCAGGCGGGCGATACGTGGGTTCCCGCCTTCACATTCACCGAAACCGGCTGCCAAGCATTGTGGCTGGGTCGCGGCCGCTTCCGCGTGACCCCGACAGGGGAAGCCCTGTATGAGACGGATGAGCTATGACGGTCACGGCAGGCAATGGGAGCAGTGCGGGGCCAGGCAGCAGAGCGTCGATTCAAGGCGTCATAGCCAGCAAAGAGGATCGCCGCGGGCTGCAGCTGATCCAGAACTACAAGTTCGCCACCGACCTAGCCGGATGGGCTGCCGACCCTGCCTACGCTCGAAAGACGGAGCCAGGGTTCAACGGCGGCGATCCGTTTGTCGAGTACAACGGCATGTCAGGAAATTTCGACAACTTCACGACTTCGAACGATGCTGATTCGGGGATGCTAGTGGAGCCGTCCACGACCTACATCGTCAGCGGCACCCGAACCGCCAGCTTCACCGGGAACTATCCTCAGGTGCAGATCAATACCGGCGCAGATGACGGCGCCGGCCATGCCTTCCCCGGCACCACCCTGAGCTCCATGCGATTCACGGCAGCTGCGGCCGAAACTCGTTGGTCACTGCAGTTCACCACCGGCGCCGATACGAAGAAGGTCTGGATCCGATTCCAGGGTCTGGGCGGCGTCGGCCGGTTGCGGCTTATGAAGCTCAACCTCACCAAGGATGCAACCGTGCAGCCTTACCGCGACTACTTCAATAGCGGTAAGTGATGTGGGTGCCATACTGCTATGTGCCGCGTGAAACGCGTGCAATGGAAGGTACTGCTGATGGGCGATCCCCTTGGCTGAAATGACCAATACCTGTACATTCGATGCCTCGAAAGCGCATTTACTAGCGCGGAAACCAACGAATGGAATCACAAATGGCTACTCCAACTATATCTGCAATTGAAAACGCGTTTATTCCCGCCAAGGAAATAAGTGACTCAGCTAAGTTTGCAGGTCGGGAATCTGCAATAGAAGATGTTTTCTACGCTCTGCTCGCAGATGGTTCTAATATTGCCATTGTAGGGAATAGAGGAATAGGTAAGACGTCATTGGCCAGGCAGGTTGTTGCTATTGGGAGTGGAGATAACTCTATTCTCGATAAAACCGGAGTTCGCCATGACAGCAAGTTGGATTTTTTAACCGTGTACTTTGCCTGCGGCAATAGTATAAAGAGTACTGAGCAACTGCTTGAAACATTGCTCACTTCTGCGAGTTGCCTGGGTCGCTGGATTTATGACATACCTCAGGCATCGAAGGTCATGGGATCCTATTCGCCCAAATTTAGTGCAAAAGTCTTTGGTATTGGCGCTGAGCTAGGGGGTGTAAAATCCAACGAAAGTTCAAGCGCTCCAGCCCTTACAAGCCACAGCGTTGACGTGGTTTTTTCGAATGTCGTCGGAGCTATAGCTGATGCCAAAGTAGCCGAGAATGGAATACTTATCATCATAGATGAATTCGATCAAATAGCTAATCCTGACGGGTTCGCTTCATTCATTAAAGCGCTCGCCACTAATTGCCCACAAGTTAAGTTTTGTATAGTTGGAGTCGCCAAGGATATTCAGTCCCTCATGAAGGAGCATGAATCCACAGATAGACTTTTTGCAGGAAGTATCGTTAGTTTGGATCCAATGAATGAAAAGGAATTGCAAGAAATCATCGATAATGCCGAAATGTCAATTGGAAAGCATATAACTTTCGATGCCGGGGCGCGTAAGCGTATTATCAGTCTGGCTCAGGGTCACCCATATATGGTGCATTTGATTGGTAAGTTTGCTCTTAGGTCCAGCTATAACAAGCAGAGTGATGTGATAACTCTGGACGATATAAATGCCACTCTTGCAGGAATTGCTGAAAGGAAGGCAGATCCTGTGCTTGAGGGTAAATATCGGCGTGCCGTGGGCTCATCTTCTCAGCGAGAAACCGTACTCAAAGCAATGGCTGGGGCACGGGATGAGGCAAATGAGATCCTCACAACAAACGCTTACAAAGCAGCGTTGGAAATGGGAGTCGACAATTCTAGCCAGTACGTAGGCCAACTGGTTACAGAAGAGTATGGTGCAGAACTGGAAAAAATCCGTGAGCGATTTTACAGATTCAAGGATTCTCTGTTTCATTCCTACACCATGGCCAGACCAAGAATGTATAAGCCTGGCGAGGCTGAATAGCTACAGGGGTTCGCGAACGAGAGGCCGGGCAGCGTGTTGGGTTTCTAGGGCAAATTTAGGGCAAAACAGGGTCCTTTCGGGTACGTCACTGTCCATCAAGGTCCCACCAGAAGCCAATGATTATGGGGGCTGCGAGGTACTGCGATACGACCCGATAGGGTTCGAATCCCTATCCGGTAATCAGAGTTTTCTGGCATGAGTCCTTGCTGGAACCGTTAGACGATCTGTTTTCAATGTTCGCTCCGGCATCATTGCGGATCGCAAAGCCTTGAAGGCGTTGGGCCGACCATTACCAATCAGTGGTGCCTGCTACTGCCACGACCCACTCTACTCTGACAAAAACTGGATAGTACGGTGGAAAGGAGCAGCGTACCGATTGACTCTTTGCCGGTTACAAGGATCCTCGGTCAGTATTGCCGACGATCCACAATAGGTCTCGCCAGGGGAATACGCTTTGAACCTGAGTCAGCTTGCAGGATGGACCATGCACGAATGGCTTTACCGAATCCTGTAGCGACTGCCACCCATCGCAACTCCTGCAGCGGATGTGTGGAAAGGGATCATCGTGCACGGACCAGAATCTGGTCCAGGTGTCTACATCACTGAGCTTTGGTGTTAGGTTCAGCCATTCCAGCGTGTCCATGTGCGCCTCCGTTGTCCTGGTCCAAGCGTAGTAGGCTCTGCTGCTCTTCGCTCGGGCAACGCGCGGGCAAGGGTGGCTTCGGATCTGGCGCCGCCAATGTTTCGCGGAAAGGATAGGGGCTCTCGGCTGACTGCCGCGCTGCCATCTGCATCCCGCGCATCCGATTGCCGAGCGCTGATAGCTCGACGTGGGCGGCGGAGAGGTCGCGCTTGTACGACGCCAGCAAATGCAGCGCCTGATCGCGCTCGCGCGCAGTGACGGCGTGGATGTCGACCAACTTCAGGATATTCGTCCGGGCCTGGCGCAGGTCGGCGGCCACCTGCTCATACTCTGCCTGGACCAGCTCGGCCTGTTGCTTCCATATCTGCGCTTCGGTGGGTATGCCAAGGCATCCGAACTCTTCGTCTTCGATTTCCATACTGCTTCTCACCGATACTGTATGTGCGTACAGTATTGGAGGTGAGGGGGATTGCTCAAGGCTGGGTCGATGGATGGTGCAGGAATGTTGGGTGAGGGTGAGCAGAACGCTCGGAGAAAGGGCGGAAAGCCTGTCTAATACTGGCGGCTGCTACCTTGCGCATGTTGCCTGTAAAAGGCGCGATGAAGGCTTTGAGATTTAGACAGCAAATTGCTCTAGGCCACGCCGTTCAGGCGCTGGGCCTTTTTTTCACCACTAATGTTGCCCTACCGGATTGTAGCGATTCACGGCAACCTGGACCCTGGTCGGGTTCCGAGGCATATTGGGTGGGTTTTGCACACAAAAAATGTCCGGCCCGGGTAGCTGGCAACGCGCCTTTGCATACTTTTCCCGCACAAGGGACAAAGCCCCAGCCGATTTCGCTGTTCGATATCAGCCGCAGTTAGCTTTCTAGGTTCATCGTCGAGATGGTGTGAAGTATCAGGTGGTTGAGCCTTAGCTTTGCCGGTCCTACTTCTTCCAGAGATGGTCGAGATTATCCAGAACGTAGCACCTACGGCGAGTAGTACTCCGATAAAGATCAACCCGCCTGACCCGCTTGATCCTCCGCTACTCGACCTGCCTCTACTCCCTCCGTGGCCTCCGCTGCGGCCATGACCTGTGTTGCTGAAAAGCAAAGTCGCCGTGGCGAAGAAAAGTCGGCGCGAAATCTTTTTTTCAGACATCACTGCTTCCTGCAGAAAGGTTGGGTGTCAATAAGCCTGTGATTGCTCGCATCACGATACACCAGAATCTTGTCCGCACAGAGCGGCAGGACGCTTCATCGATTCGCGCAAAACCCAGGCTGCGGGCCCTTCTACTGCTTGAACAGCCCTGTTCTGGGACAGTGACGAACTCGTATGTGCGGACTAGCTGGAAAGGCAAGGTGTATATGTCGGCCATTCGGGTGTGTCGGATGGGTAGGGGACAGGATGGGATGTAGCAGGGAGCGGGGATCCGTATGCCGAACCGGCATACGGATAGGAGGAGTCATCTGATACCAATTTTGATACCAATGGCAGTTATTCGTTGATATGCGGTGAGTGCTATCGAGCGGCAATTGCCCGAAAACATTGATCAACAGCTAACCTCAGCAACCACTCAAGACTGCATGGTGATGTTAGCTGTGGAGATCAAGGAGCTTACCTATCAATAACTGGGGGAGCGATGGGTTCAGGTGATATCGATTCGATGGCCGACGCGATACCACGCTGGAGCCGGGCAATAAAGGCGGGATGCAGACCGGACAGTGCGGCTATTGTCGCATAGGTACGGTGGTAGTTGTACGTCTGCTCGACGTACTCTCGGTTCGGCGAAAGCCTGGTCCATCGCAAGGCCACGGCCGTGTGACGGACCGTGTCTCCACTGTCAGCCCTCGCGCCCCAGCTGCGCCAGAATCGTCGCCAGCTCATTCTTCCTGAACGGCTTGCTCAGCCGCGGCAGGTCGGGGTCGAGGCCTTCGCGCTCGGCATAGCCTGAAACCAGCAGGATCGCGGTCCCCGGCCGGGAGCAGCGGACCTGCCTGGCCAGATCGGTGCCGCTGATGCCCGGCATGAGGTGGTCGGTGATCAGCAGGTCGAAGGCCTCGCCGGTGTCCATCAGGGCGATGGCTTCCTCGCCGGATGCGGCCTCGATGACGCAATAGCCCAGTTCGGCCAGCATGTAAGAGGTACTTGCCCGTACCAGCTCTTCGTCGTCCACCAGCAACGCGACGCCGCGGCTGGAGGACAGCTCCGGCGTGTCGACCAAGCGCAGGGCCTCGGCGGGAAGGGTAGCGCTGCGTGGCAGCCACAGCTCGACGTTGGTCCCCAGGCCCGGTGAGCTTTGAATGGTCAGCGCGCCGTTCAGCTGCGAGGCCAACCCATGCACCATCGACAGCCCCAGGCCGGTGCCCTGGCCGACGCCCTTGGTGGAGAAGAACGGTTCCACTGCACGCGCCAGCGTGGCGGCGTCCATGCCCGAGCCGGTGTCCGCGACAGACAGGCAGAGGTAGTTGCCCACGGCAAGTCCCGACCGATGCCCTGCCTCGATCGATTCCGTGCAGGCGGATATGCGCAGTGTTCCGCCCTCGAGCATTGCGTCTCGGGCGTTGACGGAGAGGTTGAGCAGCGCCATTTCGAGCTGGTTGACGTCGGCGATCGCCGCGGGCAGATGCTCCGGCGCATCGACGACGACCTTGATCTGCGGGCCGGTGGTGCTGGCCAGCAGGTCGCCCATGTCGCTGACCAGCTTGCCGACGTTGACGGCGACCGCCTGCAGCGGCTGGCGTCGGGCAAAGGCCAGTAGCCGCTGTACCAGCGTCTTGGCGCGATCCGCCGATTGCACGGCGCCGGAGATCAGCCGTTGCTCCCGCTCGCCGCCCACGCCCCGGCGCTGGAGCATGTCCAGCGTGCCGACGATCGGGGTGAGCAGGTTGTTGAAATCGTGGGCCACGCCACCGGTGAGCTGCCCCATGGCTTCCATCTTCTGGCTCTGCCGCAAAGCCAACTGGACTTCTTCACGCTCGGCGATGGCTTGGGCCACGCGCCCTTCGAGGGTGGCATTGAGTTCGCGCAGTTTCTCATCGGCGTTCTTGCGGGCGGTGATGTCCATCGCCGTGCCAGTGACGCGCAGGCAGCGTCCGTGCTCATCGAACACGGCTCGTCCCTTGGCGGCCACCCAGCGGACCACGCCGTCCTCGCGACCGATGGTACGGTAGTCCACGTCGTAGAGCGCCCGGCGTTCAGGGTCCATGGCTGCGCTGAAGGCCTCCAGGGTTGCCCGGCGATCGTGAGGATGCAGGCCCTGATAGAAATCCTCGATGGTCACCGACACATCGGCCGAGATGCCGAACATCGCCTTGGTCTGCGGTGGCCACACCAGCGTGTTCTGCACCAGGTCCACGTCCCAGAACCCGACATCGGCGTGGTCCACCGCCAGACGCAACCGGGCCTCGCTGGTGCGCACGGCCACATCGACTTGCGCGCGGTGCACCATGAGACCGATGGTCTGCACGACGAAATCGATGATCTCCACATCGGCTGGCACGGCCTGCCGTACCTCTGGGTGATACAGCACAAAGGCACCCATCACGACGCCCTGCGTGGAACGGATCGGAGTCGACCAGCACACCTGCAAGCCATGCTCGTTGGCCAACACTGCCAGCTGGTTTGCCAACACTTCGTTCGAACTGTCGCCGGCGTTCGTCTTGCCAGCGTCCAAGTCCAGGCAAAGACCTTCGACCGCCCCGGTGTAGTGACCAGGAAGGCTGGGGCCCACGAAGCGCTGCACGCGCCGCCCCTGGTCGTCCAGCAGCAGAACGCTTCCCAGCAGACCGGACGTGGACAGGGTTTCGACCTCGCGCACGATCGCTTCCAGCGTCACGTCCAGGCTGCCTTCGGCCACTGCCAGCGCGAGCATGCGGTTCTGCGCAGCGCCGATGGCGGCCGCGCGGTTGCGCGCCTGGGTCAGGCGCGCGTTTTCGATGGCAATGGTGGCCAGACGCGCCAGGCTTTCCAGGCGTTCGATCGTGTCGCGGTTATGAGGGCGCACCTGTGACCAGTACGCGCCGAGCGCGGCCACCGCCAGCGGTTTGCCGATCGGGACCATGACCAGGCTGCGCACGAACGTCGGGTCGTAGGCTTCTCGCGGGATACGCGGGTCCAGCCGCACGTCCGGGATGACATACGTCTTGTTGTCGAGCATCGCCCAGCCGGACACGCAGCGATCGATCGGAAACGTCTTGCCGCTCCACAGCGGGGAAATCGCATCCTCGGCGACGTAGGTGCAGTGCCCGCCGTTTTCGATGACGATCGCGATGCCCTCGGCGCCCACCGTCGCCCGAGCCGTGTCGCGAAGAACGCTCACCACCTCGTCGATGGACTCGGCCATGGCCAGTCGTTCGCTGGCCTGCAGCACGTGGGACAGTCGTTCATCACTGTCGAGACCCTTGGGTACGATGTGCAAGCGGATCTCCGATGGATGAGAGAGGTACGGGGCGAGGTGCCCGACGGTCCAGTTTCTCAGAAATGCGGCCGAGCCGATAGCACGGCCGTAAAGCTGAAAACTGCCGTTGGTCTCCCTACCTGAGCACCGACAGTCGGTACACCCCGGCATCGTTGTCGATCCCATGGGTGTCGTGGGCAAAGCCGGGAAACGCGCGGTCGAAGCTCTCCAGCGCCTTCAGGTAGGCGAGCAGCGGGCCGTCCGCCGCACCGGCGTTCTCGCCGGGCATCAGCAACGGAATGCCGGGCGGGTAGGGCACGATGCCCGTCGCCACCACCCGTCCAGCCGCATCGTCCAGCGTCACCAGTTCCACCTCGTTGCGGACCAGTTTTTCGTAGGCCTGTACCGGGCTGAACTCGGCTTGGGGCAGCATGCCGAAGGCTGCCGCCATGGCGGCCGTGGTGCGATTGGCCTTCATCGCCGTGAAGATCTCTTCGGCCAGGTCTCTGAGGCCCATGCCGCCGTAGCGCTGCTGCGTGACGGCAAGCAGGTCGGGCAGGCACAGTTCCAGCTCAAGGTTGGCGTCGTAGTCGCGCTTGAAATCCAGCAGTGCGTTCACCAAGGTGCCCCACTTGCCCTTGGTGATACCGATGGAGAACAGGAAGAGCAGGGTGAAGTCGGTGGTTTTCTCGACCACGATCCCTTGCCGGCCCAGATACGCACTCACCACACAGGCCGGAATGCCGAAGTCCAGCAGTTGCCCGTCGTCGCCCATGCCGGGGGTCAGAATCGACACCTTGATCGGATCGAGCATGCAGTAACCGTCTTCGATGTCGCCGAAACCATGCCAGACTTCGCCGGGGTGCAGCACCCAGCAGTTCGGGTCGGACTTGAGCTTCGCCGGATCGACTTCATGGAAGTCGATGGCGGCCCCGCCGATGTCTATCGACGGTGGCTGCCAGCAGGACACGAACCAGTCGTCGTTGGCCCGCATGTCAGCGTGCATCCGTGAAATCACCTGGCGAAACGCAATGGCTTCCTCGATGGATTCATTGGTCAGGATCTGCCCGCTCGGCGCCTCCATCATGGCCGAACTGACGTCGCAGGAGGCCATGATCGCGTAGTTGGGCGAGGTCGACGCATGCATCATGTACGACTCGTTGAAGCGTGCGTGGTGAATAGGATTGCGCCCGTTGCGCACATGGATCATCGATGCCTGGGACAGCGCGGCCAGCAGTTTGTGGGTGGACTGGGTGGCGAACACCGTCGGCTTGGAGGCGTCGTGGTCATCGGGGCTGCCGTGCATCGCGAAGCGGTCCTTGTACAACGGATTGAACCGCGCGTAGCCATACCACGCCTCGTCGAAGTGCAGGCGGTCGACGCTTTGCCCGAGCAACTCCTCGACCCGCGTGACGTTGTAGGTCAAGCCGTCATAGGTGGAGTTGGTGACGATGGCGTGCACCGGCGTGGGGTCGATGTGCGCCCCGACCAGCGGGTTGCTCGCAATGGCCGCGCGTACCGCGGCCGCGCTCAACGTCTGCGGCAGGATCGGGCCGATGATGCCGAAGCGATTGCGCGTCGGCACCAGGTAGGTCGGGATGGCCCCGGACAGGGTCATCGCGTGCTCGGCAGACTTGTGGCAGTTACGGTCGCACAGCGCGATCTGATCGCGGGTGACGCTGGCCATCAGGATCACCCGGTTCGACATCGACGAGCCATTGGTGACGTAGTAGGTGCGATGGGCGCCGAATACCTTGGCCGCGTATCGCTCGCCCTGGCCAATGGGGCCACTGTGGTCGAGCAGCGAGCCCAGTTCGCCAACCGAAATGGACAGGTCGGAGCGCAGCAGGTTTTCCCCGAAGAACTCATAGAACGCCCGGCCAGCCGTGCTTTTCAGAAAGGCCGTACCGCCGGCGTGGCCCGGGGTGTGCCAGGAGTATTCATAACTGCGGGCGAACTTGAGCAGGGCGCCGAACATGGGCGGCAGCACCGCTTGGCGATAGCGCTCCATGGCGGCCAGGATCCGCCCACTGAGGAAACGACTGGTGTCCTCGGGCAGCCAGATGAAGTCGTCGGCGTGCTGCATGACGATCAACGGCACGTTGGATGCGGTGCTGCGGTCGCTGATCAGGAACACCGGCACGCGCGTGTTGCGCTCGCGCAGGCGGGCGAGCAGATCGATGCATTGCTGATGGTCGGCACTCCTGTCCATTTCCCAACTGAGCAATACACACTGGATCGCCGGGTCGGTGCTCAGGATCGACTTGGCATCGTCCAGACGCTCGGAGGTGATCACGCTGATGGATCGCTCCTCCACGTCGGTGATCAGCTGAATCAGCGCCCGTCCGAACACAGTGCGTTTGTCGGGTTGATCGCTGATCAACAAAGCCAGCATGCCGAGCAGGTTTCTATGGTCCGTCATGGTCGCGCTTCCAGGGCAGGGGGTTGGTTGGGGTACGGGGCAGGCTGTTCACCAGAATCGGCGTGCCGACGATGTGCTGGGCGGCAACGGTCTGGGTCGGGGCGCTGTTGTTGAGCGCTTCCAGGCGAATCAGGCGGTTGTTGACGAAGCCGAACAGCGTGTAGCCGACGATGGTCGCCACGCCGCCCAGCATCAGGGCCTGGGCTCCGGAGCTGTACAGCGCCAGGTAGCTGTAGGCCGTCGCGACCGCGGCGGCGACGTTGGTTATCAAGGCCTTGTTGGCCGGGACATTCGACACCTTCTGCAAGGTCATCAAGGTGGCCATCGACAGAATGTACGGCACCAGGTTGGTGACCACCGCCAGGTTCACCAGGGTGTCGAACTGCTTGGCCAGGTCTGGGCTGATGGTCAGCAAGGCCATCGCGGTCTGGATGGCGAGCAGGATCAGCATGCTGATGATCGGCACCCCGTGCTTGTTGATCTTGGCGAAGATCGGCAGAAAGTAGCCCGTGTCGGCTGAGCTTTTGAAGACCTGGGCCACGGTGAACTGCCAACCCAGCAGCGAACCGATGCAGGCGAGCACCATCAGGCCCATGACCAGGTTGCCGATCGTCGGCGTGAACATCTTGGCGAACACCAGGCCGAACGGCGCGGTGGAGGAAACCAGCTCGGCATTGTCGACGATGCCGGCGATCACATTGGTGGACAGGATGTAGATCACCGCCGCGCCCAACGTGCCGCCGAGCACGGCAATGGGTACGTTTTTTTCCGGGTTTTCCACGGCGTCGCCGTTGGCACACGCCGATTCCAGGCCAAGAAACGCCCACAGAGTGATTGCCACCGAGGCACCGGCCGCTTCGTACCAGGGCATGTCGTGGGGATTCCAGCCCGCCGCATAGGTGCCGCTGTCGAACCAGAACCAGCCGATCGTCGACACCAGCACCACGGGTGCGATCACGCCCCACACCGTGATCGAGCCGATCTTGCCGGTGACGCTCGCCCCGCCGAAGTTGGCGAAGGTGGTCAGCCATAACAGCGCGATGGTCGCCAGGCCCACCTGCAGCGAATCAAGTCTGATATCGAACAGGGTCTGGATGTAACCCACCGCCGTGATGCTGATCGCCACGTTGGCGATCAGCAGGGACAGTCCGTAGGTGTAGTTGGTGATGTAGTTGCCCGACTTGCCGAAGGTGTATTCCGCGTAACCGCCCATGCCGCCGGTCTTGCGGCTGAGCATGCCGCAGCGGGCGAAGGCATAGGCCAGGGCCAGGGAGCCGGTAGCCGTGATCAGCCAGGAGAGGATCGAGATGCCGCCGACTTCGGCGAGCTTGGTGGGTAACAGAACGATGCCGGATCCCAGCATGTTGACGGCTGTCAGCATGGTCAGCTGACTCACACTCATCTTTTTCATGACGGCCACTCCATTGCCTGAATGATCAGAGAGGCCTTTAGCTATAGCAAAGAAACCTCAGAAGACAAGGCAGTGGCTGGTTTGCAGGGAAGAGCAAACCGCTCGTCACGTCAGTGGCACTTCCCGGGTTGCGGTGATCTCCCACTATCAGGTGCGGATGAACCGCTCCACGAAAGGAGACATATCATGGTCGAAGACAACAACCCCCCGCAGAATCCGTATCCAGGGCCCGCCGAGCCAGGTAGCGGGGAAGAGGGCTACCCTGATATCCAAGACGAGCATGATGACGAACAGGACGGCTCGCCTGGCAACAAGGCGGTGGGAGAACCCGATACCGAGGCCAATCCACCCGTCGACGAAGACGAAGAGCCTTCGCCCGGCAATAGCCTCTAGCCAATATCCTCCAGATAAAAGCCCGGCCTGCCCAGTGAACCTGCACCCTGCCTTGCGCAGGGTGCTTGCGTTTTACGCCGAGCCCGAGGCGTCCTTCAGGCCATTGAGCTGCATGTACTCCTCCCACGGCATGCCAGCCATCTCGGCCACTTCCCTGTGAACCTCCAGCCGTTGCGCCTGAAAGTCTTCCGGGGTGTCGGCGGTGAGCTTGAGGGTCAGTTCCCAGGCGAACAGGTCCTGGCCATTGGCGGCTTCTTCGAAGGCCTCGTGCAGACGTTCGGCGCGATATTCCTCGATGCTCAGCCCTGCCGCACGTGCGGCCAGGGGGTTGAGGCTGCCCAGTTCCGTTTGCAGCTCGGGACTCATCTCGAGAAAACGGTCCAGTGCGGCCTGGTGACGCGAATCGGGTTCTGCCATGGGGCCTTCGATCGGTGTGGGAAAGGGCACGATTGTGCAGGCCCCCGTCGATGCAGGCAATGCTGGGTGCGTGCGGTTTTGTGACGAAGTGCACGTAAGCCAGTGGAACGCGCGGTGCCTGGCGAGCACTAAGGCCTATCTCCATTCATCACCGCAGGACCTTGCGATGGCCTACGTGTTGTTGCTGTTGGCAGGCGCCGTGCTGGCGACTTCGGCCGCTCTGTGGCCGCAATGGTGTGGCCGCTCCGGGACGGTCGGGCGCTCGCGCCTCGGCACTTGGTTGCTCGGCCATTTCGAGGTGCTTGGTGCCTTCTTCCTGCTGCTCACCGCCATGCACCTTTGCCAATGATGCTCCGGCAATGGTGCTGCCCGTTCACGTCGATGCTACATTCGCGGTTTATCTGAATCCGGAATGGAAACGACGATGCGAATCATCGCTGCAGCACTTGGCCTGTGCGTACTCACTGGTTGCACCAGCCTCAACATGAAACAGGCGCGCAGCAGTGCGCCGGTGCAGACCGTGACGTCGGAGAAACCGGCGCAGAAGATCGCCCAATGCGTGCAGTTCAGCTGGCAGGACGAAGCCATGTTCGGCGTGATGACCGATGCGTCCAGTGAAGCAAGCGATGGCGGTTACACCGTGTTCACTCCCGCAGCCACGTACTTCGCCGACATCCGCCCACGCGGTGCCGGTAGTCAGGTCAGCTTCTACGCCCGCGAGCAGGGCGAGGTCGCCACGCGCCGACTGGCATCGCTGGCCACCTGCCTCTAAGCGTGAAACGCTTTGATTCTGCGACAAAATAATCTGCACCCCTGCGTCGCGATCACGTCTGATGCCATGAGTTCATCGATCCACTGAAACCACTGTGCTTTGTGAGGATGATATGGCACCCAGCAGTTCGACGCAGATTCCCGACCCTCTGGACCGTCCCAACGACCCGGTCGCGCCCGAACCCTTCGCCGAGGGCAAGCTCGACGAGGACGTGCGGCCTGGCGACGAAGGCCTGTCGCCCGTGCCGATGGACCGCGACCCTGAGCTGGACCCGCGCCAGGTGCGCACCCAGACCGGCGACGCCGACGTGAGCCCTGACGATCCGGCCTGAGCCTACCAGCTGATTCGCAACCCCAGGCTGCCCTGCAGGCTTTCCTGGGGTTGTGAATCCAGGCTGCGGGCGTAGTCGGTGTTCAGGTACAGGCTGACGTCGTCGCTGAGCCGCGCGGCCAGGCCCACGCCCAGTGTGGCTTGGGTCGCCCGATGCTGGCTGTGCAGGGTATCGATGTCATCGAAGGTCACTGCGTCTTCGCCGTCCAACGTGTGCCAAAGGTTGGTTCGTACATAGGGCTCGACCGGCGTACCGCCCACTCGGCACTCACCTTTCAAACGCACTCCCAGGCGTGTCTGCCAATAGTGCTCGCTGTGGAATGCCACTTTCGACACAGGATCACGCGCCGTGTCCAGCGTGATTTTCTGTCCGACCACCTGCACCTGCGGCTCCAGCAGCCATTGCTCGGTGAGTCTTAGCGGGTAACCGGCTTCCAGGGAAACAGCCACTCCGTGTCCGTCGAGGTCGAGCGTATAGCCGCGTTCGGAGCGGCTGCGCCCCTCAAATCGAGTGCTCATCGCGACCAGGTCAAGGTAGGCCCCTGCGGGGCTGATAACCGTCCAATAGGCGCCGAGGTTGTCGGCGCGCAGGCGGATGTTGCCCGAAGGGGTGTCCTCGAACCCCAAGGCGAAGCCGCGGATGCTGCCATCCAGTCGAGCGTTCCCGACGAACAGCCCGGCGTGATGGCGGTAGCCACTGTCGCCAAGGGTGGCGAACAGATCATGACCCACTTGGTAGCCACTGACATTGCTGCTCAGATTGGGAGTCGTTGCGCCGGCCCACTGCTGCCGCCCGTGACTGCCGAAGGTCCGGGCCCACCCGGCAGGCAGGACGCCGCGTTCCGTAAGCAGACTTTGCTCGCCCTGACGCTCATGGAAGCTCCCCAGGCTGTCCAGCGCCAGCAAGGCGGCAGCGGGCGGTACGACGCTGTAGGCAGGCACTTCGATCCGGTACAGCACGATGCTCTGACCGGGGGCCGGGTGTGGCAGGTTCGGCGTGCCGATCGCCGCGATGGGTTCCTGAGCGCCCGGCGCAGGGCTGGGTGGCGTTGGCTCGGGTTCAGGAGGCTGCGGCTGGACCGGCGGCTCGATGACGGGTGGCTCGACTGCGGGCGGTTCTATGACCGGTGGTTCCGGCTCGGCTACAGGGGGTTCGACCACTGGCGGCTCGATGACAGGCGGTTCGACCGTGGGGGGCTGGACCACAGGGGGCTCAACGACAGGCGGTACCACCACGGGCGGCTCAGTGACCGGCGGTACCACCACGGGCGGTGCCACCACGGACGAACGCAGGAACCAGCTGTTCTCGCTGCCCGCAGTGACCCCACCCTTGAACAGGTAATACTGATAGGCGCCGACCGACAGGTTGTTGGCCAGGGTAAAGGCACCGTTGGTGCTGGTCGCGCCTTGAGTGGCCTCCACCAGTGTGATGCCGTTGGCTGTGGTCTGCGCGCCACGGCCATCGAGGTTGTCGACGGTAATGGCAGTGAGGCCACTGAGCGTGCCTTGAGCCACGACCAGCCGATCGGAAGGGGCGTCGTCACCGGCGAGCACCGTCTGCAGTTTCAGGCGCGCGTCGTTGCCCACGTAGTTGCCGATGACGGTCAGGCGGTCTTCCGCCTGGGCGCCACTGCGGGTGAGGTCGATCAGCCCGGCATTGTTCAGCGTGATCGTCTGACCCTCGACGATCGGGCCGACCGTGCCTTGGGTCGCGCCCAGGGTGCTACTGCGGTCGAGAGTGAGCAGGCCACTGTTCGGCGGCGTCGAATCGTCCGCCAGGCTCAGGCGATCAGGCAAGTCCAGCACCGAGCCGTTGCTCAGGTTGATCGTTTCCCAGTAGCTGTAGCGTGCGCCGCCAGTTGTTCTGCTGTTGTCGAGGGTCAACGTATCAATGCCGGCGTCCCCGTAGATCAGGCGCGGCGATGCCAGTTGGGTTTCCTCCAGGTTGCTCAACAGCGCCGTGTCGTCGCCTGCGCCCATGCTGATGGTGCCGTGGATCAGGCCCGCGTCGCGCCAGATGAAGCGGTCGTCGCCGAAGCTCAGCAAGACATTGCCGCCGATGTCGCCACCGCTCACCGTGACCTCGTCGACGCCGCCACTGACGCTGATGTTGCCGCCGATGCTGCCACCCGACACGGCGATGGTATCGTTGCCGAAGCCGGCGACCAGATTGCCGTTGATGCGGCCTCCAGACAGTTCGAACAGGTTGTTGTCCAGCTTCATGTCGACTCGGCCAATGGTGCCGCCGCTCATTCGCGCGATATCACCGTCCTCGAAGGCGCCAACGATAGTGCCGTCGGTCATGGAAAAGGTGTCCAGCCCGTCACCTTGGCTGAGCGACTGGATCTGCCCGCCGCGCATGATGAAGCTGTCGATGCCGCTGCCCTGGCTGACCGGGCCGCTGATGGTACCGCCTATCACTTCAAGCGTATCGGCGCCATCGCCCTGAATCAGGGAAGACAATCGCCCCCCGCTGACGAGCACCGTGTCCGCGCCTGCACCGGTGTTCAGCACGCCTTCGATGCTGCCCGAGCCCAGCAACACGCTGTCCTGGCCAGGGCCGAATTCGACCGCTCCAGTAATGGTTCCGGTGCCGCCTGGGGGCAGGGTCAGGCTGTTGTTGCCCAGCAGATCGCTCAGCGAGGGAGCTGTTCCGCTGTCGCACACGTAGGCGTCATTGCCTAGGCCGGGGGCGAACGTGCAGTCGGCCGACGCCATGTCGGAGGCGGCCCAGCTGGTCAACAACGACGCGGTCAATAAACAGCGGTATCTAAACAACTCGTTGGTGTTCATCGACAACTCCCACACACGCGTTCGCCGCGAAACAAGGCGCGGTGAGCGATCAAGTGGTTAATGGAATCACATGGTGCAACGAGTGTAGTCGACGAATGTTGGAAGTTGCTTTAAAAGGCAGAGTGGTATGAAGTTATTCAATAGCGGCATGGATGAAAAAAGTTATTCATCGATGCCGCTATTAGTTGCAAAGGTGTTCCTGGCTGTTTGTGCTCAAGAAGCCTTGCGCGGGCTACGTCTGGCCGGGGCTTTTTTCGCGGCGGTTTTCGCTTTGGCCGGCTTGGGCTTGGCCGCAGCGGAAGGCTTGCCAGCGAGGCTGCGCTTGAGCAGCTCGGTCAGGTCGATGACGTCGGCGGTTTGCCGTGACGCTTGGTCGGACTCGGTTTCCACGTCTTCGATTTCACCTTTGTTGGCCTTCTTCTCGACCAGTGCCATGATCTTCTGCTCGAACTTGTCGACATATTCTTCGGGCTGCCAGTCGCCACTCATGTCTTCGACCAGACGCTTGGCCATGTCCAGTTCTTTCTTGGTCAGTTCGGGCTTTTTCACTTCCTTGCCCAGTTCCAGAATATCCAGGTCACGCACTTCGGAAGGCCAGCGCAACTTCACCATCACCAGTGCACCGTCCAGCGGCATCAGCGCAGCCAGGTACTGACGGGTATGCAATACCACCAGGGCCAGTGCAACTTTCTTGGTGCTGATCAATGTTTCCCGCAACAGTGCATACACTTTTTCGCCACGGCGATCCGGGGCGAGAAAGTAGGGTGTGTCTATATTGGGCAGGGGGATCTGGGTGCGGTCGACGAAAGAGAAGATATCGATGGTTTGTGTCGATACAGGGTGGGCCGCTCGGATTTCGTCTTCGCTCAGGACAACGTAGCGACCTTTCTCGTACTGGACGCCCTTGACGATGTTTTCCTTGTCCATCTCCTTGCCGGTCTTCTTGTTGATGCGCTTGTAGCCGACCGGGTCCATGCTGCGTTTATCCAGCCAATCGAAGTCGACGCCCTGTGAGGCAGTGGCTGAAACCAGGGCCACGGGGATGTGCACCAGACCGAAACTGATCGCGCCTTTCCAGATTGCTCTTGCCATGGTGAGAATTGCCCCTGAGCGGTGTGTCTGCAGGGGACCCTACGGGGATCGGCAAAGTTTCAATGGCCTAGGGTTATGCAAATTGCAACGGCTGTGCACCGTGATCTTGCACAATGCACGACGCGTCGATCAGGTCTGAATGCTAACTCTTTGATTGATATAGGAAGTACGCTTTGGTGCAGAGGGCATGAAAGGTGCACTGTCTTCGGGCAAGCCCGACTTCAGGGATAAGACCAAGAATGGAGTGTCATCATGTTGTCCACCCTTGAACTGCGTAACATCATTGAAAGCAGTTTCCTGCCCCAGCGCTGCCAGTGCACCCAAGCCACCGATCGTTCCTTGACCGTACGTGTGTTCGATCAGGCAACGCATAAGGTCGACTACACACTGAGCGGAATCCGCACCGAGCAGTTGACCAGCAGCCGAGCGATTTCCAATCTGATTGCGGGCATGCGCACCGACCTCAAGCGCCAGCATCAGATGCCGAGGGCTGTCGGCGAGTACCTCTGAATCAGCAACGACTGTGCCGTGTTCATTTCGACGAACCGCGTGTGCCTCCGACGCGGCTTGCGCCGCTGCTACAGGGGGTGGTCGTTTTCAGGGACCACGGCGTTCGTCCATGCGACATCGCAAGTGGGCGGTGGCTCTGATGGAGCGCGGTGTCTGCCGATGTGGTGTTAGTCGCGGTAGAACACCTGCACCAAGTGGTAACCGAATTTGCTCTTCACCGGGCCATGTACCGTGCGCAGCGGTTTCTTGAAGATGATCTGATCGATCGCTCCCACCATCTGCCCAGGGCGGACCTCGCCCAGATCGCCGCCGCGCTTGCCGGACGGGCAGGTCGAATACTTCTTCGCCAGCACATCGAACGCTTCGCCCTTGGCTATCCGCAGGCGCAGCGCTTCCGCTTCCTCGGCAGTCTTGACCAGAATGTGCCTTGCTTGTGCCTTCATGACCCGATGCTCGCTGAAAAAAGCCGCTGATTATGCCGCAAATCAGGACAGGTTGATCATGTCGCGGATCTTGCTGCCCAGTCGTTCGATGGAAAACGGTTTAGTGATCATGTCCATGCCCTCGGCCAGGAACCCGTAACGCTCGGCGGCCTTTTCCGCGTAGCCGGTGATGAACAGCACCTTCAGTCCAGGCCGCTGCTGACGCGCAATCTCGGCCAATTGCCGGCCGTTGAGGCCCGGCAGACCCACGTCGGTGACCAGCAGGTCCATGTGCAGGCCTGCTTCGAGCAGCGCCAATGCGGCGCTGGCGTCAGCTGCCGAATGCGCGGCATAGCCCAGTTCGTCCAGCACATCCAGCACCAGCATGCGCACCGCCGGATCGTCTTCGACCACCAGCACGCTTTCCCCGGCCTGGGCCATCGGTGCCACGGCTGGAGTGCGTCGCTCGGCGGTGTCGCCGAACGGTTCGCTGTGGCGCGGCAGATAGAGGCGCACACAGGTGCCCTCGCCAGGCCGGCTCTGTAACGTCACCTGACCGCCCGATTGCTGGGCGAAGCCATAGATCATCGACAGCCCCAAGCCGGTACCTTGGCCGATCGGTTTGGTGGTGAAGAAGGGGTCGAACGCCTTGGCCAGTATCGGTGCACTCATGCCACTGCCATTGTCGCTGACCCGGAACATGACATAGGCGCCCGGCTTGACCGGTTCCAGGGTCGCGCCTTCCGGCGTGGCGTCCAGTTCGCAGTTGGCGGTCTCGATGGTCAGCACGCCGCTCTCGGGCATGGCGTCGCGGGCGTTGATGACCAGATTGAGCAGGGCGTTTTCCAGTTGGCTGGCATCGGTGTTTACCGGCCACACGTCCTCGGCCAATTGCAGGCGCAGTTGCAGGTGCTCGCCCAAGGTGCGGCTGAACAGCTCTTCGAGCGAGTGCACCAGCTCGTTGGGCGCCAGGCGCTTGCGGTCCAGCGACTGGCGTCGCGAAAACGCCAGTAGTCGGTGGGTCAGGCCCGCCGCGCGATGCGCCGAACTGATCGCCGCCTCGCTGAAGCGCTTGATCTCGCTGCTGCGCCCGGCGTCGATGTAGCGCTGCATCAGGTCCAGGCTGCCGATGATGCCGGTGAGCATGTTGTTGAAATCGTGGGCAATACCGCCGGTCAACTGGCCCAGCGCTTCCATCTTCTGTGCATGGCGCAACGCCTCTTCGGCGCGCTCGCGCTCCTGCATTTCGTTCTGCAGCCGCAGGTTGACCTCGGCCAAGGCCTGGGTACGCTCGCTGACCCGGGTTTCCAGGTGCTCGTTGAGCTCGCGCAGGGCCTGCTCGACCTGACGGCGATTCTGCACGTCCTCGGTCATGCCGAACCACTGCCGGATCACGCCATCGGCATCGCGCTGGGGCAGTGCGCGGGCATGCATCCAGTGATAGCTGCCGTCGGCCATGCGCAAGCGGTACTCGGCGTCGTAGGGGCGGCCGGTGCTCACTGCCAGTTGCCAGGTGTCCAGGGTCGGCAGGTGGTCATCCGGGTGCATCAGATGCGCCCAGTCTTCATCCGCCTGCAGGCCGCGGATGCCAGTCAGTTGTCGCCAGCGCTCGGTCTGGCTCTTGCCGTCGGTCCGGCCATTGGCCTCGGCCGTCCAGTGCACGGCAGGTGACAGCTCGATGGCCATGCGAAAATGCGCTTCCCGGTCGCGCAGATCCTGCTCGGCGCGACGGCCCAACGCGCTGACTTCACGCCGCTCGTTGGCCTCGATAGCAGTCACCAGAATGCCGGCCACCCGCTCGTTTTCGTCGCGGATCGGGCTGTAGGTGAGGTCCAGCCAGACTTGTTCGGAATCGCCCTCGCGCGGCAGATTGAAATCCTTTTCGCTGAAGGTGCGCACCTCACCCTGCAACACGGCGGCGTAGATCGGGTCGGTGAACGCCTTGAGTTCCGGCCAGATGCTGTCCACCGGCTGGCCGAGGGCGCGCGGGTGGTTGCTGCCCACCAGCAGCGCGAAGGCATCGTTGTACAGCTGGCACAGCTGCGTGCCCCACAGCAGCAGCATTGGCATGGGCGAGTGAGTGACGATGTCCACGGCAGTGCGCAGGCTCTGCGGCCAGGCATCGGGGGCGGGCAGGGGACTGTCGGCCCAGTCCATGCTTGCGATCAATGTCGCGACCTTGCCGCCCACAGGTGAGGCATTCATTGCGTTATCCTTTGATTTACCGCGGCTGCAGATGCAGCCAAGCTATAGCGTACTTACTATCGACGGCCTTCGCAGGACCCCAGCACATGGAAATTCAAGCATTGCTCAAGCTCCTGGCCAGTCAGGACGGCTCCGACCTCTACCTGTCCACCGGTGCGCCGCCCTGTGCCAAGTTCAACGGCGTGCTCAAACCCTTGAGCGCCGAGGCGTTGAAGCCCGGCGACATCGCCGAGATCGCGGCCGGCATCATGGACGCCGAGCAGCGTATCGATTTCGAGCGCGAGCTGGAAATGAATCTGGCGCTGTCGATCCACGGGGTAGGGCGCTTTCGCGTCAACATCTTCAAGCAGCGCAACGAAGTGTCCATTGTCGCACGCAACATCAAGCTCGACATTCCCAGCTTCGAAGACCTCAAGCTGCCGCGCAAGCTGCTCGACGTGATCATGGAAAAACGCGGCCTGGTGCTGTTCGTCGGCGCCACCGGGTCGGGCAAGTCGACGTCGCTGGCAGCGTTGATCGACTACCGCAACCGCAACAGCAGCGGGCATATCATCACCATCGAGGACCCGGTGGAATTCATCCACCGGCACAAGAAATCGATCATCAACCAGCGCGAGGTGGGGGTCGATACGCGCAGCTTCCAGGCGGCCTTGAAGAATACCCTGCGCCAGGCGCCGGACGTCATCCTGATCGGCGAGATCCGCGATCGTGAAACCATGGAGCATGCGCTGGCGTTCGCCGACACCGGTCACCTGGCCATATCCACTCTGCACGCCAACAACGCCAACCAGGCCCTGGACCGCATCATCAACTTCTTCCCCGAAGACCGCCGCCCGCAGTTGCTCAACGACCTGGGCAACAACCTGCAGGCGTTCGTTTCGCAGCGGCTGGTGCGCACCACCGACGGCAAGCGCCGCGCGGCGGTGGAAGTGATGCTGGGCACCCCGACCATCCGCGACTTCATTCACCGCAACGAGTTTTCCGAGCTCAAGGGCATCATGGAGAAATCCGTGAACCTGGGCATGCAGACCTTCGACCATGCGCTCTACGAGCTGGCGGTGGAAGGGGCGATCAGTGAAGAAGAGGCGTTGAAGAACGCCGATTCGGTGAACAACCTGCGCCTGCGCTTGAAACTGCAAGGCGAGGAAGGCGTGCAACACACCACCGCGCCGGCCCCGCCCACACCTGCCCCCGACCGCAAAAGCGCAGATTGGGGCCTCGTGGCAGATGACCCAGAAACCCCGCACTGACCCACCACCGCCCGCATTATCTCAGATGCACCGCAGACGCTGTTGATGAAACGCGGACCCCTGTAGCAGCGGCGCAAGCCGCGTCCGGGCACACCGCGTTCATCCAGGCACACCGCGTATGCCGCCGACGCAGCTTGCGCAGCTGCTACAGGAAATACCCAAGGCCACGGTGTTCCAGCTGCATCGCAGACGCTGTTGATCGAACGCGGTCCCCTGTAGCAGCGGTGCAAGCCGCGTCCGGGTCCACCGCGTTCATCCAGGCACACCGCGTATGCCGCCGACGCAGCTCGCGCAGCTGCTACAGGTGGATTTCCACTGCCAGGGGCAAATGGTCCGATAAGTGCGTCCACGGCTTGTTGCCCAAGATGATCGGCCCATGACTGGTCGCGTTTCTGACGTAAATCCGGTCCAGGCGCAGCAGCGGGAAGCGTGCCGGGTAGGTCTTGGCCAGCTGCCCGTTGTGCCGCTCGAACGCTTCGTGCAGGTCCTGGCGCTTGGCCAGCGTCGCGTTGCCGCGCAGCTGCCAGTCGTTGAAATCCCCGGCGATGATCACTGGCGCATCTTTAGGCAATGAATCAAGCAGTTGACCCAACAGCTTCAATTGCAGTTGCCGATGACTTTCCAGCAATGACAGGTGCACGCAGATCGCATGCACCTCATCATGCCCCGGCACCTGCAGAACGCAGTGCAGCAAGCCGCGGCGCTCGGGCCCGGTGATCGAGATGTCGAGGTTGGTGTAACGCAGGATCGGGTACTTGGACAGCACCGCATTGCCATGATGGCCGTCCGGATACACCGCGTTGCGCCCGTAGGCGAAATCACTCCACATGCTGTCGGCGAGAAACTCGTACTGCGACATCTGTGGCCAGTTGGAGAACTTCGACGCATGGCCATCGTGGCCGCCCAGCACTTCCTGCAGGAACACCAGATCGGCGCTGGTGCTGCGCACCGCCTCGCGCAACTCGGGCAGGATGAAACGGCGGTTGAAGGCGGTGAAACCCTTGTGTGTGTTCACCGTCAGCACCCGCAGGCGATGCACTTCACGAGGCTGGTCCGGCGTTTGCGGGCCGAGGGGGTCGCTGGGGGGAGCGATGGTCACAGAAGCTCCTTGCACATGAGAATGTCCTTACTCCGACTTTGCCGGCACTGGGCGGTTCCCCGCCTCATTGCGCGAGCCAGCCACCGTCGATGTTCCAGGCCGCGCCACGCACCTGGCTACCGGCTTCGCTGCACAGGAACAGGACCAACTCGCCCAGATGCTCGGGGGTGACGAATTCCAGCGACGGCTGCTTTTCAGCCAGCAGTTCGCGCTGGGCGGCCGCCGGGTCACCGCCCTTGGCCGCGCGGTCGTCGATCTGCTTCTGCACCAGCGGGGTCAGGACAAAGCCGGGACAGATGGCATTGCAAGTGATCTGCGTGGTGGCCGTTTCCAGGCCCACCACCTTGGTCAGACCGATCACCCCATGCTTGGCCGCCACATACGCCGACTTGCCGACCGACCCGACCTGGCCATGCACCGAGGCGATATTGACGATCCGACCCCAGCCTTTGTCGCGCATGCCGGGCAGCGCCAGGCGAATGCCGTGAAACACCGAAGACAGGTTGATCGCGATGATCGCGTCCCAGCGCTCCACCGGGAAGGCCTCGACCGCTTCGACGTGCTGGATGCCGGCGTTGTTGACCAGAATGTCGACACCGCCAAGGCTCGTTCGGACGTACTCGAACAACTCGGCCAATTGCGCTGGATCGCTGACATCAGCGCCATGGTGCGCAACCTGGGTGCCGTGCCGACGGACTTCGGCCAGGGCCACCGTCGGATCGCCGAAGCCGTTGAGCACGACGTTCGCGCCGTGGGCGGCCAGCACCGAGGCAATGCCCAGGCCGATGCCGCTGGTGGAACCGGTAACCAAAGCCGTCTTGCCGTGGAGTGCCATGTGCAGTGTCCTTGTGGTAGTTATGCACGCTATACCAGGCTACACCATCGCTGCCTGCAGCAGTTCCTGGGTGTAGGGGTGCCGTGGGTCGCTGAACAGCCGATCGGTGGGGCCATGCTCCACCACCTTGCCATCCTTGACCACGATCACATCATGGGCCAGCGCCCGCACCACCGCCAGGTCGTGGCTGATGAACAGATAGGTCAGGCCATGGCGCTCCTGCAACTGCTGCAGCAGCTGCACCACCTGCTTCTGCACCGTGCGGTCGAGGGCCGAGGTCGGTTCGTCCAGCAGCATCAAGGCCGGGCGCAGTACCAGCGCGCGGGCGATGGCGATGCGCTGACGCTGGCCGCCGGAGAACTCGTGGGGGTAGCGGTGCCGCGCCTCGGGGTCCAGGCCCACCTCGCGCAGCACCTGGATCACCTGTTCATCGCACGCGCGGGCGTTGGCGCCGCTGTGCACTTCCAGACCTTCACTGATGATCTGCGCCACCGACATGCGCGGGCTGAGGCTGCCGAACGGATCCTGAAACACCACTTGCATCTGCTTGCGCCACGGCCGCATCTGCTTCTGATCCAGGCCATCGAGCGCCTGGCCCTGGAAACGAATACCCCCTTGCGAATCGACCAGGCGCAGGATCGCCTGACCCAGAGTCGACTTGCCCGAGCCGGACTCGCCGACGATACCCAGGGTCTTGCCTTGCCGCACGCTCAGGCTGATGCCATCCACCGCCTTGACGAACTCGCGCGGCTTGCGAAACAGCCCGCCGTTCAGCGGGTACCAGACCTTCAACTGCTCGACCTGCAACAGCTCGGGCCGAGCCTCGTGGGACAGCGCCACACCAGCGGGTTCGGCATCCAGCAGCAGTTGGCTGTAGGGGTGTTGCGGTGCGCTGAACAGCTGTTCGCAAGGGGCCTGCTCGACGATTTCCCCGGCGCGCATCACGCACACGTGCTGGGCGATGCTGCGCACCAGATTGAGGTCGTGGCTGATCAACAGCAGCGACATGCCCAGGCGCTCCTGCAACGACTTGAGCAGCAGCAGGATGCGTCGCTGCACCGTGACGTCGAGCGCGGTGGTGGGCTCATCGGCGATCAGCAACTGCGGCTCGCAGGCCAGTGCCATGGCGATCATCACGCGCTGGCGCTGGCCACCGGACAATTGGTGCGGGTAGGCCTTCAGGCGCTTGTGCGGTTCCTGGATGCCCACCATCTGCAGCAACTCCAGAATGCGCGCCTCGGCCTGCTTGCCGCCCATGCCCTTGTGCACCAGCAGGGTTTCACCGATCTGCTTCTGCACCGTGTGCAAAGGGTTCAGCGAGGTCATGGGCTCCTGAAAGATCATGGCGATGCGATCGCCGCGCATGCGGCGCAGGGTGGCCGCATCGGCGCCCAGCAGTTCCTGACCCTGATAGCGGACACTGCCGCTGCTCTGGCAGCCGCTCACTGGCAGCAGTTGCAGGATGGAGTGGGCGGTCACCGACTTGCCCGAACCCGACTCGCCGACCAGCGCCACGCACTGGCCGGCAGGAATGTCGAAACCGACATCCTTGACCACTGTTTGGCCATTGAAGGCCACGGTGAGGTGGCGGATTTCGATGAGGTTTTCAGCGGTCATAGGCAGTGGCCTTTTGGGGTGACGGTACGGGCCTCTTCGCGGGCACAGCCCGCTCCCACAGATTCAGCTCCCACCACGCCCTTGTGGGAGCGGGCTCTGCCCGCGAAGAGGCCCCCAAACCCACCACAAAACCCCACATCAAGCACGCGGATCAAACGCATCGCGCAGCCCCTCTCCAATGAACACCAGCAGCGACAGTATCAGCGCTAGCGTGAAAAACGCCGTGAAGCCCAGCCACGGCGCCTGCAGGTTCTGCTTGCCCTGCGCGATCAACTCGCCCAGCGAAGCACTGCCGGCCGGCATGCCGAAGCCCAGGAAATCCAGCGCCGTGAGGGTCGAGATCGCCCCGGTCAGAATGAACGGCAGAAAGCTCAAGGTCGCGTTCATGGCATTGGGCAGGATGTGCCGCAGGATGATCTTACGGTCCGACAAACCCAGCGCCCGTGCGGCCTTCACGTATTCCAGATTCCGCCCGCGCAGGAACTCGGCGCGCACCACGTCCACCAGCGCCAGCCAGGAAAACAGCGCCATGATGCCCAGCAGCCACCAGAAATTGGGCTCCACGAACCCGGAGAGAATGATCAGCAGGTAAAGCACCGGCAGCCCCGACCAGACCTCCAGCAGGCGCTGGCCGAACAAATCCACCCAACCCCCGTAGTAGCCCTGCAACGCTCCGGCAGCGATGCCGATCAGCGAGCTGATCAAGGTCAGCGCCAGAGCAAACAGAATCGACACCCGCGCACCGAAGATCACCCGCGCCAGCACGTCGCGGGACTGATCGTCGGTCCCCAGCCAGTTGGTCGTCGACGGTGGGCTCGGGGCGGGCTGGGTCAGGTCGTAGTTGGGCGTGTCGGCGCTGAACGGGATCGGCGGAAACAGCATCCAGCCGCCACGCGAGGCGATCAACTGGCGCACGTAGTCACTGCGGTAGTCGGCCTGGAACGGCAACTGCCCGCCGAACTCCTGCTCGGTGTGGCGCTTGAACACCGGGAAGTACAACTCGCCGTCGTACTTGAGCACCAGCGGCTTGTCATTGGCGACCAGTTCGCCGCCCAGGGTCAGGGCGAACAGGGCCAGGAACAGCCACAGCGACCACCAGCCACGGCGGTTCTGCTTGAAGCGGTCCAGGCGACGACGGGCCAGGGGCGACAGACGCATCAGGCATTCCTCGCGCTGAAGTCGATGCGTGGATCGACCAGGGTGTAGCACAGGTCGCCGATCAGTTTGATCAGCAGCCCCAGCAGGGTAAAGATGAACAGCGAGCCGAACACCACCGGATAGTCCCGCGACACTGCCGCTTCATAGCTCAGGCGGCCCAGGCCGTCGAGGGAGAAAATCACCTCGATCAGCAACGAACCGGCGAAGAACACGCTGATGAACGCCTGGGGCAAGCCGGCCACCACCAACAGCATGGCATTGCGAAACACATGGCCGTACAGCACCCGTCGCTCGCTCAGGCCCTTGGCCCGCGCCGTCACCACGTACTGCCGGGTGATCTCGTTGAGAAACGAGTTCTTGGTGAGGATGGTCAGGGTGGCGAAACCGCCGATCACCAGCGAGGTCACCGGCAGCACCAGGTGCCAGAAGTAGTCGGCGATCTTGCCCAGCAGGCTGAGCTCGGCGAAGTTGTCCGAGACCAGCCCCCGCACCGGAAACCAGTTCAACGAGGTGCCGCCGGCGAACACCACGATCAGCAGCATGGCGAACAGAAATGCCGGCATGGCGTAGCCGATGATGATCAGGCTGCTGCTCCACACATCGAAGCGGCTGCCGTGGTGCACCGCCTTGCGGATGCCCAGCGGAATCGACACCAGGTAGGTGATCAGCGTCGCCCAGAACCCCAGCGAGAGGGTCACCGGCATCTTGTCCAGGATCAGGTCGGTGACCTTGGCACCACGAAAGAAACTGTTGCCGAAATCCAGCACCGCGTAGCTCTTGATCATCAGCCACAGGCGTTCATGGGCCGGTTTGTCGAAACCGTACTGGCGCTCGATGTCCTTGATCAGCTTGGGGTCCAGGCCACGGCTGGCGCGCGAACCGCCTTGCAAGGTGTCGCCGCCACCGCCGGTGACGCTGCCGCCGCCCACACCCTGCAAGCGCGCGATGGCCTGTTCCACCGGGCCGCCCGGCGCAGCCTGGACGATGACGAAGTTGACTAGCAGAATCGCCAGCAGGGTCGGCACGATCAGCAAAAGGCGACGTAATGTGTAACCCAGCATCAGTGAGTCTTCCCTGTCAGGCGGTCACGCATCTGTTCGGTGGTCAGCGCCGTGGGGCTGACCTCCCACCAGGTTTCGATCGCCGGGTCATTGGGCGCCGGGGAGGCGGGCATGCCGAAGCGGTTCCACCACACCGTCGAGGTGCCCGGCGGGTAGTAATTGGGCACCCAGTAGTAGTTCCACTGCAGCACCCGGTCCAGGGCGTGGGCGTAGTCGCGCATCTGCGTCTGCGTGCTGGCCGCGCCCAGGCCGTTGATCAGCGCGTCCACGGCCGGATCCTTGAGCACCATCAGGTTGTTGGAACCCGGGTCGGTGGCCACGCTGGAACCGAAAAAGCCGTACAGTTCAATACCCGGCGTCGGGGTCACCGGATAGCCGGTAATGATCATGTCGTAGTCGCGGGCCATCAGCCGGTTGACGTATTGCGACGAATCGATGCGGCGGATCTCCATGGTGATGCCGATCTGCGCCAGGTTGCGCTTCCACGGCAGCAGCAGGCGCTCCAGGCCGTTCTGGGTGTTGAGGAAGGTGAAGCTCAGCGGTTTGCCTTCGGCATTCACCAAACGGTCGCCGTCGGCATGCCAACCGGCCAGCTGGAGCAGCCGTAGCGCCTGCAACTGCTTGTCGCGGATCAGCCCGGAACCGTCGCTGACCGGGGCATGAAACACCTGGGTGAACACTTCATCCGGCACCTGGCCGCGCAGTTTGTCCAGAATTTTCAGTTCGCCGTCGCTTGGCAGTTCCCGAGCGGCCAGCGGGCTGTTGGAGAAGAAACTCTGCTGGCGGATGTACATGCCGCGCATCATCTGCCGATTGCTCCATTCGAAATCCCAGAGCATGGCCAGCGCCTGGCGCACGCGTCGGTCCTGGAGCACCGGCCGTTGGAGGTTGAACACGAAGCCCTGGGCCGGTTGCAGGCCTTGCTTGGCCAAGTGCGCGCGCTGCAGGCGACCGTCGTCGAGCGCCGGGCCGTTGTAGCCGATGGTGTAGGCCGTGGCGGAAAACTCGCGGTTGTAGTCGTAGCCACCGCCACGCAGCACCTGGCGGGCGACGTCGGTGTCGCCGAAGTACTCGATGCTGAAATGGTCGAAGTTGTACATGCCGCGCGCTTCGGGCAGGTCCTTGCCCCACCAGTCGGGATTGCGCTTGAAGGTGATGCTGCGGCCGTTGTCGATCTTTTCGATCGAGTAAGGCCCGCTGCCCAAGGGCGCCTCGAAACCGCCGCCGTTGGCGAAGTCGCGTGTCTTCCACCAATGCTCGGGCAGCACCGGCAGGGTGGCCAGGTCCAGCGGGAGGGTACGGCTTTCGGCATTCTTGAAATTGAAGCGCACCTGTCGCGGACCCTCGACCTGCACATCGGCGACGTTGGCGAACTGAGTCCGATAGCCCAGGCTGCCTTCACGCATCAGCAGCTCGAAGGTGTAGCGCACGTCCTCGGCGGTGATCGGCTGACCGTCGGCGAACACGGCCTTGGGGTTGAGGTAGAAACGCAGCCACAGGCCGTCATCGCCGCGCTCCATGCGCTCGGCCACCAATCCATAGACGGTGTAGGGCTCGTCCAGCGAGCGCACGGCCAGGGGCGAGTAGAGCAGGCCGTCGACCTGGCTGACACCGATGCCCTTGTCGATGTACGGCAGGATATGGTCGTACTGGCCGATCTCGATGGCCGAACGGCGCAGGCTGCCGCCCTTGGGCGCGTCGGGGTTCACGTAGTCGAAATGCTGGAAGTCGGCGGGGTAGCGCGGTGCTTCGCCGTAGACGGTCAGCGCATGCTGCGCTGCGGCCTGGGCGTGGGCCGCCGTGGTGAACAGGGCACAAAGAACGAAAGAGAGGAAAACTGCGCGCATTGTCTGCCTGGGTCGAAAAGCGAAGGGTGCAGCCTAACATCATGGCCCGGTGGTATTGCAAACGCAGAACGG
Organism: Pseudomonas sp. RIT-PI-a; assembly: GCF_001187875.1. Taxonomy (NCBI): domain Bacteria; kingdom Pseudomonadati; phylum Pseudomonadota; class Gammaproteobacteria; order Pseudomonadales; family Pseudomonadaceae; genus Pseudomonas; species Pseudomonas sp. RIT-PI-a. The sequence goes on from NZ_LGIR01000011.1 coordinate 447,098, forward strand.
CCCGCGATAGACGGGCCGTTCGGGTGTAACGCAGACCGCGGACGAATCAGTCCTGACGGCTGGTGACTTCCAGCAGGTGGTAACCGAACTGGGTCTTCACTGGGCCTTGCACGACGTTGATCGGCGCGCTGAACACGACGGTGTCGAATTCCTTGACCATCTGGCCTGGACCGAACGAACCCAGGTCGCCGCCTTGGCGGCTGGATGGGCAGGTGGAATTGGCCTTGGCGATTTCCGCGAAATCGGCGCCGCCTTCGATCTGGGCCTTGAGGTCGTTGCACTTGGCTTCGTCGGCAACCAGGATGTGGCGGGCAGTGGCTTTAGCCATGATGATTCTCCTTTCTGAAAAAGTGGGCAGGGTACCCGATTGAGGGGCGGTTTTCCTGCAAAAGTTCCATGCGAATCTGTACGGCGGTCAGTCGCGGCTGTGCACCCGACGGCCAGCGGCGTAGGTCTGCAAGACCGCGCGGTCGTCGCCCAGGGTCATCAGTACGAACAGCACCTCTTCGAAGGTCTTGGCTTGCGCGATGCGGTAGCTGAGCAACGGCGTGGCATGGTAGTCGAGCACCACGAAGTCGGCATCGGTGCCCGGCTGCAGCGTGCCGACGCGGTCCTCCAGGCGCAGCGCGCGGGCGCCGCCCAGGGTCGCCAGGTACAGCGACTTGAACGGGTTGAGCTTCTCACCCTGCAACTGCATGACCTTGTAGGCCTCGTTCAGGGTATGCAACAGCGAGAAACTGGTGCCAGCGCCGACGTCGGTGCCCAGGCCGACGTTGACGTTGAAGCGCTCGGCCTGGGGCAGGTTGAACAGGCCGCTGCCCAGGAACAGGTTGGAGGTGGGGCAGAAGGCGATGGCCGAGCCGGTTTCGGCCAGGCGCGCGCACTCCGCGTCGCACAGGTGCACACCGTGGGCCAGCACCGAGCGCTCGCCGAGCAGCTGGTAGTGGTCGTACACGTCCAGGTAGTTGCTGCGTTCGGGGAACAGCGCCTTGACCCATTCGATTTCCTGGAGGTTCTCGCTCAGGTGGGTCTGCAGGTAGACGTCCGGGTACTCGCGCAGCAGTTGCCCGGCCAGGGTCAGCTGGGCCTCGCTGCTGGTCGGCGCGAAGCGCGGCGTCACCGCGTAGTGCAGGCGGCCCTTGCCGTGCCAGCGCTCGATCAGCGCCTTGCTCTGGACGTAGCTGCTCTGGGCGGTATCGGTGAGATAGTCCGGCGCATTGCGGTCCATCATCACCTTGCCGGCGATCAGGCGCAGGTCCAGGGCCTGGGCGGCCTCGAACAGGGCGTCGACCGATTCGGGGTGAACGCTGCCGAACACCAGCGCGGTGGTGGTGCCATTGCGCAGCAGTTCCTTGAGGAAGATCTGGGCGACACCATCGGCATGTGCCTTGTCGGCGAACTGGCCTTCACAGGGGAAGGTGTACTCGTTCAGCCAGTCCAGCAGTTGCTCGCCATAGGAGCCAACCATGCCGGTCTGGGGGAAGTGGATGTGGGTGTCGATGAAGCCGGGGGTGATCAAGGCATCGGGGTAATGGGTCACCTCGACGTTGTCTGCCAACGTCGGCAGCACCTCGCTGGCGGCGCCCAACGCACTGATCCGCCCGTCCTCGACCACCAGCACGCCATCGGCGAAGTATTCGTAGGAGGCCTGGACACCGACCAGGGCAGGGTCGTCGAGGCTGTGCAGGATCGCGGCGCGATAGGCTTTGCGGGTAAGGCTCATGGTGCATCTCTCAAGGGAACGGGGCTGCGGCGCGAGCGCGGCAGCAGTTGGGCGACCCCCGGCGAGCTGGCTGTCCCCGGCTCGGCGCGGGCGCCAAAGTGTGCATTGTAGGTGGCGATGATCTCGGCGGCGATGGAAACGGCGATTTCCATGGGCAGCTTGCCCTTCACCGCCGCCAGACCCATGGGGCAGCGCATGCGCTGCACCGCTGAGGGCGCGATGCCGCGCTCGCGCAGGCGGTGCTCGAATCGCGCGCGCTTGGTGGCGGAGCCGATCAGGCCGAACCAGGTGAAGTCGTTGCGCTCGAGGATGGCTCGGGTCAGTTCCAGATCCAGCGAGTGATCGTGGGTCATGACGATGCAGTAGCTGCCCACCGGCAGGCTCGCGACTTCGTCCACCGGCTCGTCGGTGATCACCTGGCAGACACCGTCGGGCAGGCTGGCCGGAAACTCCTCGGGGCGCGAGTCGACCCAGCGCACCCGGCATGGCAGGCTCGCCAGCAGCGGCACCAGCGCACGGCCGACATGGCCGGCACCGAACACCACTACCTGCGCCTGCGTTTGCGCCACCGGCTCGAACAGCAGCACCGTGGCACCGCCGCAGCATTGCCCCAGGCTGGCGCCCAGACTGAAACGCTCCAGGCGTGTGGCGCGGGTGTTCTCGGCGAGCATCTCGCGGGCGATGTGCAGCGCCTTGTATTCCAGGTGACCGCCGCCAATGGTGTCGAACAGCGCCGTGGCGCTGACCACCATCTTCGCCCCGGCATTGCGCGGCGTGGAGCCTTTCTCTTCGATGATGGTCACCAGCATGCAGGCTTCGCCACGGGCCTGGTGTTCGGCCAGGGCACCGATCCAGTCAGTCATGAGACACGCTCCCCGACGCCGTCTGGCGCATCTGCTCGCAGCCCCACAGCACCCGTTCCGGCGTGGCCGGGGCATCGATGCTGGGTTGCAGCCGGTAGTCACCCAGGCTGGCCACGGCATCCTTGATCGCGCACCAGGCAGCGATACCCAGCATGAACGGCGGTTCGCCCACGGCTTTGGAATGAAACACGGTGTCTTCCGGGTTCTTGCGGTTTTCCACCAACCGCACGCGCAGGTCCTGGGGCATGTCGGCCACCGCCGGAATCTTGTACGACGCCGGGCCGCTGGTCAGCAGCTTGCCCTGATCGCTCCACACCAGCTCCTCGCAGGTCAGCCAGCCCACGCCCTGGAGGAAACCGCCTTCCACCTGACCCAGGTCGATGGCCGGGTTCAGCGAGGCGCCAACGTCGTGGAGGATGTCGGTGCGCAGCAGCTTGTACTCGCCGGTCAGGGTGTCGATCAGCACTTCGCAGCAGGCCGCGCCATAGGCGAAATAGTAGAACGGCCGGCCACGGGCCAGGCTGCGGTCGTAATGAATCTTCGGCGTCTTGTAGTAGCCCGTGCTGGACAGCGACACCTGGCCCATCCACGCCTGCTGCACCAGGCTCTGGAACGTCAGCAACTGGTCGCGCACGCGCACGTGGCCGTTGCTGAACTCCACGTCTTCGTCACTGACCCGGTAGTGCCGCGCGGCGAACTCGACCAGCCGCTGCTTGAGAATCAGCGCCGCGTTCTGCGCCGCCTTGCCGTTCAGGTCGGCACCGCTGGACGCCGCAGTGGGCGAGGTGTTGGGCACCTTGTCGGTGTTGGTGGCGGTGATCTGGATACGCGCGATGTCAACCTGGAACACTTCGGCCACCACCTGCGCGACCTTGACGTTCAGGCCCTGGCCCATCTCGGTGCCGCCGTGGTTCAGGTGAATGCTGCCGTCGGTGTAGATATGGATCAGCGCGCCGGCCTGGTTGAGAAAGCTGGCCGTGAACGAGATACCGAACTTGACCGGGGTCAGCGCCAGGCCCTTCTTCAACACCGGGCTGTCGGCGTTGAACACCCGGATCTCCTCGCGGCGCTGTTCGTAGTCGCAGCTGGCTTCGAGCTCGGCGGTGATCTCTTCGAGCAGGTTGTGCTCCACCGTCTGGTAGTAATGGGTGACATTGCGCTCGGTCTTGCCGTAGTAGTTGGCCTTGCGCACCGCCAGCGGGTCGAGGGCCAGGTGGCGCGCAATGCGGTCCATCACTTCCTCGATGGCCACCATGCCCTGGGGGCCGCCAAAGCCGCGGTAGGCGGTGTTGGACGCGGTGTGGGTCTTGCAGCGGTGGCCATTGATGGTGGCATCGCCCAGGTAATAGGCGTTGTCGGCATGGAACATCGCCCGGTCGACGATCGACGCCGACAGATCGGGCGAATAGCCGCAGTTGCCGGCCAGGTCCAGATCGATCCCCTGCAGCCGCCCATTGTCGTCGAAGCCCACGTCGTACTCGATATAGAAGGGGTGGCGCTTGCCGGTCATGAGCATGTCTTCGACCCGCGGCAGGCGGATCTTGGTCGGCTGCCCGGTCAGGTGCGCCACCACCGCGCACAGGCAGGCCGGGCTGGCGGCCTGGGTTTCCTTGCCGCCGAAACCGCCGCCCATGCGCCGCATGTCCACCACCACCTGGCTCATGGGCACGTTCAGCACCTCGGCCACCAGTTTCTGCACTTCAGTCGGATTCTGCGTCGAGCAGTAGACGATCATCCCGCCGTCCTCGGTGGGCATCACCGAGCTGATCTGGGTTTCCAGGTAGAAATGCTCCTGACCGCCGATGTGCAGGCTGCCCTGCAGGCGATGCGGTGCGCTGGCCAGTGCCGCTGCCGAGTCACCGCGCTGGTGGGTGTGGCTGTCGAGCACGAAATGCTGCTGGCGCAGCGCCTGGACCACGTCCAGCACCGGCGGCAGGTCCTCGTATTCGATCACGGCGGCCATCGCCGCGCGGCGGGCGCTGTCCAAGTCGCGGGCTGCCACGGCCAGCACCGGCTGGCCGACGAACTCGACCTTGTCGATCGCCAGCAGCGGGTCGCCCGGCAGCAGCGGACCGATGTCCTTGAGGCCCGGAATGTCATCGTGGGTGATCGCCAGGCGCACACCAGGGATGTCGTAGCAGGCCGACGTGTCGATGCGCAAGATGCGCGCATGGGCCCGGTCGGAAAGACGGGCATACACGTGCAGCTGATTGGGAAATTCCAGGCGGTCGTCGATGTACACCGCCTCACCGGTGACGTGCTTGTCGGCGCTGTCGTGCTTGATGCCCCGGCCAACGCCGGTGGTCAGGCCCTGGGCGAACAGTTCAGCCATACGTGCCTGGCTGTCGGGCGCTTGATGTTCAGACATGGGCGATCACCCTCGTTTGGAGGTGGGGCGACTGCAATTCGATGAAGCACTTGCGCAGCAGGTTTTGTGCGGTCAGCAAGCGGTACTGCTTGCTCGCGCGAAAATCCGACAGCGGTGTGAAGTCATCGGCCAGGGCGGCGCAGGCGGCCTCCACGTTCGCCTGTGTCCATGGTCTGCCGAGCAACGCGGCCTCGCAAGCAGCGGCGCGCTTGGGAATGGCCGCCATCCCGCCGTAGGCGATGCGCACATCATGAACGCGGCCGTCTTCGATCAGCAGGTCGAACGCGGCGCAGACCGCGGAAATGTCATCGTCCAGCCGTTTGGAGACCTTGTAGGCGCGAAACACGCGGCGAGCGTCGGCGCGGGGCACGATGACCTTTTCGATGAACTCGCCGTCTTCGCGGGCGGTGGCCCGGTAGTCGATGAAGTAGTCCTGCAAGGGCAAGGTACGGCTGCGCGCGCCCTTGCGCAGGACCAGTTGCGCGCCAAGAGCCAGGAGCAGGGGCGGGCTGTCGCCGATCGGCGAGGCGTTGCCGATGTTGCCGCCCAGGGTGGCCTGGTTGCGAATCTGCAACGAGGCGAAACGGTGCAACAGATGGCCGAAATCCGCGTACTCGTTCGTCAAGGCCTGATAGCAATCGGTCAGCGGCGTGGCCGCGCCGATCTCCAGGCGGTCGTCGAAGGTCTCGATACGCTTCATCTCGGCCACATGGCCCACGTAGATCATCACCGGCAGGACCCGATGCGCCTGGGTCACCTCCAATGCCAGATCGGTGCCGCCGGCCAGCAGTCGCGCCTCGGGCTGCTCGCTGTACAGCTCGGCCAGATCGGCCACGGTCAAGGGCACCAGGCAGCGGTTGTTGCCACCGTTGAGCTCGTCGGTCTGCGCCGGCGCGATGGTTTTCAGCCGGGCGACGGTCTGCGCCTGCTGGCGGTCGAACTGATCGGGCAAGGCAGGTCCGCCGCAGGCCTGGGCTGCGGCGTCGAGAATCGGGCGGTAGCCGGTGCAGCGGCAGAGGTTGCCGGACAGCGCCTCGCAGGCTTGCTCGCGGTTGGCTTGCGGCTGGTTCTTCTGCAAAGCGAACAGCGACATGACGAAGCCTGGGGTGCAAAACCCGCACTGCGAGCCGTGGCAGTCGACCATGGCCTGCTGCACGCTGTGCAGGCGACCCTGATGCTTGAGGTCCTCGACGCTGAGCAATTGCTTGCCGTGCAGGCTGGAAACGAACGTCAGGCAGGCGTTGCTGCTGCGATAACGAATGTGTGATTGACCCTGGTCTTCGACCAGCTCGCCGATCACCACGGTGCAGGCACCGCAATCGCCGCTGGCACAGCCCTCTTTGGTGCCCGGACGCGCCAAATCGGTGCGCAGGTACTCGAGCACGGTCAGATTCGGGTCCAGGGCATGCTCGGTGTGCAGCGTTTGATTCAAAAGGAACTGGATCACGGATGGCCTCACGACACCTGATTCTTGGGTCTGCCTCAAGCAGAATCTATGCGGCGGCCGGGGAGCGGTCAACGATTAGTTGACCTGCGGGTCAAGAAGTTGAGCGAGCCCGTTTCCTGCACCCCGGCAGTCATGCCTTTTGCCAAGCCACATCCGTGCCAACCTGCCGCCTTTGCCCGGCAATTGGGGTACACTGCGCGCCATGCTGCGATCACAGACAGCCGATCACCGATTCCCGATTGTCGAAGGAAAACCATGACGTTCAAGGCGCCGGACAGCCTCGCCGAGCAAATTGCCCATCATCTGGCCGAGCGCATCATCAGCGGTGAGCTCAAGCCGGCCGAGCGCATCCAGGAACTCAAGGTCACCCAGGCGCTGAACGTCAGCCGTGGCTCGGTGCGCGAGGCCCTGCTGATTCTGGAACGGCGTCATCTGGTCGACATACTGCCGCGGCGCGGCGCCCAGGTCAGTGAACTCAGCGAGCACAAGGTGCGCAGCCTGTGCGCCCTGATGGGCGAGATGTACATCATGCTCGGCGAGGCCGTGGCCCAGCGCTGGCAGAGCGAAGCCGACCTGGCGCCGTTTCTGGTCATCCAGCGGCGGCTGCACACCAGCTTCGAACGCCAGGACATCAACGCCTTCGTCGAGGACAGCTTCAACGTCATGCGCGCCGCCTATCCCTTCGCCAACAACCCGTACCTGCAAGAAACCGTCGAGAACCTGCAACCGGCCATGAACCGCACCTATTACCTGGCGCTGGAACAACGCAAGGCGTCGATGAGCGAATACCTGGCCTTGTTCGGGCGCTTGCTGGAAGCGGTGTCCGCCCGCGACCTGCCGCTCATCCGCAAGGTGCTGGGCGAATACTGCCAACGCAGCTGCGAACTGGTGCTCAGCGCCTTGGCGGTCCGCTGAGCATGCGCCTCAAGTGCATTCGTCTGGCCGGGTTCAAGTCGTTCGTCGACCCCACCACGGTCAATTTCCCCAGCAACATGGCCGCCGTGGTCGGGCCCAATGGCTGCGGCAAGTCCAACATCATCGATGCGGTGCGCTGGGTCATGGGCGAAAGCTCGGCGAAGAACCTGCGCGGCGAGTCGATGACCGACGTCATCTTCAACGGCTCCACCAGCCGCAAGCCGGTCAGCCAGGCCAGCATCGAACTGGTGTTCGACAACAGTGACAGCACCCTGGTCGGCGAGTACGCCGCCTACGCGGAAATCTCGATCCGCCGCAAGGTCACCCGCGAGAGCCAGAACACCTATTACCTGAACGGCACCAAGTGCCGTCGGCGCGACATCACCGACATCTTCCTCGGCACCGGCCTGGGCCCGCGCAGCTACTCGATCATCGAGCAGGGCATGATCTCCAAGCTCATCGAGGCCAAGCCCGAAGACCTGCGCAATTTCATCGAAGAAGCGGCGGGCATCTCCAAGTACAAGGAGCGCCGTCGTGAAACCGAGAGCCGCATCCGTCGTACCCACGAGAACCTGGCGCGCCTGACCGACCTGCGCGAGGAGCTGGAACGCCAGCTCGAACGCCTGCACCGCCAGGCCCAGGCCGCGGAAAAATATCAGCAATACAAGTCCGAAGAGCGCCAGCTCAAGGCGCAGCTGTCGGCCTTGCGCTGGCAGACCCTGAACGAGCAGGTCGGCCAGCGCGAAGCGGTCATCGCCGATCAGGAAGTGGCCTTCGAGGCCCTGGTTGCCGAACAGCGCAACGCCGATGCCAGCATCGAGCGCCTGCGCGACGGTCATCACGAGCTGTCCGAGCGGTTCAATACGGTGCAAGGACGCTTCTATTCGGTAGGCGGCGACATCGCCCGGGTCGAGCAGAACATCCAGCACGGCCAGCAGCGTCTGCGCCAATTGCAGGACGACTTCAAGGAAGCCGAGCGCGCGCGCCTGGAAACCGAATCGCACCTGGGCCACGACCGCACACTGCTGGCGACCTTGGGCGAGGAGCTGGAAATGCTCGAGCCTGAACAGGCCATCAGTACTGAAGCCGCCGAGGAGGCCGCCGCAGCCCTGGAAGAAGCGGAGACCCGCATGCACGGCTGGCAGGAACAGTGGGATCGGTTCAACACACGCTCCGCCGAGCCGCGGCGCCAGGCCGAAGTCCAGCAGGCGCGGATTGCCCAGCTGGAATTGTCGATGCAGCGCCTGGCCGAGCGGCAGCGGCGCCACAGCGAGGAACGTGAGCTGTTGGCAGCCGATCCTGAGGATGCCGCCATCCTCGAGCTGGACGAACAACTGGCCAGCAGCGAAATGCTCATCGAAGAGTGGACCGCGCACGAACACCAGCAGGCCGAGCAGTTGGAAACCACCCGTCAGCAACTGCAAGAGGCTACCCAGGCCCAACAGCAGGCTCAGGGCGAGTTGCAGCGACTCAACGGCCGCCTGGCCTCCCTGGAAGCGCTGCAGCAGGCCGCGCTGGACCCGGGCACGGGAACCGCGCAGTGGCTGGACCATCAGGGCCTTGCCCAACATCCGCGTCTGGCCGAAGGCCTGCGGGTCGATGCAGGCTGGGAGCTGGCCGTGGAAACCGTTCTGGGCGCCGACCTGCAAGCGGTGCTGGTCGATGATCTGGCGGGGCTGGACCTGGCCGGCTTCGGCCAGGGCGAGCTGCGTCTGGTCAGCCCTGCCAAGGGCGCTCCAGCCTCGGCAGACAGCCTGCTGCACAAGGTCCACAGCGACGTCGACCTCAGCCCTTGGCTGGCCGGGGTGCGCGGCGTCGCTGACCTCGACACTGCGCTGGCCTTGCGCAGCCAGTTGGCCGAAGGCGAGAGCCTGGTCAGCCAGGACGGCTACTGGCTGGGACGGCATTTCCTGCGGGTCAGCCGTGGCAACGACGCCAGTCGCGGCGTCCTGGCCCGGGGCCAGGAGCTGCAAGCCCTTCAGGCAGACGTGCAGACCCACGAGGCGACCCTGGCGCATTGGCAGGAACAATTGCTCACCTGCCGCGAGCAGCAGCAAGCCGAAGAACAACTGCGAGAGCAGTTGCGTCGCCGCATCCAGGATGAAAACCGCCAGCAGGGCGAGCTCAAGGCCAAGCTCTCGGCCAGCCGGGCCAAGGCCGAGCAATTGTCGCTGCGCCGCCGCCGGCTCGACGAAGAGTTGAGCGAGCTGTCCGAGCAGCGCGCGTTGGAGCATGAGCAGGTCGGCGAATCGCGCCTGCAGTTGCAGGGCGCGCTCGACGCCATGGCCAGCGACACCGAACACCGTGAGCAACTGATGGCGCAGCGCGACGAGCTGCGCGAGGGCCTGGAGCGCATTCGCCAGGACGCGCGTCAGCACAAGGATCGGGCTCACCAGTTGGCGGTCCGCCTGGGCTCGCTGCGCGCCCAGCACGATTCCACGCGCCAGGCACTGGAGCGCCTGCAACTGCAGGCCGAACGCCTGACGGAAAAGCGTGAGCAACTGACTCTGGGCCTGGAGGAGGGCGAAGCGCCCCTCGAAGAGCTGCGCCTGAGCCTGGAAGGTTTGCTCGAACAACGCATGGCCGTGGACGACGAAATGCGCCACGCGCGACTGGCCCTGGACGACGCCGATCGTGACCTGCGCGAGGTTGAAAAACGCCGTACCCAGGCCGAGCAGCAGAGCCAGCTGTTGCGCGGCCAGCTGGAGCAGCACCGCCTGGAATGGCAAGGGCTGAGCGTGCGCCGCAAGACCCTGCAGGAACAACTGCACGCCGACGGCTACGACCTGCACGGCGTGCTCGCCACCCTCGACGTGCTGACCAGCGAACAGGAAGCCGAGGAAGAACTGCAGCGCATCGATGGCCGCATTCAGCGCTTGGGCGCGATCAACCTGGCCGCTATCGACGAGTACCAGCAGCAATCCGAGCGCAAACGCTACCTCGACGCCCAGGATGCCGACCTGGCCGAAGCGCTGGACACTCTGGAAAACGTCATCCGCAAGATCGACAAGGAAACCCGCAGCCGTTTCAAGGACACTTTCGACCAGATCAATGCCGGTTTGCAGGCTCTTTTTCCAAAAGTTTTCGGTGGCGGCAGTGCTTATCTGGAACTGACGGGCGAAGATTTACTCGATACAGGGGTAACGATCATGGCGCGTCCGCCCGGCAAGAAGAACAGCACCATTCATTTGCTCTCCGGTGGAGAGAAAGCCCTGACCGCACTGGCCCTGGTTTTCGCCATCTTCAAATTGAATCCGGCACCGTTCTGCATGCTCGACGAAGTCGATGCACCGTTGGACGACGCCAACGTCGGTCGTTACGCGCGGTTGGTGAAAGAGATGTCGCAGACGGTGCAATTCATCTATATCACCCACAACAAGATCGCCATGGAAATGGCCGATCAATTGATGGGGGTGACCATGCATGAACCGGGCTGTTCGCGTCTGGTGGCGGTGGATGTAGAGGAGGCCCTGGCCATGGTCGAGGCCTGAAAAACCCTCAAACCGACGTTAAAATCGAGCCATGTGCGACAGACGGTGTAAAGTTGTTTCTGGTCGTGCTAGTTTTACCGCATCGTATTTACGCGTGGAGAAAACGCCTGTCAGAACATAGAGTTGGCGCCACGTCTTAAAGAGGGTTCAAGCCCTTTATTTTTCAGCATTTTTATTAGAGGCACGGGATTACATGGAAATCGGTCTGCGCGAGTGGCTGATCCTCATCGGCATCATTGTCATTGCCGGTATTCTTTTCGATGGCTGGCGCCGGATGCGCGGTGGCAAGGGCAAACTTAAGTTTCGTCTGGATCGCAACCTTTCCAACCTGCCCGACGAAGACACCGGCGCCGAAGTGCTGGGTCCGCCCCGGGTGCTGGACGATCACAAGGAGCCGCAACTGGACGAGCACGACCTGCCGTCCATGAGCGCCCAACGCGACGGCGGCAGCAAGCGCGCCAAGCGCGAGCCCGTGGCTGATCATGCCGACTTGAACCTGGCCGTGGAGCCGGACGAAATCAAGGAGCCTCGCGAGCCGCGTCCACCCAAACCCCCACGCGAGCCCAAGCCGGTTAAGCCGCAGCCGCCGATGAAAGCCGCGCGTGACAGCAACGAAGACTTTGCCAGCGATGCCAAAGGCTTCTCCAGCACCGGTGCTCCGGCTGTGGAGAAGGATCTGCCGCCGGTCGAAGAAGTCCTGGTCATCAGCGTCATTTCCCGCAGCGAAAGCGGCTTCCGTGGCCCGGCGCTGCTGCAGAACATTCTGGAGAGCGGTCTGCGTTTCGGCGAGATGGACATCTTCCATCGTCACGAAAGCATGGCCGGTAATGGCGAGATCCTGTTTTCCATGGCCAACGCGGTGAAGCCGGGTATTTTCGATCTGGACGACATCGACCACTTCAGCACCCGTGCGGTGAGCTTCTTCCTCGGCCTGCCCGGCCCGCGTCATCCCAAGCAGGCCTTCGACGTGATGGTGGCCGCAGCCCGCAAGCTGGCCCACGAACTGGACGGCGAGCTCAAGGATGACCAGCGCAGCGTGCTGACCGCGCAGACCATCGAGCATTATCGCCAGCGCATCGTCGAATTCGAACGCCGCGCCTTGACCCACAAGCGCTAGGCCATAAACCGCAGCGCTCCCACAGACATCGCGTTCCCATCTGTGGGAGCGGGGCGGGCGGCGAGCCCTCTGCCCGCGAAAGCCCCACCGCCAACCCCCCAGATTCAACCCAAGAGCAGCCAAGGCTGCTCTTTTGCTTCAAGCGAGAACCGATCATGAACGACGCCAACCGTATCCTCGAACTGCGTGCCGAACTCGACCAGCACAACTACCGCTACCACGTGCTCGACGAACCCAGCATCCCCGATGCCGAATACGACCGTCTGTTCCGCGAACTCAAGGCCCTTGAAGCCGACCACCCGAACCTGATCACCCCCGACTCGCCCACCCAACGCGTCGGCAATGCGGCCCTGACCGCGTTCACCCAGGTTCGCCACGAAATCCCGATGCTCAGCCTCGGCAACGCCTTCGAAGAAGTCGACCTGCGCGAGTTCGACCGCCGTGTCACCGAAGGCCTCGACTTGCCCACTGGTGACCTGTTCGGCAGCGGTGCGGCGATTCACTACAGCTGCGAACCCAAGCTCGACGGCCTGGCCGTGTCGCTGCTTTACCAGGACGGCGCGCTGGTCCGCGGCGCGACCCGCGGCGATGGCACCACCGGCGAAGACATCAGCGTCAACGTTCGCACCATCCGCAACGTCCCGCTCAAGCTGCACGGCAGCGGCTGGCCGCCGGTGCTGGAAGTGCGCGGCGAGGTGTTCATGTCCAAGGCCGGGTTCGAACGGCTCAACGCCAGTCAGATGGAAGTCGGCGGCAAGACCTTCGCCAACCCGCGCAACGCCGCAGCCGGCAGCCTGCGCCAGCTGGATTCGAAAATCACTGCCAGCCGCCCCCTGGAGTTCTGCTGCTACGGCATCGGCCAGGTCACCCAGGACATCGCCACCACCCACACCGGCAATCTCGAACAGCTCAAGCAGTGGGGCATGCCGATCAGTCGCGAACTCAAGGTCGCCGAGAACATCGAGCAGTGCCTGGAGTACTACCACGACATCGGCGCACGGCGGACCCAGCTGCCGTACGAAATCGACGGTGTGGTGTTCAAGGTCAACAGCCTGGCGGCGCAGCGCGAGCTGGGTTTCCGCGCCCGCGAGCCGCGTTGGGCCATTGCCCACAAGTTTCCGGCGATGGAAGAACTCACCGAACTGCTCGACGTGGAATTCCAGGTCGGCCGCACCGGCGCGGTCACACCCGTAGCACGGCTCAAGCCGGTCAAGGTGGCCGGCGTGACGGTGGCCAATGCCACCCTGCACAACATGGATGAGGTCGCACGCCTGGGCCTGATGATCGGCGACACCGTGATCATCCGCCGCGCGGGGGACGTGATTCCCCAAGTCATGCAGGTGGTGACCGAGCGTCGTCCGCAAGACGCACGTCCAGTGCACGTCCCGGAAACCTGCCCGGTGTGCGGGTCACACGTCGAGCGCACCCAGCTGATCAAGCGCAGCAAGGGCAAGCAGACCGTCAGCGAAGGCGCGGTCTATCGCTGCGTCGGGCGGCTGGCCTGTGGCGCGCAACTCAAGCAGGCGATCATCCATTTCGTCTCGCGGCGCGCCATGGACATCGACGGTCTGGGTGAAAAAAGCGTCGAGCAACTGGTCGACGAAGGCCTGGTCAGCTCACCGGCCGATCTCTACACCCTGCAGTTCGACGACGTGGTCAAGCTGGGAGGTTTCGCCGAGGTATCCAGCAACAATCTCCTCACGGCCATCGAAAATAGCAAACGGCCGACCCTGGCGCGGTTCATCTATGCCCTTGGCATCCCGGACGTGGGCGAGGAGACGGCCAAAGTGCTGGCACGCTCCCTGGGGTCGCTGCAGCGCGTCAGCGAAGCGCTGCCCCAGGTGTTGACATACTTGCCAGACATCGGCCTGGAAGTCGCCTTTGAAATCCACAGCTTTTTCGAAGACCCGCACAACCGCAGCGTGATTCAGCAACTGCTCGAGCGCGGCTTGCAGTTGCAGGAGGAGGGCGAGGTGCACCCTGAGTACGCCGCCAGTACCACGCTGGCCGGGATGATCGCGAAGCTGGACATCAACTCGGTGGGGCCAACCGGCGCCGAAAAACTGGTGGCCAAGCTGGGCAGCCTGGACAAGATCATCGCTGCCGACGGCATCGACCTGCGCCAGGCGCTCAATGCTCGGCAGGCGGAGGCGGTGCGCGAGTACTTCAAGGAACCGCACAACGCCGAGACGGCGAGGGCGGTAGAAGCGCAGCTGCAGGCATTCGGTATGCATTGGGCCAGTGAAAGGAAAGTCGTCGAAGGCCTGCCGCTGACAGGGCAGACCTGGGTGCTGACCGGCTCGCTCGAACAGATGAGCCGCGACGAAGCCAAGCAGAAACTCGAAGCCCTCGGCGCCAAGGTTTCAGGCTCGGTTTCGGCCAAAACCCACACCGTCGTCGCCGGCCCCGGCGCCGGCTCCAAGTTGGCCAAGGCCAACGAACTGGGCATCGAGATCCTCGACGAAGAGCAATTCCTGAACTTCCTGATCAAGATGTAACATCATGACAAGATAGCGCGCTGCCACCCCAGCGCGCCTGACCTTCACCCAAAATATGTAACATCATGACACATCCCTGTCGAAGTCGGCCCACCTACGATGTGAGCCAAGTAATCAACGCAAAACCCACCGCTTCTTCAATCCCCCACAAATGAACAACACGCCCCCTGTAGCAGCGGCGCGAGCCGCGTCGGCGGCGCACGCGGTGCATCAGGATAAACGCAGTACAACCGGACGCGGTTCGCACCACGTCAACAGCCCCGCACGGCCCCTGTAGCAGCGGTGCAAGCCGCGTCGGCAGCGCACGCGGTGCATCAGGATAAACGCAGTACAACCGGACGCGGCTTGCACCACGTCAACAGCCCCTCACGGCCCCTGTAGCAGCGGCGCAAGCCGCGTCGGCGGCGCACGCGGTGCATCAGGATAAACGCAGTACAACCGGACGCGGCTTGCACCACGTCAACAGCCCCCCACGGCCCCTGTAGCAGCGGCGCAAGCCGCGTCGGCGGCGCACGCGGTGCATCAGGATAAACGTGGTGCAACCGGACGCGGCTCGCGCCGCTGCTACAGGGGCGTATTTCAACCTCTCATCCGCATTTCGCGTTTCACCCACATCGCAGATGAAACCTTTCTCGCAGCCGCAAGCTCTAGTCATGGCAGGCCACTGGAGATCGCCATGTCTCGTTTTTTCGAACAACCCCGCCCCGAATAACCCCCCCGGTCCCCCAGCCGGACAACCGCCACAGCAAGGTCTGGGAATGCACCTGCGGGCAGTCGATCTTCTTCCGCAACAGCCAATGCCTGGCCTGCCACGGACTGCTCGGTTTCTGGCCGGAAAAGAACGTGCTATCTACACTCGACGCCGGCCCCGAAGCGGGCACCTGGCGCCTGCACGCCGCGCCGGACGCCGGACTCTTCCGCCGCTGCGCCAACCTCGACACCCCGGCAGCCTGCAATTGGCTGGTGCCGGCAGAGAAGGGCGCCGCCGCCCTGTGCACCGCGTGCAGCCTGAACCGCACCATCCCCGACCTCAGTGTCCCTGAAAACCCCGAACACTGGCGCAAGGTCGAAACCGCCAAGCGCCGTCTGATCGCTCAACTGATCAACCTCGGCCTGCCGGTGATCGCCAAGACGGAGGACGAAGACACCGGCCTGGCGTTCGACTTCATCGGCACCGACATGAACGGCAACGCGCCCACCACCGGTCACGCCAATGGCCTGGTGACCTTGGATATCAAGGAAGCGGACGATGCCCATCGGGAAAAGGTCCGCGTGCAGATGCGCGAACCGTACCGCACGCTGCTCGGACACTTCCGACACGAAGTAGGGCACTACTACTGGGATCGTCTGATCGCCGATACCCATTGGGTCGCCGACTACCGCCGTCTATTCGGCGATGAAAGCCAAAGCTACGCCGATGCACTGCAGCGTCACTATGACCAGGGTGCCCCGGCCGACTGGCAGCAGAACTTCGTCAGCGCCTACGCCACCATGCATCCATGGGAAGACTGGGCCGAAACCTGGGCGCATTACCTGCACATGATGGACGCCGTCGACACGGCATTGGGCTTCGGCATGAGCGCCAAGGAAATGGACCTCGACTACACCCCGTTCCCTCTGACGACCCTGTACGACCCGGACCACACCAGCGGCCCGGCATTCCTCGCGTTCGTCAACGCCTGGATCGAACTGGCCGGCATGCTCAACGAACTGTCACGCGCCATGGGTCAGCCCGATTTCTACCCTTTCGTGCTGCCACCGGCCGTGATCGCCAAGCTGCACTTCATCCACGTCGTCGTCCAGGAAGCCGGCGGCCGCGCGGATGACGTCCTGCAGGTCTGAACCCGCCAACCCCGCCCCCCAAGCGTGAGCCCCTCCCTGTGGGAGGAGCCCACTCTATGTCCAGGCCTGACCTTGTGAGAGTGGACCCCGCTCTATGTCCAGGCCTGCCCTTGTGGGAGTGGACCCCACTCCATGTCCAAGCCTGACCCTGTGGGAGCGGGCTCTGCCCGCGAAGACGCCCTCCCAATCACCACATCTTCCAAACTGTGCACCGCCCATCCGGACGCCTTCGCGGGCAGAGCCCGCTCCCACAATCACCGGTTCCTGCATGGATTCATGCCAGGTGCAACCTATGTCCAGGCCTGCCCTTGTGGGAGTGGACCCCACTCCATGTCCAAGCCTAACCCTGTGGGAGCGGGCTCTGCCCGCGAAGACGACCTCCCAAGCACCACATCTTCCAAACTGTGCATCGCCCATCCGGACGCCTTCGCCGGCAGAGCCCGCCCCCACAATCACCGGTTCCTGCATGGATTCATGCCAGGTGCAACCTATGTCCAGGCCTGCCCCTGTGGGAGTGGACCCCACTCTATGTCCAAGCCTAACCCTGTGGGAGCGGGCTCTGCCCGCGAAGACGTACTCCCAAGCACCACATCTTCCAAACTGTGCATCGCCCATCCGGACGCCTTCGCGGGCAGAGCCCGCTCCCACAATCACCGGTTCCTGCATGGATTCATGCCAGGTGCAACCTATGTCCAGGCCTGCCCTTGTGGAAGTGGACCCCACTCCATGTCCAAGCCTGACCCTGTGGGAGCGGGCTCTGCCCGCGAAGACGTACTCCCAAGCACCACATCTTCCAAACTGTGCATCGCCCATCCGGACGCCTTCGCGGGCAGAGCCCGCTCCCACAATCACCGGTTCCTGCATGGATTCATGCCAGGTGCAACCTATGTCCAGGCCTGCCCTTGTGGAAGTGGACCCCACTCCATGTCCAAGCCGAACCCTGTGGGAGCGGGCTCTGCCCGCGAAGACGTACTCCCAAGCACCACATCTTCCAAACTGTGCATCGCCCATCCGGACGCCTTCGCGGGCAGAGCCCGCTCCCACAATCACCGGTTCCTGCATGGATTCATGCCAGGTGCAACCTATGTCCAGGCCTGACCCTGTGGGAGCGGGCTCTGCCCGCGAAGACGTACTCCCAATCACCACATCTTCCAAACTGTGCATCGCCCATCCGGACGCTTTCACGGGCAGAGCCCGCTCCCACAATCACCGGTTCCTGCATGGATTTATGCCAGGTGCAACAAAGGTCCACTAAAGCTCCAGCACAAACCTGCGCTCGAAACCAATCCGGCCACGATAAGCCTCACCGCGGTCCACCCACCCCAGCGCCTTATACAAACCAACACCCGCCACATTGTCGGCATCCACCGACAACTCCAGCTGCTTGACCCCAGGCCACGCGGCCCTCGCCGCCTCCGGCAAACCCTCCAGACATGCACGACCCAGCCCACGACCCTGCATCCGCCAATCCACCTGCAGCGCATGCAACGTCACCGCTTGCGGATCAGCCCACTCCGGTACATATCGCCCATGTTTCAGCAACAGAAACGCTTTGGGCACTTCATCCACCAGCAAAGCGAAGCCACGGATTTCACCGTCCATGCAGCCCAGTAGGGTATACAGCGCCATGTCCACATCGCCCGAATACTGCTTCTGCTCAGGACGGATCTCGATGTCCATCAATTGGTACAGTTGATCAGGAGACAAGTCGGGGTAGGGCGTCAGAACATTCATCGCAGGCAACCGGGCAAGAGACATGTGGCGAAGTTACCAATTCACATGCCGTCTGTCGCTTCACTTGCGCGCAAACAAACGCTCCCGAACACAATCACCAACAAGCGCACCACGCCAAGTCCCTGACGGCCCTCGAAATTTTATCTTGCGTCACGGGTTGTAACTTCCGTCAGGACCGGTACAATGGCCCCCGCTCGCTACCCAGCGAGTGTCGTTATGGTGACCCTGCCGGTCCCCCCGCAACGATTACCCGTAAACCTGGTCAGATCCGGAAGGAAGCAGCCACAGCGGGAACATTGTGTGCCGGGGTGTGGCTGGTAGGGTTGCCACCTATTTTCGAATTCGTCGTCGCACGGGTTCATCGCAATGCCCATCTCGAACTACCATCCTTGTCCTCGTCTCCTGCGATCAATCGTCTTCGCCAGCTTTCGCCCGCGTTTTTACAAACCAACGCAGCAATAGAGCAGGGCGCGGATGCAATTTTGGCCTTGCTCCATTAGCATTGGCGGTCTTCCGCTTTCATGTCGCGACGGTTTTCGATGAGTTATCAGGTTCTTGCACGTAAATGGCGTCCGCGCTCGTTCCGCGAAATGGTCGGCCAGACCCATGTGCTCAAGGCATTGATCAATGCGCTGGACAACCAGCGGCTGCATCACGCCTACCTGTTCACCGGCACCCGGGGGGTGGGCAAGACCACCATCGCGCGAATCATTGCCAAATGCGTCAACTGCGAGACGGGCATCACGTCCACGCCCTGTGGTGAGTGCTCGGTCTGCCGCGAGATCGACGAGGGTCGTTTCGTCGATCTGATCGAGATCGACGCCGCCAGCCGGACCAAGGTCGAAGACACCCGCGAGCTGCTCGACAACGTGCAGTACGCCCCCAGCCGCGGTCGCTTCAAGGTCTACCTGATCGACGAAGTGCACATGCTGTCCAGCCACTCCTTCAACGCGCTGCTGAAGACGCTGGAAGAGCCACCGCCCTACGTCAAGTTCATCCTTGCCACCACCGATCCGCAGAAACTGCCTGCGACCATTCTTTCGCGCTGCCTGCAGTTCTCGCTCAAGAACATGACCCCAGAGCGCGTGGTCGAGCACTTGAGCCATGTGCTGGGTGTAGAGAACGTGCCGTTCGAAGACGATGCGCTGTGGTTGCTGGGCCGCGCCGCCGATGGCTCGATGCGTGACGCCATGAGCCTGACCGACCAGGCCATTGCCTTCGGCGAAGGCAAGGTGCTGGCAGCCGATGTGCGAGCGATGCTCGGCACACTGGACCATGGCCAGGTGTATGGCGTGTTGCAGGCACTGCTCAATGGCGATGCTCGTGCGCTGCTCGAGGCCGTACGCCATCTGGCAGAGCAGGGGCCCGACTGGAACGGCGTGCTGGCCGAAATGCTCAACGTGCTGCACCGCGTGGCCATCGCCCAGGCGCTGCCCGAAGCGGTCGACAACGGCCAGGGCGATCGCGATCGCGTGCTGGCCCTGGCCCAGGCGCTGCCGGCCGAAGATGTGCAGTTCTATTACCAGATGGGCCTGATCGGCCGCCGCGACCTGCCGTTGGCCCCGGAGCTGCGAGGCGGCTTCGAAATGGTGCTGCTGCGTATGCTCGCGTTCCGCCCGGCAGGCACCAGCGACGGGCCCGATCAACCCCTAAAGACAGTGGGGATCAGCCAGGCCACAGTTGATTCCACCCAGCCCGTGGCAGTCTCGTCTCCGTTGGAGCCACAATCTCCAAGCGTGGCCCCCATGGACCCGGAACCTGTGGGAGCGGGCTCTGCCCGCGAAGAATTCCCCGCGGTTCACCAGAACGACCGCATCGCACCGGCGACACCCCCTGTGGGAGCGGGCTCTGCCCGCGAAGAATCCCCCGCAGTCCACCAGAACGACCGCATCCCACCGGCGACACCCCCTGTGGGAGCAGGCTCTGCCCGCGAAGAATCCCCCGCGGTCCACCAGAACGACCGCATCGCACCGGCGCCGCCCCCTGTGGGAGCGGGCTCTGCCCGCGAAGAATCCCCCACGGTCCATCAGGCAACCGCAGAACCCATCGACCTCCCCTGGAACGACCCTGTAACGCCCGTCGCCGCACCGGCGCCAGAGCCGATCCTCGACGTCGTCGGCGAACAGCCCGCACTCACGCCCATGCCGGCCCCCACGCCCGCCAGCGCCGTGCCCGATGCCCCGGAAATCGAAGCAACACCGCTCGCTGACGGCACCGACCCAGTCGACTACATCCCCGCCGGCATGGAGCGCGACGACGAGCCACCGCTCGACGAAGACTACTACGCCCCGGAAACCGATGGCGCCGCCTACAGCTACCTCGACGAACTGGCCAGCGAAACCGTTCACGAAGCCCCGGTCGAAGCCGAACCCGAGGTGCTGCCCGCCGCGCAGCCTGCGACCGGTCTAGCCCTGCAATGGCTCGAACTGTTCCCGAAACTGCCGATTTCGGGCATGACCGGCAGCATCGCCGCCAACTGCACATTGATCGCCGTCGAGGGGGATGACTGGCTGCTGCACCTGGATCCGGCCCACAGCGCCCTGTTCAACAGCACCCAGCAGCGCCGCTTGAACGATGCACTGAACCAGTATCACGAGCGCACGATCAGCCTGACCATCGAGCTGATCCGCCCGGAACAGGAAACGCCAGCCCAGGCCGCGGCGCGCTGGCGTGCCAATCGCCAGGCCGATGCCGAGCAGTCGATTCAGCAAGACCCGTACATTCAACAAATGCTGCAACAGTTCGGCGCCATCATTCGCAACGATACGATTGAACCAGTCGAAGCGGTGGCCAGCCCAACGCGTTAAGCAACCTACCCGAACCCGCGCAGGATGCTTCTGGCACTGCGCGGTCATACCCATCGACCTTTGAGGTGAACCCCATGATGAAAGGTGGCATGGCCGGCCTGATGAAGCAGGCCCAGCAGATGCAGGAAAAAATGGCTCAGATGCAGGAAGAGCTGGCCAAGGCCGAAGTGACCGGCCAATCGGGCGCAGGCCTGGTGAGCGTGGTGATGACCGGCCGCCACGACGTCAAGCGCGTCAGCCTGGACGACAGCCTGATGCAGGAAGACAAGGACGTGCTGGAAGACCTCATCGCTGCCGCCGTCAACGACGCCGTGCGCAAGATCGAGGCGAACAGCCAGGACAAGATGTCCGGCATGACCTCCGGCATGCAGCTGCCGCCAGGCTTCAAGATGCCGTTCTAAAACAAAATGCCAGGCGCCAAGCCTGGCATTTTTGTATCCGGGTCACTGTGGGGCTCGCGGCTCGCGCCGCTGCTACACAGGCAGCGCAATCCCTGTGGGAGCGGGCTCTGCCCGCGCAGGCCATCCTGTGGTGCATCCGACGCCAACGCGGCACGCGCCGCAGCTACGAAGGCAGCGCAATCCCTGTGGGAGCGGGCTCTGCCCGCGAAGGCCGCGCCGAGGTTTAGCAGGCATACCGCGGCGTTCGCTTCGCGGGCAGAGCCCGCTCCCACAGTTCATCTGCTTCCACAATTCATCTGCTCCCACAATTCATCTGCTCCCACAATTCATCTGCTCCCACAATTCATCTGCTCCCACAATTCATCTGCTTCCACAACTCACCTGCCTCACACAATCTACTCACCTACAACCAACGTAACTTGCCATCCAGCCATGACCCGTTTGAACATCCCGCCACCCCTCGCT
This sequence comes from Pseudomonas sp. RIT-PI-a, assembly GCF_001187875.1. Lineage (NCBI taxonomy): Bacteria > Pseudomonadati > Pseudomonadota > Gammaproteobacteria > Pseudomonadales > Pseudomonadaceae > Pseudomonas > Pseudomonas sp. RIT-PI-a. Next base: position 468,769 of record NZ_LGIR01000011.1, read on the forward strand.
GTCCTTTTCCTATAGCCACTTGCTCAAGGAATACCCCGCAATGTCCCAAGACCTGACCCTCAACCAGCGCTTCGTCCTCGCTTCCCGCCCGACCGGTGCACCCACGCCGGAGAATTTCCGCCTGGAGCGCGAAGCCTTGCCGGATCTCGAAGACGGCCAAGTCCTGCTGCGCACCCTGTATCTGTCTCTGGACCCCTACATGCGTGGCCGGATGAGCGACGCGCCGTCCTACGCTGCTCCGGTTGAGATCGACGAAGTCATGACCGGCGGCACCGTCAGTCGTGTGGAAACGTCCAAACACCCCAAATTCCGTGAAGGCGATCTGGTCGTCGGCATGACCGGCTGGCAAACCCACTGCATTTCCGATGGCAGCAACCTCACGCCGCTGCCTGCCGGCATCCCCACCCCGTCCATGGCGCTCGGCGTCCTCGGCATGCCCGGCATGACCGCCTACATGGGCCTGACCCACATCGGCCAGCCCAAGGAAGGCGAAACCCTCGTCGTAGCCGCAGCTTCCGGCGCCGTCGGCTCGGTAGTAGGGCAGGTCGGCAAGATCAAAGGCCTCAAGGTCGTTGGCATCGCTGGTGGCCCAGAAAAATGCCGCTACGTCGTTGAGGAGCTGGGCTTCGACGCCTGCGTCGACCACAAGAGCGACACCTTCGCCGATGACCTGGCCAAGGCCTGCGACAAAGGCATCGACATCTACTTCGAAAACGTCGGCGGCAAAGTCTTCGACGCCGTCATGCCGCTGCTCAACGCCCGCGCGCGCATCCCAGTGTGCGGCCTGATCGCCGGTTACAATGTCACCGACCTGCCCGAAGGCCCGGATCGCTTCGCGCTGCTGCCGCGCATGCTGCTGACCAAGCGCATCCGCATGCAGGGCTTCATCGTGTTCGACGACTTCGGCGATCGTCATGCGGAATTCTTCTCGGCCATGGTGCCGTGGGTCCGTGATGGCAAGATCAAATTCCGCGAAGACGTGGTCGACGGCCTGGAGCGCGCACCGGAGGCCTTCATTGGCCTGCTGCAGGGGCATAACTTTGGCAAGCTGGTGGTCAAGGTCTCCGACGTCTGATCATTTGACGTGGTTCAGAGGCGCGGGTATAAACCGCGTCTCGTCGTCACATCAGGCCGCCCTCCATGAGCTTCAGCCCACTGATCCGCCAACTGATCGATAGTCTGCGCACCTTGCCCGGCGTCGGTCAGAAATCCGCCCAGCGCATGGCTTTGCAGCTGCTCGAGCGCGACCGCAGCGGCGGCAGTCGCCTGGCCCAAGCGCTGAGCCAGGCCATGGAAGGCGTCGGCCATTGCCGCCAGTGCCGTACCCTCACCGAAGAAGAACTCTGCCCGCAATGCGCCGACCCCCGGCGCGACGACACGCTGCTGTGCGTGGTTGAAGGGCCGATGGACGTCTATGCTGTAGAGCAAACGGGTTACCGCGGCCGCTACTTCGTGCTCAAGGGGCATCTGTCGCCTCTGGATGGGCTCGGGCCGGAAGCGATCGGTATTCCGCAACTGATGGCACGTATAGACGAGCAGGGCACCTTCGCCGAAGTCATCCTGGCCACCAATCCAACCGTCGAAGGCGAAGCCACCGCACACTACATCGCCCAGCTGTTGGCTAAAAAAGGCCTGGTCGCGTCACGCATTGCCCACGGTGTTCCATTAGGTGGCGAATTGGAGTTGGTAGACGGCGGCACCCTGGCCCATTCTTTCTCTGGCCGCAGACCAATCACCTTGTAACCGGTTACCATAGCCCCCGGAGCAGCGGCGCAAGCCGCGTCGGCGGTACCCGCGGTGGGCCGGAACAACCGAGGTGCTGCCGGACGCGGCTCGCGCCGCTGCTAAAAATACCGCGCGAACCGGTAACCTGTAGCAGCGGCGCAAGCCGCGTCGGCGGCACACGCAGTGAATCGGAACGCGTCATCACCGGGCTCCCACGATCCCTGTAGCAGCGGCGCAAGCCGCGTCGGCGGTACATGCGGCGGGTCTGGAAAAACGCGGTGCCGCCGGACGCGGCTCGCGCCGCTGCTACAGAAAATCGCCGTATCACTGCCTCCACACACCCATCTGCAGGGCCGACCATGCATCGCTTAGCGTTCAAGCAAGTCGACGTCTTCACGACCCAACGATTCAAGGGCAATCCATTGGCGGTCGTCCTCCAGGCCGAAAGCCTGACGCGCGAGCAGATGCAGCAGATCGCCCACTGGAACAACCTTTCCGAAACCACCTTCGTACTTCCCGCCACGCATCCCGACGCCGACTACCGGCTGCGCATCTTCACGCCCAACTCCGAGTTGCCGTTCGCCGGCCATGCCACCATCGGCAGCGCCCACGCCCTGATCGAAGCCGGACTCATCGAGCCTCGCAACGGCAAGCTGGTGCAGGAATGCACTGCAGGCCTGATTGATGTCGACATCGCACGCGGCCCCGACGGCTCGCAACTGATCACCTTCGAACTGCCACCGGCAACGATCCAGCCGGTCAACGACAGCGACCATCGCGAATTGCAGGCCGTGCTCGGCGTAAGCGTAGTGCGTGACCGCCGGCCGTGCTTCGTGACCGTGGGTCCGCGATGGCTGGTGGTGCAACTGCGCGATGCGCAAACCGTGCTGGCCGTGATACCCGACCTGGCGCGCATGGCCATCAACGATCACCGCACCAGCACCACCGGTGTGGTGATCTTCGGTCCGCACCCTGAGGGGAGCAACGAGCACATCGAAGTTCGCACGTTCGCGCCCACCTGCGGCATCACCGAAGACGCCGCCTGTGGCAGCGGCAGCGGGGCGGTCGCTGCCTTCATCCGTGCCACCGGCCAGACCTCTTCGCTGGGCTCGCAACTGCGGGTCGCCCAAGGCGCCGCGCTGGGTCGCGCCGGCAAGCTGCAGCTGTCGATCACCGACCAGTCGATCAAGGTCACCGGTGCCTGCGTCACCTGCCTCGACGGCTTCCTCAATCCCTAACCCTCGCCAGAATCACAGTCAGCGGCCTACCACCTCGATGCTGCCATCGTTGTGCTGCCGGTACAGCGTATAAGGCAGCATCAGCGTATCGGTGAAGGCCGAGATGGCCATGTCCACCGCCACGAAACCCATCTGCGGCCCGGTAGTGATTCGACCAGGCCTTGGTTCCTTGCCATTGAGCAGGCAGAAGTTATAGACCACACCGCTGTAAACCCGAGGCACGGCGCCGCAAAACGATTCCGCCTCCTTGAGGTTGTCACTGGTCACCACGTCGTCGCGAAATACCGTATTGATAGTGCCGCAACCCGCCAGCAAAGCCGCCAAAGCCATACCTGCCAACACTTTCATATCCGTCACTCCTTGTGCGAGGCCGGCACTATAACCGTTTCTATCAGCTCGCCTATCCAGGCGCGGGACGTACCTTTCGTCAGATGAACGGAACTGAGATTCACGAAAGCGCGGAGGACGTTGTCAATAGCCTCGCGAAATTCGACTGCGAAGCTGTAATGCTCATTCCAAGCTATGCTAGTTACCTCCAGTAACATCTTTTTCGCCAGTCTGTACAAGCCGCGTTACAGACCTGGCTGGCGGCCTGCATGTCCCGTGCGGACACGCCTTGGGTGGTTTGGTATCATCTGGCTTCGCGCGGGTTCGCCTACGACAGACGCGTCCTGAATCGATGCAGCGCGTCCTTTCCTCCACTTGATGGTGTTGTTTAACGTGAAAATCCTTGTAACCGGTGGTGCAGGCTTCATTGGCTCGGCAGTCATTCGCCATATCTTGGCGAATACCGACGACGCGGTGGTCAATGTCGATAAACTGACCTACGCCGGCAATCTGGATTCCCTCATGGGCAGCGAGCGCACACCGCGCTATGCCTTCGAGCACGTCGACATCTGCGACCGTGCCCAAATGGATCGGGTGTTCGCCGAGCATCGGCCCGACCGGGTCATGCACCTGGCCGCCGAATCCCATGTCGATCGGTCGATCACCGGCCCTGCGGCTTTCGTTGAAACCAACGTCATCGGTACCTACACACTGCTCGAAGCCGCGCGCCAGTACTGGTCGCAGCTCGATGCCGAACAGCAGGCGGCCTTTCGCTTCCACCACATCTCGACCGATGAAGTCTACGGCGACCTGGAAGGCCCCGAAGACCTGTTCACCGAAACCACACCGTACCAGCCGAGCTCGCCATATTCGGCGAGCAAGGCCAGCTCCGATCACCTGGTCCGCGCCTGGCAGCGCACCTACGGGTTGCCGACGCTGGTCACCAACTGTTCGAACAACTATGGGCCGTGCCATTTCCCGGAAAAACTCATTCCGCTGATCATCCTCAATGCCCTGGAAGGCAAGGCGCTGCCCATTTATGGCAAAGGTAATCAAATTCGCGACTGGCTGTATGTCGAAGACCACGCACGGGCTCTGTATCAGGTAGTGACCGAAGGTGAAGTAGGGGAGACCTACAACATCGGCGGTCACAACGAAAAACAGAACATCGAAGTCGTGCACACGGTCTGCGCCCTGCTCGACGAGCTCTGCCCGCAGTCTCCCCACCGTCCGCATGCGCAATTGATCACCCATGTACAAGACCGTCCCGGCCATGACGTTCGTTACGCCATCGACGCCAGCAAGATCCAGCGCGAGCTGGGCTGGACGCCGGTAGAAACGTTCGAGTCCGGTATCCGCAAGACCGTGCAGTGGTATCTGGATAATCCCGAATGGGTGAACCGCGTGAAGAGCGGCGCCTACCAGCAATGGATCGATACGAATTATCAAGGGCGTGAACTGTGAAAATATTGCTCCTGGGTAAGAACGGTCAGGTGGGTTGGGAGCTGCAGCGTGCGCTGGCGCCGCTGGGCAAGGTGGTCGCACTGGGCAGGAACATCGATGAAGCCGGGCTCTGCGGAGACCTGGCGGCACTTGAAGGCTTGGCTGAGACGGTACGACGCATCGCGCCGAACGTGATCGTCAACGCCGCCGCTTATACCGCCGTGGACAAGGCCGAAAGTGAGAAACAAGCCGCTGACTTGATCAACCATCAAGCCAGCGCCGTGCTCGCCCGTGAAGCGCTAGGCTTGGACGCCTGGCTGGTGCATTACTCTACCGACTACGTGTTCGATGGCAGCGGCGACCAGCCTTGGCGCGAAAGCGACACCACGGCGCCGGTCAACTACTACGGTGCCAGCAAGCTGGCCGGCGAGGAAGCCATTCGCCACTCCGGCTGCAAGCACCTCATCTTCCGCACCAGTTGGGTCTATGCCCCGCGGGGCAACAATTTCGCCAAGACCATGCTGCGCTTGGCCAAGGATCGCAAGAGCCTCAGCGTCATCAGTGACCAGATCGGCGCACCCACCGGCGCCGAGTTGCTGGCCGATGTCGTGGCTCATGCAATTCCCAAGGCGCTCGTCCAACCCGACTTGGCAGGCACCTATCACCTGGCGGCCAGTGGCGAAACGTCCTGGCATGCGTTCGCCAAGCTGGTCATCGAGAACGCTCGCAGTCAAGGCACCAAGCTGGCCGTGGAAACGGTCGAAGCCATTCCCACCAGCGCCTACCCGACGCCCGCCCGACGTCCACTGAACTCGCGGCTCGATACCAGCAAACTGACCGAGCGTTTCGGTCTGGAGCTGCCCCATTGGGAACTGGGCGTGAGACGCATGCTGGCTGAAATCAGCGCCAAGTGATGGTCGCTGAACTACCGTGCCAGGTCAGCTGTCCAAGCGCGAACGATTTGCGCTTGGCCCCGGATTTCCTGATATTCTAGCCGCCACTTCCTTGACTCATCAGCAGCGAGCGGTTTTAGGGGTTTGACGTATATGTTGTCTGCGGCGCAGGGAGCCGCCAGATCTTCGATGCGCAGGGGTGATCTACCCCATGTACAGACGGTCTACAGATCGATTTCACAGTGCCGCTACACCGGCAAACAAAGGATCCAATACGCATGAACCTGATCCCCGTTATTCTTTCCGGCGGCGTTGGCAGCCGGTTGTGGCCCGTGTCCCGCGAGGCCCATCCCAAGCCATTCATGGCGCTGCCCGACGGCCAGAACCTGATTCAAAAAACCTTCCTGCGCGCCGCCAAGCTCGACGGCGTGTCAGAAGTGCTGACCGTCACCAACCGCGAACTGCTGTTCAAGACCGAAGACGAATACCGTACCGTCAACAAGACTGGCCACGCCCAGGGCTTCATCCTCGAGCCCTTCGGCCGCAACACCGCAGCTGCCGTCGCCATGGCCGCACTGCAACTCAATGATTCCCACGGCCCCGATGCCCACATGCTGGTCCTGGCCGCCGACCACCTGATTCAGAACGAAGACGCCTTTTCCGCCGCTGTCGCCAAGGCTGTGAAACTGTCGGCCGACGGCTGGCTGGTCACCTTCGGCATTCAGCCGCAGTACCCTGAAACCGGCTTCGGCTACATCGAAGCTGGCGTCGGTACCGGCCTGGACGGCACCTTGAAAGTCGCCCGTTTCGTCGAGAAGCCAGACCTGGAAACTGCCAAGGGCTACGTCGCCGCCGGCAACTACTTCTGGAACTCGGGCATGTTCTGCTTCAAGGTCGGCACCGTCCTCGAAGAACTGAAGAAACATGCGCCGGACGTGCTGGCCGCCGCCGTGGCCGTCAAGGAAGCCTCGCGCCTGAGCGAAGCGCCGAACTATCGCTGCCTGGCGCTGGACGCCGATGCGTTTGCCCAGGTGCCGGACATCTCGGTCGACTACGCCCTGATGGAGCGCTCGGACAAAGTCGCCACCGTGCCGTGCGACATCGGCTGGAGCGACATCGGCTCGTGGAACGCGGTCAGCGAACTGACTGACGCCGACGCACAGGGCAATCGTTTCGAAGGCGAAGTGCTGTCGCACAATGCCCGCAACAACTTCGTCCACAGCGAAGACCGCCTGACCGCGCTGGTCGGCGTCGAAGACCTGCTGGTCATCGACACTCCGGACGCGCTGATGATCAGCCACAAGGATCACTGCCAGGACGTCAAGCACATCGTCGGCCAGCTCAAGGCCAACGGTCACCACCTGCACAAGCTGCACCGCACCGTGCACCGTCCATGGGGTACCTACACCACCCTGGAAGAGGGCGAGCGCTTCAAGATCAAGCGCATCGTGGTCAAGCCACAGGCGTCGCTGTCGCTGCAGATGCACCACCACCGCAGCGAACACTGGATCGTGGTCAGCGGCATGGCCGTCGTGGTCAACGATGATCGCGAGCTGATGCTCAACACCAACGAGTCGACTTTTATTCGTGCCGGCCACCAGCATCGCCTGAAAAACCCGGGCGTGATCGATCTGGTCCTGATCGAAGTGCAGAGCGGCGACTACCTCGGTGAGGACGACATCGTCCGTTTCGAAGACGTCTACGGCCGCGTTGACAAGGCCTGACCGACATCTTCCGCCTCGGCCTCTGCCCGTGTTCGAAAAACATGCGCAGGGGCCGAATCGTGCTGGTCGTTCGTCAGCGACCGTCCAATCTACCGACGTCCGCACCGATTGCGCGTCGGCCCCATAGAGCGAGCGATTGCCATGTATCCCCCTCTTCAGACCCGTTGCTTCAAGGCCTACGATATCCGCGGCCAGGTTCCCGCCGACCTCAATGACGACATCGCCTACCGCATCGGTCGCGCGCTGGTCTCCGAGCTGCACGGCAAGGCCTATGTAGTCGGGCGCGACATGCGCCTGGAAAGCCCAGGCCTGGCCGCTGCCCTGATCAAGGGCCTGACCGAGGCGGGCGCCGATGTACTCGACCTGGGCCTGTGCGGCACCGAAGAAGTCTATTTCGCCACCAGCCACCTCAAGGCCGATGGCGGCATCATGATCACCGCCAGCCATAACCCCAAGGGTTACAACGGCATGAAACTGGTGCGCGAGCATTCCAAGCCGATCAGCGGCGACACTGGCCTCGACGCTATCCGTGCCCGCGTGGAAGCCGGTAACTTCGACGACAAGGCGGCCACCGCCGGCCACGTTCGCGAAGTGTTCGACAAGAGCGCCTACATCGAGCACCTGCTGACCTACATCGACGTCAACTCGCTCAAGCCCCTCAAGGTCCTGGCTGACCCGGGCAACGGCGCCGTGGGCCCGACCATCGAATTGCTCAAGGCCAAGCTGCCGCTGGAACTGATCGTCATCAACGGCGAGCCAGACGGCAACTTCCCCAACGGCGTGCCCAACCCGCTGCTGCCGGAGAACCGCGAGCTGACCCGCAAGGCCTTGCTGGAAAACGGCGCCGACATGGGTATCGCCTGGGACGGCGACTTCGACCGCTGCTTCTTCTTCGACGACAAGGGCCGCTTCATCGAGGGCTACTACCTGGTCGGCCTGTTGGCTGAAATGCTGCTGAAGAAGCACCCCGGCAGCAAGATCATCCACGACCCGCGCCTGACCTGGAATACCATCGAACAGGTCGAGGCCGCCGGCGGCGTTGCCATCCAGAGCAAGACCGGCCACGCCTTCATCAAGGAGCGCATGCGCGCCGAAGACGCCGTGTACGGCGGCGAGATGAGCGCCCACCATTATTTCCGCGACTTCGCCTACTGCGACAGCGGTAATATCCCGTGGCTGCTGGTCGCCGAGTTGATGAGCGTCACCGGCAAGACTTTGGCCCAACTGGTGGACGAGCGCATCGCCGCGTTCCCGTGCAGCGGCGAGATCAACTACGAAGTCGCCGACGTGAAAGGCTCGATCGAGAAGATCCTGGCGTTCTACACCGCCCAGAACCCCAGCGTCGACCGCATCGACGGCATCAGCGTCGAGTTCGCCGACTGGCGTTTCAGCCTGCGGGGTTCGAACACCGAGCCATTGCTGCGCCTGAACGTGGAAAGCCGCGGCAGCGAAGAATTGGTGGCTCAGCGTGTCGCTGAGATTGAGCGTTTGATCAAAGGATAATTATGTTTGGCATGTTGAGAGGGCTTTGGGAATACCGAAGCTTCGTGGTTAGTTCGATCAAGAACGAGTTCATCGCCCGTTTCGCTCGAAGCCGTTTGGGTGGCCTTTGGATGATTATTCATCCATTGGCGCAAGTTGCAATCTATGCCCTCATCCTGTCCAACGTCCTGGCAGCCAAGCTGCCAGGCATCGACAACAAATATGCTTATGCGCTCTACCTGATGGCGGGTATGTTGGCCTGGAACCTGTTTTCCGAAATCGTCTCCAGATGCCTGACCATTTTCATCGAGAACGGAAATCTCATGAAGAAGATGCGCTTCCCGCGCATAGCCTTGCCCGTGATCGTCGTCGGTTCCTGCCTTCTGAACAACTTGCTGCTGTTCGTGGCAGTGCTCGCGGTGTTCGCCATTCTTGGGCATGCTCCGACGATGCAGATGTTCTGGCTGATCCCAATGACGTTGTCGGTCGTTGCCCTGGGCGTCGGTATCGGACTGGTACTTGGCGTGCTGAACGTTTTTCTTCGTGATATCGGGCAAGTCGTGCCCATCGTCCTGCAGATTCTCTTCTGGTTCACGCCTATCGTGTATTCGGTGAACATCATCCCCGAAGCCTTGCGCGGCGCGTTGATCTACAACCCTATGTACCCGGTCGTGACCTCCTACCAAAATATACTCGTGTATGGGACATCACCAGACATGCATCACATCTGGTCTGCGTTTGGCCTGGCGTTCGGCTTGATGCTGCTGGGCCTGTTCCTCTTCCGCCGAGCATCGGCTGAAATGGTGGATGCATTATGAGCCTGCTCACCGTCAATAACCTAGGCAAAGCCTACAGGTCGTACCGTTCCGAATGGCAGCGTATTGCCAGATGGTTCTTCCTTCCCGTAGCTCCAAGCGAAGAGCATTGGGTGCTCAAGCACGTGAGCTTCGATATCCAGCCGGGCGAGGCGATCGGCATTGTCGGGCAGAACGGCGCCGGCAAATCGACGCTGCTCAAGATGATCACCGGCACCCTGCAGCCGTCCGAAGGCAGCATCCAGGTCAATGGCCGTATTGCGGCCATTCTTGAGTTAGGCATGGGCTTCAACCCCGAACTCAGCGGTCGTCAGAACGTTTACCATGCGGCTGGCCTGATGGGTTTCAGCGGCGAGCAAATGGACACGGTCATCGACGATATCGAAGCATTCGCAGAAATCGGCGAGTACTTCGATGAGTCGGTGCGCACCTATTCGAGCGGCATGCAGATGCGCGTGGCATTCGCGGTCGCGACTGCTTTCCGGCCAGAAATCCTTATCGTCGACGAAGCGTTGTCGGTAGGCGACAGTTACTTCCAACACAAAAGCTTCGACAGAATTCGCGAATTCCAGCAGCAGGGTACGACGCTTCTCATCGTTTCCCATGACCGTGGCGCCATCCAGGGCTTGTGTAACCGAGCCATCCTGCTGGAGTCCGGCACCGTCATCAAGGATGGTCCGCCGGAAGAAGTCATGGACTTCTACAATGCGATCATTGCAGAAAAAGAGAATTCCACAGTCAAGGTGGTCACTCTGGACAGCGGTGCCGTGCAGACCCGTTCAGGTTCGGCCGAGGCAAGTATCAAGAGCGTCAGTCTGGCCGACGCGACCGGTGCTGCCGTCGAGTACGTGCCCGTTGGCGAGCCGGTTACCTTGCGGATTCAGGTAGACGTCAATGTCGCCATTCCTGAACTGGTAGTGGGCTACATGATCAAGGATCGCCTTGGTCAGGAAGTCTATGGAACCAACACTCACCATCTTGGCTGCAAATTGGCCGCACAGCAGGCTGGCGATACCCTCGAATACCGATTCGCCTTCGACGCGAATCTAGGCGTGGGCTCCTACTCCGTAGCGGTGGCATTGCATACAACCGACAGCCATATGGCGCATAACTACGAGTGGCGGGACCACGCCCTGGTGTTCAACGTGGTCAACGTGAACCGGTCCCCCTTCGTGGGTGTTTCGTGGCTGCCGCCCGTGGTGGAGTACGTCAAGTGAGTGAAAATTTCTACCGTGCATTCGAAGATCGTCATCGAGGTACGCGGGAACTGATCAGTCAGCGTTTGAAGGTTTATCTGCCCTTCATCACGCCACTGCTGGAAGGCGACGGCTCCCGCCGCGCGGCCGACCTGGGGTGCGGTCGTGGCGAGTGGCTGGAGATTCTGATCGGCTGCGGTTTTGACGCCAATGGTATTGATCTCGATGAAGGGATGTTGGAAGCCTGCCAAGAGCGTGGCCTTCCGGCTCAGCAGAATGATGCATTGAGCTATCTAGCGACCTTGGAAGACAACAGTCTGGCGATCGTCAGCGGCTTCCACATTGCTGAGCACATTCCTTTTCCAGACCTGCAAACACTCGTAGCCGAAGCACTACGCGTGCTGATCCCGGGCGGTGTGTTGATACTGGAGACACCGAATGCCGAGAACATCGCGGTAGGCACCAACGGCTTTTACCTGGATCCTACGCACGAGCGGCCGATTCCCCATCTGCTGTTGAGTTTTCTCACCGATTACACCGGTTTCTCACGTTCCAAGCTCCTGCGCCTGCAGGAGCCCGATCAGCTCAAAAATCCGGATCATCCCGTGGACCTGCTTGCGGTCCTGTCTGCAGTCAGCCCTGACTACGCCATCGTGGCGCAAAAAGCGGCCGCACTGGAAAAGCTTCAAGCCTTCGACGAAGCTTTCGGCAAAGATTATGGGCTTGCGCTCGATGCGTTGGCTCAGCGCTACGACCATGCTCGCCAGAACAGTATCGAAGAAATACGCACTCAATCCCAAGCACAGGCTCAGCATGGGGTGTGGCTGGAAAGCCTGGTCGGTCAAGTTTCCGATCGCACACTGGAACTCGAGATCAGAGCCCACAAGCTGGACGTGCTGACCGAGCGTCTAAATGGGCAAGTGCACGAGCAACTGCAGGAAATGCACGGCCAATTGCATGAAGCTGCATTGCAGTTGGTGAGAGTCGAAGCGCAGGCCAAAGAGGCAGAGCTGACGGCTCGGCTGGAGGTTCAACGCATTCAGGCCGAAGCGGTGTACAGCACCGTCGAGGCGCGCTCTAAAGAAATCGAAGAGTTCTACAAAGAAGCTGAAGCCCGTGGCAACGAAGCGAAAGCATGCTACGAGGAAGCCGAAGCTCGTGGCAACGAAGCCAAAGTCCGCTGCGAAGCAGCCGAAGCGCGTGCCGCTGAGCTGCAGCGTCAGCTTGATGAGTCGCTGGGCAATGCCCACCTCTGGTACACGCGTGCCGTTGCCTATGAATCGCATCAACGCGCTCTGTTGGCCAGCACCTCATGGCGTCTCACGGCCCCGCTGCGCTTTTGCGCGCGAACGGCTGGGCGCGTTCTGAGGTCACCTCGACACACGATCAAGGGGATCATTCGCGGTCTGGCCAGTCGTGCCGTTCGATTCGTGCTGGCGCGCCCGCGCCTGAGCATGAAGTTGAACCGAGGCCTGAAGAAATTCCCGCGTCTGCACCAACGGCTGAGCAACATGGCGCGTAATCGCTCCGCCAGCCAGCCTTACGCTGCTGCCGTCACGCCCATGGCCGATTTCAACGTAACTATGCAGGGCGAGCCTGCACCGGGCTCGCAGCGACAGACTCAGCGTGCCAATGCCATCTACCAAGCGTTGGAAAGCGCGGCTAATTCTAAGGTTGAGAAGTAATGCGTATTGTTATTGACCTGCAGGGCGCTCAGGCCGAAAACCGCAAGCGCGGTATCGGTCGCTACTGCCTGTCGTTGACCCGGGCAATTGCCGCGCAGGGTAAACATGAAGTCATCGTAGTCCTCAACGATGCGTTCGGCGAAAGCATAGATGAGCTGCGTCGCACTCTGGCTGACGTGATCCCTGCGCAAAACATCAGGGTGTGGCATTCACCCGGTGAAGTAGGCCAGATCAGCGTCGCAAACGAAAAACGCCGGCGCGCTGCGGAACTGGTCAGAGAAGCGTTTCTGGAGACGTTGAATCCGTCCATCGTTCTGGTCTGCAGCCTGTTCGAAGGGCTTGTCGACAATGTAGTCACCAGCGTTGGAATGCTCAGTTCCAACGTGCCCACGGCCGTTGTGCTGTATGACCTGATTCCCCTGATCAATCGTGAACCGTACCTTGAAAACCCGCTCGTCGAGCGGTGGTATGAAAACAAGATCGGTCATCTGAGGAGCGCGAGCGCGGTCCTGGCCATCTCAGAATCCTCACGCAGCGAAGGCCTGAAATATCTTTCGTTACCCGCTGCCAAGGTCACCAACATCTCCACAGCCGCCGACTCACCATTCAAGCAAATCGAACTGTCCGAGGCCCAGCGCAGCGAACTGTTTGGCAAGCATGATTTGGACAGGCCGTTTTTGATGTACACCGGCGGGATCGATCACCGCAAGAATATCGAAGGCTTGATCACTGCTTTTGCCAGCTTGCCGAAGAGCGTGCGAGCTGACTATCAACTTGCGATCGTCTGCTCGGTGCAACCGCACGACAAGGCCAGGCTGCTGGAACTGGCCAAAAAGTCCGGGCTGAAACCGAATGACTTGGTACTCACCGGTTTTGTGCCGGAAGAAGACCTGGTGGCACTCTACAACCTCTGCCACGCGTTCGTTTTCCCGTCCTGGCACGAGGGGTTCGGCTTGCCGGCGCTGGAAGCCATGCACTGCGGCTGTGCTGTCATCGGCGCCAATACCTCCAGCGTTCCGGAAGTCATCGGTCTTGACGAAGCGTTGTTCGATCCACGCGATCAACAGGCGTTCACTTCCAAGCTTGAACAGGTCCTGACTGATGAGGCCTTCCGCGGCAGACTGCAAAGTCACGGGCTGGCCCAAGCCGCGAAATTTTCATGGGAAAAGACGGCTGCCCTTGCGGTAGAGGCGCTCGAAAGAGCCGTAGCCGACCATATTTCGGCCCATGAGGGCGCCACCTATCCAGTGCGCAAACCCCGGCTCGCCTATGTATCGCCATTGCCGCCTGAGCGCAGCGGTATCAGCGATTACAGCGCAGAGCTGTTGCCGGAACTGGCGCGTCATTACCATATCGATGTGATCGTCGCGCAGCATGAGATATCGAATGCGTGGATCAACGCGAATTGCCAGGTTCGCTCCGTCGAATGGTTTCAACGTAACCACCGCGTGTACGACCGGGTCCTGTACCACTTCGGCAATTCAAGCTTTCATCAGCACATGTTCGAGCTGATCAAACGCATCCCAGGCGCTATCGTTCTGCACGATTTCTTTCTTTCGGGCATCGTCGCGCATCTGGAATTTCACAGCATCGTGCCTGGCTTCTGGGTCCATGAACTCTATTCGGCGCATGGCTACAAAGCAGTGCAGGATCGATTCAAGGTTGAACAGAAGGCCGAGGTAGTCTGGGCGTATCCATGCAATCTCAGTGTGCTGCGTGACGCGGTCGGGGTCATCGTTCACTCCGAGCACTCGCGGCGACTGGCTACCGAGTGGTATGGGGAAGGTGATCAGAGCGAGTGGGCCTACGTGCCGCTGCTGCGAGTGCCGGATCACAGCATGCCGGCCGACAAGACCGCAGCGCGCCGAGCGTTGGGTCTCGATGGCTACGACTTCATCGTCTGCAGCTTCGGCCTGTTGGGCCCCAGCAAACTCAACGATCGACTTCTGGACGCATGGCTGGCTTCACCCATGGCCGCAGACCCGAAATGCGTGCTGATATTCGTGGGCGAAAACGAGACCGGCGAGTACGGCGCGCAGATCCTCAAACGGATCAAGAGTCAGAGTGGTGGAGAGCGGGTCAAGATCACCGGTTGGACTGACAACAAGACCTTCAAGTCGTATCTGGTCGCGGCCGACATCGGCGTTCAGTTACGAACCTTTTCCCGGGGCGAGACGTCCGCGACGGTTCTGGACTGCATGAACCACGGTCTGGCGACCATAGCCAATGCCAACGGAGGCATGGCGGACTTGCCCGATCAGTGCGTGGTGAAGCTGGCGGATGATTTCGAGGTGGCTGAACTGACAGAAGCGCTGGTGCGTATGAGGCGCGATTCCGAGGAGCGATCGCTGTTGTCCCAGAAAGGCAAGGCGGAGGTCCACAGCAATCACTCTCCGCGTTACTGTGCCGACAAGTACGTTCGCGCGATCGAGCACTTCTATGCAGACAACGCGCACTCCGTACCTTCTTTAATCCAGGCATTGGAGGAGTTCGACGCACAGCCGCAAGACGCCCACGATCGCGCCTTGCTGGCCAACAGCATCGATCGCTCGCTGCTGCCCAGGTTCTATCAGAAGCAACTGTTCGTAGATATCTCCGAGCTGTGCCAGCGAGACGCCCGAAGCGGGATCCAGCGAGTCGTGCGCAGCATTCTTCGTCACTGGTTGCTCAATCCGCCGCAGGGCTATCGCGTCGAGCCGGTCTATGCGACAGCCGATGCACCGGGCTACTTCTATGCCCGACGTTTCACGCTCGGGTTCCTGGACTGCCCGATGGATGCGCTGGTGGATGAGCCCATCACCTTTGGTCCCGGCGATACATTCATAGGTCTCGATTTCCAGCCTAGCATCGTGCCCAACCAAGTGCAGGCACTGACTGCAATGCACCGGGCCGGCGTAGAGATCCAATTCGTGATCTACGACATGCTTCTGCTCGGGCTACCGGACTGTTTCCCGGCGCATGGCGGCGGCCTGCTGACTGACTGGTTGAACGTGGTCAGCCGCTTCGACGGCATCCTGAGTATTTCCCAGGCCGTACAAAGCGATCTCGACCGATGGCTGCGAGAACATTCGCCCGTTGCGGGTCACACGCCACGTCTGGATTGGTTTCACCTAGGGGCCGACATTCTGGAATCTGCGCCCTCGGTGGGTTTGGCTGACGACATGTCCACGCTCTTGAGCAAGCTCAAGCAGTCACCGACGTTTTTGATGGTCGGGACCCTGGAACCGCGCAAGGGCCATATCCAAGTGCTCGAAGCGTTCGAAGGACTGTGGAAGGCAGGTGAGCGCGTCAATCTGGTGATCATCGGCAAGCAGGGTTGGATGGTCGAAAGCCTGATCGATCAACTGCAGTCGCACCCCCAGCGTGGGGCGCAGCTTTTCTGGATCGAAGGGGCGAGCGATGAAAGCCTCGAAGCGATCTACGACGCCTCGACCTGTCTGATTGCGGGTTCAAGAGGGGAGGGTTTTGGCCTGCCGCTGATCGAGGCCGCCCAGCACGGGTTGCCAGTCATCGCTCGTGACATTGCGGTATTCCGTGAAGTTGCTGGCCAGCACGCGCACTACTTCCAGGGTGCCACTGCACAAGCCTTGAGCGAAGCCATACTCGAGTGGCTGGCGCTGTATCGTACGGGCGATCATCCGCGCTCGGACGAAATGCCATGGCTCACCTGGAGCCAGAGCGCCGACGCGCTCTGGGCTGCCATGCAGCCGGTCTTGCGCGAGAAGGCCGAGGTTGCAGGGGGCGCATAATTCTTATACCGTGTGCCGCATTTCATGTCTGAAAAATGCGGCCTACGGCCACGGACTTATTCCCATCAAGGCGGCAGTCACCAGTGATCCCACGACTTATCGAAATCCTCAGCGGTATTGGCTATAAAATTGTTAGAGGGCTTTTACCGCTCACGCTGATCTCGTTTCTTATCGTTGGATCCTTGGGCCTTATAGTGCACATGTCGGTACTCAAGACATTGATGTACTTCGTGACCGATAACTTCCGCTATGCAAACGGCTGTTCAATGGCCGTGGCCGCCACGTTCAACTACCTGATGAACAATCGTGCCACCTATAGCGACGTCAGCCTTTCGGGCAAACGCATCGTGATCGGTTACATGCTTTACCTGTCGATTGCGTCAGCGGGGCTGGGCCTGAGCCTGCTGATCTCCGGGGAGGTGTATGACCGCACAGTAATGCCTATGGTCTCTGCATTCTGCGGCATTGTCGTCGGGTCTTTGTGGAACTACTTCATGTCGTATAACTTTGTCTGGAAGCTTCTTTCAGCCAAGGACCGACCTGTCAAAATCTGAATAAGCATCTAATCATGAAAAAACTAGTGTTCTTTGCCACTTATAATGAAGCAGGCAACGTGGCTTCCATGATCGAGCGAATTGAGCTCGCCGCGCCCGACGCCGATATCTTGGTAGTTGACGACAACAGCAAAGATGGCACGCTGGATATTCTCGCAGGTCTGGCTCGTTCGAATCTCAAAGTCATCGTGCGCCCAGGCAAACTTGGCCTGGGTACGGCGCACTTGCTGGCCTGGAAATACGCCATCTTCCATCAGTACGACGTATTGGTCACGATGGACGGCGATCACTCCCACGATCCCGCAGATATTCCGAAACTGATTGACGGCCTGCAGGACGATGTCGACATGGTCATCGGCTCACGCTATGCGAAGGGCGGCATCTGCGACTACACCGGCTACCGCTTGCGCGTCAGCCAGGCCGCGAACAAGGCAGCGCGTCTGCTGCTGGGTATCAAGCTCACCGAATTCACGACGTCTTATCGCGCCTTCCGTGTATCCCGCCTGACCGCGATCGATTTCGACACCCTGGTGGTAGGCGGCTACTCGTTCTTCCTGGCGGTGGTCGTTCAAGCGCATTTGCACGGACTGCGACTGGGCGAACGCCCGATCCACTTCCATGAGCGCAATGCTGGTGTTTCGAAGATTCCACCTTTGGAGATCTTCCGCGGCATGTTCAACCTGCTGCGTCTCACTGCCATCTGCCATCTGGTCAAGCCGGCGCACGATATCAGCAACGACCAGCTGCACTGTGAGCATTGTGGATGCGACTTCTCCAAGATGTTCGTCGACGAGAAGAAGACCTCGACCAAGACCGTCGAAGAGATCTGCCTGAATTGTGGCGCCAAGACCGCCCGGGGTACGGTATGACAGGAGTTGTTTCTGCTCATGATGAGCATGGTAACCGCAGCGCTATCATCTTTCTTGTATTTACCGCTTTGCTGGCCGGGCTTCTTTTTCCGCTGACCGGTTCTTTGGCAGGTACCCAAGACGGCGATGGCGTGCTGACGGCGTTGATTTCCACACAGCAGTTGACCTGGTACTTCTGGGGGCAGGATCGCCTCCTGAACCTGTTTCCGGCCCTTGCGGCGCCCATCCAGGATGTCGAATGGAATCTGCATTTCCAGATCTTTCTCCGCAGCCTGTGTGCCTACCTGGCCCCTCTGGGCGTTTTGGTGTTCATTCAACGCAGCCCACGTGTCATAGCGGCTGCGATAGCGATCACCAATATTATCCTCATCGTTTCGATGAGCCAGTACGCTCAGTTCAACGTCTACGTCCAGCACAATACCTTCGGTGTCTCGTTGGTACTGTTTGCAGTGTCGTACCTGGTTTTCTGGTCGACTTTGCCAGTGCTCGCCAGAGCCATCCTGGTGCTACTCATTTGCAGTGTGGCCTATGCCACTAACTATGCCCTGTTGATGTACTCGATCCCGGCGATTGTTGGCTTCGGTATGCTGCGCATGGCCGAATGGCGCCGGTTCGTTCCCTTTTTTGCCATCAACTGCATCGCTGTGCTGATCGCCAAGTTCCACGCACAAGCGTTCGGAGATCCCTCCACCGCGTTTGGCCTGAACTTCACCCTCGATGCCTACCCACACGCATTTGGCGTGCTGGCCGAGAACCTCAACCTGCCTGTCCTGAGCGTTTGTGCGGTCATAGCGGTAGTCTGCTTCGTGACCAACAAGCACAAACCCATGCTTGAATTTCTGGGTGTCGCACTGTTGGCCGTCGCGATGTTCGTATTGCTATGTGGCACACAGTGGCTGCAAACCAATGCCTACAACATTCGCTACTACATCACGTGCGGCATCCTGCTGACCTCTTTGATGGGCTATGCGATCGCCGTCCACTTGGTAGAAAGAAAGCGCCCAGTAGGGTTTATCTGCATTGCAGGATTGATAGCTTGCCTGTTCCTACCACTGGGCGGCTTCAAGTCGGATTACAACGAGCTGGTCAATCCGCGCTGGCGCAGCGACTCGAAGGAAATCGCCAAGGTAGCCCATGAAACCCAGGCACGCTTCGTGATCGGCGGCTTCTGGGATGTCTGGCCCACCGTGTTCGAGGCCGAAGAGCTGCGTGATGGCGATGCCCACATGGTCTACGGCGGCGCGTTCCGTGGCCATGCATTGACTCAAGAGATCCTGGAATCTCTGCAAAAAGAGCCAGCCCAGAATGCCTTGTGTTTCCTGACGGAAGTGCAGGCTTGCCTGGACGAGCTGAAAAGCACTCTCCGGACGGCCCCAGAGGTTACGTTCAGCGGCGATGCTGCGACTCCTGTGACAGTTGCGGGTAAGCAGATGATCGAGTTTAAGGTTAGTTTGAACTGAGTGTCATAAGACGCGCTGGAGGGCACTCCGGCGCGTTTTGATATATATGCTGTTCCTACCTTAACGAGCTGGCCGATGGGGCAACACGCGCTGATTCTGTGCCGGTATCACAAGGGGATCCGTCATGCAGGGATTCGAGTCAATCGGCAGTCTTCCTTCGTAGCTTCTTCCTGATTCTGATTGCAGGGAGTTCTATCTGTAGGAGAGTGGCTCGGGCGCAGAAATCGAGAGTAATATCATCAAACTCTGCTGCGAGGTGGTTGGAAGTGACAATATCGACTGTGCGAGCGATCCAGAAGATCAGAAAGTGATTCGGAAAACGGCCGCAGCTGATATCCCCACGCAGATGATCAAACTTGATTGACGGAATATCGCATAGTGCTTCTATGGCGGTGAGGCTATACACAGGCCCAGTAGCACCTCACGATTCCCGGGAAAACCTATCCATGGGTGGGTGATGGGTTAGCCAAAACCAATAGCTGCAGATGGCGAAATCGCGTAACGCATAGAGATATTGTGTCGGCTTGATTTGTGCAGTCGGCTGTTTAGATAAAGCATAAAAAACAATTCTTGGCAGCAGGCGATAACCGAACCAATCCGTACTAAAATAGCCATTGTTCGAAAAAACGAGCGATGCCAAGAAGTAAGATTTCCAAGCCTATATATAAAAAGCACTACTGCGATGTATGAATAAAGCCTTTCACCAGTTTTTAATTTGAATTCTGAATGTTACTTAGAAGAGTTTATTTATTCAGATTTTCGTATTTTAGTTTTGATGCCCGCTATAAATGGATGTTTTAAGCGTGTCAAATTATTTGAAATGTTTCCCATTCATTTGCATCTCTCGCATCAAAGTAGACGTTTCCATTAGGCGCGGCACCTAGATATCCGTCTTGGCATTTAAATTGACAATGATTTTTTTGCTGGTTGCGAATAAATAGAATTGACTGATAGTTGGCGCAAACGCTGGGCTCTATCAAACCTAAAAACTCGACTCCTGTAGTTGAGCACATCATTATATTGCCGTGCTCGACTACTGCAAGTTTAGGTTCGAATTTGTCGGCTACTATCAGCGGAGTAAGCGAGCTGAATTGCTCATTAAGCTCTCTAGTAGTGACATGTCGTAATGCATTGGTGTTGCGACAAAAAACAAGAATAGTGCCATGTTGAGTCATTATAAATTGCTGTTGGACAACGTTTAGTCCAAAAAGCTGCACAAGCTCTATTTTCTTTGTCGTCGCATACAAACTAAGAGTTTTGACCGATAGCTTTCTAAGGCTATGCTGCTGATCCTCAAACTTATCTAAAAAGCTGACAGGATTACTGAAATCCAAGCCAGACTTATACATATCGGTAAGTTCATATTCCCACCAGCGACTGGAAATTAGGCGATCGACGACATGTTTGGGGAATCGAAACCTCTTAAATACAGCGGGTATACCAGCTACAATCGTATATGGTGCTACGGATTTAGTTACAACTGAATATGCTGCAACTATTGCGCCGTCTCCTATTTTTATTCCACCTGCCAAGCTAACGTTCATGCCTATCCATACATCATTGCCAATTTCTACCGGCAACTCATCAGGCTGAGGCGTAGGAACAGCGCGCGGTGTTATAGTCTGCTGATGATCTCTTTCCTGTGCGTCGCTAATATAAGCTGAGATATTTTCGCGGTTAAAATTAAAAAAAGCAGATGAGGTGGATACCGCGTCAATTGGATGTCGAAAACCAAAATGGCGGACATTTTCCGCAATACTGCAATATCTACCAACTAGAGTATTATGGCGGAGTTCCGAAGCACATGAGGTGAACGCTCCGCAAGAAAAAAAGTTGTAACCATCTGCTACAGTCGCGTATTGCTCAATGGCAGCGTGTTTACCAACGCAAACTATATCTCCTTCGGCCAACCTATGAAGATACATACCTCTCTCTTGGTTATCCATTCCTTGCCGATACTGAAAAATACCCATTTTCTCTAGAAGCACGCGAAAGCCGTCATCTACCCGAACTAAGCAATGGTCCGCATGCTCCTCTAAGATCATGATTATTTAGCTCCTAAAATCTTTACTGTTGTGATAGTCGTTAAGTATATCAGCCAATGCTGGTGAGGAAAGCCCCTGAATTACTTTTTCGAGACTTTCTCTATGCGTTTTAAGTGCGTGCGGTAGTTCAGCTAAAGCTCTTTGGAATCGAGCAGTAACAAATTCTTCTGATTCTGAAATGATTTTTTTGAGATTTTCCCCCGCTAAAAATTGTTCGCGAGCAAGCTCATAGCTAGCCCACGCTGATGATTCAAATTCGAGTGTGGTAAAACCCTCTCCTATTTTTTCGTAGCCGGTGGCGCGATTTAGCTTAAAGCTACCCTGCTCCTCAGGGATGCCGTTGTAGATCATCGAAAGATACTCCATTTCAGATCTGGACATGCGATGTACTACAATATAATCTTTGATAGATGATTTATCACGGGATACGAACTGATGATTCAAACCTTCCGATTCAGATCCAATGTAGTCATCACCATTTGCTAGGACAACGCGTTCATCTGGATCGAGCAAGGGCTTGTGAATATCAATTCTATTAACTCTTGAATTAGTGCGAATAAGAGATTTTCCGAGTCTCGATAACTTATAAGAGTGAGCTCTTTGGAGGTAGGTGAAGGGATCAAGAGTGCCTGCTTCAGTGCACCATTCAAAATATATTGCACTGGCATCTGCAAGCCTCGTAACGCAGTCGTGTATGGAGTCCTTGAAATTCAAGGGGATCCAAAACTCATCTATATCCAAAAACATGACGTGCGTGTTGTCGAGTTTGCTTTGGTCGTATCCGTAAGCGTAAGCAATATGCTGTATGTGCGCTGAAATATTGGGTGCGGTCAGATCAATCCAGTCTATAGACTGAAAACGCACCCTGGGTGTCTGGTCTTTGATAGCCGACATCAGTTTTAACGTATTATCGCTGGTGCGATTAACCAATATCTCTATTTCGTCGAAGCCGAAATAGAGATGATGAAAAATCCACTCTGGCAGGTATGCGGCTTCGTCTTTGGCAATGGCCAGTAACTTGATCTTTGGACGCATGATTTTTGTCTCCTAAATGAATGGGTGAGCGCCTACTTGACTGACAACAGGTCCCCATTTAAAGACATGTAGAATATTTTTTATGTCGAACTCTTTACGAATGCTAGGGTAGTTCATAGCATCCCATTTGTCCATCGGAGCAAGTATATGGAAATTCCCCAGTCCTCTATCTCCTGGATTCTGTGCATCTGAAGTCACGCTGTCACCAATATGAAGAAACCGATTCTTGTTGTTTTCTGTGGTCAGTTTACGATCGATCATATTCCACATTGTTCCAGAATCCTTTCTTAATCCAAGGTCTGAAGAGACAAAAAGTTCATACGGGCATGTGACTCCGGATTTCTTCAGTAAGGTCGCTATATGGTCACGAGTATAGTATGTATCTGTTATGAAGAAGATTGTCTTCCCTTGGGCCGCTATAGCGTTTACGAGCTCAACCATTGTAGCTTTTCCGCTAAGCATGGCCAGGTCGAGTTGAAATTCGAGATCTGCAAGCTGCACTGGGCTTAGCTCAGTGGCCAGACTTGGTGCTAATTTTGAGTAAATATCATAGATACCTACGTCGCCAGAAAAGTTGTTGGCAATTCGCAATTCCAGCTCGGCTTGATTCCGATATTCAACAAACTTCATTCCAGAAACGCCGAGATTCAAGATCTCAGCCATCTTGAACTTTGCAATGTCAGGCTCCAAATGATCTCGATAGACGATCGTATCGAATACATCGAATGAAATAATCTGATGGCAATTCACAGCATGAAGCAAGCGCCCATAGTTGTCTGCAAGATATGATCTGTAAATAAAAGAATCATCTTCAGTGAAGTCGCCACTAGTTGGGTTGTAAAATAGCTGTTTGTACCCCTTGTTTTTTACTAGGTAAGGAATAATTCTTTCAAGAGCATGCAGCTCCGTACCATCGGCTGCGAGCGGTTCAGGCGGGAAAGATTCGTATGCCCATTCCTGCTCAAGTATATCTTTGAGTGCCGACGGTCTTGCCCAGAACATGCCCCCAGCCGGATATGCGAAAAAATCCTCGGACTGCGTTATCCCATATTTATTGGCAAGTACATGTCGGCCGATTCCTTTGTTTTGTAGCCAATGATTGACCCATGGGGGTAAGTTCCAGAATGTTACTGGATAATATATTCCGTATTCTGGGTGGTGATCAAGTATCTGAAGTGCTTGAGAAAGTACGTGTTTGTCTTTTGCGAGGTACTCGATCAGATAGTTAGCCCATTGGCTTTGCTCTTGCCCCGAGTAGAGAGATCTCTTCGAATGCATATGTAGAAAATAATCATATTCAAGCAACTCCTTGCCGAACTCAACAAGAAAAGGGCCGAAGTTGCGACCACGATTTGGAACATGGTTAACGTAGACTCTGTCAATACGGGGGTTTTTTGAAAACCTCTCCCGACACCGATCTACGAGCGAGACCTCGGTAGTCAGTACATATAAGT
Source organism: Pseudomonas sp. RIT-PI-a (assembly GCF_001187875.1). Lineage (NCBI taxonomy): Bacteria > Pseudomonadati > Pseudomonadota > Gammaproteobacteria > Pseudomonadales > Pseudomonadaceae > Pseudomonas > Pseudomonas sp. RIT-PI-a. The sequence continues at coordinate 492,463 of NZ_LGIR01000011.1, forward strand.
CAAAATTAAAATTTACACCATATAGCGCATCATAGAACCTGTCTACAAAATCTTCATAGAAGATGTGGAGTACTACCGCATATCGATGCTGCTTTTTTATAGGCTCATCTTCCCAAGCTTGAGACACTGTATGCCTTGGTGTCCATTCGATTTTGTGTGGGAATACGGATCGCCCTTCCATATATCCTGTAGATAGATAGTGCTCTAGAGGGGATATGCCCGAGTGATAGACGTCTGGGTTATCGCGTAAGTAACACGCGCTATTGAAGTTGAGGGACGGCGAAATGTCTACATATGGAGATTTTCGAAGATAGTCGTTGAACGCCTCATATTCATTACTGAATGATAATTTATATGTGGCGGTGTACCAGTTCGCATCAAATAAGTCTAATGCAATTGCTTTCTCATATAGCTTGGCAATATTAGGCACTTTTTTTACGCCTTAAAAAAATCGATTGGATTCAATGTTCCGAGCCCGCTGATTGAGTCATCAATTTCGAACAGTTCCCGCGCGCTCTGAGGGAAGATGTACGGAGTAGATACGAACTTGCCATAGTAGCTATTCAGTTCGTCCGGTGTCATCGTTGTCTTATTTTGAAGAGCTCGAATCGCATATGTCGTAGCACCCTCGATGATTTCAAAAAGCTTAAAGTACTTGATTTGCGCTACGGTTTTTTTGCCAAATGTAAACTCAGTAGTGCCAGACGTTTCTGTGATATCAACAACCTGTCCATGAGGTGCGGTTAACATTGACTCTATAAATAACGACCGATCCAATATCGGTACTCCAAGACCAAATTCTTGATTGCTCAGCAGATGCCCAATAAATCCGCTTGTGGGGCCGTCAATAGCTTTAGTAGTGGTAATAAAATAGTGGCCAATAGTCCTTTTGTCCGTAAGCGAGGTCAGTATTTTCTGGATCGTACCTGCATACCCAATATCAACCACATGCTCGGTAGGACGTTTACCAAATCCAATTTTATTTAGATAGTTGAGATAGGCTTTTGTTTTTGGCTGTATCATACTAACTAGCTCGATCTTGCGTGTATCAAAGAAATTTTTAACAATTTCGCGGTCTCGGGGTAAAACCAGGTCTTCTCGGTCGAGATCTGTATGAAATCCTTTTGCTCCACATAAAATTTTAATTTCATCATTGGCCAAATGGAAACGGTCAGAAAGTAATTTTCTAATCGAACCCGTGTAATGATGATCAAGAACTGCGTCCCACAACTCAGGACTGCCTAGACACAGTTTGAAAAGCAGGGTTCTCGAGCATAATAGATAGGTAGTATCGACCGTTTTTATTAAATCAAGCTTCTGAAGTCTGGAATTGATGTGTTGAAGTACGAAACCCTCCCGAGCTAAAAAATGCAATCTTTTTACGTCTTTGTTTTTTTCCAGATATGACGACAGATTTTTGAAGTACGAGGCTATGATAGGGCCAAGTAAAGCTGCACCCAGTTTCCTCAATGTTTCGATTTCTGAGTCGTCCATGGCTGGAGAACTTGGTCTGTACAAAAAAGTCTTAGTTCGCTCAGCGTCCTTAAGTTTGTTATTATCTATCTTGATTGCTTCGGTTTCTGTGCTACTGATGTTTCCACTGCTATCTTTCTGAAGCGAATGAAGGATATTCAAGTTGTAGGTAGCAAAACCACGCACGGGTTCGTCTTCCGACAGGAGGCGTCTGTATTTTTCAGCAGCTGACTCCAAGTCGCCTAGTTCAAATGCCGTATTCGCTTCACGAAATAATGCATGTGCTTCATTGGTGATTGGCATTTTGCACCATGATAATAGTAGTATGTGAATTAGTTTGATCTAGATAAGTTTGCATTATTAAATGAGTGTCGTATTCTTTGAGCGATCATCGTCCAAGCTGATATACCTTTGGGTATGGGATTCCCATTATTCTCTATCGACTCAAGCTGCCTTGGGAGACTACTTGCTAAAGATGCTAATAGTAGTCTATCTTTTTCGCTCAGCCTATCCCATAGCACTTGTTCGAAGGCTTGGTTTGTTCGGAAAGAGAAATCTAGCAATTTGTTGGTGGTGCTGGGTTGCTGAGCGTAGTCGAATGCCTGCTGAGACTCTGGTGGAAATTTCAAAAAGGGATCAGCGCCGAAATAACAGTGTTCTAGTTCTTTCGTTCCTATTACATAGGTAAGACTTTCCCACTGATAATGTCCAAGCTCTAGGTTCGTCAGTCGAATCTGCAGCGATAGTTCGGATGTGTTGTTAGTGATATTTACCAGGTCAATATTTTCATACCGAAGTATTAGCGGCCATGCTGCCAATGCTTTCATGGTGTTATTTAAAGAGTGAACAAGATAGGCATCATTCGGGTATGAGGTTTTACCGTTCGGTGTCTCTATGATTGTCTTAAGTTTGCGTACTATCTCACAAAAGAAACGCCATTCCGCAGGCGAAAGATTGCTAATGGCTAGATTTGCAGGTTGTGTTAAACTGCCAGCTGCCGGCTGCAAAAAAATATCGCTCTGGTTTGCTTTAAACGGGAAACCGATCGCTCGCACATTTTTGTGGGGTTCTTTTATCAACAAGCCCGCTGCGCCATGACTACCCGTAACATAGAAGTCCAATCCGCTTACATATATGTCTGCCAACTCCGCATTCTCAAACCGAAAATGCCAGACAGGTTGATTGTTTTCATGAGTATAACCTAATAGAATTAGCTGCTCGTCAGACCAGTCTCTGGGCAAGGCCAGTGATAGTCGCTGAATTTGCTCTGCATACAAATTATTTTCAATCTGGACTTTTTTTAGCTCTAGATAGAAACGGTGAGCGAGTTGCTGGGCTTCAAAAAGCTCGTGCAGCAAGTGTAGTAAATCTATATCGGTTTCTTTGATTTCTAATCTTGGATTCCCCTGGTCTTTTTGACTTTGTTTCATTGCTCTATCACTCTAAGTCTAAAATTGGTTGGTTATAGCTATATGTTTAATGAGCGCTACTTCTATTTAAAAAAATATCTTATTTGACCTAGATTTCATAACTTCGGAAGTCAGGGATAGGCCATTATACGGCCCTGATAGTGTGTCTCGGCAAAGGCTTGGGTTGTAGTACGGGTCATTTACTACTAGATATGACCACTGATTCAGAAAGTTTTTGGACTCTCTAGCCGACCTAGCTTTCTTTTGAGCATCATCGTTTTTTCCTCTGGTAGAGGACTCGGCATGTATAAGTTTAGCGAAGGGTGTAAAAATAAGATGGTAGCCACATAGTTTTATTTTCAAACAGATATCTAGGTCATTGAAAGTTACTGGGTAGCGTTCCTTATCCATCCCTCCGATGTCAGCATAGATGCTCTTTTTTATAAGTAGGCATGCCGCAGTTAGCGCGCTAATCCTACGAGCTGTCTGGTTGAACCCCAAATAACCCGGATCGGTGTCTTTGCAAGAATATCCCGCATGACCTGCAATTCCATCCACCCCAAGTACTACGCCGCCATGTTGTACCATTCTGTTAGGCCAGAGTAGCTTGGCTCCGACAGCGCCTACGTTATTTCTTATACCATGGCTGATCAGTTCGCGAAGCCAGTCTTTGTTTAGAATCTCAATGTCATTGTTTAATAAGCAAACATACTCTCCGCGCGCGATCTCCACACCGCTATTGTTCATGGCTGAATAGTTGAATGGGTGCGGGTACGATAACCTTACAATACCTTTTTCTTCCAGGCATGCCATATAAGCCAAGGTTTCGGGATCACTCGAATCATTGTCAACTATGATGATTTCTATGTTTGGATAGTCAGTCTTCATCAATAGGCCTTCAACGCATGTCTTTAGCAATTCGACCCGATCTCGAGTGGGTATAATTATGGAGACCTGTGGTAATGCTTCTGGCACGGGCCAGCAAGCTCTTAGCAGACCAGGAAAGCCGGCTATAGGCTGCACGCTCGCTCCGGTCGCTAGCGAGTCCACCAGCCACGCGACTGCACCTTCGCGGGACTCGCAACGCGACGCATCCGCCGGAGTTGTGACACGGCTAGCGTGGCGGTGATATATAACCTTAGGCAGGTGGACGACGGTCAGCTTTTCTGTCTCAGTAATAAAAGCTACTGCTGCGAGAAAGTTGTGCCAACTTGCACTGGGGCTGTCAGAACGCCGCTTGACTGTGCTGAAGGCTTGCTCCAACGTACCCTTATCAAAAATCGCACCTGGCGAGAATACGTCCTCTCCTATAAACAGATCTATATCCCACACCGGCTTGAACCATGGCGAGGATCGTTGTCCAGCCAGTCCATCGCAGTCGCAATCACCGAAGGCCCAAGCGGTTTCGTTGTCCAACAATGGGATCAAATGATCCAGTGCGTGAGGCGCGAGCCGATCGCCTGCGCTCAACGGGACGACACTGTCGCAACCCTGTTCGAACAGGCGTCGTAGGCCGGGGGTTACATCCGACGAGCTCACAACTTCAATCGCCGCAGCTGGATAGCGTTGTTGTTCGATACTCAGTTGCGAGATCGCATCCATCTGGGCGTCACCTTCGCTGATAATCAGCACGCCGCACTTGGATTTCAGTTCTGCGTTGAGAGGCCTTGGCTTCTGGAAGACTTCGAACCACTCAGCATAGTGATGAAAGCCTGCACTTTTGGGCAACAGAAGCTCCTGATGACGTGCGACCTTTGCCAGTAACTCCACTTGCGCTTCGTCACCTACGCTCGCTGCATTATTACGCAGGAGGGCTTCCACTCCCTCTGGCCAGCAGCACAACGTCAGCGGGCTGCCTGACAACGGCTGGCCCAGATCATTGAGCACTTCGAGGGAGTGCACCTGGCCATCTGCGAGCGCCCAAGGTAGATCGAGTTCGAATCCGTGCTTGCGACTGGCCTTGTAGGTCAGTGCGTGATGCAGGCGGTCAGCCGCAACCGTGGCCACGACCTCTGTCCCTTTCCTCACGGTGACGGTCACTGTGCGGTTGGGGTCGTTAGCATCGAAGGCCCAGCCACTGACTTTCAATCCGCCGGTATGCCAGACCTGTGAAGCCGCAGGCGCCGGTTCGGAGGGCGAGGGCGTTGGCAACTGGATCGTACCGTCCAACCAGTTCTCTTGATTGGCGACGCGTGCCGAAATGGTCCTGGCGCCGGCGAGCCAGCTTTCGCGAAGCTGTACGGCAAACCCATTGAAGTCATCGCTAGCGGCCACGTTGGGGTGGAACTCACTGGCCTTAGCAAATGCCACACTGCTGCCGTCGATGTAGATCTCGACCACAAGGCGCATGTCAGGCTTGGCGGGATTCAGTGCCCACCCTTGAAGCACGTCACCATACAGTCCGGTGATTTGTCCGCAAATCATGCCGGTGGTAGTCAAGTCGTTCATAGTTCTGTCAGGCTCGACGCCTCTTTCCTTGATGTGTCCAGATGCGCAGAGACATGGGGATTGGCTTCGGTGAAGCTGTCATGATCCAGCATGTGCAAAGGCAAGTCATACAGTGCAGCCATCCGCTGGTAATGATCATCAGCAGTCGAGCCTGGGTTCAAGCTGACCAACTTCTCATAGCCACTCAATGCTGCGCATTGCGCATGATCGAGTCCGTTGAGGATGACCAGGTCGCGTACCTTGCCAGTGGTGCGCAGTGATCTTGCTGCGGGGGTATCGCCTTCTATGCAGGGGAAGTGCGTACCGGGATTCTTTGAAAGCTTTCGTGCCAGATCGAGCCACTTGTGCAGGAAGTCCGGTCTCGACAGATCGTCAGCAATGATCGCGCGCTGGTCCAGGAGGTGAGTCATGCAGTCAGCAGAGTCAATCGACGCCGCGGCTTCATCCGAAACGTCCAGGCGCAGTGCTGTGAACAGCTGCTGCAATTCTTCAGGTATGTGCTCGCGCTTCGATCTCAGTATCCGGTCTGCACCGTTGTCGATAAGGAGTGCAAGCGTATGGAGCAGTGTCTCGTTGTCTCGGGGCAGGGTGTAGTCGATCGACGTTTTAAGCGGGTAAGTTGCCGCCTCAAGGGTGACTACTATCCCTGCATCACCCTGGTGGTAGCTGAAGGTAAGGGGTAGGTCGTCGCTGGACTCGTGCTGGAGATAAAGAGGTATGGAAGCACCAGCAAGAGTGACTTCGCTTTTGAACCACTTCAACAGCTTGCCCAGACGCGCACCTTGCAAGGCATTGCGTGCTGGTTGCAGCGGGTCCCGTTTGCAAAAGGCTTCATAATCAGCTTCGGCAGTCGGGAAGCGCGTGCGCAAAATGGCGTTGTTGTAGGCCACTCGTAGCATCTTTTCCTCTTTAAAAGAAACGCCCCCTTTATGGGCAACGAACACATGTGTCGCGCCCATATGACGCCACCCTGAACGGCGCGCCCGCAGACACCAGTCCGTTTCTTCGCCGTAGCCCCGGCTCAGATGCACTTCATCGAGGTAACCCACCGCGTCGAGGGCGGCGCGCTTGATATACAGGCAAAAACCGCACCCGGTTTCAAGTTCAACAGCAGGACTGGCGATGTCGCTTGCCAGCCGGTCTAGCTCTGCCTGTTCCTCGGCCGTGGGCATGGGCGAACTCACACGGCTGGTCGGAAAGCTCATCAGTTCGCCGTTATTGGTGAAGGGCGTTACCGAAGCGATATCGTCAGAGCCATAGGCGGTATCACGCAGGCGATCCAGCCAGTTGCCATGCACGCGGGTATCGGCGTTCAGCCAGACGATGTCCTGCCGAGGGCTCAGCGCCATGGCACGGTTCATGGTGCGTATGAAGCCCAGGTTCACTGGCTGTTGCACGAGCGTGATCTTGCCTTTGCTGGCTAATACCTTGAGCGCCTTGCGCAGTGCGGGCACGGGCGTAGCGTCGTCCACCACTACGAGTCTGTGAGGGGTGCGGTTGAGTTTGCGCGCAGCGATGGCGCTGTTGATGCACTCGAGCGTTTCCTCGAGGCCATCGTAGACCGGTATCAGAACGTCGACTGGTTGGTGCTTACCCACATCGGGAAGCGGTGGGGGAGACGCGAACGTAGGCATGGCTGACACGGGGCTGCCTAGAAGTGGCAAGCCTGTAGCAAACCTGACGGTGACTGACAATGTGGGATTTGGCACTTTGATACGGATACCGCCATGAGTAGCAGGCAGGCCAGCGGCTGTGAGCAAGGGATGGGCCACGTTGGCCACCACAGACAGGGTGTTAGCGTTGGCTTCAAGCACTAGCGCGGCCGGTGCGTGTACATTGCGCAAGTCGACGGCCCAGCCTTGAATCTCCTTTTCTTCGGGCAGATAGCGCACTACGCCGACCGTGCTTGGCGCGTCGGTTTGTGCAGCGAGTATCTTGAGTACGAAATTCAGCTCGTTAGGGGCTGTGATATCCGGTAGGTGAGCAAGAATCGTGCGGCGAAGTTCAGCAGGATTGGCCGACTGACTACGTGCCTGCCACAGAATCATGCGCAGCGAGGGATCATTGGGCAGTTTTTGCCACACGGCAGACAAGTAGCGGGTGGCCAGCTCAGGCTGACCTTGCGCGAGAATGCTCCGTCCCAGCAATGCATGCACGTCAGCACGATCAGGAAGGGCGTGAGCGGCGTTGCTTAAATAAATAAAGGCCAGCTTGGGGTCATTGGACAGCGCGTCGATACCTTTCCAGATCAGTGCTTCTGGACGGTATTCAGGCGTCTGCAGCGCAAGCTCGAGCATCGCATCGGCAAGTTCGGGCTCTTGCGCTTCGCGATGACGATGAAAGATGTCCATGAGCGTTTCTCGCCCACGGTCGAGGTTTGGGGACATGGCTGGCGTGTTCACTAAAAATAAAAGAAGGGCGACCCGAAAGTCGCCCCTTTTTTGAATACCACCCGCCTTGCGGCGGGCGACATTCAGCTTGCTACGACTGGTGGGTTAGACCTGGCCGTGGATCACGATGACGTTGTCGATGGTGTCGACCGCTTCTGGCGAACCGACGATTGCGACAGCGACTTCGGCCTGAGTGACGCCCTGAGCCAAGGAGTCGACCCAGAATGCCTTGCCTTCTGCATCGGCAGGACGATCCAGCGCATTGCTATACAGAGAGTCGATGAAGTCGGCGTTGACTTTGGTAGCCGCCTCGGTCGAATTCACGATGCTCTGAGCGATGTCGCCACGGCTTGCGCCGTTGAACAGTGCGGTTACCCACGAGTTCAGACCTTCAGCGTCCGATGCACGACCCAGTGCCGACTGGTACAGGCCTTCAACGTATTCGCTGTTGGTCTGATCAGCTGCGATGGCATCTGGCGACAGGGCGAAGGTAGCTGCCACATCGGCACGCGACGCGCCGCTGGCCAGCACGTTCGACCAGTAGTCGACGTCAGTAGCTTCAGGAGCAGTGCGCTCCAGCAGGTTCTGATACAGGCTGGTAACGAAGGCTTCGCTGGCGTCAGCTTTGAACTCGAACGAGTTCAGGAACGCTTGAGCGATGCTACCCGTTGCTACGCCCTGATCAGCGGCACCAGCCCAGATTTTGGCGCCAGCTGCGTCGGCGTCGCGGCCCAGGATGCCTTGGTACAGGCGCAGAGCGGCGGCTTGATCTTCGGAAGTTGCCAGAGCGATCGACTCGTTGTTGTCGAAGGCCAGGAACTCAGCGTTGGTGATGGAAGCGGTTTGCAGACCGGTGCCATCAACGTTGAAGCTGTTGCCTGCAACGAAGTCATAGGCATCGCGCGAACCCTGCAGGGTCACTACGTCGTAGCCATCGCCAGCGTTGACGACGTCGGAAGTGCCAGCCAGGAAGATCTGGTCATCGCCAGCGCCCGAGATGATCACGTTGTTGCCAGCGCCACCGTAGATGGTGTCGTTGCCACCGGCGGTGATGACCGTGTCGTTGCCCTCACGGCCGTCAACATAAACATTCTGTTCGCCAGTGAAGATAAGGGTATCGCTACCATCGCCCGAAGTAACGATCAGGTCTGGAGTCGAATCCGTAACAGCAGCGGCAGCTACATCGCCTTCAACTGCAAATGCAGCAAAGGTAGAGGCCGATGGCGCGTCGAAGGATACGACCAAGTTGGCTTCGCTTTCGAAGATGAACGCTTGAGCCGTGGAAAGCTCAGCAGGAATTGCAACGGCAACGTTTTCACCGGCTGCGCCTGCGATGGTGGCGCTTACCAGTGCAGGAGCGGTGCCTTCTGGCGAGACTGGGGCGGTCACACCGTCCCACGAAGCAACACTTACAGATTCAGCAGTGTCCAGTGCTAAGAGAGTGCTGATGGCAGCGGCGGTGGTAGAGGACAACAGGGTAGGGTTGTTGGCCAGCGAACCTTTGAGTTCGGACGCGGAGTAAGGCTGATCGTATTGCATGTGTAATTCCTGTTACTTCAGGCCATCTGGCCTGTGCTGCTAGTTTTCTGCTTCAGTGCAGAGTTTTCCCACGGAGACTTATAGCGGGGGGCGTTCGTCTTCGTGACGGGATCTATTGAGAGATGCAGCGCCACCAGAGGCTCGGTGCCTGTGGGGCCATACATCATCTGATTGGATACGAGGCGCTGCGGCATGGAACCGGAGAACACGATGTGACCGGAGAGTTCGTAAAGACTGCGGTTTGGCCCGACCAGGCTGAACCCTGCGGAGATAAGTGGAGACGCCTTGCCGCGAGTGCCACTGAAGGTCCCAGCAGCTACGTTGGGACTGGGTCCCGACCCAGCGACTGTAGAGGTGTAGACAAGATCCACGCCTTCCGGCTTGTTTTCCCAGATGACGCTGAAACCTTCGAGGCGTTTGGTGCCGTCATGTTCGCCGACCCAGCCTTGGGTCGACTCCACATCGCCGGCGCCTTGCAGGTGGGCGATGAGCCGCAGGGCCGCGGGCGCTGCTTCCACTAACAAGGCCGGGCTGGGTTCAGGCGTCGCTACCACTGCAAAGTTGCGCATGATGGCAGGGGAGGTGTCGATACGGTCGATGCGGAGATCGACCGGGTCGATTTCGGCGTCGAACATGTGATATTCGGTTATCAGGACAGTGGCGATGCCACTTTTGACTCGGGCAACAATGGTGTCACCCAAGTGGGTAAGCATGTTTTTGCTTACACCTTCGGCAGGAAAGAAATCAATCGATCCTTTACCCAACGGCGCCTGTTGTAGCGAAATGCAAACAGGCTTATCCGCTGGCGGCTGAGACGCATACCGGAAAATATACATTCCGGGCTCAAGCAGGGTAACCCGCGAGCTGATTTTCAAGCCATCAAGTGCTTGCGAAGGCAGTGACATGAATTTCCATTTCCTGTTGGCTTGAACACACGTGCCATCTAAAAACGGCAAACCTGTAACAAATGACCCGGCCAATGCTGGCGTTCCTTCGGTGGAGAATGATTGAGCCAGAAGGGGGGAGATGTCAATCCTCTGGTGTAAAATTTCTTACACGCAGTCTAAGTATTATGTAGCAGGCGGAATTTCATTCATTTCGACGTGTTGCGGAAGGAGCGTAGTCTTTCTCCAGCTGCATGTCTGGTGAAGATGAATTCTGAGAAAACGTTAAAAATCATAGGCCTACGTACTCTAAGCTAGATCGTTTTAAGCTCTGACAGATTTTAGGCGTTTGCATGATGGCTTGAAGCTATCGTTTCTAAGGCTGGTGCGTTGGCGGTCAGTCACCCAGCTGCCTATATTCCGAATCGACGTCTTAGAGTTTGCATCGGAATCCTTTCCGTAGGCGTCCTGAGCCCAAGGAATTCGTTAAGTTCACACGCTTGCTGAGTAAATTATTAGGAAGATTGCTGTATTCGCACGCGACTCGTTTCCCTATCATTCCGCGAGCCCTGATTCTAAGAGGCTGCCGTTCAGCTATATAAGGAACGTCCCCTATGGCGTAGTGCGAGTGGTACACTGCGCATCGTTTTCGCCTTTTTTATGTACGGATACTATGAGTCGTCTACCGGAAAGTAACCTACAGGCCGCCCTCAAGGCCTGCAAAAGCAGCTTCATTTCTATCGGTGTGTTCAGCTTTTTTGTCAATTCGCTGATGCTTGTCCCGACGTTCTACATGATCCAGATATCTGGACGGGTGGTACCGACGAGTAGCGGCTCGACGCTGATCATGCTGACCCTGATTCTGACGTTTTTAATGATCACGCTGGGCGCGCTTGAATGGGTCCGCTCGCGCATGATGGTCCGGATCAGTAACCGCTTAGACGTACTACTCAGTCGGGACGTCTATCGAGCCAGCTTCAAGCGTGCGCTCAACAGCGGCGGCATGGATGCAACAGCCCAAGCACTCAACGACCTAACTGCTCTCCGTCAATTCTTGACAGGTCCTGGTCTGTTCGCATTTTTCGACGCGCCGTGGTTTCCAATCTACACCGCTGTCATGTTCCTTTTTCATCCGTGGTTCGGTTGGATGACTGTGGCATGCGGTGTGATATTAGTAGTATTGGCATTTCTGAATCACCGCTTCACTACCCAAGCCCTGGCCGATGCCAACCAGCTAAGTGTCAAATCCAACGTGGCGACGACGAAAAATCTGCGTAACGCGGAGGTCATCGAGTCTATGGGCATGCTTGAAACACTGATGAACCGCTGGGCAGTACGTCAGCGAGGCATATTGATGTTGCAGTCCGAAGCGAGTGATAAGGGTGGTGCAGTTACCTCCATCTCCCGGACATTTCGTATGTGGTCGCAGTCCATCATGCTGGCGATCGGCGCTTACCTCGTAATCATTCAAGAAGTCAATCCAGGGCTGCTTATGGCTGGCTCCATTTTGCTCGGCCGTGCGCTGTCACCTATTGACCAGATGATTGGTAGTTGGAAGGGCTTCGTTACAGCCAAGGTCCAGTACCTCCGTCTGAATGAAGTGCTGAACAAGCTCAACGCCGAGCCTGAACGCATGGCCTTGCCTGCCCCGCAAGGCCATATTCAGGTCGAGAATCTGGTGGTGGCCCCGCCTGGCGCCAAAGCGCCGGTCATCCGCAATATCAGCTTTGTAGCACCGGCTGGGTCCATTGTCGGCATCGTCGGCCCGAGTGCTGCAGGCAAGTCGACGCTGGTGCGAGCCTTGATGGGCATTTGGCCTCCACAGCACGGCGTCGTGCGCCTCGATGGAGCCGACATCAGTACCTGGGATAAGCATGAGCTAGGGCCCTATGTTGGCTACCTGCCGCAGGACATCGAGCTCTTCGAAGGTACTATCAGCGACAACATCGCGCGTTTCGAAAAGGTTGATGCCGAGAAGGTCGTCTTTGCCGCGCAAATCGCCGGTGTGCACGAGATGATCTTGATGCTGCCCAACGGTTACGACACTCTGATCGGCAGCGACGGCGTGAATCTGTCCGGTGGTCAGCGTCAGCGGATAGGGCTGGCCCGTGCTCTGTATGGCACCCCCAAGCTGATCGTACTCGACGAGCCAAACTCGAACCTCGACGAAGTGGGCGAGCGAGCGTTGGGTGTGGCCCTGCAGAAGGTCAAGGAAAACGGCTCGACGGTCTTCATCGTGTCACACCGTCCGAACATCCTCTCTCGTCTCGACCACATCCTGGTGATGTCGGCCGGCACCATTTCGATGTATGGCCCGCGTGACAAGGTGATCGCCGAGTTGGCGGCGCAGCAGAACAAGGTCCAGCCACGTGTGGCCCAGCCGATGCCTGGTGCTCCTGGCGCCCCAGTTGCGCCGACCCCGCCGACTGCGCCCGCCGCGCCAACCGCACCGAAGCCCCCCGCCGGCCCGACCAACACCCAATCGACCGGCGTGTGAAAGGATTTCATCGATGACCAGCAAAGCAATTACCACGTTCGACCACAACTTCGATGACATGCCCATCTCCGATCGCGGCATCCGCCGCATCGGCTTTACCATCATCTTCGTCACTTTCGGAATCTTCGGCACATGGGCAGCAGTTGCACCCTTGAGCAATGCCGTGCATGGCAGCGGTATCGTCACCGTGCAGACCTACCGTAAGACCGTCCAGCACCTGGAAGGCGGCATCATTAAGGAACTCAATGCTCGTGACGGCGACATGGTCAAGCAGGGTGACCCGCTGATTGTTTTGGATGAAGGGCAGTTGAGTGCTGAATACGAGTCCACGCGCAACCAGTTGATCGTGGCGCGTTACAAAGAGGCACGCTTGCGCGCGGAGCGAGATGGCTTGCAATCCGTACCGCCCGTGCAGATGACCGGAACCGATTCGGACCGTGCCATGGAAGCGCTGGCGGGTGAGCAGCAAGTGTTCAAGGCCCGCCACGACTCGCGCTTGAGCGAAATATCCGTACAGCGGGAACGTATCAGTCAGCTCAAGCAGCAGATTGTAGGCTTGCAGGGGATGATCAAGACCAAGCAAAACCTGGAGAAGTCCTACAACGGCGAGATCGGGCAACTCAAAGATCTTTTGTCCCAGGGCTTCGTCGATAATCAGCGGTTGCTCGAATCGGAGCGCAAGCTAGACATGCTCAAGACGGAGGTAGCCGATCATCAGTCGACCATCGTCAAGACGCAGCTACAGATTAGCGAGACCGAGCTGTCCATCGTGCAGTTGAACAAGAAATTCAGCTCTGACGTGGCCAATGAGCTATCGGACGTGCAGGCCCAGGTGTTCGATCTTCAAGAAAAGGAAACGGCGCTCAATGATCGCCTTTCGCGCGTAGTCATCCGCGCCCCTGAGAGCGGCATGGTGCTGGACATGAAGGTGCACACCGTTGGGGGTGTAGTCAGTGCGGGCACACCATTGCTGGATATCGTGCCAGCAGCGGCTGAACTGATTGTCGAGGCGCGTGTAGCACCGGCCGATATTGATCGTCTGGAGATGGGTAAGCGCGCGGACATTCGATTCAGTGCATTCAACAACGCCACTACTCCGGTGATCGAGGGTGAAGTCACGCGGATTTCTGCAGATGCTTTGAAGGACGAGCGTTCCGGCGAAGCCTACTACCTGGTTCGGGTGAAAGTGTCCGATGACGGCATGAAGAAGCTGGGTGATCGCAAATTGCAGCCCGGTATGCCTGCCGAGGTGCTGATCAACGCCGGTGACCGGACGATGCTTGAATACCTGCTCAAGCCGGCACGCAACATGTTCGCCAAGTCGATGATCGAGGAATGACTGTGCTGCGTTTGCTACCTGGTGTGATGTTGAGCATGTTCGTGTTGCAAGCAGTGGGGGCGGAAACGGTGGTTCCCAAAGATTTGCCACCCAAACCGCCCGTGTCGGCGTTGACCTACGCGCTCGACTTGGCCGGACTCTATCGTGAGGCGCGCCTGGAAGATCCGCGCGTACTGACAGCCTATGCCCGGGCGCGGTCCGCATCCGAGCAGCAACGCGAGGCCTTGGGCGGTCTGCTGCCGCAGTTGTCGGCGCAGAGCAACGTCAACCGGATTCTGCGCAAGGATGATGCGGCGCGGGAAATCTATGACAACAAAAGCTATTCGTTGAGCCTGACCCAGTACCTGTACAACAAGACCGCCTGGGAAGGTTGGCAGAAGGCCAAAAGTGTAACGGCGCAGAAAGGTGCCCAGGCTGAAGATTCCCACGCCGAAGCTACTGTGGATCTGGCAAAGCGCTATTTCGTTGCCTTGGCTGCCGATGACGAGCTGGAACTTGTGCAAGCCGAACGTCGGGCGACGCAGAAGAACCTTGATCGAGTGAACATGCTGTATGAACGGCAGATGGCCAAGATCACCGATCAGCTGGATCTCAAAGCGCGGGTCGATGCACTGGCAGCGCAGGAAGTGGATGCGCGTAATCAGGTGCAGGTGAGTCGCGAAGCCTTGTCGGAGATTGTCGGGCGCCGCATCGATGAGCGTTTGAGTCGTGTGCGCAATGATGTGGCGCTGCAGGCGCCAGTCGCCCCTTTGGCCAATTTCGTTTCTCAAGCGATGGAGGCCAACCCCTTGCTCAAGGCCTACCAGAGTGGTGCCGAAGCCGCTGATGCAGCGGTGCGAGAAGGGAAGGGCGGACACTACCCGCAACTGAGCGTGAGCTTAAGTGCCCAGCAAAGTGACGTGGGTTATGACAATACCTTGACTCCGCGCAGCGACAGCTATGTTGCGACGCTGGGGGTAAGAGTGCCGATCTACAGTGGCGGTTCGACTTCCGCCCGGGTCCGTGGCCTGTACGACGACCAGTTGGCGGCTGAGCAGGAGCTTGAAGGTGTGCGTCGACAGGTGGTGAAAGAAACCACCACGGCCTACCTCACCGCTCAGGCCAGCGTGGAAAAGATCCGCGCCAACAAGAACGCCTTGTCATCGGCCCAGCAGTCCAGCATTGCGGCGCAGAAGGCCTTTGCCTATGGCGTAGTGAACGCGGTGGACGTGTTGACCAGTGTGCAGAACGAGTTCAGAGCACGCAGGGATTTGCTCAAATCCCAATATGACTTCATTACCAACCTTTTCATGTTGAATCGTTGGAGCGGGCAGTTGAACCAAGAGAGTGTCGACAGTGTCAACGTCTGGCTCAGCCCAGAGCCCGAGCAAGGCCTGCCCGGTGGCGACGTTGCCAAGGTGAAAACCAAATCCTGATCCATCCCCTGTAGCATCGGCTTGCGTAGTGTGTCAGTTGGAACACTGCGCACCCGGACGGGCTCGCGGGGCCCCTGTAGCAGCGGCGCGAGCCGCGTCGGCGGCTTCCGCAGTGTGTCAGTTGGAGCGCGAAGCCCCCGGACGCGGCTCGCGCCGCTGCTACAGGGGTCGTATCAGGTCGCACGGTAGATGACGCAGGCGGGGAGACTGGGCTGATCTGGCGGGTATATGTATACTCCGCGGTTTACAGATAAGGCGCCGGTGCTTTGCGCTGCCGCAAGCGTTGTTCGGTTTCTCTTTCGCTGCCTCGTCGGCACTAAATGGAGTTGGTTAATTCGCATGAAAGCTATTGTCACTGGTATCACTGGTCAAGATGGCGCCTACCTGGCGGAACTGCTGCTGGAAAAGGGCTACACCGTTTACGGCACCTACCGCCGCACCAGCTCCGTCAACTTCTGGCGTATCGAAGAGCTGGGTATCCAGAACAACCCCAACCTGCACCTGGTTGAGTACGACCTGACCGATCTGTCCGCCAGCATCCGCTTGCTGCAGACCACCGAAGCCACCGAGGTGTACAACCTCGCCGCGCAGAGCTTCGTGGGTGTTTCCTTCGAACAGCCGCTGACCACCGCCGAAATTACCGGCCTGGGCGCTGTGAACCTGCTGGAAGCCATCCGCATCGTCAACCCGAAAGCGCGCTTCTACCAGGCTTCGACCTCCGAGATGTTCGGCAAGGTGCAGGCCATTCCTCAGATCGAGGAAACCCCGTTCTACCCGCGCAGCCCTTACGGTGTGGCCAAGCTGTACGCCCACTGGATGACCATCAACTACCGCGAGTCGTACGGCATCTTCGCCACCAGCGGCATCCTGTTCAACCACGAATCGCCACTGCGCGGTCGTGAGTTCGTGACCCGCAAGATCACCGACACCGTCGCCAAGATCAAGCTGGGCCTTCAGGACACCCTGGAACTGGGCAACATGGACGCCAAGCGCGACTGGGGTTTCGCCAAGGAATACGTCGAAGGTATGTGGCGCATGCTGCAGGCCGACGAGCCGGACACCTTCGTGCTGGCCACCAACCGTACCGAAACCGTGCGTGACTTCGTCACCATGGCATTCAAGGCCGCGGACATCGAGATCAAGTGGCAGGGCGAAGCCGAAGCCGAGCAGGGCTTGTGCGCCAAGACCGGTAAGGTCCTGGTGTCGGTCAATCCGAAGTTCTACCGTCCGACCGAAGTCGACCTGCTGATCGGCAACCCGGCCAAGGCCAAGGAAGTACTGGGCTGGGCGCCGAAAACGTCGCTGGAAGAGCTGTGCCGCATGATGGTCGAGGCCGACCTGCGCCGCAATGAGCAAGGGTTCTCGTTCTGATGGCTAATGTCGGCAAGCGTGCATTGATCACTGGTATCCAGGGTTTCACCGGTCGCTACATGGCGGCCGAGTTGACGGCCCATGGGTATGAAGTCATCGGCCTGGGCAGTCAGCCGTCAGAGGAGCCTGGTTACTACCAGGCCGACCTGAACGATGCGCCCAGGCTCGCCGCCTTGCTGGCAGAGCTGCAGCCTGACTATGTGGTCCACCTCGCCGCGCTGGCGTTCGTGGGCCATGGTGTGGCTGATGCGTTCTATCAGGTCAACCTGATCGGGACGCGCAACTTGCTCGAAGCGCTCGCCGCTTCGGGCAAGGCGCCTGAATGTGTATTGCTGGCCAGTAGCGCCAATGTGTATGGCAATGCATCCGAAGGCATGCTGGACGAAGGCACGGCGCCCGCGCCGGCCAACGATTACGCCGTCAGCAAGCTGGCCATGGAATACATGGCCAGCCTGTGGCAAACCCGCTTGCCGATTGTCATTACCCGGCCGTTCAACTACACCGGGGTGGGGCAGGCGGACAATTTCCTGTTGCCCAAGATCGTTTCGCACTTCCGCCGCAAAGCCGAAGTCATCGAGTTGGGCAACCTCGATGTATGGCGCGATTTCAGCGACGTTCGTGCGCTGGTGGCTGCCTACCGCGGGCTGTTGGAAAACAAGCCTTTGGGGCAGACCGTCAACGTCAGCTCGGGTGTCACCCATTCTCTGCGCGAAGTGATCGAGTTGTGCGAAAGCATCACTGGCCACCGCATCCGCGTGGAAGTGAACCCCGCGTTTGTGCGCGCCAACGAAGTTAAGACGCTGTGCGGAGACAATACTCGCCTGCGCTCGCTGGTCGGCGACTGGCAGACCCCGCCCTTACGCGACACCCTGCAATGGATGTTGGCTGCCCAATAAATGAAGGTTGTCCTTTCCGTCGAGCCTGTCCGCTTTCCGCTGACGGGCATCGGTCGTTACACCTATGAATTGGCGCGGCGTCTGCAGAAAAGCCCCGAGATCACTGACCTGCAGTTCTTTGCTGGTCGCAGTTTCCTGCCAGGCTTGCCTAGTGCGGCCGATGCCTCTGGCAGTGGCTACAGCCTCAAGCGTGCGGTGCAAAAGAACTTTCTCGCCATCGAGGCCTATCGCCTGCTGATGCCGCTGCTCAAGGCCCGGGCCTTGAAGGCTCATGGCGACTACTTGTATCACAGCCCCAACTACTATCTGCCGCCGTTCAAAGGGCCTCGCATCGCGACGTTTCACGATTTGTCGCCGTTCACCTGGTCCCAGTGTCATGCACCACAGCTGGCGCGCTACCTGCAGAAAGAACTACGGCTGACCTTGAAGCGGGCTGATCGCCTGATCACTGATTCCGAATTCACTCGGCGCGAATTGGCCGAGTATTTCGACTGGCCCATCGAGCGGATCGATGCCGTACCGCTGGCCAGTTCCCCGGAATTTCATCCACGCAGCGCCGCCGAAACCAGCGAAGTGCTCGCCCGTTATGGCCTGACCCATGAGGGTTACAGCCTGTTTGCCGGCACCATCGAGCCGCGCAAGAACATCGAAACGCTGCTCACGGCCTATGAAACCTTGCCGCTGGCCACGCGTCAGCGTTGGCCGCTGATTCTTGCCGGCTATCGGGGCTGGCGCAACGACGCCATTTTTGCGCGCATCGAGTCGGCGCAGCGCCAGGGCTGGGCGCGTTATCTAGGATTCGTGTCCGCCGAGGACCTGCCGATCCTGTTCGCAGGCGCACGGTTGTTCGTGTTTCCGTCGCTGTACGAAGGTTTCGGCCTGCCGGTGCTGGAGTCGATGAGCTCGGGCGTGCCGGTGGTCTGCTCAGATAACTCCTCGCTGCTGGAGGTGGCAGGTGATGCGGCCCTGATGTGCGAAGCGATGGATGTCGAGACCTTGGCGAAGCATATGGCTCAGGCACTGGAAGACGTTGAATGGCGCGCGGACGCACGTCAACGGGGCTTGGCCCACGCCAACGGCTTCTCGTGGGACCGTTGCACCGCACAAACGCTGATCGCCTATCGCAAGACGCTGGAAAACCGATGATCAAGGTGCTGCATTTTTTCAAGACCTACTTTCCCGATTCCATGGGCGGCGTCGAGCAGGTGATCTTTCAGCTGGCCGAAGGCTGTGCCGCTGGCGGTGTGCAGTCCGAGGTCTTGTACCTAAGTGATCGCGGCGCCGCACGCAACGAGCGGGTAGGGCACCACATCGCCCATCGCTCGAAACTTGATCTGCATGTGGCTTCCACCGGATTTTCCTGGTCGGCGCTGGGCGATTTCAAGGCATTGGCCAGCCAGGCGGACCTGATCCACTACCACTTCCCATGGCCGTTCATGGACCTGGTGCATTTTGCCAGCCGTACGGGCAAGCCGTCGGTGGTCAGTTACCACTCCGATATCATCAAGCAGAAGACTTTGCTCAAGCTGTACCAGCCGCTGATGAACCGCTTTCTTGGGGCCATGGACCGCATTGTCGTGTCTTCGCCTGATTACGCGGCGAGCAGCCCGGTACTGCAGCGTTTTCCCGAGAAACTGTCGGTCATTCCCTTCGGCCTCGACCCGGCGACCTATCCCCAACCCAGCGCCGAGCGCCTGACGCACTGGCGTGGTCGCTTTCCGGGCAAGTTCTTTCTGTTCGTTGGCGCGCTGCGTTACTACAAGGGTTTGAACTACCTGCTGGACGCAGCAAAAGCCACTGGGCTGCCGGTGGTGATTCTCGGCGGTGGCCACCTGGAGGCCGAACTCAAGGCTTACGCCCAGCAGTTGGACGTGAGCAACGTGCATTTTCTCGGCGGCCTGCCGGATGAAGACAAGGCGGCGCTGCTCACCTTGTGCCACGCCTTTGTCTTTCCTTCGCACCTGCGCTCCGAGTCGTTCGGTATTTCGCTGCTTGAAGGCGCGATGTACGGCAAGCCGATGATCTCGTGCGACATCGGCAGCGGCATGAGCTACATCAATCGTGCCGGTGAAACCGGGCTGGCGATTCCACCCCGCGATCCGCAGGCGCTGGCAGCGGCCATGCAGACCCTGTGGAACGACGAGGCCATGGCCAGTGCCATGGGCGCCGCCGCGGCCCGGCGTTTCCAGCAGTTATTTACCGCACAAGGAATGGCGGACAGTTATGTGCAGTTGTATCACGACGTATTGCAGCGTTAACCCACTCGACCAAGGTACTGGCTCATGATCTCGAAACCTGTTTTGGTCACTGGCGCGTCGGGTTTCGTCGGCGCCGCCGTAGCGGCGCGTCTGGTGCAGCTGGGCTGCCCCAACACGCGGGCGGCAGTTCGCCGCGCCTACACGCAACTGCCTCTGGGCGTTGAAGGGTGCGTGGTTCCGACCCTGGCCACCGACACCGATTGGACCAGCGCCCTGGCCGGCATCGACAGTGTGGTCCACGCCGCTGCGCGGGTGCATGTCATGCGCGAGTCCCAGGCCGACCCCTTGGCGGCGTTTCGCCGGGTCAACGTAGAAGGCACCTTGAACCTCGCCCGTCAGGCCGCTCAGGCCGGGGTTCGACGCTTCATGTTCATCAGCTCGATCAAGGTCAATGGCGAAGCCACCGAGCCGGGCCGGCCGTTTCGTGCCGACGACGAGCCGGCACCGCAGGACGCCTACGGGGTGTCCAAGCTGGAAGCGGAGGTGGGCCTGCGTGCGCTGGCTGAGACTACGGGCATGGAAGTGGTGATCATTCGTCCGGTGCTGGTGTACGGGCCAGGCGTACGGGCGAACTTCCAGGCGCTGATGAGCCTGGTCAACAAAGGCGTACCGTTGCCATTCGGCAGAACCAGCAATCGCCGCAGCCTGGTCGCTTTAGATAACCTTGTAGACCTGGTATGCACTTGCCTGGAGCATCCAGCGGCCGCCCATCAAACCTTCCTGGTCAGTGACGGCGAAGCGGTGTCGACCGCAGGTCTGGTGCAAGCCATGGCAACGGCGCTGGGCAAGAAGCCGCGTCTGCTCGATGTGCCGCTGCCGTGGATGAGCCGCGTGGCGAAAGCCCTGGGGCAGGGCGCAGTCACGCAGCGTCTGTTCGAGTCGCTGGAAGTGGACATCGACAAGAATCGCCAGCTGTTGGGTTGGGAACCCTCCACCCGAATGGCCGATGCATTGCTCGCCACCGCGCGGCCCTACGTGGAAGCGCGACGCCGATGAGCATGCTGCTGTGGTTGGTAATCGTTCTGGTGATGGCCTACGGGCTGACCTACGCATTGCGCCGCTATGCGCTGGCGCGCAGCCTGATGGACGTACCCAATGCGCGCAGCTCCCACACGGTGCCGACACCGCGCGGCGGCGGGGTCGCCATCGTGCTGGTGTTCCTTGCGGCCATAACGCTGCTGACCCTGAATGTAACGCTGGACAGCTGCTCCTGGCTGGCGCTGTTCGGCAGTGGTGCGTTGGTGGCGGTGGTGGGTTTTCTCGACGACCATAATCACATTGCCGCGCGTTGGCGTCTGCTTGGGCATTTCGGTGCGGGCGCGTGGGCTTTGATGTGGCTGGGCGGCATGCCCGGTGTGCTCGGTGCAGTCGATGGCCTTGCGCCGGTGTGGTGGGCGTTCGGCCTTTTGTATCTGGTGTGGATGCTCAACCTCTACAACTTCATGGACGGTATCGACGGCATCGCCAGTGTCGAGGCCATCTGCGTGTGCGCCGGGGCCTGCGTGATCTATGCCGTGGGCGGGCACCCTCAGTTGATGTGGCTGCCGGCCTTGCTCGCTGCAGCGGTGGCGGGCTTTCTGCTGTGGAACTGGCCGCCGGCGAAGATTTTCATGGGCGATGCGGGCAGCGGGTTTCTCGGGCTGGTGCTGGCCATCCTTTCGGTCCAGGCCGCGTGGGTCGAGCCGAATTATTTCTGGGCCTGGGTCATCCTGCTGGGGGTGTTCATCGTCGATGCGACATTCACCCTGCTGCGCCGCCTGCTGCGCGGCGACAAGGTGTACCAGGCCCACCGAAGCCATGCCTATCAGTACGCTTCACGGGTTTACGGCAGGCACCTGCCGATCACCGTTGCAACGGCGTTGATCACCTTGGGGTGGCTGTTACCCATCGCCCTGTATGTGACGGTTTTCGGTCTAAACTCTGTGCTGGGCACCGTCATTGCATACATCCCTTTGTTGTGGCTTGCTTTTCGTTATCATGCGGGCGAATTGGAACGCATATGAAATTGCGTCCGCGCGCTGGTGCAATCCACTGATCGCACTTATGGTTACGTAGTTGCTGCAACCGACCGTCAGGGTCAGGGGCCAATTGGGTCGAATGTCGATGGATAAGTTACGTACACGCTTGCTGGGTTTGCCACGTCGCCAGAAGCGCATGCTGCAGGTGGTCACGGACATTGTGCTGGTCTGGGTAGCGCTGTGGATGGCATTCCTGGTGCGCCTGGGCGTCGAGGACATGTACAACCCGATTCGGGCGCACGATTGGCTGTTCATGGCCGCGCCGCTGGTGGCGATACCGCTGTTCATTCGTTTCGGGATGTATCGAGCGGTGATGCGCTACTTTGGCAACGATGCATTGGTGGCCATCGTCAAGGCGGTCAGCCTCTCGTCGTTGATCCTGGCTTTGGTGGTGTATTGGTACAGCAATCACCAGACCGTGGTGCCGCGCTCGATCATCTTCAACTACTGGTGGATCAGCCTGGTCATCATCGGCGGCCTGCGCCTGGCGATGCGTCAGTACTTCATGGGCGACTGGTTCAACGCGGTGCACAACGTGCCGTTCGCCGGGCGCGACGATCGCTTGACCAAGGTGGCGGTGTACGGTGCAGGTGTGGCGGGCAATCAACTGGTCGCCGCGCTGCGCATGGGCCGGGTAATGCGTCCGGTGGCGTTCATCGATGATGACCCCAGCATTTCCGACCGGGTGATCGCCGGTCTTCAGGTGTTCAAGCCCAAGCATATCCAACGCATGATCGACATGACCGGCGCCGAAGAACTGCTGCTGGCGCTGCCGTCGACCTCGCGTTCGCGTCGGCGCCAGATTCTCAGTTTTCTCGAAGGCTTTCCCCTGCATGTGCGCAGCGTGCCCAACTTCACGGCGCTGGCCAGCGGCGAGGTCAAGGTCGACGACATTCAGGAAGTGGACATCGCGGACCTGCTGGGGCGCGATTCGGTGCCTGCCCAGGATGACCTGCTGGAGCACTGCATTGCCGGCAAGTCGGTGTTGGTGACCGGGGCAGGGGGGTCGATCGGCTCCGAGCTGTGCCGACAGATTCTGGGCCTGGAGCCGGCGCTGCTGATTCTGCTGGACCATGGCGAATTCAATCTCTACACCATCAGCGGCGAGCTGGAGCAGCGTGCGACTCGCGAAGGGCTGAACGTACAAATGCTGCCGACCCTGGGCACCGTGCGTGACCAGGCCAAGCTGCTCGAAGTGATGACCACCTGGAAGGTGGACACGGTGTACCACGCGGCCGCCTACAAGCATGTGCCGATGGTGGAACACAACATCGCCGAAGGCGTGCGCAACAACGTACTCGGCACGCTGAATTGCGCCCAGGCAGCGCTGCAGGCCGGAGTGGCCAACTTCGTATTGATCTCCACCGACAAGGCCGTGCGCCCGACCAATGTGATGGGCAGCACCAAGCGCCTGGCGGAGATGACCCTGCAGGCGCTCAGCCGCGAGGTGGCACCGGTGCTGTTCGGCGACCCGGCCAATGTGGCGCGGGTCAACAAGACGCGCTTCACCATGGTGCGTTTCGGCAACGTGCTCGGGTCCTCAGGCTCGGTAATCCCGCTGTTTCACAAGCAGATCAAGTCCGGTGGCCCGGTGACGGTGACCCACCCGAATATCACTCGCTATTTCATGACCATTCCAGAAGCCGCGCAATTGGTGATCCAGGCCGGTTCCATGGGGCGCGGGGGCGAGGTGTTCGTGCTGGATATGGGCGAGCCGGTGAAGATCATCGACCTGGCACAGAAGATGATTCACCTGTCGGGCTTGAGTATCCGTTCCGAACAGAATCCGCAGGGCGACATCGGCATCGAGTTCACCGGGTTGCGGCCGGGAGAGAAGTTGTACGAGGAGCTGCTGATCGGCAACAACGTGGTTGCCACCCGACACCCGATGATCATGAGTGCCCATGAGGATCATTTGTCGTGGGAGGGGCTCAAGGGTGAACTGGCCGCGTTGCTGCGCGCACTCGACGACACCGATTTCGACCGGGTTCGCGAGATCCTGCAGGAAGCGGTGAGCGGGTACGCGCCAGAAGGCGAGATCGTCGATTGGCTGCACCTGCAGCAGCACCGTGGTGGCAGCGATTGACCTGCCGCGCCGGCCTTTCCGATGCCGACAACCGCTCCCGCGCAGCCATCAGCGACGAGCGGTAGGTTTGGGTTATACTCGGTTTTTTAAGTTCCTAGGGCCCTCCGTCTGCACCGCGGCGCCTAGATTGATAGAGGTTATGTCCTTGGTTTCGACCCTCTTCGGCATGTGCTGCGCCTCAAGGCTCGAGCGCCGATGCGACCTAGGTTGCCACGATCTGGGTAAACCATTGCAGGCGATGGCTCCCGCATGACGCCACCTACGACATTGATCAGCGTCGTCGTGCCCACCTACAACTACGGTCGATACCTACATCGCGTCCTGGACTCGATTCTCGATCAGTGGGCGGATGATCTGGAACTGATCATCGTGGACGATGGCTCTACCGATGACACCGCCAGGATCGTGGACGGCTACTTGCCACGCTTTGCATCCATACACTATCTCTACCAACCGAACGCCGGTGCGGCAGCGGCTCGCAACCATGGCATCCGCGTGGCGAAAGGTCGTTTCATCCTGCCAGTGGATGCCGATGACGAACTGATTCCAGGTGCAATCGCGGTGCTGCGCGCGATGGTGAAAGCCACTCCTGGCACCGACGTGATCATCGGTGCCCACGTGTCAGTCCATCCGGACGGCCGCGAACGCACTCGGCTTCCCGCCCCGGTGCCCGACATGAGTGCCAAGGCCAAGATCTGTCGGTATCTGCTGCAAAAGCGTATTTCATTTGCGCCCAGCAGCATCCTGATCACCCGCGAACTCCTGATCAAGCGACCCTACGCGGAGCAACTGCGCTCTGGCGAGGACATTCCCGTGTTCGCGTATCTGTTGGTGACTGCGCAGAAGATCATGATCACGGACCAGGTGATCGCCCGCATCCACAAACACCCTGACAGCTTGCGCAACGACCGACGGGATGAAGAGTCGTTGGCCTTGGCAATGACTACGGAAGTGTTTTCAACGCTACCGGCAGAATGCCAGCCGCTGCGCCGACGTTACCAGGCGCAGCGCTACCTTTCTCTGTTTCGCGCAGCACTGCGCCAGAAGGAACGCTCCAAAGCGCTCCATTACTACCGACGAGCCCTGTACCTCAGTGGCCCGCAGGCGTTGCGCTGGGTTTACCTGCGCAAGGCCATCAATTTGTTCTTCAAGGATTAGCCTGCATGTGGTCAGCGGTTTCAGCGGCGAGACATAACTCACCGTCTTCGGTATTCAACAAGCTTTCGCCTTTGTGGTTGACCTTCATCGGCAGCCTGGTGTTGTCGCTCATAGCGATGGCAGGCACCGACATCCTGGCGCGTGATGCCGCGTTCTACATGGACATTGCTTACCAGGCGAGTCTCCACGGTTCAAGTATTGCGCTGGAGATGTTCAATTGGCCCTGGTTTGCGCTGCTGATCGCGGGCACGCATTCGGTGACCGGCCTGCCGCTGGAGTGGTGCGCCCACCTGTATTGCGCGCTGTTCATGGCCGGCACCTGTACGCTGCTGGTCGACTGTATCCGCCAGCGTGTGCCAGAGGCGACCTGGTGGGCGTGCCTTGTCGTGCTCGCCATGCCGGCGATCAACCAGTTTCGCTGGGACATCATCCGCGAGGATGGCTTTTGGTTCTTCTGTACGCTGGCGCTGTGGCTCACGCTGCGCTGGGAAACCTGTGGTGGCTGGTTGCGCGCCTCGGCTATCTACCTGGCCGTCGCTGCCGCCGTGCTGTTCCGGCTCGAAGCTTTGACGCTTCTGGTTGCATTGGGTGTGTGGCAATTACCAAATCTGTTCATCAGCGGGCGGCGCCGGCAATTCCTGGAGTTTTTCTGCCTGCCGCTGGTGCTGCTCGTTCCGGTACTGGCCGTGTTGGCGGTGTATGTAGACTGGCAGTCCAGTCGTATCGAACTCATGATGGCGTTGATCAGCCCGCAATCGATATTGACCAACTTCAATACACTGGCCCATCAGTTCGGTAGTTCACTGATCAACAAATACTCTGTCGATGAAGCCGGTCGCATCGTCTTTTTCGGCCTGCTGGCGTCGCTTCTGATCAAGACAGTCAGCATGATGGGACCGTTTGCCCTGCCGTTTCTCTGGCCACGATCCTGGAGCCTTTGGCAGCTGTACTGGAAGTCTTTCCGTCCTTTTGCCTACGTGGCGGCGGCCTATCTGGTCGTCATGATGCTGTTCTTCATCCATTCGCAGTTCATGATCGGCCGCTACCTTAGCTTCCTCGATGTGCTGCTCCTGCCACTGCTCGCGGTTGCGCTGGCGCGCCTGGCCCAGGCGTATCCGAAATTGGGCAAGGCAATGCTGGTGCTGGGCGTACTGATGATGCTGGCGAACGTCATCTCCCTGGGCGGCAAGAAAACCAACTTCGTCGCCGCTGGCCAATGGGTTGCGCAGCACATCGAAGAGCAGACGCCGGTGTTCTATGAAGATGGGCGTATCTCCTACTACGCCGGGCGCGGGTATCCGCAGCCCACGCTCCCACGTGAGACTGCGATCGCTCCTGGCAGTCTCGAGCGTTACCAGTACTTCGTTTTCGAAGCCGCCGAAAGCGAGCCCTGGTTGCAGGCGTGGATGGCCGAACATCACATGAAGGTTCTGGCCAGCTTCCCCCAGCGAAAAGGCAAGACCGTGACGGTGGTTGGACGCTGATGTCACATCCACTTGGATCACTGCGCAGGCAGGTGGCGTCGATGCATTCGTGTACTGAGGTAGAGGTATGAAAGTCTTGCTGTTGGTGATGGACGAGCAGCGTGTGCTGCTTGACCGCCTGTACGACATTATTCGCCAGCATTGTGATGACTGCGTGATCATGCGGCTCACCAAGGCGCAGCAGATGAACCTGGGGCCGTTTCTTGCGTCGGTGAACCATCAGAACTTCGACCGCGTGGTGGTGTTCTCCCGCGTCAAGCGTCTAGCGCCTCAATGGCGAGTCCTGAAGTGTGTGCCCGGACTGATATTCCTGGAACATGACGCCTATCAGAACTACATGCCCAACAGCAAATACCGCCACATGTATTCCCGTCTGTATGCTCGCCTGCCTGCTTGCCGGGCTTTGGTCTCCGGTGCGGTGGTCGCGCAGCGCATGCAGGCCGAAGGTATAGACGCACTGTTCATTTCCAAGGGCTATGACGACGCCATGCTGCACAATCTGGGCGGAGCGCGTGACATTCCCCTGGGCTTTCTGGGCAGCCTGAAAAGCAAGGAATATGCGCAACGCCGCGCCATCCTCGAGTCCCTGGCCAGCAAGACGGGGATGCTGATCGCCAAGACCGCATCGGGCGAGGAGTACCTGCAGACACTCAACCGCATCAAGGTCTTCGTCAGTGCCGATATCGGTATGGGCGAGTTCATGATCAAGAACTTCGAAGCGCTGGCCTGTGGTTGCGTACTGTTGGCCTGGAGTCAGGGTGAGGAGGACCGCCTGCTGGGGTTCGAGGACATGCACAACGTGGTGTTCTACCGTTCAGAGGCCGAGGCATTGGAAAAAATTGCCTTGCTTGAGAGCGACCCGGTGCTGGCGGCGAGGATTGCTGAAAATGGCCAGGCATTCGCCCGCGACAACTACAGCTTCGCGCGGGTGGGACGGGATCTGGCAGCGGCGATCCAGGCGCCGATGCGTCGCTGGCAAGCGCCCGGGCCGCTGACGCAGTGGTGGGTGAAGATGCGTTTCGGGCTCAAGGTGCCGAGCCAGTGAACCACGGCGATATGGACCTGGCCGCCTTGCCCGGGGGGGATCAGGATATCCTCGGTGCGTTCGACGAAGGTTTGCTCGACTGCCTGCGCAGTGCCGAGCGGGTGGTGCTGGTGGCCAATAATCCTGCCATTGGCCAGGCCGACGTCGACGCCCTGGCGCTCGGCCCCCGAGATGCAGTGGTCAGTTTCAATACCTGCCTGAAGTGGCCGCTGCTCAGTAGTCTGAGCGCGAATATCTTCATCCATGGCTACAATGCGCCTGACCAGTATTTCTTCGGTCTGCCTTATGGGCCTGGAGTGCAGGCGCTGTGGCAAGCTCCCGAGGCTCGCTGCTTTACGATACTGGTGGGTGTTGCCCATCCCATGTCACCTGTCAAAGGTGTCTCGCTGTTTCGCGAACGCATTCCGTTGCCTGCGCTGTGGAATTATCCCAGTGCCCATGCCAACGGCAAACGATTCGTCGGCCCGTCGACGGGGTTCAATGCGCTGGTACTGTTCGACTGGCTGCGCCGTGACCAGGGCATGGACTTCCGTCTGCTGACCCTCGGCTACTCCAATGATGGCGGCAAGCTCTGGAGCGGGCATGCCTGGGACTACGAGCGGGCCTGGCTGGCCAACGCCGACGTTGAAACCCTGGCTCTGCAGCGCCAGCCAAGCTGGTGGCATCGCTTGTTCAAACGCCGATAAAAAGTGTACCCACACCCGTTCAGGAAAGATCACGTGTTGAAAGTGGCCGTCGCGTTCTTTGGCATCCCCAGAAATTCTGCAATATGCTTCCCGTCGATCCAGAAGCAGGTGCTTGCACAGATCCCACAAGGGGCGAACGTGCAGTGCTTTTATCATCTGTACCAGACCGACACCGTTTCGAACCGACGCTCGGGAGAGGATGGTGCCCTGATCGCTGCCAATTATGATCCGTTCCTGACCATGACCGGAGCGCTCGAACGAGACACCGGTGTGCTGGAGCGGTGGGAGTTCGAACGGATCAAGGCACTGGGCGATACCTGGGGGGATGAGCACGCCTCGGTCCGCAACCTGCTGCTGCAACTGCACTCCTTGCATAGCGTTACTGCAAGGGTGGAAGCGTTCGATCCGGACTTCGTCATCTTTGTTCGGCCTGACCTCAAGTATCACGATCCTCTGCCCAGCTATGTATTCGATCAGCCTGACGCGCGCCGTTTGAATGCCTACATCCCCAACTGGCAGTGGTGGGGCGGCCTGAATGATCGATTCGCGATTTGCGGGCGTGACGTTTACCGGGCCTACGGTCGCCGAATCGAACGCATTTTCGAGTTTTCCAAGGCCACGGGTCGCAAGTTGCACTCCGAACGTCTACTCAAGTTCGCTCTTCAGCAAGCCAATGCCAAGATATGCTTGCTGGCGACCACTGCATCACGTGTCCGCATTAACGGAGACTATGCCGAGGAAGATTTCACTGGCAAGCATGGTATGGGTAAGCGCGAAAACCGTTACCTGCACCCCATTGCTTACTGGCGCACCTGGTTCGACGCCCGGCGCCGGTCATCCTAGGCTCTGTGTGAAACGCCTTGATACTTGTCTCAAGACTTTTCACACAGACCCTAGCCTGAACTTGCAACGCGGCTACCCGGTTGAGTGTAACGGCGCACATCTGCTAACACTTGCCAAGGTGGGCGGCAGCGCTCGGATCTTCAGGATGTCCCGCCCTGAGACATATTTCCTGACAGCACGCGAGTGGAATGTTTGGCTTCATTGGCTAGTGTGTGCGAGCGGCTTTGGAATGCCGCTTACCTCACGTGAATCATGGAGCGTACACAGTGCACAGAAGGTTTTTTTCCTGTTTGCTAGTTGTCATGTTGGCACATTGCGCAGTGCTGGTTCAGGCGGCGCCTGTTTCCAGGGCTGAAGCATCGACGCTTGCTGCCAGTCAGCGCTCGCTGCCAAACAGAGTCAACTTGAATACTGCCGATGCCGAGACGTTCAAGCGTGAACTCTCAGGGATAGGGCGGACAAAGGCAGAAGCCATTGTGAAACACCGCGAAGCTTACGGGCCTT
Source organism: Pseudomonas sp. RIT-PI-a (assembly GCF_001187875.1). Classification (NCBI taxonomy): domain Bacteria; kingdom Pseudomonadati; phylum Pseudomonadota; class Gammaproteobacteria; order Pseudomonadales; family Pseudomonadaceae; genus Pseudomonas; species Pseudomonas sp. RIT-PI-a. The sequence continues at coordinate 522,206 of NZ_LGIR01000011.1, forward strand.
TCGATTCCATAGATGAGCTGCTGGAAGTGAAAGGCATAGGCAAAGCCTTGTTTGATCGCAATCGCGAGAAGCTTGCGCTTTGAGCCTGAGCCAACCTATGGCCAGGCCCTCAACGAGAGCTGATGAGGTAGAGCTTGGACTTGTCGGGGATAACCGCCTCGACGATATCCGCCGCTCGCTCGGTTCCCCCCATCACGTGGATGGCATCGGCCAGGGTTTCAAGCTCCGGCCATTGGCTCTCCAGTAAATGACGCAGATGCTCCGCCAGTTCCCGGCTGCTGCTGTGCTTGCTGGCGTGCACGCCGGAACCGCTGTAGGCCACGCGCGCCGCAACACCTGGCTGGTCGGCTGCGATGGGCAAGGCCAATATGGGGGTTTCCGCCACGACGGCCTCGAGCACGATATCGAGGTCGCCGTGGGTCACCAGTACGTCGGCGTACTGCAACAACATCGCTTGGTCGGCGAAGTCCGTAACCCAGGTGGCACCATGCCGCAACAGTTGGTCGCTTTGGCGATGGGTGAGCCCGCCGCAATGCATCACCAGCAACTGCGCATCGAGCAGCTTGCAGGCCTGGGCGATGCGTTTGAACAGACCGAGCCGATTGCCATGCTGGCGGCCGAGGGTTGCAAAGACGAACGGCCGGGTATTGTCCAGGGTGTAGGGCAGGTGATTCATTTCATCCGAAACTCGGCGCAACGGACCGACTTCGTGGAACCAGGGCGGCAGGTTGGGCCGAGGGAAATCGAACTCCAGCACTGTCTGGCTGATCTGCGCCAGCGGCGACAGGCACTGATGCAGGCTCTCGCGGACTGGCAGGCCAAGCGCCGCGGACTGGCGCGCAATGACCTGGCGCAGAGGTTTCATCACCCAGTCGTGACGCCGTTCGGCCCGGGCATAACGCTTGAGCGCATCGTCACCACGCTCGTAGGAATAGGGAAAGACGGCCAACGGCACTGTGGCGTCTTCGCGATTTACCGGCAGGGAACAGGCGATGGAAACGAACGGCAGGCCAAGGGATTCGGCGACTAGCCCTCCGGCTGCTTCCATTTGATCGCAGAGCAGGGCATCGATGCGATCTTCGCGTAGAGCCGCCGGCAGTTCTTCGCACAGCATCTGTGTCACTTGAGCCATGTCTGCATAGTTGCGCCGCCGGCCGAGCAGGGTATCGAAATACGGCGCGAATACCTGGCTCTCGGAATGCTTCCCCGCAGGAACGCGTTTGTGGCCGACGGCGTGGAATTTTATTCGGTCGAAACGCAGAAGGCTTCGGGCGTCGGATCGATGAAAGAACGTCACGCTGTGACCGCGTTCGATCAGCTCCATGGCCAAGTGTTCGAGCGGCTGGAAATGGCTGGGTAGGGGTGGAGCGATGATGGCAAAGCGAATCATTGCCGACTCCCACAGGGTCCGGTGATCAAAATACGTCAACTCCTGTATCAACGGCAATCTGGGCGAGCCGGGCACCGATGTAGTGATCTTTCGCGGTGGGAAGATTTTAAGCTATGAGCGTGGGTCTGTGACGCTCGTTCCATGTGGACGTTGCATTTTTACGCTGGAACTGTGCTGATCGTCGGAAAATTACCTGACATACGTCTCGTAATACATAAAAAAAGCTTCTAAAACATCAGGTTGCAATAGATCTCAAAGGTGGTTTGTAAATTATCGTCAAATGCTCGACGTTTTTCATTCCGAACGGGTGATTGGGAGAGTAAGCTTGCCGGCGGGCCACCCCTCGAGGGTGATATTCATAGGAAAACGCGAGTTGCGTTGCACTCGCCGTAGTGGCTTGGCGCGACGGGTAAGGGACCGTCCCGCGCCCGTGCCTGGGAAGTGGATGATGGCTGACAAGACATTGCGCATTCTGATTGCCGACGAGCTAGGGCAGCAAGCGGTGCAGATCGAGCGAACGCTCAACAATCTGGGCTATTTCAGGGTCGTACCCGTGCGTTCTCTCGACGAATTGCTGACCATGGTGCAAAGCGCCTATGAGCCATTCGATCTGTTGATTGCCAACACCGACATGGCGGTGCGCTCAGGTGTTGATCTGCCACGGTTCTGCAAGAACACCGAGTTGGTCCGCCATGCGTTGCTGTATGAGAGCCAGAAGCAGATCGAAACGGAACTGACCGATGCCAGCGGCGAGCCGTTGCGTACCAGCGTCAGGCAGTTGCCTGATCTTGAAGCTCTGCGAACGTTCATGGCCATTGTCGAATCGCCCAAGGCCCCGTTGGAGCACCGCGTACGGGTAATCGGGGACGGTCTTCGCACGCGTAAATCCTTGAGCGCCCCTCCGCTGTAGCCGTTCGCGCCTGCCACGTCCGACGCTTTTTGCTATCCTGCGCGCCTTTGACAGGCGCGAGGATACGCGTCGTCGGTCACCTGCGGATTTGCCCATGCCTGCCGATAGCTCAGCCCAGCCACTGCTGCTTAACCGCAGCGACCACAAGACCCTCGGTCTGGCGGCCCTTGGTGGCGCGCTGGAAATCTACGATTTCATTATTTTCGTTTTCTTCGCGCTGACCCTGAGTCAGTTGTTCTTTCCCCCACAGATGCCGGAATGGCTGCGCTTGCTGCAGAGCTTCGGTATTTTCGTGACCGGTTACCTGGCCCGTCCTTTGGGCGGCATTCTCATGGCGCATTTTGCCGACCGGTTAGGGCGCAAGCGGGTGTTCAGCCTGAGCATCCTGATGATGGCGGTGCCGTGCCTGCTGATCGGGGTGATGCCGACCTATGCTCAGATCGGCTACTTTGCGCCGCTGCTGCTGCTTGCCTTGCGCATCCTGCAGGGCGCAGCCGTAGGAGGGGAGGTACCGAGTGCCTGGGTGTTCGTCGCCGAACACGTGCCGCTGCGCAGACGCGGTTATGCGCTGGGGTTTCTTCAGGCCGGATTGACCTTCGGCTACCTGTTGGGGGCGCTGACCGCCACCGTGCTGGCGAGGGTGTACACACCACAGGAGATTCTCGATTGGGCCTGGCGTCTGCCGTTCCTGCTCGGCGGCGTATTCGGCGTGGTAGGGGTCTGGCTGCGTCGCTTGCTGAGCGAAACGCCGGTATTTCTGGCCATGCGCGCGCGCAGCGAGCAAGTTAGCGAGTTTTCCCTGCGCACCGTTCTACGCGAGCATCGCGCATCGTTGATTCCGGCGGTATTGCTGACGTGCGTGCTGACCTCGGCTGTGGTCGTGCTGGTGGTGATCACGCCGACGGTGATGCAGCAGCGTTTCGGCCTCGATGCCCGGCATACCTTTGCGTTGAGCAGCCTGGGCATCGTGTTTCTGAACATCGGCTGCGTGCTGGCGGGCCTGCTGGTCGATCGCATTGGCGCCTGGCGTGCGCTGGTTCTTTACAGCGTGTTGCTGCCGCTGGGCATTACTGCGCTGTACGCCAGTCTGGTCGCCGGCGTTGGCAGTCTGGCGCTGGCTTATGCGTTGGCAGGCCTGGGGTGCGGGGTGGTGGGTGTGGTGCCGTCGCTGATGGTCGGCCTGTTTCCGGCAAAAGTTCGCGTGTCGGGTATCTCGTTCACCTACAACATCGCTTATGCACTGTGGGCGAGCACCACACCGTTGCTGCTGATAGCTCTGATGCCTTGGAGCCCCTGGGTGTGCGTAGGCTACTGCGTGGTGATGGGCGCAGTTGGCATCGGCACCGCATGGATCTTCGGCAGACGCCGCCCCTTGCAGGCGTACGCCTGACTCCAACGAACCGGCCTTCTTCAGGCCGGTTTTTTTATGGCCGATTTAAGGCAGCAGACCTGTTGAAGCAGAACTGGTGAGGCAGATCTGTGAGAAGCAAAGCTGTGGGAGCAGAACTGTGGCAACAGAACTGTAAGAAGCAGAACTGTAAGAAGCAGAACTGTGGGAGCGGGCTCTGCCCGCGAATGGAGCACCGCGTTCTGCCAGTTACACCTCAGTGAATTCTTCGCGGGCAGAGCCCGCTCCCACAGGGATCTGGCAGGTAGGGCGCGGTGAATTCTTCGCAGGCAGAGCCTGCTTCCACAGGTGTATCCCTATATATGGGATTGATAATTATATATTGAGATTTCTGTTCGAATGGATTTATAGTCGGCCATCACACACCGCCATTCACTACCAAAAACAAACAAGGTGAAGCGATGCAGCCGCAACTCGTTGCACTCGATTGGGGGACCAGTTCCCTGCGAGCCTATCTGCTCGGCCCTGAAGGCCATGTACTCGACCAGCGCTCGCTGGATCGCGGCATCATGCAGCTATCCACCATCCCCCGAACCATCTGCGGTGAATCCACCCGCGATGGTTTCGAACTGACCTTCGACGAAGCCTGTGGCGACTGGCTCGACGCCTACCCCGACGTTGCCGTGATCGCCTGCGGCATGGTCGGCAGCGCCCAGGGCTGGCGTGAAGTCCCCTATTGCGCCAGCCCTGCCCAGGCCGCCGACGTGGCCGCTGGCATGGAATGGGTACGCACCTTGCGCGGCATCCATGTGCACCTTGTGCCCGGCGTCCTGCAACGCTCGGCGCTGCCCAACGTGATGCGCGGCGAGGAAACCCAGATCTTCGGTCTGTTGCAGTCGCTGCCCCCGGCCGAGCGCGACCAGACCCTGCTGGTCGGTCTTCCCGGCAGCCACTCGAAGTGGGCGAGGGTGGTCGAGCAGCGCATCGAACATTTCGACACCTTCATGACCGGCGAGCTGTTCGCCGCTGCCAGTGCCCACACCATTCTCGGCCGCACGCAAAAGCGCAGTGCGTCGTTCGACAGCGTGGCCTTCGAGCGCGGCGTTGCTGTGGCGATGTCGGCCGAGGGCAGCATCGGCGTGCTGTCGACCATGTTCAGCGCGCGCAGCCTCGGCTTGACCGGCCAGTTGTCCAGCAGCGAGCAGGCTGACTACCTGTCCGGCCTGATGATCGGGCACGAGCTGCGGGCGTTGGCGGAAATGCTGCGCCAGCGCAGTGGCCAGACGGCGCTGCCGGCGGTGGTCCTGATCGGTAATGGGGCCTTGTGCCAGCGCTACAGCCAAGCCCTGGCCCTTTGCGGTTTTTCCAGCGTCAGCCAGGCCGAACAGGCCACCGAACGCGGTCTCTGGAGCCTGGCGCTGGCCGCCGGGCTCGTCGCTCAACAGCTCCAAGAGGTTTGACATGCTCAAGCAAGCAATGGCCCAGAACGGGCTGATCGCCATTTTGCGTGGCCTGCGCCCCGAGGAATCGGTGGCCATCGGTGAAGTGCTGTATGACGCCGGGTTTCGCATCATCGAGGTGCCGCTCAATTCCCCTCAGCCTTTCGACAGCATTCGGCTGTTGCGCAACAGCCTGCCCGCCGACTGCCTGATCGGCGCCGGAACAGTGCTGTCGGCCGAACAGGTGCAGCAGGTGAAAGCCGCAGGCGGGCAGTTGATCGTCATGCCCCACAGTGACCCTGTGGTGCTCAAGGCGGCCAAGGAGGCCGACCTGTATCTGGCGCCGGGCGTGGTGACGCCAACCGAAGCCTTCGCCGCCCTCGCTGCGGGCGCCGATGTGTTGAAACTGTTCCCGGCCGAGTCGTTGACACCTGCGGTGGTCAAGGCGTTATTGGCGGTGTTGCCCAAGGGCACGTCGCTGGTGCCGGTAGGCGGGATCAGCCCCGACAACATGCAGCCGTTTCTCGACGCGGGCGTGGCGGGCTTTGGCCTGGGCTCGGGCCTGTTCAAGCCGGGCATGACGGTGCAGCAGGTCGCGGATAACGCCAAGGCGTATGTGCAGGCGTGGCAGTCGCTGAAAGGTTGACACGCTGCGCGCCCCTGTAGGAGCGGTCATCGGCCGCGAAGAGGGCACAGCGCAGTGACTGATCCACCACGCCGCTTGGTTCGCGGCCAAAGACCGCTCCCACGCAATCGGTACGGGCGGCAACGGTAAAATTTCCAGGCGCTTGAGCGTCCATCGAACAAGAGAGACAACCGATGAAAATCACCAAACTCACTACATTCATTGTTCCGCCGCGCTGGTGCTTCCTGAAAGTCGAAACCGACGAAGGCGTGGTCGGCTGGGGCGAACCGGTGGTGGAAGGCCGCGCGCATACCGTGGCTGCCGCGGTCGACGAATTGTCGGACTACCTGATCGGCAAGGACCCACGCAACATTGAAGACATCTGGACAGTGCTGTACCGCGGCGGCTTCTACCGCGGCGGTGCGATCCACATGAGTGCGCTGGCCGGTATCGACCAGGCGCTGTGGGACATCAAGGGCAAGGCCCTGGGTGTTTCGGTCAGCGATCTGCTGGGCGGTCAGGTGCGTGATCGCATCCGCGTGTACTCCTGGATCGGCGGGGATCGGCCGGCCGATACGGCGCGGGCGGCCAGTGAAGCCGTCGCCCGTGGTTTCACGGCGGTGAAGATGAACGGCACTGAAGAGCTGCAGTTCCTCGACACCTTCGACAAGGTCGATCGCGCCCTGGCCAGTGTGGCGGCCGTGCGTGATGCGGTCGGGCCGAACGTAGGCATCGGCGTCGATTTTCATGGCCGGGTGCACAAGCCCATGGCCAAGGTGCTGATGAAGGAACTGGATCAGTTCAAGCTGATGTTCATCGAAGAGCCGGTACTGAGCGAGAACTATGAAGCGCTCAAGGAGCTGGCGCCGCTGACCAGCACGCCCATCGCGCTGGGTGAGCGTCTGTATTCGCGCTGGGATTTCAAGCGGATCCTCAGTGAAGGCTATGTCGACATCATCCAGCCCGATGCGTCGCACGCCGGGGGGATCACCGAGACCCGCAAGATCGCCAACATGGCCGAAGCCTATGACGTGGCGCTGGCGCTGCATTGTCCGCTGGGTCCGATCGCGCTGGCGGCTTGCCTGCAGCTGGATGCGGTTTGCTACAACGCGTTCATTCAAGAGCAGAGCCTTGGCATTCACTACAACGAAAGCAACGATCTGCTCGATTACGTGGCCCATCCCGAGGTGTTCGACTACGACAACGGGTTCGTGAAGATCCCCAATGGGCCGGGGCTGGGCATCGAGATCAACGAGGAGTACGTGCGGGAGCGGGCCGAAATCGGCCATCGCTGGCGCAACCCGATCTGGCGCCACGCCGATGGCAGCTTTGCCGAGTGGTGAGAAGACGCTGATATTGCGGCGCGGCCTTCGCGGGCAGAGCCCGCTCCCACACGGATATCGACACCTTTGTGAGAGCGGGGCAGGCGGTGAGCCATCTGCCTGCGAAAGCGTCCGCCAGGGCGCCGCATCACCCTCTACAACTACAATAAGAGGCACCCCATGCACACGCAAACCGCAACCACCGCTCCGGCGCTGGCGACGCCCAGCCGCAAGCGTTTCTTCATCATGGTGCTGCTGTTCATCACCGTGGTCATCAACTACCTGGACCGCAGCAACCTGTCCATCGCCGCACCGGCGCTGACCAGCGACCTGGGTATCGATCCGGTTCACGTCGGCCTGATCTTCTCGGCTTTCGGCTGGACCTACGCGGCCATGCAGATCCCCGGTGGCTGGCTGGTGGACCGCGTGCCGCCGCGCATTCTCTACAGTGTGGCCCTGGCCCTGTGGTCCATCGCCACGGTCATGCTCGGTTTCGCCGGCAGCTTCATCGCCCTGTTCGTACTGCGCATGGCGGTGGGTGCGCTGGAAGCCCCGGCGTATCCCATCAACAGCCGTGTGGTGACGACCTGGTTCCCTGAGCGCGAACGCGCCACCGCCATCGGTTTCTACACGTCGGGCCAGTTTGTCGGCCTGGCCTTCCTGACCCCTGTGCTGGCCTGGCTGCAACACGAATTCGGTTGGCACATGGTGTTCGTCAGTACCGGTCTGGTGGGTATCGTGTGGGCGGTGATCTGGTACACCGTGTACCGCGAGCCGCGTGATTTCAAAGGCGCCAACGCTGCCGAAATCCAGCTCATCAGCGACGGCGGCGGCCTGGTCGACATGCAGAAATCGGCACGTCAGGCCAAGGCCGGTTTCAGCTGGACCGACCTGGGTATCGTGCTGAGCAAGCGCAAGCTCTGGGGCATCTACCTGGGTCAGTATTGCCTGAACTCGACCCTGTGGTTCTTCCTGACCTGGTTTCCGACCTACCTGGTCAAATACCGCGGGATGGACTTCATCAAGTCGGGCATGCTCGCCTCGCTGCCGTTCCTGGCAGCTTTCGTCGGCGTGCTGTGCTCCGGGTTCTTCTCCGACTGGCTGATCCGTCGCGGCGCGAGCATCGGATTGGCGCGCAAGTTGCCGATCATCGGTGGACTGCTGATCTCGACCTGCATCATCGGCGCCAACTATGTGGATTCCACAGCCTTGGTGATCGCTTGCCTGGCGCTGGCATTTTTCGGTAACGGGTTGGCCTCGATCACCTGGTCCCTGGTCTCGACCTTGGCGCCGGCGCGTTTGCTGGGGCTTACGGGTGGGGTGTTCAACTTCATCGGCAACCTGTCGGCGATCACCACGCCGATCGCCATCGGTTTCCTGGCGACGGGGGACTCGTTCGCGCCGGCGATTACCTACATCGCGGTCACGGCGTTGGTTGGGGCGTTGTCTTATATCCTGCTGGTGGGCAAGGTCGAGCGGATCGAGCTTTGACCGCTTTGCAAGCAGGCGAACATAATGCGCCTGCTTTTTCTCGACGCGAAGGTTGACCATGCAGGACGACATGCCCCCCGCCGTACCGACCGGCACACAGACCTTGCTGCGCGGTCTGGCGGTGATCCAGGCCGTGGCTAGCGGCGCCCGCGATCTCAAGGAGATCGCGCGGCGCATCGGCACCACCCGCAGCACCACCCACAGACTGGCCAGTTGCCTGGTGGACGAGCGCTACCTGCGGGTGTTGCCTCAGGTGGGGTATCTGTTGGGCCCGCGCCTGATCGAGCTGGGTTTCCAGGCGCGGGAGGAGGTGCCGCTGGTGATGCTGGCGACCCCTTGGCTCGATGAGCTGTCGGCCCTGACCGGCGACACCATTCACCTGGCGATTCGCGACGGCGATGAGGTGCTGTACCTGCACAAGACCCCGGGGCGCAATGGCCCGGAGATGCGTTCGCGGGTCGGGCATCGCATGCCGCTGGCACGCACCGGCATCGGCAAGGCGTTGATGCTCGATGCCAGCGAAGCCGAATGGCAGCGCTTGTTCGAGCAGGGAGAGGCGGTGGCGGCGAAGTCGGCGCTATGGCCCGACCATCCGCAATTGACCTGGTCGCAGTTTCAGGCCCGCATGCTAACGTACGTTGCGGGTCGCTATGCGTTCGACCTGGAAGACAACGAACCCTCGATCCGCTGTGTCGCCGCGCCGATCCGCGACGCCAGCGGACAGATCGTGGCTGCAATCAGTGTCGCCAGCACGGTGCCGTATATGCCGCTGGAAAAGATGCAGTCCTTGGTCCCTACCGTCCAAAAAGCCGCCCAGGCCGTCTGCGCCGAGCTGGGCGCCCGGACGTAAAGGCAACGCACTCTTTATGACCCACCGCAACGCCCCACAGGCCACGGACCCGCCGAGTGATTGCGACCTGTAGGAGCGGTCATCGGCCGCGAAAAGACCAACGCAATCTTACTGGCCCACCGCAGCGTTCCCTTCGCGGCCACGGACCGCTCCTACAGGTTACGGACCGCTCATAGGGGCGGGGAGCTGGGTGGTTGATGGTTGTGTAACCAGACCGCATCCCAAAGCGGATAATCCCCGACTCTTTTCACCAAGCCAGCGCGTACCGGGTTGGCCACAATGTACCTGGCACTGGCAAGTAGATCCTCCTCCTTGCGCAGTGCTCGGTCGTGGAAACCGGCCTGCCATAATTGACCGGTCCTTGCGATCCGTTCGTTGACTGCCTTGCTCGACCGCGATTTGACCTGGCGCATCAGGCTTTCCAGCGATGCAGCCTCAAGTTGCATCAGCCAGTGAAGATGATCAGGCATCACCACCCAAGCCAGCGATTGGGCCTGGTTCCAGTGCTGGGCGTTCATCATCTCTTTGACTACACAGCGACCTGATACAAAATCCCGGAATACGGGCGTGCGATGTTTAACTACAGCGGTCAAGAGATAGATGCCTCCGCGCTGCGAAAAGCGGCCCGTGCGTAACCTGCAATTTTTGTAGAGTGGCATGACGGCCTCCATGGCGGGAGGTTTGAATGTAGCGTGCAGTGATGAGTTGGGTAGGGCGTATTGGTGACGGTATATGTCGGTCACGGAGATCAAGGTGGCGGCCAAGCAGTTCAGTGTATACGGCTTGTAGGAGCGGTCCGTGGCCGCGAAGGGAACCCCGCGGTGGGTCAGGAAGAGCGCGTTGGTCTTTTCGCGGCCGATGACCGCTCCTACGGTGTTTTGGATGTGCAGCGGTATGACCTTCGCGGGCAGAGCCGTTCCCACAAAAAGGCCCCTGGCAAGAGGGGCCTCATGAGGGCATGCGGGAAGCAGCGGGCGGTCAGTTCAGGCCGAGTTTGCCGCGCAGGGTGGAGAGGTCTTCGGCGAGGGTGTTGACCGGGCCGATCAGGGCTTTGCGGTCGTTTTCCTTGACCTTGTCGTAGGTTTCGAAGCCGCCGTCCTTGGTCTTGTACTTGGCCAGGATCTTGTCCACGGTGGCGAAGTTCTTGTCGACTTTGGCGGCGAACGCCTTGTCCTGGCTTTCGATCTGCGGGCGGAACAGGTCGACGATCTTCTTCGCGCCGTCGATGTTGCCCTGGAAGTCATACAAGTCGGTGTGGCTGTAGCGATCTTCCTCGCCCGACACCTTGGTCGCCGCCACTTCTTCAAGCAGCGCGGCAGCACCGCCGACCACTTTTTCCGGAGGGAAGGTCAGCTCTGCAATGCGGGTTTGCAGGTCCTTCACATCCTTGAGCAGGCCATCGGCCAGGGCATCCAGACCCTTGGTGGTGTTTTCCGAGTACAGGCTGTATTCCAGGCGATGGAACCCGGTGAAATCTTCTGCCTTCACACCGGCTTCATGATCGTCGACCCGGGAGTCGATCGACGCATCCAGATCGCTGAACAGCTCGGCGATCGGCTCGATGGCTTCGTAGTGAACGCGGGTTGGCGCGTACAGCTTCTTGGCGGTGGCCAGGTCGCCCTTCTTGATCGCGTCGGTGAACTTGGCGGTTTCCTCGGCCAGTTGGTCGACCTTTTCGGTCACGTAGATCTTGTAGTCCGAAACCGGGCCCACCAGGTCCAGGGGCGACTGGGTCGCGGCGAAGGCCGAGAGCGGCGCGTTCAACAGGCCTAGGGTCAGCAGCAGAGCGAGTGGCGTCTTTGTCATGAGGGGTTCCCCGGTGGTCTCAAGTGGTCAAGCGTTGGTCGTGGTGGTTCTGGTCGCGTCGAGCAGGCTGCGGCCGATGAAGTCCTGGGCGCCGGTCACCCCCGGCAGGGTGAAGAAATAGCCGCCGCCGACGGGCTTGAGGTACTCCTCGAGCGGCTCGCCGTTGAGACGGGTCTGCACGGTGATGAAGCCTTTTTCCAGATCTGCCTGGTAGCAGATGAACAGCAGGCCCATGTCCAGCTGGCCGTTCTTGTTCACTCCGTTCGAGTAGTTGAACGGGCGGCGCAGGATCAGGTTCTGCTGCGACGCAACCGTGCGCGGGTTGGCCAGGCGGATGTGTGCGTCCAGCTTGGTGATCTTGCCTTCGGGGTCCTTGGCGTAGTCCGGCACATCGCTTTCGAGCCGGCCATCCATGGGTGCGCCGGTGGTCTTCACCCGGCCAAAGATGTTTTCCTGCTCTTGCAGGGGAGTGCGGTCCCAGCGTTCGACGAAGTTGCGGATGATGCGCACCGCCTGATAGCTACCATGGGCGGCCCACGCAGGTTCGTCGCTGTCGGGCTGCACCCATACCAGCGCATTCATCAGCCGATTGTCGTTGGAATCCGGGTTGGCAGAGCCGTCACGAAAGCCGAGGAAATTACGCGCGCTCTGCTCGGGTTCGCCCGGTTTGGCGGGCGCCTGCGGCGGCACGGTGCCTTCCTGCTTCCAGCGCACGAACAGCAGGTCGGGCAGGTTCTTGACGATGTCGCGCAGGGCGTGAATGTTGCTGTCCGGCGTGTTGGCACAGAACTGCAGGGTCAGGTCGCCGTGGCACTGATCGGCTTCCAATGCGTCGTTGGGGAAGCCGACCATGCGCGACAGGCGCTTGGGCTTGACGTCGGTGAGGCCGAAGCGCTCGTCGAACAGCGACTCGCCCACCGACACGGTGATGGTCAGGTTGTCCGGCACCACCACCGGGCCGAGGATGCCCGAGTCCAGGGGCGGCAGCTTGGGGTCGACCTGTGCGACGGGGCCGCCGGTCATCAGAAAACGGATGCGCTCGTCCAGGGTGCGGAACAGGCGCTCCAGGTCTGCGCGGTCGCTGGCCAGGACATCGAACGCGACCATCATGCCGGCGGCCGGTCGTGGCGTGACGATCCCGGCCTGGTGCTGGCCTTCGTAGTCGTGGCGGTCCTGGGTCTTTTCACTTTTCGGTGCTTCGGTGACCTTGGCGGCGGGGGCCGCCATCGCCGGACAGCTGAGCCCCGCGCCGGCCAGTGCCGCGCCGGCAGCGCCCAGGCCCAGCAGCACGCGCCGACGCTGGGCGTCGACCGGTGAATTCGGGTTGTCGGTGTTGCTCATGATTGTTGACCTCGTATCTTTTCCATTCGCCGCACGTGTGGCGGCGGCGCGAGCCGCATCGGGCTTTACTGCGGCCAGCCAATAACACCGCGGAGGCCGCCAACGCGGCTCGCCATAGCCCCTGTAGCAGCGGCGCGAGCCGCGTCGGGCTTCACTGCAACCACTCCATCACACCGCAGAGGCCGCCAACGCGGCTCGCGCCGCTGCTACAGGGTGGAGAGGCCAAGGGCCGGATCGATGCCGTCGAGGGCATCGGCCAGGGCCTTGGCTTGCGCGGCAATCTGCTGGCGCTGTTCGGCGCTGACCGTTTCGTAGCTCTGGTAACCGTCACCGCTGCGCAGGCTCGCCAACTGCATGGCCAGCTCGTCGGCGGCGGCATCGATGCCCGGCAGCAACTCGGCGGCCGACTTGGCCAACAGCGGACGCAGCAGGTCGATGACCTTGCGCGCGCCTTCCAGGTTGGCGGCGAAGCCATTCAAATCGGTATGGCTGTAGCGCTCTTCCTCACCGTTGGTGCGAATGTCCGCCAGCCCACGCAGGTTGCGCGAGACGATGCTCACCAGTTGTTCGGGCGGCAGCGGTTGCGCCAGCAACTGGCGTTTCAACTCGGTGACGTCGGCTGCCAGTTTTTTCGCCACCGGCGCCAGGCCATCCAAGGTGTTCAGCTTGAACAGGCCGTATTCCAAGCGATGGAAGCCGCCGAAGGCCGGGTCCTGCTCACGCTTCTCGTAGTAGTCCGCGCGGGCGTTGATGGCATTGTCCAGCTCGGCCAGACGCTGAGCAGCGGGCGCGATGCGTTGATAGGCTGCGCGCGCCGGTGCATACAGATGGCGCGCCTGTGCCAGATCACCGGCAACAATGGCCTGGTTCAACGCATCCACGGCGCGAATCAAGCCGCTGCCCTGGGTCGCCAGGTACACCCGGTATTCCGACAGCGGTCCGACGAATGCCACCATCGACGGTCGCGCTTTGGCGGCCGCATCGGACTCGGCCGTCGGCGTCACCTTCAACGTGCCACGAGGGTTGCTCAACAAGCCGCAGGTGATCTGATAGTCACCCGGCTGCAGGTTGGCGTTGATCACCTGGCTCAGGCCGGGCGCGATGTTCTCGCGCTCCTCGACCACCAGCACGCCGTCGAGGATTTCCCATTCCACGGCGCGCTCGGAACGGTTGACGATGCGAAAGCTGGTGCGTCCGGCAGGCACGGTCAGTGCAGCAGGTTCGCAGTTGTGCGGATGAATGTTCACCACGATTTCGTTCTGGGCACTGGCCTGACGTTTGTTCGAAGCGACTTGCGAGGCGTAGTAGAACAGGCCGCCGGCGGCGATCATCACGACCACCGATCCGGCGAGCGCCAGACGCATCAGGCGCGGTGGCGCGCCATTGACTGGATTGGACATGGAGGCCTTACTGATGAGTGGCAGGGGAGGAGGGAACCGGCGTCGGCGCGGCATGGGGCATGAAGAACGCCACCAGTGCCACGACCAGATAGATCAGGTACGCGCCCAATGTGCTGACGGTGGGCGCATCCTGATAGCCGAACATGCCGGCCAGCACCGATCCGGTCGGACCGTCCATGGGCAGCGTGGCGCTGATGTCGAATACCACGGTCTGCAAGCTGTTCCAGACCCCGGCTTCGTGCAGGGCCATCACGGAATTGGCGAGAATCCCGGCCGCTACCACCAGGATGAACAGACCCGTCCAGCGAAAGAACAGCGACAGGTTCAGGCGCATGCTGCCCGAGTAGATGGCGAAGCCGACCGCCACGGCGACCAGCAGGCCGAGCAGGGCGCCAATGGGCGCGCCAGGCCCCTCGCTCTGTTGAAAAACGGCGAGCAGGAAAAACACGGTTTCCAGGCCTTCACGGGCAACCGCAAAGAACACCATGGCAATGAGCGCAGTGACCTGGTGGCGGGAGCCGGTCAGGGCCTGGTCCAGCGCAGCTTGCAACGAATGCTTCACGGAACGGGCGACCTTGCGCATCCAGAACACCATGGAGGTGAGGATGACCACGGCCACCAGGCCGATGAGCGCTTCGAACAATTCCTGTTGTTTCTGCGGAAATTCCGCGCTCATCAATTCCAGACCACCGCCGACCAACAGGGCCACGGCTGCGGCCAGGAAGACGCCAATCCAGACCGCTGGCATCCATTGACCACGGCCGGTCTGTTGCAGGTAGCTGGCGATGATGCCAACGATAAGCGCGGCTTCAATCCCTTCGCGCAGCATGATCAAGAATGGAACCAGCACTTCGCACCGCTCGAGGAGTAATAAGGATGCTAACTTGTAACATAATGATACTCATTATTGAACAGAGCGCTTGATCTTTGCGCCGAGCGGAAGCTGAACAAATCTTCAGGAAGGGGCGGGACTGCGCGCTGCGCCGTTGCCGCCCCAACAGGGACATCGATCCCAAGGCATCAACCCGTGGTGCCGAACACCTCCTGACCCAGGCGAAGCACCAGCAGTGTCAACGAATCGGCATTCGCCAGGATGATCTTCGCACGCACCTCAGAATTGCCGCGAAAGGCCACCCTGGCTTCAGCCAGCGTCGATTTCCCTGACAACTTGAGGATCATTTCGCGCTGCCGCCCATCGTAGTTGCGGAAGTCACGCCGGCCATTGGTACCGCGACGGGTGAACAGGGTCTTGTCCGGCGTACTCAAGGACAGCGCCTCGTGCCGTACGCGGTTCAGGCTATGGGCATACAATTGTGCCTGGCTGTAAGGCCCACCCAGGTTGTCGTATTGCTCGAGCAGCGGTCTGAAGCTGTCCATGTAGGCGATATCCACCGTCTTGAGCACCTGGTGGCTGACTTCATGCAGCAGTGAAGACGCCTGATGATGGACGAACATGTCGTTCTGGCTGCGATGCAGATTGGAGTACATGACGGTTTCCGGCGGAAGCACGTAAAACTGCTCCGTCAGGAAGATGCGCTGCAGTGGATCGGTTTCCCAGACGAACGCGTGAGTGCCAGCGTGCCCTTGCTTGTTCATGCCCATCCAATAGCGGGGCGATGTCTGCGGGTCCAAACCGGGAGCGGTGAACTCGCTGAGCAGGCGCAGGCAACTGCTGCGGATCTGATGGAGTATGGCGGGTGTGACATCGACCTCGAAGATGTCGGTGAGCACGGCGTTGGTTTCGGCAGCGAGCGGCATATGGGGTGCTGCTTGATTCAGGTTGGCCAAGGTGTTGCGCAGGCAATCCACGCTGTGGGCATGGGCGTCCACCAGTTGTCGATGACGACGAGGGTATTGCTGGCGCATCTGTAGGGCGCCCTCGGCCTGGGTCATGAACAGATCCACCAGGTTTTGCTCGGCGACCCAGATGTCATAGTGCTCGGCGATGGAATAACCCCCGCCCATGCGCAGCACTTCTGCATCCACCCGCCACTTTTGCTGTTCATCCAGCTCGATGGTCGGGCCATCGCCTTGCGCGCTGATGATCTTCAAGCCCACGTCGGCGTCCGCCACCTCGAACACGCGCCCCCCTACAACGGCATACCGATGGCTACCGTCGACGCTTTTGTAGAGGTTGAGCAGCGGATCGAAGTGCAGCTGCGAGAGCACCACATCGGTGGCTTGAGCGTTTTTCAGCGCGGTCAGCCCGGATGTCCCCAATGAGCCTTGCTCAGAGGCCGCCACTTCTGCACTGGGCCGACGCTTGGACGAGTCGCGCCATTCCAGGTCATCCAGCGCTTGGCGCGACCCGACGACGGATGCCAGGGCAGCCACCAGGTCGGCTACCGCTTCACCCCATTTCTGTTCCTTGGCGGCCTCTACCGAATCACGTACCAGCACAACGCCCTGATACAGCGCCACCAGGGAGGCCACGGCGCTGGGCAACATCACCGAGCCCTGTTGCAGGCCCAGCTCCAGCAAGTGACAGAATGCGTTCCAGGTGGCCTCGCCGGCGGACAGGGTCTGCTCCTTGGCTGCCAGCTGGATCAGCTTCATGGTGTCTTCGAAAATCAGAAACAGCGCGTTCCCTGTGTAGGCTTCGTCCGACAGGGTGATCGCAGGCGGACGCCCTGGCCGCTGGCCATCGCTGACTTCCGTGGTCCATGGGATATGGGGTTCCTTGAAGCCGCCGTGTTGGTAGCGGGGCTTGGCCTGCTCGGGCAGCCGCGACATGATCAGCGCCTGCAGACCGTTATCGGTCTTCACCTGAGCCAGCAGGCTGGCGCGGTCCGCGAATTCGAGTAGCGTCTGTTCGCCGCCATAGGCGCTGTACAGCACCACCGGCCCGGCGGTTTTGTCGTCAGGTGCTATGAGGAACATCGCACAGGCCCGATCGGCAGCAACGTCGATGTCCGCTACCAGACCGAACGGCGCGATGATGATGTTGTGGTGGTGAAGCGGTTCGCGCGCCAGACCGTCGGGCATTTCCATGACCTGCTCGAGCAGGTTGACGGCCTCATTGCTCAGCTTGCCCTGCATTTGCCGTTCAGCGGCGTAGCGCAGCATCTGCGGCGGCACACCGCGGGCGAACAGGCGGCGACGTTCGGCATAGTCAGACGCCGTAGGTGCGAGCCGTTCGGCGAGCATTGTTCGATAGGCTCCACCGATATCGGCCTGGTCTACCAAGGTACGAATCTGATAGGTGCTCGGCGGGGTGATGGTTTGGCTGGGTGGGTCCAGCGCGATGGTCATCGCGCTGCTCAGCGAGCCACCGAACTGGTCGACGGCCCATTGCGTCAGCGACCGCGTCACACTGGCAGTGTTGCCCAGCGCGATACCGCCACCGGCGTTCACGCCCCCTCCACTGGTGTCGGTCAGCGTGATCTGCACCCGATCAGGGTTATAGGGTCCCTGGGGCCACGCCTTGCGCATCGCCTCTTTCAACCGGTCTCGGGAGAAATCCAGGATATAGGGGATGTTGGCCAGGTAGTTGCCTTGAACGTCAGTGGTCCACACACAACGCCTCAGGATTTCGGTGTAGCGAGTGATCTGTGCTTTCGAGGCCTGCTTCAGCCAGTTGGGCAGCAGTTCCACCAGTTGGTTGTTGGCGATTTCCGTACCCAGCCATTCAAGGGCCGCCGCCAACGTGTCGTCGCTGCGTCCGAAATCGGTATTGCCCTGCATCAGTTGGGTGGAGAAGTGGCAGTCGATGCCAAGCTCCAGATTGCTTTTCAGGTAATACAGGCGTCGATTGAATTCAAGTGCGCACAGTTCGTCGATGAAATCCCCGCGCAGGATGTGGGTCGTCAGGTCGGACGCACCACCCAGCTTGGCATTGTCTTGAATAGGGCCTGAGCGGTCCCTGAAGTAGCGACCGCTTGCCAGATGTCGGGACGTTTGAGGCTGGGTCACGACAGTGGCAACGGTCTCTTTCATCTGCTGGGCAGAACTGAAAGCCCGCAGGCCATCCTGGGTTGACCACATCAGTACCGGGCCTTCGGGTTGCGAACGCCGATGGACGAGGAACAGATTGCTCAGCACGACCTCGCTGCGATCGCTACGCGCGCGCAGGCAAAGGCTTTGTACCTCCACGTCCAATGCGTTGCGCAAGGCCGCCGTTGGTCGATTCAGCACAATGTCCAACCATCCGAGCATGTTCTCGTCGATTCGACCTTCACGCCGCGCCGACCCCAGTGTGATGCGCAGGCAGCGCTCGGTGATGGCTCGTCGCTGCCCCTGCAGGTCGTAGGTGCCGCGGTAGTGCGCGTGGGGCGCTTGGTCATGGCGAGCGGCCAAGCCCGCAAATGCGCGGGGCAGGCGACGGCTTTGTTCGCCGATCAGCCTTTCTATCTGCAGGGTGTCGGGCCATCGAAGCGTATTGCCACGCGCGTCCAGCACGTCGTCGACGCTGGACAGAGGTTGGACGATAGCCCCGCTGCAGCGCTCCAGAAAGTAGTCGACCAGCCTGATCGACGACAATTGCGGGGCGCCCGCGATACGCAGGTGCAGTTCGTCGACCCCCAGGGTCGACTGGATCGCCAGTAGCCCGGGTGCCAGCAACCGTTGCACCCCTTCTACCAGGCTCAGCGAACGTTTGCGTTGTCCATCCAGTTGATGCTGCATTGATTGCAGTTCGCGCAGCCAGGTCTGGCCGTGCACGTCGCCTGGCTCCTTGCCCGTCGCGCTGGCTGGGCGGACGTGCTTGCCTGCCTCGCCCAGCCAGCCCAGGTTCGGCTCGAGCAAATCGAGAAGCGCAGTGGCTTGAGCCAGGGCGGCCAGTGGGTTGGCGTGCAGCTGGGCAGGGGTAGCGAAACAGTCCTGAGCGCGACGGCGCTGCAGGTCGATGAATCCGTTGGCAAGGGCCTCCCAAGGGCTGCCGAGGAAGGGGATCAGCTGCGGTCTCGGCACAATGGTGGCGTTGAATAGCGCACGTTGGCTGGCGATGATTCGTGGACTGGTCGGGGCTTGCGCGATCAAGGTATCGAAGTGCTGATGCAACGCCGCAAAGTCGTTACACAGAGTGAAGCCCTGGTCGCAGCTGTACACGCAATAGCCCAGCGAAGTGTCGCTTCTGTCGCTGATCACCAGTACGCCTGGCCACGGCACTGCGCGGTCGGCTTTGGCCGGGTCAGCGGCAAAGCTCAGGCCTTGCAGCACGATGTTCGCGCCGGGCTTGGCCTGGGCCGCGTCCATCAGCAATGTTCGCTGCGCTGGGCTGTAGCCCAGATGTGCCTGGATCTCGAGCACCGCGTTCAGGTAGCTGTGCTTCAGATGTTGGCTCATCAGCGTGCGGTAGCTGGACGCTGCCGCGGGCGGCGTGGACGCCCAGAAACCGACCAGCGCGTCATCGAAAGCACGGGGGAGTGTCGCGACGGTAGTCGTTATCGTGGTGGTGAAGGTGGCCGCTTCGGCGACGCTCAAAGCCTGGCCATACACACCCGTGAAGACATGCTCCACGGACGGCCCGGCGCGGCCGGTCAGAACATCCAGACCGACCTCGATCAGGTTCTGGGTGGTTTCGACGGCGCCGGGCGTGCCCACTCGGCGCTGCACGCGGTGCAACGCCGGAACGATAGGATCGCTGGCGGGCAGGGCAGTGCGCAGGGCACCGGTCAACTGCTGGTCCAGCACGGTACGTAATGCCGGCAGGCCTCGCAGGCACACCAGCAGAGGCTTCAGACGCCTGACATTGGCCTGAATGATCGCTTCCATCCAGCGTTGAAAGGGCGTCCTGGACACCGACAGCCAACGCGCATACGAACCTTCCAGCTCGAATCCGATACCGGGTTCGAGCAAGGCCGCTTCGAGCTCGTCGCGATCGAAAAAGGGCAATATCCCGGCCATCGGCGAGTAGAAGTACACCGCCGGTTTGGCGATGTCGGCATGGGCAATCATCAGACCGCTGAAAATACCTGGCGCCGCGTTGGTCAACAGGCTGATGCGCATGCCATTGGGCAGACTGGGCTGTTCGGGCAGTTGCCGCAGCCAGTCGTGCTCGATCACGCTCAAGCGTTCCTCTTCCAAGGCTTGCAGCAGGTGGCGGGACATGCGCTGCGCCAGTGAGCGAGCATGGAACCAGGGCAGGGTGTTGGACATCGAGGCAGACTCCTTGTGGGGCAAGCCGGTCATTGCCAGCTCGCGGAGCGCCTACGCTAGGACCTGCGCGATTCTTGAAAGCTGTAGATATGTGTCGCCTGAGGCTTTGGCTGGATACAAAAACGCCCCGGCACGGGCCGAGGCGTCTGGTGACACGGCAAACGATCAGACCGGAAACAGCTCGCTCAGCTTCATGGCCAGCATCATGTCGCCTTCGGCGCGCAGCTTGCCGCCCATGAAAGCCTGCATGCCGTCGGTTTCACCGCTGACGATACCCTTGAGGGTTTCACTGTCCATCACCAGGGTGACGTTGGCGTCCGGGTTTTCACCTTCCTCCAGTTCGCAGGTGCCGTCCTTCACGTGCAGCGCATAGTGCTTGTCTTCGTCGGTGATGTTGAAACCAAACACCAGATCCAGGCCTTGAGCGGCGGCTGGATTGAACTTGGCTTTCATGGCTTGTACGGCGTCGGCTACGGAGGTCATGGTACGGTCCTTTTTTGGAAGTGTGCCTGTTGGAAGCATGCGGCAAGCGCGCAGTCTTGGGGGGCCAAGGCTCGATGTGACAGTGAACGTCCTGCGAGGTTAGGGGGGGCATCGACAGCTGTCAACGAAAAATCATACGTGCGTTTGAAAGGCTTGTTTGATGCCGATCGTTTCACGGCTGGCCCAAGGCTTTGCCCCCCGGTATGCTGGGCCCATTCAATCGTCCCCTGGTTTGGCGGGCGTCATGCATGTAAGGAGTCACCGTGGAGTTTCTCGCCGATTACGCCGGTTTTCTGATCCGAACCGTCACCCTGGTCGTTGCCATCCTGGTGGTGCTGGCCGCGATTGCCTCGCTGCGTGCCAAGGGCCGGCGCAAACCGGCCGGGCAGTTGCAGGTCAGCAAGCTGAATGACTTCTACAAGGGCCTGCGCGAACGGCTCGAAGCCGGACTGTTCGACAAGGACAAGCTCAAGGCTTTGCGCAAGGAGCAGGCCAAGACCGACAAGAAAGCCAAGAAGAAAAAGCCCGACAGCAAGCATCGGGTGTTCGTCCTCGATTTCGATGGTGACATCAAGGCCTCGGCCACCGAAAACCTGCGTCATGAAATCACTGCCGTGCTGACCCTCGCGACGCCCAATGACGAAGTGGTGCTGCGCCTGGAGAGCGGCGGGGGCATGGTCCACAGCTATGGCCTGGCGTCTTCGCAACTGGCGCGCATCCGCCAGGCTGGGGTGCCGCTCACGGTGTGCATCGACAAAGTCGCTGCCAGCGGCGGCTACATGATGGCCTGCATCGGTGAAAAGATCATCAGCGCTCCGTTCGCGATCCTCGGCTCCATCGGCGTGGTTGCGCAACTGCCCAATGTCAACAAGCTGCTGAAGAAGCATGACATCGATTTCGAGGTGCTGACGGCCGGCGAATACAAGCGCACCTTGACCGTGTTCGGCGAGAACACCGAGAAGGGCCGGGAGAAATTCCAGGAAGACCTGGACGTCACCCACAAGCTGTTCAAGAGCTTCGTGGCCCATTACCGGCCGCAGTTGTCCATCGACGACGTCGCCACCGGGGAAGTCTGGCTGGGCGTGGCAGCGCTCGACAAGCAACTGGTGGATGAGCTCAAGACCAGTGACGAGTACCTGGCCGAGCGCGCCAAGCAGGCCGAAGTCTTTCACCTGCATTACGCCAAGAGCAAAAGCCTGCAGGAGCGTGTGGGGCTGGCGGCCAGCAGTTCGCTCGAGCACGTGGCGAGCAAGGCATGGGGCAAGCTCACCCAGCAGCGCTTCTGGTAGCGGTCAGCCTTATGTAGTGCAGAGCCTGATGTAAACCTTGCTCCACTGATTGCCCGGGAGTCTTTCGCTGCCGGGTAATCTCTCTGGAGCCGTGCCGTGACCCTGCAAATCCCTTCCCCGAGCCCAGGCGCTACGCCTGCTCATCATGATCTTGTTGCTCGTCTGCTGCCCACCTGGCTGACCGGCGCCAGTGCCCAATGCCGCGCCCAGTACCAGCAAGCACTGAACGTGAGTCACGCCGCTGACGCCAAGGTGCAACGTCTGATGAACACCCTCAAGGCGCCTGCCGCATTTGCCGCCGAGCGTTTGGGCCCGGCCTTGCGCTCGCGCTTCAACCTGGACGTCGACCTGAGCAGCATGCAATGGGTCCGGTTCGAGCGCAGCTATGGTATCGACCGGCGCGTGACGTCAGTGCGGCGCCAGACACTGCTCGAAGTGGCCATGGCCAACTTCGGGCCTGAGGAAAGCGATAAGGGAGCCTATGACAGCGACACGATGTTGTTGCCGCCCCGTGCCCTGGAGTTGCTGGTCGGTCCCCAGTTCGCCTGGCGTCTGGACCGCAGCCAGGTGCTGCCCATCACACCTGATCAGTTTGCGCTTGCCTGTCGAGAAATCGATATGGGCCAAGCCTACCAAGATCATGTGCAGCAGGTGTTCCAAACGCTCGAGCCGGAATCCGGTGATGCACGCGAATTGCTGGAAGCCGGCTTTCGCAGCGATCTGCAGGTGCAGATCCTGAGGTCAGTGCTGCGCGGTGACATCACTGCCCAGTGTGAACAGGTGCTGCAGCAGCTGTTGGATGGGTCTGCCAGCAATGTCATTTGGAACGGTACTCCTGTCGTGGTTTCCGGCCTCCGCGCTCTGGTCACCTGGTTCAGAGGGGGTACGGTGCTGTCAGGCACATTCATCGTTCAGGCCTCTGCCAGCGCGCAGGCGCCTTGCGTGGTCTACCTGCCGGGTGATCCCGAGTCTCCACTCAAGCAATACGCCAGCCTGCAGGCATTCGCCGATGCCCTGCGCGACAAACTGCGCCGTCCGGGTTATGCCGATTATTTCGCGCGGTTCATTGGCGAGGCAGACCGTCACGGTTTCTTCGAGCGTTTGAACGACACGTTACGGCCCGAAGCGCTTTCCCTGTGGACCCCCAAAGGCCGCGTCGATGACCCCAACGCCGATATTGGCCTGCGCCTCGAACCCCGCACCGGCGCTTTGGTCGAGCGACTGTACGAAGACATTCTGAGCCTGGTTGCAGCCAACGCACGTGCCTTTATCGTGCCTACGGCCGATGTCGACCAGGCCGCCCGCGAGGCGCGGTTGCTCAAGTACCTGGAAGTGGGTACCACCTTGCTCAACGCCTCAGCGTTCTTCGTGCCCGGCGTCGGTGCAGTGATGGCGGCCGTCGGCGTCGCTCAACTGCTCGGCGAGGTGTTCGTGGGCATCGATGATTGGGAGCACGGACAGACCCAGCAGGCACTGGATCACCTGTTCGATGTGGCCGAGAACGCGGCACTGATTGCCGCCACTTCGGTCGCCGAAATCACCTTGGCGCGCTCACCCTTCGTCGAAGGGATGCTGCCGGTCATCGACCGCCACGGCACTACACGGTTGAGTAACCTGAAACTGACCGATTTTGCCGACCCGCAGGCCTTGCCCGCGCACCTGGGCCCAGACCGGGCCGGCCAGTATCGGTATGGCGCTGACCGCTATATCAAGCTGGACGGCGTTGCGTACCGGCTAAGCGAGGATGCCAAGCCCGGCCGCTGGTACCTGGAGCATCCCGACCCGCAAAACGGTCTGCGCCTGGCGCTTGAGCACAATGGCGAAGGTGCGTGGCGGGTGGCCCATGAAGACCCGGCGCGCTGGGGCGTAGAGCAGGCCATGAGGCGCTTGGGCCCGCTGTTCGAAGACTTCTCGGCGGGCACGTTGCAGCGCATTCGCCACGTCACGGGAATCACTGCTGCGCAGATCCGCCAGATCCACGGCCGAGGCCTGCCGCTTCCGGCCACCTTGCGCCTGGCTGCCGCAGACTTTCGCGCCGCCCAAGGCCTCAAGCCGCTGCCCCATGACTGGCCTGAGCAGTCCGCCGTTCACGCCCTGCACCGAGATTTCCCGGGCCTGCCTCGGGAATTGGGCGAAGCACTGTATCGCCAGGCCAACGCCCAGGAGCGCAAGCAACTGATGCAGCAGCGAGTACCGCTGCGTCTGGCGCTGATGGCCCATGAAGGCATTCGTGAAGTGCGCTTGAACCGTGCCATCAGCGGGCTGGTGTTGCCGTCCATGGCCCACCCCGGCAGCGTCAAGCTGCGCCAGGGGCTGCTCGATCTGCTGCCTGAAAGCGAACGTGCTGCCGCCTCTGCCGAGCGCATTGTCCGCCTTGCCGTGGCCGATCGTGACCGCGCCGCACGCCTGATAGGCCAGCGTCGGGCGCCCGTTTTCAATGGGCCAGAGCGACTGGATGACGGGAGGATCGGCTATCGCCTCAGTGGTCGTGGGCGCCCAGTGCAGGCACCGGATCTGCCTCATATGGCTGCAGACTTGATGCAAGCGCGCCGCGAGGCGGAGGGCGCACGACTGGAGGCCGTCTTGGACCAGTGGGCTGTCGAGCCGGCCACCGTGGCGGATGAAGACGGTAATCCGGTAGCCGTGGAAGCAGCAGACCGCAGCCTGGCCGCACAACGCCTGCGCGCTGCCTGGCACCGCGTCGCTCCACGAGTGGAAGGCATGGCGGGCGGCCCACCGCAGTATTTGCTCGACTTGTCGGAACTGCGTGTGGGGACCTTGCCGACATTGACCGCCAATTTCAGCCATGTGTCCTACATCACCCTGGAAGGAGCGGGGCATGCAAGCCTGCCGGCAGGCTTTCTGCTGAATTTTCCCAACCTCACCGTGCTCGATCTGCAAGGCAACCTGCTCACCGAGATTCCAGCCGACGTGGCCGCCTTGCCGTATCTGGAGTCCTTGGCGCTGGAGAACAACCGGCTCACCGCTTCACCGACGATGTTCGATGCCCTGCGCAGGCTCGACCGACTTCAGGCGCTGGTCCTGCGCAACAACCCGATGCGTCTGCCTGCTGCCGCCGTGCAGACGTTGAGCAGTTTGACGCCTCTGCGCTACCTGGGGCTCAGCGGCACCGACACTGTCGCCATGGCCGAGCACCTGCCGACGTTGGCCCGGCTGCCCAACCTGGAAAACCTCTGGCTGAGCGACAATGATTTACAGCTCACGCCAACTGCCATGCAAGCGCTGCGCTCGATGCCATTGCTGGACTACCTCGACCTGTCGGGCAATCCTCTGGGCGAGCACCTGGACCTGGCGGAATTGCCGGTCATCGGTGCCCTCAACTTGCGTGACTGCGGTTTGACCCAGTGGCCTCGAGGGCTGACTGAGCTGATGTCGCGCGATCCGCTGACGTTGCGCCGCGTCGCGCTCGACGACAATGCCATTACCGAGGTGCCGTCGCTGGCCGAGCTGGCATTCTTCCGGGAAGAACCGCAGGTGACGACCCCATTGACCCTCTCCTATGCCGGGCTGAGCGAGCTCAGTGTCCGCCGGCTGCAAGCCGTGGGCGTGTCCTTCAAGTACCTCGACGTATTGGCCGCCACTGCCAGCCCTGAAGGGCTACAGCGGCTCCGTGAGCTTCGCGCCCACCCTCAATCGACACGTTTCATCCAATTGCTCGACCGCTTGGGCGAAACTGCGGACCGGACGCTTGCACCGGACAACCTGGCCAGTCGCGCCTGGGCTGTGATCGACGGCGCTGCCCAATCACCGGCGTTGCGCGACGAGTTGTTCTCACTTGCGCAGCGCCCGGATACCTGCGGCGATCAAGTCATCGCGCTGTTCAATGATCTTGAGGCACAGCTGCTGTTTGCCAGGGCCAACGATGCCACCTTGGACGGTCCGCAACGGGCCACTGAGCTGCTCGCCACCTCGCGCAGCCTGTTTCGCCTGAGCCGGGTCGAATCGCTGGCGCGGGCCGAGGTGCAGCGACGGGTACGCGAACGGCAGATCGAGCCGGACGAGTTCGAGGAGGTCGAGGTGCTGCTGGCGTACCGAATTGGCCTGGCGCAACGCCTGGAATTGCCCAATCAGCCCCATGGCATGTTGTTCGCCAATATCGAACCGGTTACGGCACAGCAGCTCGAAGCCGCCGCGCAACAGGTTCATCAGGCTGAGACCAGGGAGGCTTTGCTGGAGTGGCACATGCTGCAGGACTACTGGTTGGGCTACCTGCGCCGCACGTTCGCCGATCGCCTGGAACAGACCCTGGCGCCATTCGTTGCGCGGCAGCAGGCGCTGGAAGCGGCACCGTACGCTGAAGGGTACGACGAGCAACTGGTGGCGCTGCAGGTCGAGCAACACGCCGCTGAAGCGAGCCTGTTGCGGGCGCTGACCGAGCAGGCCATGGGCGGCTGAGCGGGCACACCTATCTACCGCAAACCCAGCCTTGGGCTTTGTTCCACTGGTGCTTCGCCCGCTACAACCCCGTAGCGGGCATTGCCATGGAGCACAGCCATGACCCTTGATCCTGCCGTAACCGGCGAAATCGCGTCCTATCAGTCATTGATCGAAACGGTACTGCCGCCGTGGTTGACGACAGCAGTACCGGAATTACGCGAGGCCTATTTCGCAAGTTCCCTGCTCAGTGCGCGGTCCAGTGCGAATGCCGCGCAGTTGAGCGCGCGCCTCCAGACGCCTGCGGCGTTCTGCGCGCCGCTGCTGCAGGCGGCGTTGCAGAAGGCCTATCCAACCCTGGGGCTGGACGTCGACAAGCACGAATTGATTCGCATGGTGCGTACTCGCCACGGGTTGACCACCCAGCTGACCCCCAGGCACCAGACCCTGCTTGAAGCGGCATTGCAGAACTTCCTGCCAAGCGAAGCGAAGCCGGGTGGGCTGGAAGCCGGTTCGGTCATTCTGCCCGTAGGCGCGTTCGGTTTTACCCTCAACGACGACGGCAGCCTGCTGTATCGCTACCCGGACAGTGCCCGTGTCAAGCTTGACGTGCATGATTTTGCAGCGTTGGTGCGCACGCTGGATCTGGGCCGTCAGTACCAGGAGCACTTCAAGTCGGTGTTTCGCCCCCTCGGGCAGACACCCAGTGCGGACGCCGAGCAGGCCGACACCGCCACCACCTTCAGCCTGGCCATTGCCGACAATCTGGATGCAGCGGCCGTCACCGCGCGTATCCGCGGAGACATCAGCGAAGCGGCCTACCAGGCGCTCAAGCAGATCACGCAGCCGGCGGACTTGCAGCCCCCGCGTTGGGAGGGCAAGGCCTTGCAGTTCTGCCAGCTGGGCTTGCTGCACACACCGCTGAGCACCGGCTACAGCCTGCTGGGCATGGTGCTGATCGAGCAGGTGGGCGGGCCGGCTTGCCTGGCTTACCTGCCCGGCGAGCCGGACCATGCACTCAAGGAATATGCTTCGCGCCAGGCCTTTGCCGATACGTTGCGCGAGAAATTGCGCGCGGTGCCTTACCGTGACCACTTCGCGCGCTTCGTCGCCCAGCGCAGCCAGGCGGCCTTTACCGATCGGCTGGTCAATACCTTGTCGCCGATACCCTGGATCGTGCCGGGCGAGTTCGCCAAGCCGCCGGTCCCCGACCCTGCGGCGGACATCGGCCTGCGCGCGTATCCCGTCGAGGGCAAGCTTGTGCACCTTCTGTACAGCCAGCAACTGATCAAGCTGGGTGAGAGTGCGCGGCTGGCGGTGGTGCCGACCGATGACGAGGATCAATTGGCCCGTGAACAGCGCCTGGCGTGGTGGGAAGGTCTGTTGGCGAGCGCCTTCGATGTCGCCACGTTCGTGATACCTGGCGCGGGTGAACTGGGGTTGGCCGTGGGTGCGGTGGAACTGGTCAAGAACCTGTGCCTGGGGGTCGATGACTGGAAGCACGGACAGACGGTGGAAGCGATCAGCCAATTCAGCGCGGTGGCGCAGAACGTAGCCCTGTTGGCCAGCGGAGCGGCTGCAGGCATCGCCCTGGCCCACTCGCCGTTCATGGAAGCGCTCGTCCCGGTCACCGACAGTGCCGGCACGCGACGTTTGCTGCATCCGGATCTGACGGCGTATGCCGCTGACATCAACCTGCCTGCCGAGGTTACGCCCAACGCGCTAGGCCAATATCAGCTCGATGAGCGCACCTACGTACGCATCGATGAGCACTACTACCAGCAAGTGCTGGATGAGGCGAGCGGAAACTGGGTGATCGAACACCCGAAGCTGCGCGACAGCTATCGTCCGGTGCTGACCCACAACGAGGCCGGGGCCTGGCAGCACATTCACGAGCAGCCACTGCAATGGCAAGGTGCTCGACTGTTGCGTCGGTTCGGCGCTATCACCGATCGGTTGAGCGATGTGCAACTGCTGCAGGTCAGCGATGCTTGCGGGTTTACTCCCGAACAGTTGCGCGACATCCATGTGAATCGACAGCCTGCTCCCGCGCTGTTGCAGGACGCGCTGCTGCGTTATCGCGCCCGGCGCGATGTCGAGCGCCTGGTGGCGAACGTTCGCCAGGCACAGCCTCCAGGGGAGGGCGCCGCCTACTGCCTGCCGCTGCTGCAGCGCATACCCGGCTGGCAGGAAAGCTGGGCAGTGCGTGTGGTCGCGGACGATGGCCATTTCGTGCAGTACGGCCCGAACGATGCCGAGCCGATTGTGGTCCAGCGCCGCGACTGGCTGGCGGGCAACCTGTGCGAGCGCATCGTCGAGCAACTCGATACCACCCGCAAACAGCGTCTGTTTGCCGACAGCGTGGAGAACACGGTACAAGGTCAATCCTCGGCACTGTCGCAAGCCCTGGCCAATGAAGTGCAGGCGGCCAGCGCTGACATTGCCGCCGGGCTCTACGCCCAGCAGGAGCCCACGGTGACCACCGAGGCGGCGCCGGTCAAGCGCCTGTTCCCGGGCCTGTCCGGACGTGCGGCCAATGACCTGGCGGCAAAGGCGCAGGACTGGGAGGTGAGTCAGTTACAGAGCAGCGGACGGCTGTCGGTGCGCCTGGCCGAACAGGCGCGCCTGTACTTGCGCGAACAGCGTCTGAATGAGGCCTGCGAGGGGTTGATCGACCCGTCCTGTACATCCGAGGATCGCGATAGCCTGGCGCTCGGCCTGCTCGCGCACCTCCCGGGCTGGTCGGGAAACACTCGGATCGAGCTCCGTGCCGGCTACGTCCAGGGCCGTGAACTGGCCTCGGTGGGCGCTGAGTCGGCCACCGAGGTGAAGTATCTGGTCAGCCAGGATGGCCAATACCAGGCGTTCGATGCACGGGAGCAGGCGCTGGCCGGCAAGCAGGATGTGTTCGGGGCGCTGTGCAGTGCCCTGCCGGATACCGAGCTCACGGCGTTGTCGCTTTCGCGCTGGGACAGCCAGGGGCTGCGCACGCGCTTGGCCGCGCTGGCCGCGGCCGATCGAACGCGGGCCGGTCAATTGCTCGGGCAAAGGGTTCTACAGCCCTGGTTCAAGCTGCCCTTGCTCACCGAACACGGGGCGGGTTACCCGCTCAGTGGGCGAGGGGATGCCTCGTGGGGCCAGCGTCGACGCTTGCGAGCGCTGTACCCCAGCCTCAGTTACCGAGACATGGCCGAGTTGCGTCGAGTGCTGCGCAGGCCGGGTGAGAGTTTCGAGCTGGCGATTCAGCGACTGGAGCAGGAATACAAGGTACTGGACAGCTCGCTGGATCTCTGGAGCAAAGCGTTGCCCGAGTATGCCGTCGCACGCGCCGAGGCACGTACGCGCCTGCTCAGGGCGTGGCGTGGCGAAACCCTGCGCGTCAACCTCAGCGGCAGGGTCATTGGCGCTTTGCCTTTGATCACCGCGGATTTCAGCCATATCGTCGAACTGAAGCTGGAGCGCATGAGCCTGGCCGAAGACCCTTCCTTCTTTCTCTCGCGCTTCCCGATGCTTGAAAAACTGTCCCTGGCGCAGAACTTTCTACGCGCCATCCCCGCGCAGATCAAAGCGCTCAAGGCACTGAAACACCTGGACCTGCAGCTCAATGTGCTGGAGCCGGCAGCGGATGTGTTCGCCGACCTGACCGAGGATGGCAACAGCGCCCTGCGGGTGTTGAATCTGGATCGCGCCTATGTGCCGAGCGTGGTAGACGGCCACGCGCAGGCGATACTCATCGGCGAGCAGGCGATGACCAGCCTTGCGCGACTCAAGCAACTGCGTTCTCTGATTCTGGCCAACAATACGTTCACCATCGACGACCGGGGCATGACGATCCTGGGTCGCATGAATCAACTGGAAGAGCTGTCGTTGAAAAACACGTTCCAGACGTTGACGGATCAGGGTCGTCAGGCAATCAGCCGGCTGACACGCCTCAAGTCCCTGAACCTGAGCTTCACCGAGCTGGGGCAGGCGCCGGACGTTACCCGCATGCGCATGCTGGAGAAGCTGATCCTGCGTTCCACCGGTATCACCGAGTGGCCAGAGGGTCTGAGCTTCCTGATGAACCGTCACGCCACGCCATTGCGCTGGATCATCCTGAGCGACAACAACCTCACCGAGCTGCCCGACATCGGTGGAACCACCTACGTCAGCATGATGCGCTCCTTCATACTGCGTGAGCAGTTCCACTTCAACCTCGACCGCAACCCGCTTTCGGAGCTCTCGCGGCGGCGCTTGCGACGGGCGCGCGTCAGCTTCGAATGGGGCGAGCGCAACACGACAGGCAGCGGACACGAGCAGGCCAGCAATGCCTGGCTAGCCGACTGCCCCGCCGATTTGCGTGCCAGTATCGAGGCGGACCAGAGCACCCCGGAAGCGGCTGCCTTCTATCGAGTGATGGCCCGACTGACTTCCACCGACGCCTACAAACGCCACCCCGAGCCGTTCAAGGCGCGAATGTGGTCGGTGATGCGCGCGGTGGTTGCCGATGCCCAGGCAGTAGGCGACGGGCTGGGGACGGGTGACTTGCGCGAGCAGCTGTTCGAGCATGCGACGCTGGTAGACGGCAGTTGCGGGGACGGCATGAGCGTTGTGCTGGATTATTTCGAGACTCGAACCCTGGCTTGGCAGGCGGCGTCCTCGGCCGTGGCCGGTGGCGAGGCGATGCTGCAGCCGTTGTTGGGCTTGGGACGCCAGCTGTACCGGGCGGCACTGGTGGATGAGTATGCCGCGGCCATCACTCAGGGACGCTTGAATCGACGTGCCGCCCTGATTCAGAACAGCCCGGAAACACCTGCGCTGCACGCCATGGATCAGATCACGGACGCGCAACTGCTTGATGGCACCCCGGACGAGGTCGAGATTCGTTTGCTGCTGCGTAACCGTCTGCAGGCGCGTTTGGCACTGCGTGCGCAGCCATCGATGCTGTACAGCGAAATTCTCTCCACCGAGACAACCCGGCAAGTGGGTAACGCAGTGCTCACGGATGAAACCGCCAGCGGGCTGTTGGACTGGCTCGCCGAACAGCCGTTCTGGAGCCTGTACCTGCGTCGGGTGTATCCGCAGCGCTTCGAAGCGGTCGAGACCTTGTGGGGGAACGTGCTGATCCATTTCGAAGAGGCGAAGACGCTGGATCTGTTCAGTGTGGAGCCGGAGAACCTGGGCGCTGTGCTCAAGGCACTCGGCGATCTGGCCCCGGAAACCCTGTGGACCGGGCCGCAAGGAGAGCCACTGCGCGTGGTGATGACGGATCAGGCGGCCTTGGAGATGTACGCCTCGATCAGTACGGGTCGTACCAAGGCAACCCGAGGGTTGATCAGAACCCTGTCTGAAGAGGTGACTGCAGCGAACGTCCAGTAAAGGACATCCGGGAAGAAGGAGCAAAAGGCTGGCGCGGCGAGAGCCCCGCCAGCCTTTTTGCGTTCAGCGACGACGGAACAGGGGCAGCGGTTCGTCGGTGGCCGCCTGATAGGTCACGGAGAAATCCTTGAGGCTTTCCAGTGCTTCGTACGGATCTTTGTCGGCGCGCAAGGCGAAGGCATCGAAGCCGCAACGGTGCAGGTAGAACAGTTGGTCACGCAGTACGTCACCGATGGCGCGCAGTTCACCCTTGAAGCCATAACGATCGCGCAACAGGCGTGCGTTCGAGTAGTTGCGGCCGTCGGTGAAGGCCGGGAAGTTCAGGGCAATGACCTGGAACTGGTTGGCCACCTCGCCGATCTCTTCGGCTTCCTCGTCACTGTCCAGCCACACGCCCAGGCCGCCATCGCGGGCCTGGAGCGCCGGACCGTGTTCGCGCCACAGGGCCAGCGGTACGATCAGGTCATCGCAGTTGCTGATGCCGTCGAACGGGGTGTCCTTGGGCAGCAGGTGCCAGGTTTCGTCGACGACTTCGTTGTTCTTAATGATTCGCTGCATAGACGCGCTCCTTGAAGGGGTCGATGCCGATCCGCTGGTAGGTATCGATGAAACGCTCATCTTCAGTGCGTTTTTCCACGTACACGTCGATCAGCTTGGAAATGACATCGGGCATGGCTTCCTGGGCGAAGGAGGGACCCAGGATCTTGCCCAGGCTGGCGTCGCGGCTGGCGCTGCCACCCAGGGACACCTGGTAGAACTCTTCGCCTTTCTTGTCCACGCCCAAGATGCCGATATGGCCGACGTGGTGGTGACCACAGGCGTTCATGCAACCGGAGATGTTCAGATCCAGCTCGCCGATGTCGAACAGGTAGTCCAGATCGTCGAAACGACGCTGGATGGATTCGGCGATCGGAATCGACTTGGCGTTGGCCAGGGAGCAGAAATCCCCCCCTGGGCAGCAGATGATGTCGGTCAGCAGACCGATGTTCGGCGTGGCGAAACCGCCTTCACGCAGCTGGTTCCACAGGCTGAACAGCTGGGCCTGTTCGACGTCGGCCAGAATGATGTTCTGCTCATGAGAGGTGCGCAGCTGGCCGAAGCTGTACTTGTCGGCCAGATCGGCGACGGCGTCGAGTTGCTTGTCGGTCAGGTCGCCAGGGGCCACGCCGGTCGGCTTGAGCGACAGGGTCACCGCCACATAGCCGGGCTTCTTGTGCGCCAGGGTGTTGCGCGAACGCCAGCGGGCGAAGCCGGGGTGCTCGCTGTCGAGCTGGGCCAGGTCAGCCGCAAAATCAGGCAATGCCTTGTAATCCGGGTCGACGAAGTGCTTGGCCACGCGGTGCAGCTCGGCCTCGGTCAGGGTCGTGCTGCCGCCACGCAGGTGCTCCATCTCGGCGTCGACTTTCTGGGCGAAGACCTCTGGCGTGAGGGCCTTGACCAGGATCTTGATG
Organism: Pseudomonas sp. RIT-PI-a; assembly: GCF_001187875.1. NCBI lineage: Bacteria > Pseudomonadati > Pseudomonadota > Gammaproteobacteria > Pseudomonadales > Pseudomonadaceae > Pseudomonas > Pseudomonas sp. RIT-PI-a. The sequence goes on from NZ_LGIR01000011.1 coordinate 555,200, forward strand.
CGCGCCTTGTACTTGTTGTCACGACGGCCGTAGCGGTTGTACACGCGCAGGATGGCGTCCAGGTAGCTGAGCAGGTCCTGCCACGGCAGGAACTCGTTGATGAACGCGCCCACTACCGGCGTGCGGCCCAGGCCGCCACCGACCAGGACGCGGAAGCCCAGCTCGCCGGCGTCGTTGTGCACGGGCTCAAGACCGATGTCGTGCACCTCGATCGCTGCGCGGTCGGTGCTGGCGCCGTTGACGGCAATCTTGAACTTGCGCGGCAGGTAGGCGAATTCGGGGTGGAAGGTGGTCCACTGACGAACGATCTCGCACCAGGGGCGCGGGTCGATCACCTCGTCGGCGGCAACGCCGGCGAACTGGTCGGTGGTGACGTTGCGCAGGCAGTTGCCGCTGGTCTGGATCGCGTGCATCTGCACGGTGGCCAGTTCAGCGAGAATGTCCGGAATGTCTTCCACGGCCGGCCAGTTGAACTGCACGTTCTGCCGGGTGCTGATGTGGGCGTAGCCTTTGTCGTAATCGCGAGCGATCTTGGCCATCATGCGCGTCTGGCGCGATGTCAGCTGGCCGTAGGGCACGGCGACGCGCAGCATCGGGGCAAAACGCTGGATGTACAGGCCGTTCTGCAGGCGCAGCGGGCGAAATTCTTCTTCGCTCAGGTCGCCAGCCAGGTAGCGGCGGGTCTGATCCCGGAACTGCTTGACGCGGTCCTCGATGATCCGTTGATCGTACTCGTCATAAACGTACATGGTGATCCTGTTCTCAGGCTGTCTTTCGCATCATCAGAAAAAGCACGCGCACGGTCGCGCACTCTTAGCAGAGCCGACGGAAGATAACAGTTTGTAAATAGACGTAAAAGTGACGTTTGAGTATATGCACCGAACCAGAATGCATATGCCCATGGAAGTGTTCACCCTGTGGGAGCGGTCATGCTGTGGGAGCGGGCTCTGCCCGCGAAGGGGACACCGCGCAGTGCCTGCGGAACCACAGTGAACTTTTCGCGGGCAGAGCCCGCTCCCACAGGAGAGGATATGCCCGCATCAGCGGGATCAGAGCGCCTTGCTGATATGGATGTCGCTGATGTTCGCGGCGTCGTCGCCATGCAGGGCGACCAACGCCGCCTTGGCTTCTTCCAGCGAGCCCGTTTCCAGGTGCGCGAAGTCCCAGCGACGCTGCCCGTCGAGGTTGTAGCGGATCACGTACTTGATCATGGGTGCCCCTGCATCAGGTGAATTTCGAAGCCGTGCGGCGCACGATCTTGATCTTGTGGGTGAACGTGCTCTTGCGCGTGACGCTCGACAGCTTGGTGCCGGCGGTATCGATGGTGATGTTCCAGAAACCGGTACTGGGCGCCGTGATCTTGGCCGGGAAGGTGTCGAACGCGCCGCCATGATAGGTATGTCGCCCACCGTTCTTGAAGCTGCGGAAGTTGGCGTCGCTCATCAGGCGGATGTTGCAGCGCTGGGAGCACTCGATGACAACCAGATCGTCTTCATTGAGGTGCTCGCGCTGGTGAACGAATTTCATGGGCTCTCCACAGTTACAGGTGCGCGAAAAAGCGCAACGATATCATGTGCATCGCAGCGCGGATAAATTCTACCGATGCATGGAGCAAATTCATGACCTTGCGGTCACAGGGTATTTAATGACGGAGATGCATCATGAAGTGGGCCTGGTTGACGGCAGTGGTAATGCTCGGTGGTTGTGCCACCGTGACGGACATCGAGAAAAGCCCCGAGACCATGAGTGTGATTTCCGGCAAGACCCCCAAGGAATATTCCACCTGTGTGGTTGCCCAGTTGAGCGACAGCCGCGGACCGTCGGTGATCGAACAGAAACACGACGGCTATCGCATCATCGTTCCGCAGAAACTCTCCAAGGATCCGGCCGCCGTGCTGATCGTCGACGATCGTTCCGGCGGCAGCAGCATCAAGGTGCACGAGCGCCTGTCCAATGTGCCTCTGCGCCCGGCTGACGTGCGCCAGGCGGCCGAGAAATGCATTTCCGGCTGAGCCGATCCTACTTGCAGATCACCACCAGGCTGCGGGTCTGGTAGTTGCCCAGGTCGGCATCCGCCAGCCCAGCCTCGTCCGCACGTCGCGGCACGCCCTGAGTCGCTACTGTCTGGTAGCCGCCGGGGCACTCGAGTCTCGCCTGCTCGTCGCACTTGTCCCAGGACATGGCCTGACCCGAACAGTCGATGTTCAAGCCCTGTTGGCCGTTCTTCAAAATGGTGGGGGAAGTACTCGCGCAGGCCGAAACGGCGAGCACGGCGATGCAAGACAGGGTAGTGCGCAGGAGGGTGTTCATGGGGCGGGATTCTTCAGGTAGACAAGGGGGCCGCTATGCGGTGGCCCAATGCTATACACTGGCAAGCGGCAAGGGTAGTTGTGCAAGGAAAAATTCCGTTGCTCGACCGATGTAGCAATATTTACCCTGCAGTGGAACTATATGCATCAGGATTTCTCTATCAACCAATCAATTGGCCAGCGGCAGACATTGTGAAGTAGTCGACGCCTGAAACCGACTGTGCCGTACCTCGTCAGCATTGCTCTTTTGTAAGGACTCACATGATCAAGAAATGCTTGTTTCCAGCGGCCGGCTACGGTACTCGCTTCCTTCCAGCGACCAAAGCAATGCCCAAGGAAATGCTGCCGATCGTCAACAAGCCACTGATCCAGTACGGCGTCGAAGAAGCCCTGGAAGCTGGCTTGAGCCAGATCTCCATCGTCACCGGTCGCGGCAAGCGCGCGATCGAAGACCACTTCGACATCAGCTATGAGCTGGAAACCCAGATCAAGGGCACCGAGAAAGAGAAGTACCTGGTCGGCATCCGCAAACTGATCGACCAGTGCACCTTCTCCTACACCCGCCAAGTGCAGATGAAGGGCCTGGGCCACGCCATCCTCAGCGGTCGTCCACTGATCGGTGACGAGGCGTTCGCCGTGGTGCTGGCGGACGACATGTGCGTGAATCTGGAAGGCGACGGCGTGCTGCAGCAGATGGTCAAGCTGTACAACCAGTTCCGCTGCTCGATCGTCGCCATTCAGGAAGTCGATCCTCAGGAAACCAACAAGTACGGCGTGATCGCCGGCGACATGATTCGTGAAGACATCTATCGCGTGACCAGCATGGTTGAAAAGCCAAAGCCCGAAGATGCCCCATCGAACCTGGCCATCATCGGCCGCTACATCCTGACCCCGGACATCTTCGATTTGATCGAACAGACCGAGCCAGGCAAGAGTGGCGAGATCCAGATCACCGATGCCCTGATGAAGCAGGCCCAGAACGGTTGCGTACTGGCCTACAAATTCAAGGGCGAGCGTTTCGACTGCGGCGGCGCGGAAGGCTACATCGACGCCACCAACTTCTGTTTCGAAAACTTCTACAAAACCGGCAAGGCGTTCATCTGACGCCTCACCGGCTTGCATGATCGACGCCGCTGCTCTTCGGACAGCGGCGTTCTTGTTTATGGCTACGGCCCGTTGGCGGGTCGTGCAGGTGCCAGGAGAGCAACATGAGCTATGACTTCGATTTATTCGTGATTGGCGCCGGTTCCGGCGGTGTGCGCGCAGCGCGTTTTGCCGCAGGTTTCGGAGCGAAGGTGGCAGTGGCCGAGAGCCGCTACCTGGGTGGAACCTGCGTCAACGTGGGCTGCGTACCGAAGAAGCTGCTGGTTTACGGCGCGCACTTTGCAGACGACTTCGACCATGCCAGCGGCTTTGGCTGGAACCTGGAAAAACCCTCGTTCGACTGGTCGACCCTGATCGCCAACAAGAACAAGGAAATCGAACGGCTCAATGGCATCTACCGCAATCTGCTGGTGAACAGCGGCGTCAAGCTGATCGAAGGCCATGCGCGCCTGGTCGACCCGCATACGGTCGAAGTGGACGGCCAGCGCTTCAGCGCCGAGCACATCCTTGTGGCAACCGGTGGCTGGCCGCAGATCCCCGACGTGCCGGGGCGCGAGCATGCCATCACTTCGAATGAGGCGTTTTTCCTGGAGCAGTTGCCCAAGCGGGTGATCGTGGTAGGGGGTGGTTACATCGCCGTCGAATTCGCCGGGATCTTCAATGGTTTGGGTAGCGACACCACCTTGCTCTACCGCGGTGAAATGTTCCTGCGCGGCTTCGACGGCTCGGTGCGCAAACATCTGAGCGAAGAGCTGACCAAGCGCGGCATGAACCTGCAGTTCAATGCCGACATCGCTCGCATCGACAAGCTCGACGACGGCAGCCTCAAGGTCACCCTCAAGGACGGCCGCGAGTTGGCGGCCGATTGCGTGTTCTACGCCACCGGACGTCGGCCGATGCTGGACAACCTGGGGCTGGAGAACACCGGTGTGAAGCTGGACGACAAGGGGTTCATCCAGGTCGACGAGCAGTTCCAGACCACCGAACCATCGATCCTGGCGCTGGGTGATGTGATTGGCCGGGTGCAACTGACGCCCGTGGCCTTGGCCGAGGGTATGGCCGTAGCGCGTCGGCTGTTCAAGCCGGAGCAGTATCGCCCCGTGGATTACAGGCACATTCCAACCGCTGTGTTCAGCCTGCCCAACATCGGAACCGTCGGCCTGACCGAGGAAGAGGCGCGGGAACAGGGTCATTCGGTGCAGATTTTCGAAAGCCGTTTCCGGCCCATGCAGTTCAGCCTGACCCACAGCCAGGAGCGTACCCTGATGAAGCTGGTGGTCGATGCCGATACCGACAAGGTGCTGGGTTGCCACATGGTCGGTCCGGATGCCGGCGAGATCGTTCAGGGCCTCGCCATCGCCTTGAAGGCGGGCGCGACCAAGCAGGTGTTCGACGAAACCATCGGCGTGCACCCCACGGCCGCCGAAGAGTTCGTCACCATGCGTACACCGGTAGACGCTTGAGCCTTGGGCCTGCCGGTCAGTCCGGCAGGCCAACCACGGCGGCGTATTCCTGCAGCGCGGCATCGTGGCTGATGCCCAGCTTTTCCATGGCGCAGCGTTTCTGGCGGCTGATGGTCTTCTCGCTGCGATCCAGATGCGCAGCGACGTCTCGCCCGCTCATGCCGCCCACCAACAGCTTCAGCACTTCCAGCTCGCGCGTCGACAGTCGCTCGTGGGTACCTCTGTGTTCCACTTCGTGCTCGGCCAGGCGTCGGGTGAAGCGGGCGCTGAGGTAGTTGTTGCCGCGCATCAGGCTGTACGCCGCCGTGCTCAGGTTGCTCAGGCACTCCTGCTTGTCGTACAGGCCTCGCGCGCCGCTGTCGAGAATGGCGCGCAGGACCATGGGGTTGTCCAGCGTGGTCAATACCAGCACCGGCAGGCGTGGGTAGCGCTGACGCACTTGACGCAGCAGGGCGAGGCCGTCGCCACCGTGCTGTTGGGGCATGTGGTAGTCAGTGATCAGCAGATCACAGGCATGCTGCTGCAACGATTCGAGGACCCGGCTGGCATTCTCGGCCTCATCGATCACGCTGAAGCGTGAACGCGGTGCACGCTCCAAGGCGATGCGCAGCCCGAGTCGAACGGCCGAATGGTCGTCGGCCACGATGGTTTTGATAGTCACCTGGTTGATCTCATCTGCGAAAGCGGGCCTCATGCTAGCCGTGGTGCGAGGGCATGGCTGTAAGGAGGACGTGTATGCAGACGTGAGAAAAGTCGACAAAACGCGGCAGCATTGCCCCTCGTTCACAATTCTTCTTTATTATGGGTAGCTTCGATAGGCAAAACCAATCACTAGCATCCAGTTTGCCAATGAGCTATCAGGCGAGCATGTGTTTAGGATGCTCCCTATCGAATTCAAACACGATTTCAACCCCCTGAAGGAGAGTCACCGATGCCGATCATCAACAGCCAAGTCAAGCCATTCAACGCTACCGCTTACCACAACGGCGCTTTCGTGCCGGTCAGCGACGCCGATCTGAAAGGCAAGTGGTCTGTCGTATTCTTCTACCCAGCCGACTTCACCTTCGTCTGCCCAACCGAACTGGGCGACCTGGCCGACAACTACGAAGCGTTCAAGCAACTGGGCGTGGAAATCTACGGTGTGTCGACTGACACCCACTTCACCCACAAAGCCTGGCACGACACCTCGGACACCATCGGCAAGATCCAGTACCCGCTGATCGGCGATCCGACCCACGTCATCTCGAAGAACTTCGACGTGCTGATCGAAGCCGACGGTATTGCTGACCGTGGCACCTTCGTGATCAACCCAGAAGGCCAGATCAAGATCGTCGAACTGAACGACGGTGGTGTAGGCCGCGACGCTTCCGAGCTGCTGCGCAAAGTCAAAGCTGCCCAGTACGTTGCTGCTCACCCAGGCGAAGTCTGCCCAGCCAAGTGGAAAGAAGGCGAAGCCACCCTGGCTCCATCGCTGGACCTGGTTGGTAAGATCTAAGCAGCTTCCCGAGCTGTGTCCCGCGGGTCACTTCCCGCGGGATCGCGACATCCGTTACGGGATCGCGACACCTCCGTAACGGACCGCTTTCGTATCATCGTTTCCAAAAGTATCTCGCTCACGCGGGGCTCAGCGCCCTGGCGGGCAACTGTCGTCTTCGAAACACTCAAAACGGAAATCGCCCTCATGTTGGACGCCAATCTTAAAGCCCAGTTGAAAGCCTATCTGGAACGGGTCACCCAACCGATCGAGATCGTCGCGTCCCTTGATGACGGCGCGAAATCCCAAGAATTGCTCGGTCTGCTGCGTGACATCGATGCACTGTCGGACAAGATCACGCTGCTGGACAACGGTAACGATGCGCGCAAGCCGTCGTTCTCCATCAATCGCCCCGGAGCGGACATCGGCCTGCGTTTCGCCGGTATCCCCATGGGTCACGAATTCACCTCGCTGGTACTGGCGCTGCTGCAGGTGGGCGGCCACCCGTCCAAGGCCAGTGCCGAGGTCATCGAACAGATCGCTGCCCTGAAAGGCGAGTTCCTGTTCGAAAGTTACTTCTCGCTGTCGTGCCAGAACTGCCCGGACGTGGTCCAGGCACTGAACCTGATGGCGGTGCTCAACCCCAACATTCGTCACGTGGCCATCGACGGCGCCCTGTTCCAGGCCGAAGTCGAAGAGCGTCAGGTGATGGCTGTGCCAAGCATTTACCTCAACGGCAAGAACTTCGGCCAGGGCCGCATGGGTCTGGAAGAGATTCTGGCCAAGATCGACACCAGCGCCAGTGATCGTCAGGCGGAAAAGCTCAACGCCAAGCAGGCGTTCGACATGCTGGTGATCGGCGGCGGCCCTGCCGGTGCATCGGCGGCTATCTATGCGGCGCGTAAAGGTATCCGTACCGGCGTTGCGGCTGAGCGTTTCGGCGGGCAAGTGCTGGACACCATGGCCATCGAGAACTTCATTTCCGTACAGGAAACCGAAGGTCCGAAGCTGGCTGTCGCCCTGGAAGAGCACGTCAAGCAGTACGACGTGGACATCATGAACCTGCAGCGCGCCGAGAAACTGGTGCCGGGCAAGGACGGTGCACCTCACGAGGTGATTTTCGCCAGCGGCGCGTCGCTCAAGGCCAAGACGCTGATCCTGGCGACCGGTGCGCGCTGGCGTGAAATGAACGTGCCGGGCGAGCAGGAATACCGTAACCGCGGCGTGGCCTACTGCCCGCACTGTGATGGTCCGCTGTTCAAGGGCAAGCGCGTAGCGGTGATCGGCGGTGGCAACTCGGGTGTGGAAGCGGCCATCGACCTGGCCGGTATCGTCGCCCACGTGACCCTGATCGAGTTCGACACACAATTGCGTGCCGACGCCGTGTTGCAGCGCAAGCTGCACAGCCTGCCCAACGTCAAGGTCATCACCAGTGCGCTGACCACTGAAGTGACCGGTGACGGACAGCGCGTCAATGGCCTGCGCTACAAGGATCGCCAGAGCAGCGAACATCATGAAATCGCGCTGGAAGGCATCTTCGTGCAAATCGGCCTGCTGCCCAACACCGACTGGCTCAAGGGCACCATCGAGCTGTCGAACCGTGGCGAGATCATGGTCGACGCCCGCGGTGAAACCGATTTGCCGGGTATCTTTGCCGCCGGTGACGTGACCACCGTGCCTTACAAGCAGATCGTCATCGCGGTCGGCGAGGGCGCAAAGGCGTCGCTATCGGCATTCGATCACCTGATCCGCACGTCCGCCCCGGCCTGATACAACGGGAAAGCCCCCTGTAGCAGCGGCGCGAGCCGCGTCAAGCCGCAACGCATTCATCCAGGCGCACCGGGTGTACCGCCGACGCGGCTTGCGCCGCTGCTACAGGGGAGCGCGGTCTCTGTAGCAGCGGCGCAAGCCGCGTCGCTTTTGACTTATACACTTCCTGTACAGCGCTTACGCAACTACGGTTGCCCCAGTTATATCGCACTGGAGTTGCATGCTTTTATACAGTCGGATGTGACCGTTCGGCAGCGCCACAAAAAACAGCAGATGCTCTTCGATGTTTTCACATCCTTTTCACAGCCACTGTTCCACTATGAAATCCGCTGATGGAACAGCGCCCCAAATGCCCGCTTCGGCGGGCTTCTTATTGCCCGCGTTTCGCACTTTCCTCCTGTTTCAATCCCCCGCGTCTCCGTGTCGCGCGTTCGATGCCGTATCTGGTTTGGCATCATCCGCACCGTTCCGTATCATCAACTGCAGCTACTGCCCATTCATTCAAGGAAGCCTTCATGAGCCTCGATCATTTGAACAATGTGCCCGGTGTTACCGCGCAACCTGAAGCCGCCACATCCCAGTTCGTCTTCAACCACACCATGTTGCGGGTCAAGAACATCGAGAAGTCGCTGGACTTCTATACTCGCGTATTAGGTTTCAGTCTGGTTGAAAAGCGTGATTTCGCCGAAGCGCAGTTCAGCTTGTATTTCCTGGCGCTGGTGGACAAGTCGACCATCCCGGTGGATGACAAGGCGCGTACCACCTGGATGAAATCCATGCCGGGCATTCTGGAACTGACCCATAACCACGGCACCGAAAACGACGCGGATTTCGCCTACCACGACGGTAACAGCGATCCCCGTGGCTTCGGGCACATCTGTGTGTCGGTGCCGGATATCCACGCTGCCTGTGAGCGCTTCGAAACGTTGGGCGTGGACTTTCAGAAGCGTCTGACCGATGGCCGGATGAAGAGCATTGCCTTCATCAAGGACCCGGACGGTTACTGGGTCGAAATCATCCAGCCCGACCTGTAACCGCCTTGTAGGAGCGGTCCGCGGCCGCGAAAGGGCTTCTGCGGTTTAGCAGGTACACCGCGGCGCCTGCTTCGCGGCCGATGACCGCTCCTACGAGATGGCTACACCCCTGTGCTCGTTATCAAAGCGGAATGTGGTCGCGGTAACGCTGATAGGCAACCTGGTAAGCGAGGACATTGGCAGGGATAGGTTGGGTGTGGCTGGTGTCGTCCAGCCGCACGCAGCGTTTGCACAACGCAGCCAACCCTTGAGGATCCTGACCGACGCACCAGGCAGCCTGAATGGCTGCGCCCAGGGCTGCCGCTTCCGGTTGTTCGGTACACACGACGGGCGCGTCCATGACGTCCGCCACCAACTGGCGCCACACCGGGCTTTTCGAACCGCCGCCGATCAGGCGTATGGCATGAGTCTGCAGGCCCCCGGCACGCAGCAGATCGAGGCCATAGCGCAGGCCGAAGGTCGTGCCTTCCACGGCCGCGCGACACAGGTTCGCAGGGTTCAGATTGTTGGTGGTCAAGCCCAGCACGGACCCGGTGGCGTGGGGCAGGGCAGGCACCCGTTCACCGTTCAGGAACGGCAGCATCACGATGCCTTCCGCCCCGATCGGCGCCTGTGCCACCGCCTGGTTGAATCCGCTGATGTTCAGTTGAAGCAGCTCGCGCACCGCTGTGGTGACGTTGGTCAGGTTCATGGTGCAGATCAATGGCAACCACCCTCCCGACGAAGAGCAGAAGCTTGCCACCGCCGGTTCCTCCGAAACGGCAGGGCGGTCGCTGTAGGCGTACACCGTGCCTGAAGACCCCAGGCTCATGGTGATGACCCCAGGGTGAATGTTGCCCGTGCCGATGGCGCCCATCATGTTGTCGCCCCCGCCACTGGCGACCACGGCCAGGGGATTGATGCCCAGGCGCGCAGCAATGCCCGGGCGAATCGTACCCACCGGCTGGTGCGCCTCGATCAACCGCGGCAACGCGGCTTCCAAACGTCCGCTCGGATCGATCTGCTGCAGCAGGGCCAGATCCCACTGGCGTTCGCGCACGTTGAAATAACCGGTGCCCGAAGCATCCCCGTATTCGGCGCGGGCCTGCCCGGTGAGCCAGAAATTCAGGTAATCGTGGGGCAGCAGCACATGGGCGATCCGTTCGAAGATCTCCGGATGGTGCTCCCGCGTCCAGAGCAGCTTGGATAGGGTATAGCCCGGCGCGATCACCAGCCCCAGGCGCTCGAGCGAGCCCTGCTCACCGCCCAGCTCGGCCAGCAGGCGCTCGTTCTGCGGCGTGCTTTCGGTGTCGCACCACAGCTTCGCCGGCCGCAGCGCCTGACCATCGGCGTCGAGCAACACCAGCCCGTGCTGCTGCCCGGACACGCCGATACCCAGAATCTGCTGACCATCGATGCCGGCCTGAGCCAGCGCCTGGGCAGTGGCCTGCTCGAAAGCGGTGAGCCAATCACCTGTTTCCTGTTCGCGACGGCCGTTTTCGCCGCTGATCATGTGATGGGAAGCCGAGCCCTGGCCCATGACCTGGCCGCTGTCGGCGTCAAGGATCAACGCCTTGGTCCCTTGGGTGCCGCAGTCGATCCCGAGAAACATGGCCGCTTACTCCTTGCCGTCCAGCATATGTTCCAAGGTGGCCTGCACGCCCTGGGTACGCAGGCTGTGCAGATTGCGTTCGAACGCTGCCACGAACTCCGCCGACTGCGGGATCCGGGTGCCGAAGATTTCCTCGACGCCCAGCAGCTGCTCGGTGAGCGAGGCCGGGTCGGCAACCAGTGCCTGGCAGAACGCAGCGCGCGGGTCGGGAATGCTGTAGTGCGTGCCGTTTTCGTCGACGCCGCCCAGGTAGAGCGCCCAGGCCGCCACAACCAGCGCCGCACGCTCGGTGTTCTGCCCATCGGCGATCAGCCGGTTGATGGTCGGTACGGTGAACTTGGGAAACTTCGAAGAACCATCCGAGCAGACGCGCTCCAGTTGATCGGCGATGGCCTGGTTGGAAAAGCGCTCGATCAGGGTGTCCTTGTAGCCCTCGAGGTCGATACCGGGAACGGACGCCAGTTGCGGGGTGACGTCCAGGTCCATGTAGGCGCGGATGTAGCGCACGAACAGTGGATCGTTCATGGTTTCATGAACGAAGCGGTAGCCCTTCAGAAACCCAAGGTAGGTCAGGGCCAGGTGACTGCCGTTGAGCAGTTTGATCTTCATTTCTTCATAGGGTGTGACATCGTCGGTGAACTGCACGCCGACCTTTTCCCACGCGGGCCGACCGGCGCCGAACTTGTCTTCGAGCACCCATTGCACGAATGGCTCGCAGACCACCGGCCAGCTGTCGTCGACACCATGGCGCTCGTGCAGCTGCGCGCGGTGGGCATCGCTGGTCATGGGCGTGATGCGGTCGACCATGGCATTGGGGAACTGTACATGGCTGGCGATCCAGTCGTGCAGTGCTGGATCATGCAGCGCGGCGAACGCCAGCAGGGCCTTGCGGGCGACCGCGCCGTTGTGCGGGAGGTTGTCACAGGACATCACGGTGAATGCTTCGATACCGGCATCGCGACGTTGCCTCAACGCTGCGCAGAGAAAGCCGAACACCGTGCCGGGTGCCTGCGGATGCGCCAGGTCGTGCTGGATCTGTGGGAGGTGGGCCATGAACTCGCCGTTGCTGTCATCGATGCAATAGCCGCCTTCGGTAATGGTCAGCGAGACGATGCGCACGGAAGGCTGGGCCAGTTTATCGATCAACGCCTGAGCGCCGTCTTCGGCCAGGAGCATGTCGGTGATCGCGCCGATCACGCGCACTTCGGTGTCCGGGGTATCGCCCAGCTCGACCAGGGTGTAATAGAAGTCTTGCTCGGCCAGGGCGTCGCGGACCTTGCGGTCTTCGCTGCGCAGTCCGGCGCCACAGATCGCCCACTGTTCGGCCTCTCCTGTGTTCATCAACGCATCGGTATAGAAGGCCTGGTGTGCGCGATGAAAACCGCCCACACCGATGTGGACGATGCCATGTGCACGGGTCGCAGGATCGTAGGTCGGCAACTGGATGTGTTCGGCGAGCTGGTGCAGATTCTGTCGATTGAGTTTCATCATCGGTCCTGTATCAGGCAGCGGCCTGGAGCGGTTTGGCCACGGCAATGCCCTGGGCGTCGAAAAGGTGGCAATACTGGGGATCCAGCAGCAGGCTCAGGCGTTCGCCGTACTGGCTGCGCAGGTCACCGCGAATGCGTAGGGTCAGCGGTTCTTGCGAGTCGGTGACGACATGGCAGAAGGTATCGCTGCCCAGGCGCTCGCTGACGTCGGCGGTCACCGCCAGCTGGCATTGCCCGGGTTGCGCAAGGTCGAGATGCTCGGGGCGAATGCCCAGGGTGACCGAGTCGCCCACGTTCAACGTTTGGCTGACGCGAGGCAGGTAGATATGGGTGCCGGCGTCCAGGGCGACTTCGCAGCCTTGGCCGTCGACGCGGCTGAGCTTGCCCTTGAGGAAGCCCATCTTCGGCGTCCCCAGGAAACCGGCGACGAACAGGTTCGCCGGATGGTGATAAAGCTCCAGGGGCGAACCGACCTGTTCGACACGGCCGCCGTTGAGTACCACCACCTTGTCGGCCAGGGTCATCGCCTCGACCTGGTCATGGGTCACGTAGATCATGGTGGCCTGCAGCTCTTTGTGCAGGCGCGACAGTTCCAGTCGGGTCTGCACGCGCAGGGCGGCGTCGAGGTTGGACAGCGGCTCGTCGAACAGGAAGATCTTCGGATGGCGCACGATGGCCCGGCCGATCGCCACGCGCTGGCGCTGACCACCGGACAGCTGCTTGGGCTTGCGGTCGAGCAGGGCGCCGAGTTCGAGGATGCGCGCCGCTTCCGCCACCTTGCTTTCGACCTCGGCCTTGGGTTTGCCGGCCAGGTCCAGGGCGAACGACAGGTTCTTGCGCACGGTCATGTGCGGATACAAGGCGTAGGTTTGGAACACCATGGCCAGGTCGCGTTTGGCCGGCGTCACTTCGGTGATGTCGCGGCCGTCCAGCTCGATGGTGCCGCTGCTCACTTCTTCGAGCCCGGCGATCAGGCGCAGCAAGGTCGACTTGCCGCAGCCCGACGGGCCGACGAACACCACGAATTCGCGGTCGTGCACTTCCAGGTCGATGCCCTTGATGATCTGCAGACCTTCGAAGCCCTTTTTCAGGTTTTTTATTTTCAGAGTGGCCATGGGATGGTTCCTGATATGAGTACGTTGTTGGCGATGCTGGCCTCTTCGCGGCCACTGGCCGCTCCTACAAGGGTCGTGTGGTACCCGTAGGAGCGGTCAGTGGCCGCGAAGGCGTCTATGAAATTGCCACCAGTCACTTGACTGCCCCGAAGGAGAGACCGCGCACCAGCTGCTTCTGGCTGATCCAGCCGAAGATCAGGATCGGTGCGCAGGCGAGGGTCGAGACGGCCGACAACTTGGCCCAGAACAACCCTTCAGGGCTGGAATACGAGGCGATCAGTGCGGTCAGGGGAGCGGCTCCGGAACTGGTCAGGTTCAGCGACCAGAACGCTTCGTTCCAGCACAGAATCAGTGACAGCAGCACGGTCGACGCCAGGCCGCCTTTGCTGATCGGCAACAGCACTCGGAGCATTTCCTGACCCAGGGTGGCACCGTCCAGTCGCGCCGCTTCGAGGATTTCCCGCGGAATGTCCTTGAAGTAGGTGTACACCATCCAGACCACGATCGGCAGATTGATCAGGGTGTAGATGACGATCAAGGCGATGCGCGAATCGAGCAGGCCGGCGCCCTTGGCCAGCAGGTAGATGGGCATCAGCACGCCCACCGGTGGCAGCATCTTGGTGGAGAGCATCCACAGCAGGGTCTGCTTGGTGCGCTTGGTCTCGTAGAACGCCATCGAGTAGGCAGCCGGGACGGCGATCAACATGCACAGGGCAGTGGCGCTGAACGAAATCAGCACCGAGTTCCAGGCGAAGTGCAGGTAGTCGCTGCGCTCCTGGATGTGCAGGTAGTTTTCCAGCGTGGGCGTGAAAATGAACTGCGGTGGCGTGGCGAAAGCGTCGATCTCGGTCTTAAAGCTGGTCAGCACCATCCAGAAGATCGGAAAGAACACCACGATGGCTATAGCCCAGGCCAGGCAGCCCAGGACCAGACTTTGCAGGCGACGCGATTGTTGAAGTGTCATGGCGCAGGCCTTCAGTTCTTGTCGGTGAGGTTTTTGCCGATCATCCGCACCAGGATGATCGCGGCGATGTTGGCGATGACCACGGCGATCAAGCCACCGGCCGAGGCCATGCCCACGTCGAACTGCACCAGCGCCTGGTTGTAGATCAGGTAGGCGAGGTTGGTGGACGCGAAGCCCGGTCCGCCGTTGGTCGTGGTGAAGATTTCAGCGAACACCGAGAGCAGGAAGATCGTTTCGATCATGACCACCACCGCGATGGGTCGCGCCAGGTGCGGCAGCGTCAGGTGCCAGAAGATCGCCAGGGCACCGGCACCGTCCAGCCGCGCGGCTTCCTTCTGCTCCTGGTCCAGGGACTGCATGGCGGTCATCAGCAAGAGGATGGCGAACGGCAGCCATTGCCAACTGACGATGACGATGATCGAGAACAGTGGGTAATGAGCGAGCCAGTCGACCGGTTCGGCGCCGAAGAACTTCCACACGGCCGCGAGAATGCCCGAGACCGGGTGGAAGATCAGGTTCTTGAAGATCAGTGCGCCCACCGTGGGCATGATGAAGAACGGCGAGATCAGCATCACCCGCACGATCCCGCGGCCGAGAAATTCGCTGGCTTCCAGCAGCGCGGCAATCAATACGCCGAACACCACGCTGATCAGCAGCACGCTGCCCACCAGCAGCAAGGTGTTGGTGGCGCCCGGCATGAAGCCTGCGTCGGTGAGAAAGAAGCTGAAATTTTCGAGCCCCACGAATTCGTTTTCGCCGGGGTACAGCAGGTTGTAGCGGATCAGCGAGAAGTACACGGTCATGCCCAGCGGCACGATCATCCACAGCAGCAGCAAGGCGACCGAAGGGGTGACCAGAAACCAGCCGGGGTTGGACAAGCGGCGCTTGCCCGTCACCTCAGCCGTGTCGGGCTGGGGCTTGGCAGTCGTAGTATTCATGAGTGCGCACCTGGTGAGCAGCGCTGCCCGCCGCAATTGGCGGGCAGCAGGGCAGACGTGTTACTGCTTGGGGTAGCCGGCGCGCTTCATGGCCCGCTCGGTGGCTGTCTGCGCGACGACCAAGGCCTGGTCGGCCGTGCTCTGGCCGGTCAGCGCGGCGGAAAATGCCTTGCCGACCTCGGTGCCGATGGCCTGGAACTCGGGGATCGTCACCAGTTGGATACCCACATACGGTTTGGTATCGGTCTGCTTGGGATCGGCGACCTTTAGCGATTCGAGGGTGATATGGGCGAACGGCGCTGCCTTCAGGTACTCATCGGTGTAGGTGGATTTGCGCGTACCCGGCGGCACGTTGGCCACGCCGTCGGTCTTGGCCACCAGCGCAGCGTACTCCTTGGAGGTCGCCCAGGCCGAGAATTGCTGCGCGGCCTGCTGGTTCTTCGAGCTGGTCGGAATGGCCAGGGCCCAGGAGTACAGCCAGGCGGAGCCCTTGTCGGTGGTCTCGTGGGGGGCGAAAGTGAAGCCGACGCTGTCGGCGACCTTGCTTTGGGTCTTGTCCATGGTGAAGGAGCCGGCCACGCTGGCGTCGACCCAGATGGCGCACTTGCCGCTGTTGAACAAGGCCAGGTTCTCGTTGAAGCCGTTGCTCGATGCGCCCGGCGGGCCGGATTTTTTCATGTTGTCGACGTAGAAGTTAAGAGCCTTCTTCCACGCCTCGCTGTCGAACTGCGGCTTCCACTCGTTGTTGAACCAGCTGCCGCCGAAGCTGTTGGCCACGGTGGTGATCAAGGCCATGTTCTCGCCCCAGCCGGCCTTGCCGCGCAGGCACAGGCCGTATTGGTCCTTGCTCTTGTCAGTGAGTTTGCCGGCGAAGTCGGCGATCTGTGTCCAAGTGGGTTTCTCCGGCATTTCCAGCCCGGCCGCCTTGAACAGGTCGGTGCGGTAGTAGGTCATCGAGCTTTCGGCGTAGAACGGCAGGGCATAGAGCTGGCCCTTTACCGACAGGCCGTCGCGTACCGAAGGGAAGACATCGTCGATGTCGTAGCTGGCGGGCAGGTCCTTCATCGGCGACAGCCAGCCCTTGGCGCCCCACAGCGAGGCTTCGTACATACCGATGGTCAGCACGTCGAACTGGCCGCCCTGGGTCGCGATATCGGTGGTCAGGCGCTGGCGCAGCACGTTTTCTTCCAACACCACCCAATTGAGCTTGATGTCGGGATGCTCGGTCTCGAAGGTCTTGGCCAGGCGCTGCATGCGAATCATGTCGCTGTTGTTGACGGTGGCGATGGTCAGGGTGGTGTCAGCGTAGCTGTAGCCGCTGAGGGACAGTGCACCGCACAGGGCGCCGGCAACGAGCAGATGTTTGCGGTCGATCGTCATCTCGCATTCCTCTTCGGCACGCCGGGAGGCGGCCTTGGTTATTATTCTTGTGCCTTCGTAGAGGTGAAGCACTGGCTGTGATTACAGACCCCCGCAGCCGATCTGACAAATCCCTGGGTGCACCTGCACTGATACTAATTTGCACTGGCCGCGCCATAGGCGCGGCGTGCCAGAGGGATCCCGGCAGGCGCTGTGAGGTTTCGTACAGGTTTCAGGAGCTCAGCCGTTGCATGGCCAGACGACGATAGTGCGACGGCGTCATGCCTTTGAGCTGTTGAAAGCGGCGGTTGAAATTGGAGATATTGTTGAAGCCCGATTCGAAGCAGACGTCTGTCACCGGGCGATCGCCGTCGGCCAGCAGCTCGCAGGACTTGCTGATGCGCAGACGGTTGACGAATTCGACGAAGCAGCGGCCGGTGGCTTGCTTGAACACCCTGGAGAAGTAGGTGGGTTTCATCCCCAGGTAAGCCGCGACTTCTTCCAGGGACAACTCACGGGCGTAGTGAGCGAAGATGTAGTCGACGGCGCGGTTGGTCCGTTCTACGGCATGTTCGTCGGCGTCCTGGGCTGCGGCGGTCCCCGAGAGCAGGTGGTAATCCTCGCAGGCGGCCAGCGACTCCATGAGAATCAGGAAATGGCCGAGGCGACTGATGCCCTGGCTGTCGGCAATACGCTGCATCGACACGCTGGCTTGGGCGATGGTCTTCGCGCAGCGAAATTCGATGCCATAGCGCGCACGGTCGAGCAGCGGGGCGAGGCTGCGCAGTTCGCTGAAGACCTGATGGCCTTGGTCGAACAGCTCGTCGGTGAAATTGACCAGCATGTCGCGCTTGTTCACCGACTGACCACTCTGCATCTGGCTGATCCAGTTGTGCGGCAGATTGGGCCCGGTCAGAAACAGGCTGCCTGGATTGAAATTGCCGATGTAATCACCCACGAACACCTTGCCCGACGTCGCGACCAGCAGGTGCAGTTCGTATTCCTTGTGAAAATGCCAGCGCACCAGCGGACACGGGAAGCCGTGCTGGCGATAGATGATGGAGCGACCTTCGTGGTCGTCCATCAACTCATAGGAAGGGTCTGTTATTCGTATAGGTCGGGTCATGCCGTGGCTGCTATTGTGATTGTGCCGATCGGGAATGCGCACTCAAGCATAGCGGCGTTCGGGGCTACACGTCCAAGGCTGAGATGACCGAACTCACTGCGGATCGTCGCGCTTGCGTGGCGCACCGGGACGCAACAGGCTGGGCCACGAAGGTCGCACGCTGGGGCGGCTCGGTTTCCAGCCAGCAGGCGAAGGTCGATTTTCACGGCTCAGCGGCTTCAAGAGCTGGACCTGTGCCAACAAGGCCTCGACGGCGGCCATCAACCCTACTTTGGAATGAGGCAGCACCGGATGAGCGGTAGGGATGAACAGGCTCTTGTTGGACAGCTTCACCAAGGGCGACGCCGGGCAGTCGGTGATGCTCATCACGCAGGCGCCGCGGGATTGAGCGAACCTGGCCATGTCGATGGTTTCTCGGGTGTAGGCGGGCAGGGCGATGGCCAGAAGTGCATCGTTGCTGGTGATGTTGCTCAGCCTGTAGGCTGAACCTTCCATGCCTCCATCCAGCGTCACGCAGTGCGCGCCGACGCAGAAAGGGTTAAGTCCTGCTGCCGCCATCTGGGCGATGTGAAAACTGTTGCCCAAACCGACCACGAATACATTCTGTGAGCGCACCAACTGCCGAGCCATGTCTTCGAAGGTCTGGTTGTCGTTCATCCGGGCGACGTTGTCCAGGTGGTGCTTGCTCAGACTGATCTGATGATTCAGATAGAAACTTTTGTCGGATGAGTGCTTGAGTCTCTCGTGGATGATGTCGGCCGCAGACACGACGGCCAGCAGATTTTCCATCAGGGCGAATCGCAATCCCGTGAAACCGTTCAATCCTATCGCATTGGCCATGCGGTTGACGGCGGCTGTGGAAGTGCCGGTCACGACAGCCAGTTCTTCTATATTGAGCGTCGCGCTTCGGTAGGGGTTGGCCAACAGAAACCCGGAGACTTTTTGCAGCGCCGGCCCTAGCTTTTCGTGTCGGGTGCGCAGCTTGAGCATCAGATCGGAGTCATACACCTTGGAGTTAGTGATCGGCGCCATTGTCGTTCGTCCTGAAGGAACATTGGATGCTGCGTAGCGCTCTTGAGTTTAGTTGTCCGACTACGTACGTCCAGAGGGTGCTTAGATCGATTGGTTCTTGGATTGGATCCATTGCGAGAAATACTTCGTGCTTTTGTGCAGATGATGACGAAGCATTGCGCCGATGAAATTGTCTTGGCGATGCTGCGCAAGGTTTCCCTTAACGTGCTCCAGTCTCAGCATCAATGTTCGGGAGTGGTGCTCCATTGCATACTCTGCGAGCAAGAGCTCCTTGGACCTTTTCCGAGCTGTGTTCCACTGTGATTCGTCGTCATACAACAGCACGGCGGCTTCCGCGAGCGCTTCTGCACTGCCAGCGACGCCGCCTGGCCAGTGGTCACCTGTGCGCATGCCCTCGACCCCGCAAGGTGTGGTCACACTGGGCGTCCCGCAGATCATGGCATCGAGCAACTTGCCCTTGATACCGGCGCCAAAGCGCAAAGGCGCCAGTGCGACCCGCGCCTGACCCACCACCTCCAGCGCGTCGGGCGCCCAGCCCTTGATCAGAAACCCGTGTGCGGGGTTATGCAGGGCTGTGGCCTTGGGAGGGGTGTAGGCGCCGTACAGGTGTAACTCGGCTTTGGGCAGTCGCTTGCGAATGCGCGGCCACACTTGATGCTTCAGCCACAGCACGGCGTCCCAATTGGGTGCGTGACGAAAGTTGCCAATGCAGACGAAGTTCGCGCGTTGCTGGAAATCGAGGGGAGGTGTGGCCAGCGGCTCCACCATCAAAGGGCAGTCATGAAGCAGACTGGGCGGGACACCGAAGCGCTCGATCAGCAACTGCGATTCGAATGGCGAAATCATCAGGCTCAGGTCGCAGCGGAAGATCGCGGCGACTTCGCGCTGGGTAATGTCGGCCTCGCTCATGTGCTGGTAGAGACGGTCGGGCGATACGTCGAACAATGCGGTGAAATCGTTTTCATCGTCATTGCCGCGCAAACGTTCCTTCAGCAGCGCCTGGCGGGCGTCGCGCAGACTTTGCAGGTCACAGGTTTCGAGCACCCGCAGTGCCTGCGGACAGTGCAACTCCACGCGCCAACCGAACTGTTCCTCCATCATGAAGCGGTCGAACATCACCACGTCTGGCTGCAAGTCGCCGATGAAATGGTCAAAGCTTTCGTTGTTGAGCTCGATGGCCTGTTCGCCGATGCCCAGCGCTGCCAGATCGGCCTTGTGCTCGCCGACCCTGGCGGGGCTGGCGAAGGTGACTTGCCATCCCTGGGCCACGAAGCAGTGCAGCAGCTGCATCATGTGCCCACCGGCTGCCGATGAGGTGGGCTCGGGCCATACATAGCCGATGACCAGGACGCGCTGAGGAGACATGAAAAGACTCTGGGAAAAAAACCGGGCGCGTATTAGGCCATGATTACGCGCAGGGATGTAGCCACAGGCAGGGCTTTACGCCACCAGCATGCTCTTGACCTTGTCGCGCAGCTGGTCGATGGAAAACGGTTTGCCGATACTGCTCATGCCCGCAGGCACGTCGAGGGCTTCGGCGTAGCCGCTGGCAAACAGCACTGGCAGTACCGGGCGCAGAACGCGCGCCTTTTGGGCCAATTCCTTGCCATCCATGCCAGGAAGACCCATGTCGGTCATCATCAGGTCGATGGTCTTGGCAGCATCTTCGAGAAATTTCAGGGCGCCCGGTCCGTCCTCGGCTTCCAGTACCTCGAACTCGAATTCCTCCAGCACGTCCACGATCAGCATGCGGACGATCGCGTCGTCTTCGACGACAAGAATGGTTTTGGCGGTATCGGACATCGTTCGGATCCTGGTCGGCAAAGGGCGCAGACGGCGCCGAGCCGTCATTTCGCTGATATCGATGCGCCTCGAGGCGGAAAGCACTTGGGAGGCAGGGCGCCATCATAAAGCATGGGTCGGAGCCAGACCATGCCTACGGAGCCATTAAACGAGACGGTTCCCACGTTTAGATATGAAAATTCTTACAAGACGTACGGAAAAAACCTAACTCTTTGATCGAATTGCGGCAAAATCCCCCGCCTCGATTACAGGATCCGGGTCCAAGGACATGAACAAACCCTCTTCGATCGACGAACAAAGCTTCCGTCGGCTGCTCAGTCGCAACGTCGGCTTGCCGCTGGGCGTCGGCGTGCTCAGCGCCGCCGTGTTCATCGGCATCATCGTCTACCTGCTGTCCGTGATCGACTGGGTCGAGCACACCGACCGCGTGATCAACAACGCCAATGAAGCGACCAAGCTGTCCATCGACATGGAAACCGGCATGCGCGGTTACCTTTTGTCGGGCGCCGAAGGCTACCTGGATCCCTATGAGCTGGCCAAACCGCGTCTGGCCGCCGAACTGCCGGCGTTGCAGGCGCTGGTCAGCGACAACCCGCGCCAGGTCGATCGGCTGACGCGGATCATGGCGCTGCAAAAGGACTGGCTCGACTACGGCGAGCAGTTGATCGCGCTCAAACGCTCCACCGGAGACTATTCCAGCGTTGTCCAGACCGGTCGCGGCAAGCGCCTGACCGACGCGATCCGCAAGGAATATGAAGGCTTCATCGCCATGGAGCAGCAGTTGCGGGTGGAACGCAGCGAGAACGTCTCGCGCACCATCTGGACCTCGGTCAGCCTCTATGTGCTGTTCGTTTTCGTGGTCAGCGCCTTGCTGGCGTACTTCGGCCGACGCGACATGACCGAACTGTCGACCTCCTACGGTGGCAACCTGGCCGCCCTGCAGAAGGGTGCCAAGCGCCTGCAGGACCAGGCCTGGCTGCGCACTGGTCAGACGCAACTGGCCGAGCAGTTGCTGGGCCAGCAAACATTGCAGATGCTGGGCCGCAACATGCTGCAGTTCTTTGCCCAGTATCTGGGTACGGTTGTGGCCGCGGTGTACATCCGCGAAGAGCACGGCAACCTGCGCCGCATCGCGTCGTACGGGTTTTCCCGCGAGCGTGAAGTCATGGATCAGGTGCTGCTCAACGGCGAGGGCATCGCGGGCCAGGCCGTGCAGCGCAACCGGGTCATTCGTCTGGACGACGTGCCGGCCGATTACCTGCGCCTGAGCTCCGGCCTGGGCGAGGGCGCGGCGCGCAGCGTGCTGGTGATACCGACCAGCGACAACGACCACATCAATGCCGTGGTCGAGTTGGGCTTCCTGCGCCCCTTGACCGACCGTGACCTGGAAATCGTCGAGTTGCTGGCCGACAACATCGGCACCGCCATCGAAGCGGCGCGCTATCGTCAGCGTCTGCAGGAGGTGCTCGCCGAAACCCAGCAGCTCAATGAAGAACTGCAAGTGCAGCAGGAAGAGCTCAAGACCGCCAACGAAGAGCTCGAAGAGCAGTCGCGGGTGCTCAAGGAGTCTCAGGCGTACCTGGAAACCCAGCAAGCCGAGCTGGAGCAGACCAACGAACAACTGGCCGAACGGACCGAAGCCCTGGGCGAGCAGCGCGACGCGCTGGATCGCAAGAATCTGGAGTTGAACCAGGCCCAGGTGCAGCTCGAAGAGCGCGCCGACGAGCTGCAGCGTTCGAGCCGCTACAAGTCCGAGTTCCTCGCCAACATGTCCCACGAGCTGCGCACGCCGCTCAACAGCTCGTTGATCCTGGCCAAATTGCTGGCGGAAAACCCCCAGGAAAACCTCACGGCCGATCAGGTCAAGTTCGCCGAGTCGATCTATTCGGCGGGCAACGACCTGCTGAACCTGATCAACGACATTCTGGATATTTCCAAGGTCGAGGCTGGCAAGCTTGACCTGCGCCCGGAAAACAGCAGCGTGCCGCGGCTGGTGGACAGTCTGCGCATGACCTTCGAGCCGCTGGCCGGGCAGAAGCATCTCGAACTGTCGGTACAGATTCTTCCCGATGCCCCGGCGATGCTCTATACCGATCGCCAGCGCGTGGAGCAGATTCTCAAGAACCTGTTGGCCAATGCGCTCAAGTTCACCGAACACGGCATGGTTGAGCTGCTGGTTTCCGGCCACGCCAATGACGGCATTGCCTTCCAGATTCGCGACACCGGCATCGGCATCGCCGTCGACCAGCAACAGGCCATTTTCGAAGCGTTCCGCCAGGCCGACGGCACCACCAACCGTCGTTACGGAGGCACCGGCCTGGGTCTGTCGATTTCCCGCGATCTGGCCAACATGCTCGGTGGCTACATCACCGTCACCAGCGAACTGGGCAAGGGCAGCATCTTCACCCTGGTCCTGCCACAGCGTTACGAAGAGATCATCGAGGCACCGCGACACGCACCGCAGCCCATGGTCATCGCGCCGCAGCCGGTATCCAACACCCCGGCGGTGATCGAAGCACCGCTGACCGTGGCTCGCTTCGCCGACGACCGTGACAAGGGGCCGTTCACCAAGCGCTGCATTCTGGTCGTCGAAGACGAACCCAATTTCGCCCGCATTCTCTACGACCTGGCCCATGAGCTGGACTACCACTGCCTGGTAGCACACGGTGCCGACGAGGGCTTCGATCTGGCAGCGACCTTCGTGCCCGATGCGGTGCTGCTCGACATGCGCTTGCCCGACCATTCCGGTCTGACCGTACTGCAACGCCTCAAGGAGCTGGCCACCACCCGGCACATTCCGGTGCACGTGATCTCGGTCGAGGATCGGGTCGAGGCGGCCATGCACATGGGCGCGATCGGCTATGCGGTCAAGCCGACCACGCGCGACGAACTCAAGGAGGTCTTTGGCCGCCTGGAAGCCAAGCTCACCCAGAAGCTCAAGCGCATCTTGCTGGTGGAAGACGACGATCTGCAGCGCGAAAGCATTTCCCTGCTGATCGGCGACGATGACGTGGAGATCACCGCCGTGGGCTTTGCCCAGGAAGCGCTCGACCTGCTGCGCGACAACGTCTACGACTGCATGATCATCGACCTCAAGTTGCCCGACATGCTCGGCGGCGACCTGCTCAAACGCATGTCCAACGAAGAGATCCGTTCGTTCCCGCCGGTGATCGTCTACACCGGTCGCAACCTGACCCGCGATGAAGAAACCGAGCTGCTCAAGTACTCGCGCTCGATCATCATCAAGGGCGCGCGCTCGCCCGAACGTCTGCTCGACGAAGTGACCCTGTTTCTGCACAAAGTCGAATCGCAGTTGTCCCATGAGCGGCAGAAGATGCTGAAAACCGCCCGCAGTCGCGACAAGGTCTTCGAGGGCCGCAAGATCCTCGTGGTCGACGACGACGTGCGCAATATCTTTGCCTTGACCAGCGCCCTGGAACACAAGGGCGCCATCGTTGAAGTGGGCCGTAACGGCCGTGAGGCGATCGACAAGCTGAATCAGGTCGAGGACATCGATCTGGTGTTGATGGATGTGATGATGCCCGAGATGGACGGCTACGAAGCGACCCGTGAAATTCGCAAGGATCCACGCTGGCGCAAGCTACCGATCATCGCGGTGACCGCAAAGGCCATGAAGGACGATCAGGAGCGCTGCCTGCAGGCCGGTTCCAACGACTACCTGGCCAAGCCCATCGACCTGGACCGCCTGTTCTCCCTGATCCGCGTCTGGTTGCCGCAACTGGAGCGCATGTAGTGAGTGATTCCCTGGCTGATCAGTCGCCGCAACCGGCTGCCGAACGCCATATCGATATCGAGATCCGGCTGTTGATCGAGGCGATCTACCTCACCTACAGCTACGATTTCCGTGACTATTCCGGCGCTTCGGTGAAGCGCCGCATTCTGCACGCGCTGCGGCAGATGGAGTGCGGCAGCGTCTCGTCGCTGCAGGCGCGGGTGCTGCACGAGCCCACGGCGTTCACGGAGCTGCTGCAGTACCTGACGATCCCGGTCAGCGAGATGTTTCGTGATCCTGAGCACTTTCTGGCCTTGCGCCGCGAAGTGGTGCCGCTGCTCAAGACCTATCCGTCGGTGAAAGTCTGGATCGCCGGCTGCAGCACCGGGGAGGAGGTCTATTCGATGGCCATCCTGTTGCGCGAGGAAGGTCTGCTCGAACGCACCATCATCTACGCGACCGACATCAACCCAGTCTCCCTGGAGAAGGCCAAGCAAGGCATCTATTCCATGGAAAGCGTGCGCGCCTATACGCAGAACTACCAGCGCGCCGGTGGCACTCGCTCTTTCTCCGACTATTATACGGCGGCCTACGGCAACGCGATCTTCGACAGCAGCCTGCGCGCCAACGTGACTTTCGCCGACCATAGCCTGGCCACCGACAGCGTGTTTTCCGAGACGCAGTTGGTGTCGTGTCGCAATGTGCTCATCTATTTCAACAAGGGGTTGCAGGACCGTGCTTTCGGACTGTTCCACGAGTCGTTGAGCCGGCGTGGCTTTCTCATGCTGGGCAGCAAGGAAACCCTGGATTTCTCGGCCTACAGTTCGCGCTTCGAAACCCTGACGCGCCCGGAACGGATCTATCGCAAGTCATGAGTCGTTTTCAAGCGGTGGTGGTGGGGGCTTCGGCCGGCGGCGTGGAAGCGTTGCTGGGCATCTACGGCCAGCTGCCAACGAACTTCAAGCTGCCGGTGCTGACGGTACTGCACCTGCCCGACGAGCGTCACAGCCAGCTGGCGGAAGTGTTCGAGCGGCGCTTGAATCGGCCGGTGCGCCAGGCCCGCGACAAGGAGCCGATCGAGGCAGGCATGTTCTACTTCGCCGGGCCCAGCTATCACTTGTCGGTAGAGCGCGACTTCAGTCTGTCATTGAGTCAGGAGGAGCGGGTTCATTATTCACGGCCAGCGATCGACTTTCTCTTCGATTCGGCAGCCGATGCCTATGGCGCCAGCCTGATCGGCGTGCTGCTGACCGGGGCCAACGAGGACGGTGCGCGTGGCCTGGCGAGCATCAAACGCAAAGGTGGCTTGACCATCGTCCAAGACCCCGCCGAGGCGCGGGTTGCGGTCATGCCGCAGGCGGCCATCCGCCTGCAGACGCCTGACCATATTCTTTCACTCCACGGCATTGGCTGTCTGCTTGCCGAGCTGGAACGAAGCACATGCTAAGCAACGTCCAAGCAAAACTGTTGATCGTCGATGACCTGCCGGAAAACCTGCTGGCCCTGGAGGCGTTGATCGCCAGCCCCGGCCGTGAGGTGCACAAGGCGTTGTCGGCCGATGAAGCCCTTTCATTGTTGCTGCAGCACGAATTCGCCATGGCCATTCTCGACGTGCAGATGCCAGGCATGAACGGCTTCGAGCTGGCAGAACTGATGCGCAGCACCGAGAAGACCAAGAACATTCCGATCGTCTTCGTCAGCGCCGCCGGGCGCGAGCTCAACTATGCCTTCAAGGGCTACGAGAGCGGCGCGGTCGACTTTCTGCACAAGCCGCTCGACATGCAGGCGGTGAAGAGCAAGGTCAGCGTGTTCGTCGACCTGTACCGTCAGCGCAAGACCCTCAAGGAGCAGCTCGATGCGCTAGAGCGCTCGCGCCAGGAGCAGGAGGTCCTGCTCAAGCGTCTGCAGGTGACCCAAAGCGAGCTGGAACATGCGGTGCGCATGCGTGACGACTTCATGTCGATCGTCTCCCACGAGGTGCGCACGCCGCTCAACGGCCTGATCCTGGAAACCCAACTGCGCAAGTTGCACCTGGCACGCGATAACGCCGACGCCTTCACCCTCGACAAGATGCGCGCCATGGTCGAGCGCGACGAGCGCCAGATCCAGAGCCTCATTCGTCTGATCGAAGACATGCTCGATGTATCGCGGATCCGTACCGGCAAGTTGTCCATCCGACCTGCCCAGTTCGACCTCGCGCAATTGGTACGCAACCTGGTCGACAGTTTCGCGCCCCAAGTGGACGCGGCCGATTGCACCATCAGTTTGCGCGCCGACGAACCCGTGCTGGGCATCTGGGACGAGTTCCGGATCGAACAGGTGGTCAGCAACCTGATTTCCAATGCGCTGCGCTACGGTGGCAAAGGTCCGGTCGAAGTCACGGTTTATGGACACAACGGCTGGGCGCGCGTGGAAGTGCGCGACCATGGCATCGGCATCAGCAAGGAAAACCAGCTACGGATCTTTCAGCAGTTCGAGCGGGTTTCCGGTAGCAACGTGGTGGCCGGGCTGGGCCTGGGGTTGTTCATTTCCGAGCAGATCGTGGCCGCTCATGGAGGGCGTATCGAGGTCGAGAGTGCGCTGGGCGACGGTGCGACGTTCCGGGTCAGCCTCCCGCTGTAGGAATAAGCGCAATCACACGCAACCTCTGTCGCAGGTCATGGTCGTAATGGCAGCGAAACACACACGTACATAGGCTTCCCCATGAGTGAAGATGCACAAGATGTCGTTCTCATCGTCGAGGACGAGCCGTTGATATTGATGGTGCTGGCGGACTATTTGTCTGGTCAGGGCTATCGCGTTTTGCAGGCCGAGAACGGCGAGCAGGCGTTGGAGATTCTTGCGACAAAGCCGCACCTGGATCTTATGGTGACAGACTTTCGTTTGCCCGGCGGCATCTCCGGCGTGAAGATCGCTGAACCCGCAGTGCTGTTGCGCCCGGATCTCAAAGTGATCTTCATCAGCGGCTATCCGGCAGAAATTGAAGAGACCAACAGCCCAATCGCGCGCAAGGCACCGATCCTGGCCAAGCCATTCGATCTGGACACCCTGCACCAACAGATCGAGAAATTACTGGCGTAAGAGAGCAGGGTGCCTGACGGTCAGGCACCCTGTTTATCCAGGCGCTATCTGCTTCAGGGCGTCGGCAGCGCGGCACCTTTGGGCCAGAGCAGCCACACTTGACCTTCCTGCTTCATGTTGCCGGCCAGTTCCCCGGCTTCGTCTCCCGTACCCCAGAACAGATCCGCACGCACTTCGCCGGCAATGGCGCCACCGGTGTCCTGGGCCGCGACCGGGCGCACCACTGGGCTGCCGTCGGGGCGTGTGGTGGACAGCCACAACAGACTGCCCAGCGGTATCACCTTGCGATCGATTGCCACACTGTAGCCAGCGGTCAACGGCACGTTGAGTGAACCGCGGGGGCCTTCGTTGCTGTCCGGGCGCAGGCTGAAGAACACGTAGCTGGGGTTGCTGGCGAGCAGTTCCGGTACCCGCTGCGGATTGGCCACAGCCCACTCGCGGATACGGCCCATGCTGACTTCTTCCTTCTTGAGCAGGCCTTGCTCGACCAGCCAGCGGCCGACTGGGCGATACGGATGGCCGTTCTGGTCGGCGTAGCCAACGCGCAGCTGCCGGCCGCTGTCCAGTTGCAGGCGGCCCGAGCCCTGGATCTGCAGGAACTGCAGGTCCATGGGGTCGCGCATCCAGGCGACCACGGGGGCATTGATGCCTTGGCGCTGGATCGTGGCGGCGTCGTCATAAGGGCGCAGTACCTGACCATCGAGCCGACCGCGAAGACGTTTGCCTTTGAGTTCGGGGTAGAGGCTGTCCAATTGCACGCTGATCATGTCGGTCGGCACGCCGTAGACGGGGACCGGATGCTGCGCGTCGGCCTTGAGGCTGCCCGAATAGACGGGTTCGTAGTAGCCGGTGATCAGGCCGTGTTCGCCTTTTTCGGCTGAGCGCAGGCCATAGACCTGCAGCTGGGCCTCAAGAAAGGTACGAATCGCGGCAGGCGATGAGTCGACTGCTTGCGCGGCGGCGCAGGTTGCTCCCCAGACCGCGTCCTTGGCCAGGCGCTGACAGGCAGAGCGCCATGCCGTAAAACCGGCCTGCAGGTCGCTGTCGCTGACCTTGGGCAGGTCACTCCAGGAGGCAGGTGCGTAGGTGGCGACAGGGTGGGTGGTTTCGACAGGCTTGTTGTCGTTGTCGCAGGCGGACAACAGTGCCAACGCGGGCACGACGCCGATGAGCAGGCGCCGCCAGGGAAAACGGAAATGGGTCACGCAACGCATCCTGATAGCGGGGAGAGGCGGCTACTTTGGATAAACCCACACTCGACGTCAAATCTGTGCGGTGATCCAGACACACTGCGGTGTCTGCCGACGCGGCTCGCGCCGCTGCTACAGAAGGCTGCAATCCGCGTCCTGATTGTGTCCGCCGACGCGGCTCGCGCCGCTGCTACAGAAGGTTGCAATCCGCGTCCTGATTGTGTCCGCCGACGCGGCTCGCGCCGCTGCTACAGGATGGCACCACTCCCTGTAGCAGCGGCGCGAGCCGCGATCGAGTTCAGCAATAGCTCGCGATCCGTCGGACCTGGCCTTGGCCCTGGCTCAGGCTCCATTCCCGGTTGAGTGTCTGGAATACATCGTTGACGAACTGTCGGTCAGCCGCAGCTTTCTTGCCAACGTAGCCTTTGCCACGCCGGTAGATAGGCATGCGTGCACGCAGTTCGGGGTGATTGCGCTCGAATGCTTCGCCGTCGGCGTCGTTGGCCAAGGCATCTATATGCACGTCGCCTCGCTTGCAGACCCAGAGGATGTGGTCGTCCAGCGTGTCACGGCCGGCGGCCAGAATACGAGCAAGTTGGTCGACGGTAGGTTGGTGATTCAGGTTCATGATTACGCTCCTTGAGCTCTGTGTGATCTGTCAGGTTGTCGTCTTCAACACGCATCCGCCGGTACGCATCAGGTGTTGTCCGTCTAGGTCAGTACTGGCTCGAGCTCGATGTGTAGTGCCGGTGACACTGACTACATGAAACTCATGTCGTTCAGGTTCCAGCGGCCCGCCTGGTACGCGGAGGTCATCGGAGTGGCTCGATGGCTCATCGAGCAGGGCTTGTTCGGGCTCTGCTCTGTTCCCGATCAGGGAGACGGCCTCATCATGCAAGGCCCGGAGGGGCGCGTCAATGGATATGTAGTGCTTTTATATAGGCACTACATATTTTAATTATGACCTCTTGGTCACGGTGCGTCGGCAAGGGAAATTCTTGATAGCGACCCGCAACCCCGAGAAAGTCACGGCAAGGGTTGATTGTTCCGATCGCTCCTATAATCATGCTCGGCCCGGGCACGGTCGGGTCTTCCCGTGCAAGCACCCACTGGAGCAGTATGGAGTTCAAACAGAGTCTGAGTCGCCGCATCGTCATCGTGTTTGCCTTGATGAGCGCGTTCGTCGCCGGGGTATTCGCGGTAGGCATCGTGGCCACCGTGCATCTGGTGGAGCGCAAGCTGACGACCATGAGCCTGAGCGGCAACATGCACCGCCTGTTGCTGGTGGACAATGCGGACGACTGGCGCCATCGCCCCGAGAAAGACGAGCTGTTCTACATCGATGGCGGCGACGGCGACCTGAGCATGCCTGATGAACTCAAGACCCTGCCGGTCGGGTTCCAGGAGCTCACCCTCGGCCCGCGCACCTACTACGCCATGGTTGCCCAGGTCGACGGGCGTCAATACGTGCTGTTGCGCGACCAAGAGGGCATGGAGCAGCGCGCCCATGTGCTGTTCATCGTGGTGGGCGCCGGCTTTCTGTTGAGCATCGCCATGGCGATCCTGCTGGGCGGGCTGCTGGCACGCCGGGTGATGGCGCCGGTGGTGCGTCTGGCGAGGCAGGTGCGTCATCGAGACAAGATGCTCGGCCTGGCGCCGCCGTTGTCGCCGGACTACACCGACGACGAGGTCGGCGAACTGGCGCGCTCGTTCGATGAAACCCTGAGCAAATTGCGCGCCGCACTCAACCGCGAGCAGATGTTCACCAGCGATGTCAGTCACGAGCTGCGTACGCCGTTGATGATCCTGGCGAGCTCCTGCGATCTGCTGCTCGGCAGCGAGCTGGATGAGCGCTCGCAACGGCAGGTGACCCGCATCGCCCGGGCCACGGACGGCATGAGTCAGTTGGTCGAGACCTTCCTGCTGCTCGCACGGGATCGCGAGGCGGCCAGCCACGGCAACCCTACCGCGACGCTCAGGCGTACGGCCGATGAACTGGTGGAGATCTGGGGGCGGCAGATCGAAGCCAAGGGCCTGGAATTCATCTATGTCGTGGATAACCATTCGAGCGAAGTCTATAACCAGGCCTTCCTTCACTCGGTGATGGGCAACCTGCTGCGCAATGCCTGGCACTACACCGACACCGGCTTCGTGCGCCTGACCCTGACGCAAACCGGCTTCCATGTCGAAGACAGCGGCATCGGCATTCCCGAGGAAAAACGCAACGCGATGTTTCAGCCCTTTGTTCGAGGTGACGAGCAGCGGGGCGAAGGCCTGGGGCTGGGCTTGTCGCTGGTGCAGCGCATTTGCGTCAACCAAGGATGGAGCGTCAGCCTGAGCAGCCGTGAACCCCACGGCTGTCTTTTCAGTGTGAAGCTGGGCGACGCCTAGCTTCCACTCACCCATAGCGTGCGGGCAGTCACTTTTTTTTTGTGAACCTTGACACGATTTTGTGGTCTTTCAGCTGGCGGCTTGAACCGACGGCATGCCGGGCAATAGGCCCTTTGGGAGCTTTTCATCGTTTCCCTTCGCAAGTAGTAGCCACCCGTAGCGGTAGTAGCGACAGGCCCTCCGGTGCAGGCCCAGCCTCTTGGGACATTGCTGTCCCGCTCTCGAATGGTCCGTTCATCGGGGCCTTTTTTCTTATTCATGTGAAGATCGCCATGCCCTCATTCCAACGTTTCTCTACCGTATTTAGCCGCACCCGCCTGGTGGCCACCGGCGTATTCACTGGCCTGCTCTTCACTGTAGGCCCGGCGCATGGCGAAGAGGCTCCTGGCAACAGCCGCTGGGTCAGTGACAACCTGAGCACCTTCGTTCGCAGTGGTCCTACCGACGGCTATCGCATCGTCGGCAGTTTGAAGTCCGGCCAGAAGGTCGAGTTGCTGTCTACCCAGGGTGACTACAGCCAAGTGCGCGGTGAAGGTGGTTCCAGTGTCTGGATCCCCAGCAGTGACCTGCAACAGACGCCAGGTCCCGCCGAGCACGTTCCCCTGTTGACCCAACAGGTCGCCGATCTGAGCGGCAAGCTGCAAACCATCGACGACAGCTGGAAGAATCGCGTACAGGGCATGCAGGAAACCCTGGACGCGCGCAAGGCGCTGATCGACGAGCTGGAAGCGCGCAGCAAGGCACTGAATGCCGAGCTCAGCGATGCCCAGTCCGAGCTGCGCAGCACCCAGGCGAAGCTGGGTGACGAAAACAAGCACGTGATGATGAGCTACATGGTCTACGGCGGCAGCATAGCCGGTGCAGGTCTGCTCGCAGGCCTGATCCTGCCGATGATGACCCGTGGCCGCAAGCGTAACGACCGCTGGTTCTGAAGGTTACGCCTACAGTTTGTGCTGAACCCGCCAAGCCGCTGGGTGATCTATGGTGTTGCACTCCTCATCACTACACAGAGAGCTTTGCCATGAACACCACTGACCTACTTGAACAACTGCTGCGCGGGCGCGGCGGCCAATCCTCAGCCAATCAACCTGGTGCCTCGAGCGGGCAGGGTGGTCTGGGGGATGTACTCGGCAGTCTGCTCGGCGGCAGCCGGGGTGCATCAGGCGGCGGGGTCGGTGGTTTGGGCGGTCTGGGTGGTTTGCTGGGCGGCCTGTTGGGTGGGCGTGGCGGTAATCGATCCGGTTCCGGCAAATACGCCGCGCTGGCATCGTTGGGGATGATGGCTTTCAAGGCCTATCAGGCTTGGCAGCAACAGCAGGCCAACGCCCCACAGCAGGCACTGCGCACCGTCGATCAGTTGTCCGAGCCGGAAGCGGAAGGGCATAGTCATGCGATCCTTCGCGCTCTGATTGCCGCCGCCAAGGCCGATGGCCGGGTGGATGCACAGGAGGAAGCCGCGATCCGCGCCGAGTTGACCGATCATGCCGAGGATGCGCAACTGCAGCAATGGCTGGACGCGGAACTGGCACGGCCGCTGGATGCGCAAGAGTTGGCCAGTGCTGCTGATGGCCCGGCGATGGCGGCGGAGATGTACCTGGCCAGTGTGATGTTGATGGGTCAGCAGGATGCCGGCGAACGCGCGTGGCTTGACCAATTGGCCGCTGCCCTCAACCTGGCGCCGGAGTTGCGCGCCCAGCTTGATCAGCAAGCCCAGGCGCAATAAGTCCACCTCAAAAGCCGTACGGCGATGCTGCAGGCCAACCCCATGCACCGCCGACGCGGCTCGCGCCGCTGCTACAGAGCATCTCCGCGCCCCGGCCCAGGTTTCACCATCGCAACCCACCAAACGCCCACAATCCCCGTAGCAGCGGCGCAAGCCGCGTCCGGCCACACCGCCAATCCAACAAGCACCCCACAATCCCTGTAGCAGCGGCGCAAGCCGCGTCCGGCCACACCGCCAATCCAACAAGCACCCCACATTCCCTGTAGCAGCGGCGCAAGCCGCGTCCAGCCGCACCCCTAATCCCTACAGGAGGGTCACAAAGGCCCCAGCTCCAACCAGATCGGCGCATGGTCTGAAGGTTTTTCCATCGCCCGCAAATCGTAATCGATACCCGCTGCCCGAACCCTGGGCAGCAATCCGTGGGACGCCAGGATCACGTCGATTCGCAACCCCCGCTTGGGCTCATCCTCGAAGCCACGGCTGCGGTAGTCGACCCAGCCGAACCGGTCCGCCACTTCCGGATGCAAATGGCGGAAACTGTCCACCAGGCCCCACTGCTGCAATCGCTGCATCCACTCGCGCTCTTCGGGCAGGAAACTGCACTTGCCAGTCTTCAGCCAGCGCTTGGCGTTGTCCGCGCCGATACCGATGTCGCAATCCTGGGGAGAGATGTTCACGTCCCCCATCACCACCAGCGGTTGATCGTTACTGAACCCTGTATCCAGCAGGGTTTGCAGGTCGCTGTAGAAACGGCGCTTGGCAGGGAATTTGGTGGGGTGGTCGCGACTTTCACCCTGTGGAAAATAACCATTCATGATCGTCACGATTTGGCCCTGAGCATCGGCAAAGGTACCGCGGATGAAGCGGCGCTGTGCGTCCTCCTCGTCACTGGCAAACCCTTTATCGATACTCAGCGGCGCGGCGCGCGACAGCAATGCCACTCCGTAATGGCCTTTCTGCCCGTGAAAGTGCACGTGATACCCCAGCGCCTCGATCTCGGCCTGGGGGAACTGTTCATCCGACACCTTGGTTTCCTGCAGACCGATCACATCCGGCTGGTGCTTGTCGATCAAGGCGGTCAGCTGATGGGGGCGGGCACGCAAGCCGTTGATGTTGAACGAGACGATTTTCATGGTCGCGGATCCTGGCAAATCGGCGATGCTAACGGACTGCGGCGCAGCCCACCAGCGTGGTGTCAGGCATCGGCGCACGATTTGCCTGGCCAGGGTACGGAACCCCTAGGGTCGCGGACCGTCCATTGACTACTCGTTGCACTCCTCAAGGACAGACCTGATGCCCCAGACTTCGACCACCGCTGCAGAAGTACGTCAGCTCGATGGTGGTTATGCCCGTGAAACCCGTGCGCTGCTGTACCAGACCTATCTCGTCGACCCGACCTTCGCCTACCTGTTCGAAGCCGATCGCCCAGGCTTCGAACGGCGTGTGCGTTCCACCGTGCGGCAATTGGTCAATCAGCATTTTCTCCAGGACCTGCCGGCCTTGGGCTTGTTCTTCGACGACCGCCTGGCGGGTGTTGCGCTGGTAGCGCCACCGCAGCGTCGCCTGGGCATCACCGAAAGCTGGGCCTGGCAGTGGCGAATGATGCTCGGTACGGGTGTGGAAGGCACGCGCCGCTATCTCGAATACCATCACGCCGTCCAGGAATGCATCCCCTCGGATGCCGTCCATGTGCTGCCGCTGATGGGGCTGCACCCGGACTTTCAGGGCCCTGAACTCGGGGAGCAACTGCTGACCGCGGTGCACAACTGGTGTGCTCAGGATCCAACCTCAGAAGGCGTGGTGTTGGACACCGGAAACCCGCGCTACCTGGCGTTCTTCGAGCGGCAGGGCTATACCCAGATTGGGGAAGTGAACCTGGGGCCTGTGGTCGAGCATGTGTTCTTCCACCCCAGTCCTGAAACAGTCGGTTACGCACAGGGCTGATCCAGAGCCCTTGGCAACGCCTGGCAGGGTCCAAATCGACGTACGGGTCGTGATAGCATTCGCCTATGAATTATTCAGGACGATTGGCCGGCAGCCTGGCGCTGCTGGTCGCAAGCATGGCGGCCCAGGCCCAAAGCGTACTCGACGTACGCGTCAACCCTGCCGACCCGGCACTCAAGAGCAACGTCGAAGGCTACATCGGCAGCTTGGGTGACCGTGACGGTGAGGCGCTGCTGCGCTTCAGCCGTGGAGCCGAGGAGCAGGCGC
Source organism: Pseudomonas sp. RIT-PI-a (assembly GCF_001187875.1). Classification (NCBI taxonomy): domain Bacteria; kingdom Pseudomonadati; phylum Pseudomonadota; class Gammaproteobacteria; order Pseudomonadales; family Pseudomonadaceae; genus Pseudomonas; species Pseudomonas sp. RIT-PI-a. The sequence goes on from NZ_LGIR01000011.1 coordinate 590,101, forward strand.
AAAAGGCGGCCCAGGCATTGGGCTATTATCAGGCACGCGTGACCAGCGAAGTGCAGCCAGGCGAAACCCCGCGTTTGCTGCTACGTATCGAACCGGGTGAGCCTGTGCATCTGCGCAACGTCACGGTGCGCGTCGAAGGCCCGGCGGCCGACTTGAAGGCCTTTCGCGTCCCGCGCAGCAGCGAGCTGGCGCCCGGTGCCGTGCTCAACCACGGTCAGTACGAAAATGCCAAGCAGCTGATCCAGAACCAGGCCTCGCGCTATGGATTCTTCAGCGGCACCTTCAGCAAGCAGCGTCTAGCGGTCGATCCACGGGCCGGCGTGGCGGATGTCGAGCTGGTCTACAACAGCGGCCCGCGCTTCAAGCTGGGCAAGGTCAGTTTCCAGGGCGACACACCGTTCGACGAAGAACTCCTGCAACGTATGGTGCCGTTTAAAGAAGACACGGCCTACGATTCCGAACTGATCGCCGAACTCAACCAGGCGTTGCAATCGAGCGGCTACTTCGAAGGCGTGCGGGTCGATGCTGCGCCCACTGCCGCCAGCGAGCGAGTCATTCCCGTCGATGTCCAGCTGACGACCCGCAAGCCGCGGACCATGGGCTTGGGTCTGGGGTATTCGACCGACGTTGGCCCTCGCGGCAAAGCCAACTGGACCCGCCATTGGGTCAATCCCCAAGGCCACAGTTATGGTGCGGAACTGGAACTTTCGGCGCCTCGGCAGAATGTCGGGCTTTGGTACGACATCCCCCTGGATCCCCCTCTTACCGACAAGCTGCGTTGGGCCGGTGGGTACCAATACGAAGAGCTGGCCGACACCGACAGCCTGAGCAAACTGCTCACGTTCGGCCCGGAATGGCACAGCAAACTCCCCAGCGGTTGGCAGCGGGTCATCTCTTTGAAGTGGCAACGCGAAGAATACCGGCTCGGCGATGATACCGGCCTGAGTACCTTGCTGATGCCCGGCATCAGCTACACCTACCTCAAGAGCGACAACAAGGTCGACCCCCATAACGGTTACCGCGTGCAGTTCGATGCTCAGGTGGCCAAGGAAGGGGTGCTGTCGGACACCAACCTGTTACATGGCAACGTAATGCTCAAGGGCTTGACCACTGTGGCACAGAATCACCGCTTGCTTGGCCGGGTGCAGTTGGGCGGCAATGCCACCAACGGTTACAAATCCGTTCCGCCTTCGTTGCGTTTCTTCGCCGGTGGCGACCAGAGCGTGCGTGGCTACGACTACCAGACCCTGTCGCCGGAGAACTCCGATGGCGATCGCATCGGCGGACGCTACATGGTCGCCGGCAGTGTCGAGTACCAATATTCGATTGCCGAAAAGTGGCGCGTGGCAACCTTCATCGACAAAGGCAATTCGTTCAACGATCTTAAATTCGCCGACCTCAAGACGGGCATCGGCGTCGGCGTGCGCTGGGTGTCGCCGGTGGGCCCCATTCGGCTCGACCTGGCTCACGCGATGGATGACGATGGCGGCGTGCGGCTGCACTTTTCCATGGGGCCGGAACTGTGAGGCCGGCGGTGAAGCGCGGTGCGCTGATCACCCTCGCTGCGGTCGTTGGCCTGTTGCTGATCGTTCTGGTGACCCTTTCGCTGGTGCTGGGGACCCAGGCCGGCAGTCGTTGGGCGCTGGCCCGTGTGCCCGGACTGACCCTGGAAAACTTCAAGGGAACATTGGGTAGCCACTGGCAGGCAGACTCGCTGATCTGGCAGCAAGGCGCGACCCGCGTCGAAGTGCGGGCGCCCGAGCTGGCCTGGTCACCCAGTTGCCTGTGGCGTATGACGCTGTGCATCGACACCCTGCACACCGACGCCATTCTTGTGCAACTGCCTGCCAGTCAGGAACCGGCCAGCGACGGGCCGATCACACTGCCTGACCTGCAGTTGCCCGTCGCCATAGAACTGGGCGATGTGCGTATCGGCAGCCTGGAACTGGATGGCGTGCAGCAGCTCAGTGGTCTCGAGCTGGCGGCACACTGGACCGCCGATGGCCTGAAGATCGATCGCGGGCACCTGCAGCGCGATGACCTGGTGCTGGATCTGGACGGCACGCTGCGCCCCGGCGGCCAATGGCCGCTGAACCTCAATGCCCAGGTACAGTTGCCCAAGGTTGACGACAAGCCTTGGCAAGTCACCCTGAACGCCACAGGTGATCTGCTCGACACGCTGACCCTGAATGGGCAAAGCTCCGGCTACCTGCCGGCCGCCATAACGGGCACCCTGAAGCCGCTGGCCGAACACTTGCCGGCCCAGCTGCGCATTGTCAGCGAGGCGTTCAAACCCAGCGCCGGGCTGCCCGACACCTTGGCATTCAATCAACTGGAACTGCTCGCCAAAGGCGACCTGCAGGCTGGCTATGCCATCGATGGCCACGCCAGTCTGCCAGCCGAACAATCGCCGATGACGTTGGTGCTGAGCGCGCGGGTCGACGCCAAGGGTGCAGTGGTGCAGACCCTGGACATTTCCTCCACGACGCAGGAGCAGGTGCGGCTGGCTGGCAGCGTGGATTGGCAACAAGGTCTGGCGGCGAAGGCCACTATCGATTGGCAGGACTTCCCGTGGCACCGCCTGTACCCCGTCATTGCCGAGCCGGACGTGAAAGCTCGGCGTTTCAAAGGCGAGGTCGACTATCGCGACGGCAAGTACCTGGGCAACCTGAACGGTGCCTTCGATGGCCCAGCCGGTGCGTTTACCCTGGTGACGCCATTTAGCGGCGATCTGCAGCAAGTGTTCCTGCCGCAACTGGAACTGGTCGCGGGGCAGGGCAAGGCAGCAGGGCACCTGAACGTCAAGTTCGCCGATGGCGTAGCCTGGGACACGGCTCTGGACCTGAGCGCCATCGATCCTGCCTACTGGGTTGCGCAGATGCCGGGCAGCCTCGCCGGTCCGCTGCGCAGCACCGGTGAATTCAAGAACGAACAGCTCAAGCTGGATGCCGACTTGGACCTCAAGGGACGCCTGCGCGGGCAGCCTGCGCTGCTCCAGGCCAAGGCACAGGGCGCCGGCGAGCGCTGGACGCTGGGCAACCTCGACGTACGCCTGGGCGACAACCGTATCCAGGGTCAAGGCAGTCTGCAGCAGCAGATTCAGGCGCGACTCAACATCGATCTGGCTCGTCTGGGCCAGTTATGGCCCGGGCTGCAAGGGCAACTCAAGGGCCAGCTCGACGCAGCCGGTACCTTGCAGGCGCCCCAGGGCAAGCTCTCGCTGCAGGGGCGTCAGTTGGCACTGGACAGCAACCGTCTGCAGAACCTGACGCTGGACGCCGCCCTCGACAAGGCCCAGCGTGGCAATCTTGATTTGACCGCCGCCGGTATTCGCGCCGGTGACACCGACCTGGGCACCCTGACCGGTAAGGCCTCGGGCGATATCAAACGGCAGCAGCTGCAATTGGCGCTCAAGGGGCCGCAACTGGCTTTGGCCATCGCTCTGGACGGCACGCTGGACAAGGGCTTCACCGCGCAAAGCAGTTGGCGCGGACGGCTGTCCAGCGGTTCGGTCCAGGCCGGTGGGCAGGATTGGCGTCTGCAGGCACCGGCACGTCTTGAATACCTGACCGGTGGCCAGGTCAATTTCGGCGCCCACTGCTGGCGCTCGGGATCTGCCAGCCTGTGCGGCGAGGACCAGCGCCTGGCGCCGCAGCCGCGACTGCGTTACCACCTCAAGCAGTTTCCGTTGGACAGCCTGGCCCAATGGCTGCCGAAAGATTTCGCCTGGAAGGGCATGCTCAACGCCGATGTTGCAATCGACGTCCCTGCCAGCGGCCCGGCCGGTGAGGTCATGATCGACGCGGGCAACGGCACCCTGCGCGTGCGCAACAAGGACCAATGGATCGATTTCCCGTATCAGACACTGCGTCTGACCAGTCGCTTGAACCCCAAACGGATCGATACCGAACTCAACTTCCGCGGCGATCGCCTGGGACAATTGCAGGTCATCACCCAGATCGATCCCATTGCGCAGAACAAGCCGATCAGCGGCAGCTTCCGCCTGTCCGGCCTCGATCTTTCCATCGCCCGGCCATTCGTGCCCATGGTGGAAACCCTCAAGGGCCAACTCGATGGCAGCGGGCAGATCGCCGGTTCCCTGGTGGCGCCTCAAGTGAACGGCAATGTCACCCTCAGCGGCGGTCAGATCGCCGGCCCGGAACTGCCGACCACGCTCGAGGACTTGCAACTGCAGGCATTGATCGCAGGTGAAAGCGTGCGCCTGCAGGGCAGTTGGAAAAGCGGCAAGACGGGCCAGGGAACGTTGGGCGGCACGGTCGCCTGGGCCAACGCTCTGGACGTGGACGTGCAGCTCAAGGGCACGCGCCTGCCGATCAACGTCGAACCCTATGCGACGCTCGAAGCGGCACCGGATCTGAGTATCCAGATGAATGGCGAAAGGCTCGCCGTGGCCGGCAAGGTGTTCATTCCCAAAGGGGCCATCGTCGTCCGCCAGCTGCCACCGTCCACCGTCAAACTCTCCGATGACGTGGTGATCGTCGGCAACCAGACCGAGCAGGGCAAGACACCCTTGCCCATGGCGATCGATATCGATGTGGAAGTGGGCCAGGAAAAACTCACCTTCAACGGCTTTGGCCTGAGTGCCAACCTGGCCGGTCACGTGCACATCGGCGACAACCTCGACACTCGGGGTGAACTGGCGCTCAACGACGGGCGCTACAACGCCTATGGCCAGCGCCTCACCATACGTCGCGCGCGGCTGTTGTTTGCCGGGCCCATCAGCCAGCCATACCTCGACATCGAAGCGATCCGTACCACCGGCGATGTGATTGCCGGCATCCGCCTGACCGGCAATGCCGAGCAGCCTACCAGCGAGGTGTTTTCGGAGCCGACCATGAGCCAGGAGCAGGCGCTGTCGTATCTGGTGCTGGGTCGCCCGCTAGGCAACAGCGGCGAGGACAACAACATGCTCGCTCAGGCGGCACTCGGTTTGGGGCTGATGGGCAGTTCGGGGGTGACCAGCAAATTGGCGACCGACCTGGGTATCGAGGATTTTCAGCTCGACACCCAGGGCAGTGGCGATGCTACCAGCGTAGTGGCCAGCGGAAACCTGTCGGAGAAACTCAGTTTGCGTTATGGCGTGGGGGTATTCGAGCCGGCCAATACCATTGCCTTGCGCTATCTGCTCAGCAAACGTCTGTATCTGGAAGTGGCCAGTGGCGTGGCCAGCTCACTGGATCTGTTCTACAAGCGCGATTTCTGAGGGGTGAACCCGGGCCCGTGAATGGGCCTGGGGAATGCTCGACTAGCCAAGCGTGCGGCGGATATTGCCGATCTGGCGCTGGCTCAGTCCATATTTATGCGCCAGCACACTGCGTGAGGTGCCGTTGAGCGTTTCGTGGTGAATCTGCTGGTTGCGCCACTGCCGCAGAAAATGATCGGACTTGGGGATTTCCAGGGCCATGCCGGCGAAGCGCTCGATCAGCGCGGCCACCGTTTCGGCTTCAAGCTGCTCGGTCAGGCTGGTGCGTTGCGGGTGCTTGGGAATGTAGCGCGGGCGCCCGCCATACAGTTGCGTCAGTCGATAAGCTTGCTCGACGCCGATGCAGTCGATCAGTACCTGTAATGAGTGGGGGAGTTGCTCGACGTCGATCTGCTGAAGCTGTTGGGTGTTCATGGTGACTTCCTTGTGGCAGCAAATGGCCCATCCGGCCGGCAGCCATTCTTGTCCAGGCGCCTTTGGGGCTCTAGGAGTCAAGGGGTCTCTGGGTGTGGGCAGGTTCCGACAGGTACGTCGGAAATTTTCACCAAAAGTCGGCATCCTCCTCAGCAATGATCCAGTCGTTCAAGACCATCCCCTGTTGCGCCTCGGCGTTGTAAAATACGATTTTTCGCGCACTGACCTGCCTTCATGCGCAATCCACGCAACAGTGACAACCCGGATACTCAAGCCGGCCAATACCCCCGTCAGGATCCCCAGATGACTCAAGCTCAACGCATCAAATATTCCTTGCTGATCGCCTTGCTGGTACTACTGGCAATGCTCGGCCTGTCCTACCTGCAGACCCAAGGCGTGATCACTGAAAAACTCTTTCAATACATCGCCATGGGCATTGCCGTGCTCGTGGTTGTGATCAACGGCGTGATGCGGCGCAAGGTCAAGCGGCCGTGAACTAATTTTTCAGCGCGACGCTCCAAGACAGTGCAGCACACACCAATCACTGTTATGGAGTGCCCCATGTTCAAGAAGACTTTGACTGCCGTAGTTGCAACTTCCGCCCTGATGACTGCCGGCCTGGCGCTGGCCGACAAGCCGGGTGCGGGTTGGATCACCATCGAGAAAGCCATCGAAACCGCCAAGTCCAAAGGCTATACCCAGGTCACCAAGATCGAAGCCGACAATGATGGCTACTGGGAAGGCGAAGGTCTCAAGGCTGATGGCGTGACTTACGAGTTCCGCATCGACGGCGTATCGGGCAACGTGCTGCGCGACCAGAAGGACTGATTCGAGCGGGCTTGTCCTGAAGCAGGTGGGTATGGCGTACTAGGGTCTGTGTGAAAAGTCTTGAGACGAAGGTCAGGCAAGGCGAAAACAGCCGAGGAAGCGGAGTTTACGGGTTGCAAATGAGCATTCCGAGGCTGTTTTCAACGCAGCATCACCGAGTATCAAGGCTTTTCACACAGAGCCTAGGACTCTGTTCCATTCACGCCAGGGAGCCCATGATGCCTGCCAGCGACGCCTCGCAATCGTTGTCCTTCTCCGATCTGACGCAGCTGCTGCGTCAGATCTTCCTGCGTCATGGCACCTCGGTCGAGGTCGCCGACATTCTCGCCCACAACTGTGCCACCGCCCAACGCGACGGCGCTCACAGTCACGGCACATTCCGCATACCCGGTTACCTCTCTACCTTGGCCAGCGGCTGGGTGGACGGCAAGGCGCGCCCCGTGGTCGAGGATGTGGCGAGCGGTTACGTCGCGGTGGATGCCGCTGGAGGCTTTGCCCAGCCGGCGTTGGCCGCTGCGCGAGGGCTTTTGGTGACCAAGGCGCGCGAAGCGGGCATCGCTGTCCTCGCTATCCGCAACTCCCACCATTTCGCCGCGCTCTGGCCGGATGTCGAACCCTTCGCCACCGAAGGCCTGGTGGCTCTGAGCGTGGTCAACAGCATGACCTGCGTCGTCCCCCATGGGGGGAACAAGCCGTTGTTCGGCACCAATCCCATAGCGTTCGCGGCGCCTTGCGCGGGCAAGGATCCCTTGGTCTTCGACATGGCCACCAGTGCGCTGGCCCACGGTGACGTGCAGATCGCCGCGCGGGCGGGCCATTCGGTGCCCGTGGGTACCGGTGTCGACAAGCATGGGCAGGCTACGACCGATCCGGCGGCGATCCTCGAGGGTGGTGCGCTGCTGCCCTTTGGCGGACACAAGGGCTCGGCCTTGTCGATGATGGTCGAGCTGCTCGCGGCAGCGCTCACTGGCGGGAATTTTTCCTTCGAGTTCGACTGGAAGCGACACCCCGGCGCGCAAACGCCCTGGACCGGGCAACTGATCATCGTCATCGACCCCAGCAAGAGCGCCGGTCGGGATTTTGCCGTGCGTAGCCGCGAGCTGGTCGAGCGCATGCACGAGGCAGGGCAGACACGGTTGTCGGGTGACAGACGCTATCGTCAGCGGGTGTTATCGCACACTCAGGGTATTTCGATGTCGGTGCAGGAGGTGGAAAAACTGCGGGCGTTGGCGGGGGAGTGAAGGCAGGGCACAAGAGGGCCGCAGCGATCGGCGGCCCGGAGCTGAGGTGAATCAGTTACGACGGCCCAGCAACAGACCGAGCAGCAAGCCACAGGTCGCCGATGCGGCCACGGTCTGCCACGGATGGCCACCGATGTAGGTCTGCGTGGCTTCGACCACTGGCTTGGCGCGTTCACGCAGCCCGGCGAGGGAATAGGACACATGTTCGAGTTTGGAGTTGACCTGCGCGCGCACGGTGTCGGCCTCGTTGCTTCCCAGAGAGGCGCTGTCCCTGAGCATTTTTTCCGACTCTTCGATCAGCGCCAACAGCTCGCTGAAGACTTGATCCTTGATTTGATCCTCGGCCGATTGAGCACCTGATTTACGGGCCATTTCACTAACTCCTGGTGTTTATTAAGGCAGTGCAAGATGGAGTCCCAGCGCCCTGGAAAGTTGCATGAAGGGCTTGGGCGCGGCGTCTGTTCCTACAGATTTTCATGTATAGGCGTGTAAGATGTCGCCTGTTTTTTCTGCTGACAGGTACCTGCAATGAGCTTCAATCTCGCCAATCGCTCGCTGGCCGAGCGCGCCATGATCGAGGATGAAAAAGCCCGTCTCTACGAGCTGTGGCAAGCCAACCTGGGCAAGGCCAAAGCCGAAGCCGCGCGTCTCATCGGCGAAAAGGCCAAGCGCAAGGGACGCTGGGCAGAATGGGTGCGGGGCGAGTTGGATGGCATGTCACCGCCCGAATACGCCAACATGGTCCGCGCTGAAGTGAACAAGCTGATGGCGGCGGCACGTTGATTCACCCAGTGCGTCACAGCCCCAGGGTTGATCGGTCCGCGACCCCATACGCACTCAGTAGCCTGTTGCGGACGGCAGACTCAAGGTACCGCTGTCGCTGAAGCGCACCGTCCCGAACAGCCCCCCGGCAAGCTTGCCGTGCAGGCGGTAGGGCAAGCCGTTCAAGCTCTGCGCCGGGTTCAGGCCCACCGCCTGGCGCAATGCGGTCAGTGCAGAGACGCTGACCGGCACTACCAGCACGTCCTCCGAATACCGCTCTATACGGCCGTGCTGACTGCTGACGCCGCTGGCCAGCGGACGGCCGTTGACGTCCAGATTCACTGCCACGCCGTCGTACTCGATCGGCGTTTCGTTGGGGTTCTGCAGTCGCAGCTTGATGGCGAAGCGCAGTTCCAGTTCCTGCGCCGGCAAAGGCTCGATACCCACCACGCTGATCGACACCGGATCACGCTGGGGCAACAGCGAACAGCCCACCACGCTGGCCAGGAACGCTACGGTCAAACAACTGCGCAATAAGCGAAACATGGTTCTGCAACTCACCGGCCGAGCACGTCGCTCCCTGTCTGCGACCATCATCGTGGCTATCGGTTCGCCGCCCACGCGCAATGCGGGGCAGGGTTGAACACACCTCTATCATGAGCTGGCTTGATGTGTGCAGATGTTTCAAAGAACTGTTTCCGAGAATCGTTCAAGCACAGGGTTCAAGGAAACGGCGTTTCTGTGTAGTCAGCCACATGCCGTGAAAAAGTGCTGCCATCGAGTGCCCGTGATTGGGGCATCGTACGAAAAGGCGTGCTTCAACTTGGCGCGCCATCGGCGAAGTCGATGCCAAGGCAGCTTTCATATTCACAGCGCCAGATCGCCAGTGGGCGCCTATGGTTACTTTCAGGAACGCTCCTTTGCTCATCTCCACCTTCGAGGGCACACCCATGACCGTTTCGCAACTCAAACCCACGCTGGGCACACTGCACCTGTGGGGCATCGCTGTTGGCCTGGTGATCTCCGGTGAGTATTTCGGCTGGAGCTATGGCTGGGGCAGTGCTGGCACCTTGGGTTTCCTCTGCACGACGCTGATGGTCGCCGTGATGTACACCTGCTTCATTTTCAGCTTCACCGAACTGACCACCGCCATCCCCAACGCGGGCGGACCCTTTGCCTATAGCCTGCGTGCGTTCGGGCCCACCGGTGGAATGATCGCCGGGCTGGCCACGCTGATCGAATTCGTGTTTGCCCCACCTGCCATCGCCATGGCCATCGGCGCCTACCTCAATGTGCAGTTTCCAGGACTCGACCCCAAGTGGGCGGCAGTGGGGGCCTATTGTGTGTTCATGAGCCTGAACATCGTAGGCGTGAGCATCGCCGCCACGTTCGAACTGGTGGTGACCATACTCGCCGTGTTGGAACTGCTGGTGTTCATGGGGGTGGTGGCGCCAGCGTTCAGTTTTAGCAATTTCGCCCTGGGCGGGTGGGCCGGGTCGGACACGTTCAGCCTGGGCGCCTTGAGCGGCATGTTCGCGGCGATTCCCTTCGCCATCTGGTTCTTCCTGGCCATCGAAGGCGCGGCCATGGCCGCCGAGGAAGCCAAGGATCCCAAGCGCACCATTCCCCGGGCCTACATCGCCGGCATCCTGACCCTGGTGACCCTGGCCATCAGCGTGATGATCTTCGCCGGTGGCGTGGGTGACTGGCGCGCCCTGGCCAACATCAACGACCCGCTGCCGCAGGCCATGAAAGGGGTAGTAGGCGAGAACTCCAACTGGATGCACATGCTGGTGTGGATCGGCCTGTTCGGGCTGGTCGCCAGTTTTCACGGCATCATCCTGGGCTATTCGCGGCAGTTCTTCGCGCTGGCACGGGCCGGCTTTTTGCCTCCGAGCCTAGCCAAGCTGTCACGTTTCCAGACGCCGCATCGCGCCATCCTCGCCGGTGGCGTAGTGGGCATCGCGGCGATCTTCAGCGATGGCCTGGTCAATCTCCAAGGCCTGACGCTGACCGCAGCGATGATTACCATGGCCGTGTTCGGCGCCATCGTCATGTACATCATGAGCATGCTCAGCCTGTTCAAACTGCGTCGCAGCGAGCCACAACTGGAGCGGTCCTTCCGCGCCCCCGGCTATCCGCTGGTGCCGGCCATTGCCCTGCTGCTGGCGCTGGTGTGTCTGGTGGCGATGGTGTGGTTCAATGCCATGATCTGCGGGATCTTCATCGGCCTGATGGCCCTCGGCTCGCTGTTCTGCGTCTTCGTGCGCAGCCGTGGCGACCGCCAACCCGTACTGGCCAGCGAGTGAGGAGGGCAGCATGAGTTTCGTGCACAGCATCGGCGGGCAAACCTGGCGTTTCGACAGCCTCCGGCAGTTGATGGCCAAGGCCAGTCCGGCACGCTCCGGCGATTACCTGGCCGAGATCGCCGCCAGCAGTGATGCCGAGCGGGCGGCCGCGCAGATGGCGCTGGCCGAGGTGCCGCTCAAGCGCTTTCTGGACGAGGCGTTGATCCCCTATGAAGAGGACGAAGTCACTCGGCTGATCGTCGACACCCATGACGCGCAGGCTTTCGCTGCGGTCAGCCATTTGACCGTGGGCGGCTTCCGCGATTGGCTGCTTGGCGACGCGGCCAGTGAAACCAGCCTGCGCGCCTTGGCGCCAGGCATCACGCCGGAGATGGCCGCGGCCGTCTCGAAAATCATGCGCGTGCAGGACCTGGTCCTGGTGGCGCAGAAGATCCGGGTGGTCACGCGCTTTCGCAACACGGTCGGGCTGCGTGGGCGCATGTCGACACGGTTGCAACCCAACCACCCCACCGACGATCCGGCCGGCATTGCCGCCAGCGTGCTGGATGGCCTGCTGTACGGCAACGGCGATGCCATGATCGGCATCAATCCGGCCAGCGACAGCTTGAGCGCCATCAGCGAGCTGTTGAAGATGCTCGATGGCGTTATCGAGCACTACGGAATCCCGACCCAGTCGTGCGTACTGACCCATGTCACGTCCTCGATCGCGGCAATCGAACGTGGCGTACCTCTGGACCTGGTGTTCCAGTCCATAGCCGGTACGCAGGCGGCGAACAGCAGTTTCGGCGTCAGCCTGGCAGTGTTGCAGGAAGGCTACGAAGCGGGTCTCAGCTTGCGCCGCGGGACGGTCGGCAACAACCTGATGTACTTCGAGACAGGCCAGGGCAGTGCATTGTCGGCCAATGCCCACCATGGCGTGGACCAGCAGACCTGTGAAGCGCGGGCCTATGCCGTGGCGCGCCGGTTCGACCCTTTTCTGGTCAATACGGTGGTGGGGTTCATCGGGCCGGAATATCTGTACAACGGCAAACAGATCATCCGCGCCGGTCTCGAGGATCATTTCTGCGGCAAGCTGCTGGGTGTGCCGATGGGCTGCGACATCTGCTACACCAATCATGCCGAAGCCGATCAGGATGACATGGACATGTTGCTGACCCTGCTGGGTGTTGCGGGGATCAATTTCATCATGGGCATTCCGGGCTCCGATGACGTCATGCTCAACTACCAGACCACGTCCTTTCACGACGCCTTGTACGCGCGCAAGACGCTGGGCCTGCGCCCGGCGCCCGAATTCGAGGAATGGCTGGCGCGCATGGACATTCTGCAACAGAAGGATGGCCAGCTGCGTCTGGGCAGCGGCGTGCCGCCGTTGTTCGGCAAAGCACTGGGGCGGCTGGGTTGAAGCGCCCGTTTCCTCTGGTCATAGTGATGAGGTGAAAAGTAGCTCATGAATGATAAGACGCTGACACAAGGTGATCCCTGGCATGCGTTGCGTGCACTGACACCGGCGCGCATCGCCTTGGGGCGAGCTGGCACCAGCCTGCCCAGCACTGCACAATTGGACTTTCAGTACGCCCACGCACAAGCCCGCGATGCGGTTCACCTGCCGTTCGACCAGGCCGCGCTGGTACAGGCCCGTCCCGAGAGCCTGAGCCTGCACAGCGCGGCGGGTGATCGACATGTCTATCTGCAGCGTCCGGATCTGGGGCGGCGCCTGGATGAGGCGTCGCTGCACACCTTGCGTACTTATGCCGACGAGCATGCGACCGGTTTCGACCTGGCGGTGGTGATCGCCGATGGCCTCTCCGCGTTGGCTATGCATCGGCATGCGCTACCCATGCTCGAGCGCATCGAGCGGATTGCCGCTGACGAGGGCTGGAGCCTGGCGCCGATCTGCCTGGTGCAGCAAGGCCGGGTGGCGGTGGCCGATGAAGTGGCTCAGGCGTTGCGCGCGCGCATGGTGGTGTTGCTGATTGGTGAGCGCCCGGGCCTGAGCTCGCCCGACAGCCTGGGGCTGTATTTCACCTATGCACCGCGGGTGGGGTTGAACGATGCTGCGCGCAATTGCATTTCCAATGTGCGTCTCGAAGGCCTGAGCTACGCCACGGCCGCGCACAAGTTGCACTACCTGATGCGCGAAGCACACAAGCGGCAGCTGTCGGGTGTACATCTGAAGGATGAAGCGCTGGTACCTGAAATCGACAACGACACCCCCCAGCGCCCCGGCAATTTCCTGCTCCACGATCCCGCGTAGCAGCAACCCCTGTGGGAGTGGGTTGTATCAGAAATACCGCAGAACGCACTCATGATGCCTGTGGGAGCGGGTTCTACCCGCGAATGGTTCGGCGCGGTAGATGGACAAGGCCGGGTTGTATCAGGAATACCGCATAGACCGCCGACGCGGCTCGCGCCGCTGCTACAGGGGATCCTGTGGGAGCGGGTTCTACCCGCGAATGGTTCGGCGCGGTAGATGGACAAGACCGGGTTGTATCAGGAATACCGCATCGACCGCCGACGCGGCTTGCGCCGCTGCTACAGGGGGGGCGCAGCTGGTTAATGGCCTTGGCGCATTTTGTCGATATGAATCCAGAGGTTTTCATCCTCGTAGGATTCGATCACCAGGTTGGCGCCAGCGGATCTCAACGTCTGCGGCGATTGGCTGGTCGACAGCGCGACGGTGAACAGACCGGCCGCGACTGCGGCCGTCACCCCTGGCACCGAGTCCTCGAAAGCGATGCCAGCCTCGGCCCGGGCACCCAAACGTTGCAAACCGGTCAGGTAGGGCAGTGGATCGGGTTTGGCGCGCTCCAGCTCTTCGGCGACCACCACCTGCGGCAGGCGCTCGGCCAGGCCCAGGGCGTCGAGCATGTGTTCGGCATTGGCGCGCGGAGCGTTGGTCACCACGACCATGCCCAGGCCTTCGCGCTCGGCATGGTCGAGCAGGCGCAGCAGCCCGGCGATGGGCGTCAGTTGCGGGGCGAGGTCGCGAAAGCGTGCTTCCTTGCGATCGGCAAAGGCTTCATGCTCGGCCACCGAGCGATCCGGGAACAGGTACTGGCACATGTCGGCGTTGGCCCGGCCACTGGCGTGCAACTGGAATTCTTCGTGGGTGAAGTCGCGGCCTTCCTCGGCCAGCAATTGCTGGACGGCAAGCAGGTGCAGGGCGTCGGTTTCGGTCAGAGTGCCATCGAGGTCGAACAGCAGGGCTTCAAGCATGAATCGTCCATTCCATCCCAGGGTTTGCCGCAGTGTAGCAGCGTCGTCCGGCATTCCGATGCTAACCGCGTGTTACTGGGCGGATGGGGCTTGGCAATTATTTAGTGCGATGTTATTTTGCCACCACCTAAAGAGCCGCTCTTTGATGGCTACTCCCTCAGTAAATACCCTCTGAACAACTGGCCAGTCTCTCGCAGGAAGCTCGAGCCTGTCATTCGCGGGAAAGTGTGATGTCGGATAGTGTCCATGCCGCTGCTCAGGCGTTCGTCTCGAGCGATCGGCTTACCTTGTTGCCTGATCGCCGGCAGTTCCTGACTGACCTGGGGCATCTGTTGCTCCAGCACCCGGATGAGTCGCGCTACCTGGTGCTGATCGATGCCATGGACACCGCCTGGGCCCACGACATGACCTTGGCCTTGGGCATGGTCCCGTTCGAGAACCTGCTGTGCTGCATTGCACGCCGTCTGGTGCGTCTGCGGGCAGGCCAGGGGAGGGTGTATCACATCGGCCGCAAGCGCTTTGCCTTTGTGCTGGACGCGCAGCAAAGTGACGTCAGCGGCTACCTCGACATTCTCGTGCACGCCCTGCGTTGCACCACCCAGATCGAAGGCATGCCGGTTCGCCCCAGCGTCCGCGCGGGCGTCGCGCCCTTCTTGATCAACTTCGAAGCGGTCCGCGATGCCCTGCGCAAGGCCATGTACGCCGCTGAACTGGCCCTGCTCGCAGGCCAGCCGTGGGCGTGGTACGACCCGGTACGGGACAACGCTTATCGCCGGTCTTTCAAATTGGCTTCCGACGTTACCCAGGCGATGCGTGAAGGTCAGTTGCGCCTGGTGTTCCAGCCACGCTTCGCGCTGCACGAGGGTGAGCAGGTCAGCGCCGAAGCCCTGCTGCGGTGGGAGCATCCACGGCTGGGCCTGGTCTTGCCTGACGAATTCATTCCCGTGCTGGAAAGGAACGCCCTGATTCACAGCGTGACGCGCTGGGTGATCGACGCAGCATTGGCCAAGCTCGCCCAGTGGCCGGTTACCCTTCTGACCCGGCTTTCGGTGAACCTGTCGGCGCTGGATTTCGACGGCCACGACATCACCCAGGTCATCAGCAATGCCTGTCGTACCCATGGCATCGACCCGGAACGTCTGGAGGTCGAGATCACTGAAGGTGAGTGGTTGCGTACCAATCCGCAGGTACTCAGCCAGCTGTCGGCCATCCGTGACCTGGGGGTGGATGTGGCGATTGATGATTTCGGTACCGGCTACAGCAATTTTTCCTACTTGCACGAGATCCCGGCCAACGTGGTGAAGCTGGACAAGTCGATGATCAGCGGCCTGGAACACAGCCCTCGGCATCAACTGATCGTCCAGGCAGTGCTGGAACTGGCCCGCAAACTGGGCTACCGAACGGTTGCCGAGGGGGTCGAAACCTTCAAGTGCATGCAGGTGATCCGTGCCTTGGGCTGCGATGAAGCCCAAGGCTTCTATTTCGCCCGGCCCATGGTCGAACAGGAATTCCTGGGCTGGAGCGGCGCTTCGCGATTTCCATTGCGCAAATTGCTGGTGCCCACGCCGGAGTGATCGGGACCGTTCGCCCCCCCGATGGCATGAAGTGAAAATAGACGCTTTACTGTTCATGCATACAGTAGTAAAAATGCACCCATGAACAGATCACACCCACTCACCGAAGTTTTTTTCCCACGCTGCCTGACCCTGAGGGCAGGGCAGTGATGGGCGCCGTGGTCAGCCTGGAAGGGCTGATCGACCAGCGTCGCGTCTGGCGCGGTCGCCAGGAGTCCAGCCCCAGCGGCGTGCAGCCGACCGGGCATGCCGCCCTCGACGCCGTGCTGCCCAGCGGGGGTTGGCCACCGGCAGCGCTCAGTGAAATCCTGCTGGCCGCCAACGGCTGTGGCGAATTGCAGTTGCTCTGGCCGACCTTGGCGCGTTTGAGCCAGGCCGGTGAACGAATCGTCTTGATAGCGCCCCCGTTCATTCCCTACCCCCATGCCTGGATGGCGGCCGGTGTGCGCCTGCAACACCTGAGCGTGCTGCAAGCGCAAGGCCGGGATGCGTTGTGGGCTGCCGAGCAGTGTCTGCGTTCCGGCAGTTGCGCAGCCGTGCTCTGCTGGCCGCAGAACCCCGACGACAAGGCCTTGCGGCGCCTGCAGGTAGCCGCCGAAACCGGCGAAACCCTGGCCTTTGCCTTGCGCGAGCAGCAGGCGGCGCACAACCCGTCGCCTGCTGCCCTGCGGCTGTCGCTGCAAGGGCCTGCCGGGCAAGTGCAGATTCTCAAATGTCGCGGCGGGATACCCCCTGCGATGCCCGTCACCTTCGTCAGTTACGCTTGAGATTGCCATGCTGTGGGCCTGCATTCTGCTGCCGCAACTGGCCCTCGATGCCGTGCTGCGCCAGCGCGACGATCCGCAGCAGCCGCTAGTCCTGGTCACCGGCCCGGTGCAGCGGCGAGTGCTGCAGGCGGTCAACCCGGCGGCGCGGGCCCTGGGTCTCAAACCGGGGCAGTCGCTCACCGCCGCCTACATGCTCAGCCGCGATTTTGCCACCGCGCCCTACGATCCGGCGCAGATCGAGCACTGGCAAGGCTTTCTGGCGGCGTGGGCCTATCGGTTCAGCTCCCAAGTCAGCGTGCACTATCCACGTGTGTTGCTACTGGAAGTGCAATCGACCATGGGCCTGTTCGGGCCATGGCCGCAATTCGAAGCGCGCTTGCGCGATGAACTGAACGCCCTGGGTTTCCGCCATCGCATCACCCTGGCGCCCAATCCGGCCGCGGCGCGGATGCTGGCCAATGCTTATGACGGTTTCGGCGTCGAAGACTCGGATGCCTTGGTCGATGCCCTTCAGCGCCTGCCGGTGGAACGGGTGGGGCTGGCTGCAGACGACGCCACGGCGCTCAAGCGAATGGGCATGCGTCACCTGGGTGAGGTCTTGTCCTTGCCCAGGGCACAACTGGCCAGGCGATTCCCAGCCCAGGTGCTCAGCCATCTCGACACACTCCTGGGGCATCGCCCCCTGGCGCTGGAATTCTTCATTCCTCCGGACGTATTCGACCAACGCATCGAGCTCAATTTCGATGTGGAGTCGAACCAGGCCCTGCTGTTTCCCCTGCGACGCCTGATCAACGACCTGGCGGTTTACCTGGCGGGGCGGGACGTGGGGGTGCAGCGTTTTACCCTGCACCTCAAGCATGCGGACGGCGAAGACACGCGGGTCGAGGTGGGCCTGCTCGCCGCTGAACGGGACGCGGCCCTGCTGTTCGAGCTGGCCCGCGGTCGCTTCGAGCATCTGCAGGTGCCACGGCCCGTGCAGGTCGTACGGTTGAGTGCGCTCGACCTGCCGCGCTTCGTGCCCGCCTGCAAGGAGCTGTTCGATCAGCGGCCGCAACAGACCCAGCCTTGGGAGCAGTTGCGCGAACGCTTGCGCGCACGCCTGGGCGACGATGCCCTGCAGGATCTGCGCGCCCATGCCGATCATCGCCCGGAGCGGGCCTGGCGCAACGACGGCCCGTGGATGCCGGCTACCCTGGATCTCGCCGCACAGCGACCGGGATGGTTGCTGGAGCAGGCCGAACCCTTGCCCGCCCATGGCTTGCGCGTGCTGGCCGGGCCTGAGCGCATCGAATCGGGTTGGTGGGACGGTGGCGATGTGCGCCGTGATTACTACCTGGTCGAAACCTCGACAGGCCGGCGCGGTTGGGCCTATCGCTCGGTGGGCGATGACACGGCGCTGCTGTTGCAAGGCTGGTTCGCATGAGCCAGGGCTACGCCGAGTTGCACTGCCTCTCCAACTTCAGCTTCCAGCGCGGCGCTTCCAGTGCCCAGGAGCTGTTCGCCAAGGCGGCGGCCTTGGGTTATGAAGCGTTGGCGATTACCGACGAGTGCACCTTGGCCGGTATCGTGCGTGCCTGGCAAGCAGCCCAGGCTCACGGGATGACGCTGATCGTCGGCAGTGAGATGCGCATCGAAAACGGGCCCAAGCTGGTGTTGCTGGCGCAGGATCTGGGCGGTTATCAAGCCCTGTGTCGCTTGATTACCCTGGCCCGCCGACGTGCCGACAAAGGCCGGTATCGTCTGCTGCGCGAGGACCTCGACGAGGTCGAGCGCGAAGGACTGCTGGCGTTGTGGATAGCCGATGAGCCTCATGAACTGGCCCACGGTCATTGGCTCAAGGGGCGTTTTGCCGGCCGCCTGTGGCTGGCCGTTCAATTGCACTGCGGCGCGGATGATCAGCGACGCCTGCGCGGCTTGCTCCATCTGGCAGCGACGCTCGGCCTGCCAGCGGTGGCCTGCGGCGACGTGCACATGCACGCCCGTGGGCGGCGCGCCTTGCAGGACACGATGACCGCGATCCGCCATCACGTACCCGTGGCCGAGGCCGGGCATGTGTTGTTCGCCAACGGCGAGCGGCATCTGCGCGGATTGCCGCAACTGATCGACCTCTATCCTGCCGCGCTCCTCGAGGAAACCCTGCACATAGCCCGGCGCTGCCATTTCGATCTGGGCCAGCTGCGGTATCAGTATCCCCACGAGTTGGTGCCCCAGGGCCATGACGCAGGCTCCTGGCTGCGCCATCTGAGCGCCGAGGGTGCGCGCTGGCGCTGGCCATCGGGGGTGACCGCCGAGGTTCAGACCTTGCTCGACAAGGAACTGCAGCTGATCATCGAGCTGGGCTATGAAAGCTACTTTCTGACTGTGCATGACATCGTGCGGTTTGCTCGCGAGCAGCACATCCTTTGCCAAGGGCGCGGTTCGGCGGCCAACTCGGTGGTCTGTTTCGCCCTGGGCATCACCGAGCTGGACCCGCGCGACACGCACATGCTGTTCGAGCGCTTCATCTCCAAGGAACGCAACGAGCCGCCGGACATCGACGTCGATTTCGAGCACGAGCGGCGCGAGGAAGTCCTGCAGTACGTTTTTCGTCGCTACGGTCGCGACCGCGCCGCGCTGACCGCCGTCGCCAGCAGTTACCGTGGCCCCGGCGCGGTACGCGACGTCGCCCGGGCGCTGGGCCTGCCACCGGACCAGATCACCGCACTGGCCGATTGCTTCGGCCGCTGGAGCGACCACCTGCCCCCGGTCGAGCGGTTGGTCGAGGCCGGATTCGACATCGACAGCCCGGTGCTCAAGCGCGTCATGGCACTGACCGAGCAACTGATCGGTTTCCCTCGTCACCTGTCCCAGCATCCCGGCGGCTTCGTGATTTCCGAGCATCCTTTGCACACCCTGGTGCCGGTCGAGAACGCCGCCATGGCCGAGCGTACGGTGATCCAGTGGGACAAGGATGACCTGGATGCCGTGGGCCTGTTGAAGGTCGACATTCTGGCACTGGGCATGCTCAGCGCGATTCGCCGCTGTTTCGATCTGGTGCGCGGCTACCGGGGCCGCGATCTGACCCTTTCGACCTTGCCCAAGGAGTGCCCGCAGACCTACGCCATGATCAGCCGGGCCGACACCATCGGCGTCTTCCAGATCGAATCCCGAGCCCAGATGGCGATGCTCCCGCGCCTGCAACCGCGCACGTTCTACGATCTGGTCATTGAGGTGGCCATCGTCCGACCGGGGCCCATCGTCGGCGACATGGTTCACCCGTACCTGCGCCGGCGCAATGGTCAGGAGAAGGTCAGCTACCCATCTGAAGCCCTCAAAAAGGTTTTCGAGCGGACGTTGGGCGTGCCCCTGTTCCAGGAACAGGTAATGGAACTGGCCATCGTCGCGGCGGGCTACACCCCCGGCGAGGCCGACCAACTGCGGCGCTCCATGGCCGCCTGGAAGCGCCATGGCGGGTTGGAACCCCACCAGATCCGGCTCACCGAAGGCATGCTGAAAAACGGTTACACCCGCGAGTTCGCCGAACGCATCTTCGAGCAGATCAAAGGCTTTGGCAGCTACGGCTTTCCCGAATCCCATGCGGCCAGCTTCGCCCTGTTGACCTATGCCAGTTGCTGGCTCAAATGCCATGAACCTGCGGCCTTTGCCTGCGCCTTGATCAACAGCTGGCCCATGGGCTTCTACAGTCCCGACCAGATCCTGCAGGATGCACGTCGTCATCATCTGCAGATCCTGGCCGTGGACGTCTGCCACAGCGACTGGGACTGCAGCCTGGAATCCCGCACCACCGGGCAACCCGCTGTGCGCCTGGGGTTGCGCATGGTCAAGGGGCTGCGCGAAGAGGCCGGGCGTGCGGTGCAGCAGGCTCGCCTGGCCGGGCCGTTTCTGGACGTGACCGATCTGGCCCGTCGCTGTGGGCTGGACAACCGCGCGCTGGAACAGCTGGCCGACGCCAACGCCTTGCTTGGCCTGGTGGGTCACCGCCACCAGGCGCGCTGGGACGTGGCCAGTGTCGAGCAGCAGTTGCCCCTGTTTGCCGATGTGCCGACTGCTCGCGAGGCCAGCGTGGCTTTGCCGGTACCCAGTGTCGGCGAGGACCTGTATGCCGACTACGCCAGCCTCGGCACCACCCTGGGGCCACACCCGCTGGCCATGCTCCGCGAGCGCCTGCAGGGGTTGCGTTGCCGCAGCTCCCAGGATCTGCAGAGCCTGGCCCACGGTCGTCCGGTCACCGTGGCGGGGTTGGTCACGGGCCGCCAGCGACCGTCGACCGCCACCGGGGTGACCTTCGTTACCCTGGAAGACGAGTTCGGCATGATTAACGTGGTGGTCTGGCGTGACCTGGCCGAGCGTCAGCGGCGCGTGCTGGTGGGGTCGCAGATGATGCAGGTCAAGGGTCGCTTCGAGCACAAGGACGGCGTGCGCCATGTCATTGCCGGGCACATGGCCGATGTCAGTGCCATGCTCCACGGGCTGGATATCCGCAGCCGAGATTTCCGCTAGCCAGGCTGCGCGGGGCAGGCAAATGCAGTATTGTTGTGTCCATTCGTAAAAGCCTGTGCTGTTCAGGCGATCGCCAAAGGGTAGAGGGTGTCATGGGTCACGAAAGCATCAACTGGGACAAACTGGGTTTCGACTACATCAAGACCGATCTGCGCTACCTGTCGCATTGGCGCGACGGTGAATGGGATCAGGGCAACCTGACCGAAGACAATGTGTTGCACATCAGCGAAGGCTCCACCGCACTTCACTATGGGCAGCAGTGCTTCGAGGGCCTCAAGGCCTACCGTTGCAAGGATGGTTCGATCAACCTGTTCCGCCCCGACCAGAACGCTTTGCGCATGCAGCGCAGCTGTGGTCGTCTGTTGATGCCGCAAGTCCCCACCGAGGTGTTCATCGAAGCCTGCCGCAAAGTGGTCGCGGCCAACGAGCGCTTCATTCCGCCCTATGGTTCCGGCGGCGCCCTGTACCTGCGTCCTTTCGTGATCGGCGTAGGTGACAACATCGGCGTGCGCACCGCACCCGAGTTCATCTTCTCGATCTTCTGCATTCCGGTCGGCCCTTACTTCAAGGGCGGCATGAAGCCGCATAATTTCGTCATCTCCGGCTACGACCGCGCTGCGCCCAATGGCACTGGTGCCGCCAAGGTCGGTGGCAACTACGCTGCCAGCCTGATGCCAGGCTCCAACGCCAAGAAGGCCAACTTCGCCGACTGCATCTACCTGGATCCACAGACCCATACCAAGATCGAGGAGGTGGGCTCGGCAAACTTCTTCGCGATCACCCAGAACGACGAGTTCGTGACCCCGAAATCGCCGTCGGTACTGCCCGGCATCACCCGTCTGTCGCTGATCGAACTGGCGCAATCGCGTCTGGGTCTGAAAGTCATCGAAGGTGATGTCCTGATCGATCAGCTCGACCAGTTCAAGGAAGCCGGTGCTTGCGGCACCGCGGCGGTGATCACCCCGATCGGGGGTATCGAATACAAGGACAAGCTGCACGTGTTCTACAGCCAGCAAGAAGTGGGGCCGTTCACCCAGCGCCTGTACAAGGAATTGACCGGCATTCAGGCCGGCGACGTGGAAGCACCCGAGGGTTGGATCGTCAAGGTCTGAGCCTTCAGGGCAAGCCGGCAGTGGGTGGCCGGCTTGCCCTTGATCCCGCCTCCGCTCGCTCGAGCGGCAACGGCTTCTCTATCCACCCGCATCGATGCGGTCACAATCCTGGATTCACCCCAGCAGACGTGTTTGGAACGGAACGCGCTCGTACTCTGTACGCGCTTTTTCCATGGCCTGTACTTCGCGTCGCTTGTCCGCGCGTATCAGTCCGACAAAGACGATAGCCGCGAGAACGGACAGTGCGCACCAGCCCAGCAGAAAGGTAATCATGGGTCTCTCCTGTTGATCGCCCGCGCAGGGAGAATCCCCTGCCAATCCTATATCGGCCTGATGGCACAATGCTTTATACCGAATGTCGGATCAGGTCAGCGGGCGCCTTCAGGGAAATCCGCGACGGATGCAACGATAACCTTCCGTCGTACTCTCAATGTAGGACACTTTTCGAGGGCAAGTAACGATGACGACGCCGGACAAGGACTACATCCAATGGCTGGTCGACCAGTCCATGCTGCACACGGCCAAACAGCGCGCCAAGCTGTACGCCGGACAGGCACGGCTGTGGCAGCGACCCTACGCCCAGGCCAGACCTCGGGACGCCTCTGCCATTGCTTCGGTGTGGTTCACTGCCTACCCAGCTTCCATCGTGACCCGCGAAGAGGGCTCGGTGTTGCAGGCCCTGGGTGACGAAACCTTGTGGCATGCGCTGTCCGAGATCGGTATTCAGGGCATTCACAACGGTCCGTTGAAGCTGTCCGGTGGCCTGCGCGGACGTGAACGCACGCCCAGCGTGGACGGCAACTTCGACCGCATGAGCTTCGACATCGACCCTGAACTGGGCACCGAAGCCGACATGATCCAGCTCAGCCGCATGGCCGCCGCGCACAATGCCGTGGTCATCGACGATGCGATCCCCTCGCACACGGGTAAAGGCGCGGATTTTCGTCTGGCCGAAATGGCCCATGCGGACTATCCGGGTCTCTATCACATGGTCGAGATCAAGGAGGAGGACTGGGGGCTGTTGCCTGAAGTGCCGGCCGGTCGCGATGCGGTCAACCTGACCCCGGAAGTCTGCGACATCCTCAAAGACAAGCACTACATCGTTGGCCAGTTGCAGCGGGTGATCTTCTTTGAACCGGGTGTCAAGGAAACCGACTGGAGCGCCACACCGGTGGTGGTCGGCGTGGACGGCAAGCCGCGGCGTTGGGTGTACCTGCACTACTTCAAGGAAGGTCAGCCCTCACTCAACTGGCTGGACCCGACTTTCGCCGCACAGCAGATGATCATTGGCGATGCCCTGCATTCCATCGACGTGATGGGCGCGCGCATCCTGCGCCTGGACGCCAACGGTTTCCTGGGGGTCGAGCGGCGTGCCGAAGGCCCGGCCTGGTCCGAAAGTCATCCGCTGTCGGTCAATGGCAACCAATTGCTCGGTGGTGCCATTCGCAAGGCCGGGGGTTTCAGCTTTCAGGAGCTGAACCTGACCATCGACGATATCGCCTCCATGTCCCACGGCGGCGCAGACCTGTCCTACGACTTCATCACTCGTCCGGCCTATCAACACGCACTGCTGCTGGGCAACACCGAGTTCCTGCGGCTGATGCTGCGGCAAGTGCACGCGTTCGGCATCGACCCGGCTTCGCTGATTCACGCCTTGCAGAATCACGACGAGTTGACCCTGGAGCTGGTGCATTTCTGGACCTTGCACGCTCACGATACCTACCTGTACCAAGGCCAGACCTTCCCCGGCAACATCCTGCGCGAGCACATTCGCGAAGAGATGTACGAGCGCCTGGCCGGTGAGCACGCGCCCTATAACCTCAAGTTCGTGACCAACGGGGTTTCCTGCACCACCGCCAGCATCATCACGGCGGCGCTGGGCATTCGTGACCTGGAAGCGATTACCGAGCAGGACATCAAGCAGATCCAGCACATTCACTTGCTGCTGGTGATGTACAACGCCATGCAGCCTGGCGTGTTCGCGCTGTCGGGCTGGGACCTGGTCGGCGCACTGACTCTGCCAGCCGAAGAAGTCGCGCATCTGATGGAAGACGGTGACACGCGCTGGATCCACCGTGGCGCGTACGACTTGGTAGGCCTTGATCCAACCGCAGACTTCTCCGCCGGGAACATGCCGCGTCCCAAGACCCTGTACGGCAACCTGGTCGATCAACTGCAGCGTCCAGACAGCTTCGCTTCGCAGCTGAAGAAGATTCTGGCGGTGCGGCGTGCCTACGACATTGCGGCCAGCAAGCAGATTCTGATCCCGGACGTGCAGCATCCCGGGCTGTTGCTGATGGTCCATGAACTGCCAGCGGGCAAAGGCACGCAGATCACAGCGTTGAACTTCAGCAACGAGCCGATCGTGGAGACCCTGCATCTGCCAGGCATCGCGGCAGGTCCGGTGGTGGACATCATCAACGAGCGGGTCGAGGGCGATCTGACCGAAGACGGTGAATTCACCATCACTCTAGACCCGTATGAGGGCCTGGCCCTGCGTGTGGTGAGTGCTTCGCCGATCTGATCGGTTGCTGGCGCCGATGCGGACCTCGCATCGGCGCTTGGAAAGCAAATCCCAGAAAGCACTGAGGGGAGCCTAGGCTCCCCTCAAGGTTTTTCTGCATGCTCTGTTTTTATTATTGAGGGGCGACCTGTTGGTGTAGTTGTCGGTCGTGACCCGTACCGCATGTTGTGCGATCCCCATGCGGGATCAAGAGCAAACGTATTTTTTTGAGCGCTGATCTGCTTTCATCATCGATCCAACCAGTGGGTAGCTACTGAACGTAGTTTTATTGTTCTCTACCTGGCTGCGGGGCAAGCCCCTGAAAAGCCCATCTTCTCCAAAAAAATCTGTTAGCTACGTCTCTGTCGCGTTTGTTCTTGTTATGTCAGAGTCGTTTCGTCTTGTTGTTATTGGTTTGTCGCGTTGTTGTTATTGTTGTACGTAAGTTATAGCAGGGTGCGTGCCAACTTTTTAAATATCTTTATAATCAATGGCTTAGGATTTCTGCGTAAGCGTGGTGCGACAGAGTGACGCAGATTTGTTCCCATGTTACCCGCTTCGCGTTCCCCATCGGCAGGACCGGTAACACTTTGTGTCCGGGTGCCGCACAGGTGACACCCTGACGGCTATGGGTTGATCCACACTTCCACCCGACGATTCTTGATTCGCCCCTCATCGACCGCATTGGTCGCCACCGGCAGCTGCGCACCCAGGCCCTGGATGTCGCGCACCACCACGCCGGCCTTGACCAGCTCCCGGCGCACCGCCATGGCTCTGAGCCGAGACAGCAACACGGCGCGGGCGGGATCGTCCTTCGCATCGCCAAAACCCACCAGCGTGGTTTTTTTCTGCAGCAAACCATGACGGCCAAGGTAGTCCTGCACCCGAACCACATCGGCCAACGCTTTGTTATCCAGCGTGGCGCTGCCCTCGGCGAAGCGAAAGCTGACCGACAGGCGCAGGCCGTCACGGGCCAGTTGCCGATAGAGCAGGGGCATGTCGGGCGAAGTCGGGACGCTCATGGCCTTTACCGTTTGCGCCACGAATCCCTGGCTGGCGACGATGCCCTGGCCCGCTTCGCTCTGGGCGAAGGCGATCAGCGCGTCGGCCCAGGGCGAGGGACGTGTGGGCGCGCTGTACAGGTAGAGCCGTCGGCTCAGCGGATAGTCCTGGGTTGCGATCAAGCTGACCGTAGGCGCCATGGGCTGGCTGGCACCGTCGACGATCGCCAGGGCTCGGGCCTTGCGCACCGAGGCCAGGCCGATGAAACCGATGGCTTGGCGATCGGCACTGACCCGATCCGACAATTGCTCGCTGGATTCCAGCCTCAGCGCGTGGCTGCTCAGTCGACTGCCATAAGGGCTCAACACCTGGTCGCGGAAAGTCTCCCACGTACCCGAGCGATCGTCCCGGGCCAGTACATGGATCGGCCCACGGCCACCGAGCACGCGCCAGTCGTCGATCTCGCCACTGAACACCTGGGCAAGCTGCTGCGTTGTCAGTTGTCGAAGGGGATTGTCCGGATGAACGATGACCGCCACGCCATCGATGGCGATCACGTGTTCGGCGGCGAAACTGGTCAGGTCACCCAGAGGCGCCAGTCGGGCACGCTCCAGGTCACTGATCGGTCTGGATGAAGCGGCCAGGTCTGCCTGGCCGCTCAGCAGGCCGTCGAAGCCGGTGCTGGAGCCGTGGGCGGCGATGGCAAAGCGCAGCGGTGAGCCATTCGGCTCGTGGGCGGTAATGAGTTGCTCGCCCGGAGCCGGGGTGAACGTCTGGATATCCTGCAGGCCGCGGGCTTCGAGCAGGCCGCGCACCAGGGCTGGGAGCAGCGCCGCACCTAGGGTATTGGAGCCCTGGATGCGCAACGTGTCCGGGCCGGCGAGGGCGCCGCTGCACAGGCTCAGGATGCACAGCATGAAAAACAGACGGTGCATGGCGAATTACCGGGTCGGGAAGCCTCGCAGATTAAGTCAATCATGTTGCAGAGCGATGACGGCCGCTATTGCTGCGCGCGTGGTTTGCGGCCGATGACCGCTCCTACGGGAGCATCTGGATCACACCTTGCGCTTGACCGATATCGACGATGCCGCGCTGATCACCAGATCGGCATAGCGCTTGGTATCGCGCTCCGGGACCCAGCGCGAGCGGGAGACCGCCAGGTTCACCGCGCCGATCCCGCGGCCGTTGCCATCGACGATGGCCGCTGCGGTGGAAACATCGCCATAGAAGAACTGGTCTTCGGTGTGCGCATAGCGCCGCTGGCGGATCTGCTCGATGCTGGCCCAGATCTGCCCACGATCGGTGATGGTGGCCGGTGTGTGCTGGACGAACTGGCTGCGGTCGAAGATATCGTTCACTTCATCGTCACTGTAGGTCGCCAGCAACGCCTGACCGGGCGCGGTGCACCAGGCCGGTAGACGAGTGCCGATGATGACGCTGGCGTTGAACACGTGCCGGCTGACGATGCGTTGCACGTAGACGATGTCGGTGCCGTCGAGCACCGTCAGGTTGGTCGCCTCTTCGGTGTCCGCGCTCAACTGTTGCAGATAGGGTGCGGCGCGGGTCACCAGTTCGCTGGACGTCAAGTAGTGATAGGTGAAGTCCAGCAGCCGCGGCGACAGCTCGTACTTCTTGCTGCTGTCCTTGTTCAGATAGCCCAAGGTCGCCAGGGTGTGGGTGAAGCGCTGGGCAGCGCTGAGGTCCATGCCGGTCAGTGCGGAGATGTCGGACAGCGACAACTGGCGCTGGCTGCCGTCGAAGGCCATGAGCACTTTCATGGCCTTGTCGACGGACTGCACGTAGAGCGAGGAGGCCGTGGGATCGGCAGGTGGGGTCTTCGGGGTACGGGCCATGAACGCAACACAGTGGTGAAAAAAACCGATTATCCGGCAGATGCCTGGTACTTTCTATCGCTATTCACTAGAACGTTACTGTGCAAGTCGGGCCTGGTCCCGCATTCAACTGCGGCTGTCCCATGCCAGGCTGGCGTCCTTGGGCAGCAGGTGTTTCTTGATGCGTTCGCTGGGGGTCAACTCGAACCCCTCCACTTGCCGGTAGTAGCGTGGCAATTGATAGGAGGCGCACCGGCGAGCGGCCCATTCGAGCATGGCTGGCCAGTCCGGGGGGGTATCGGTCTGCAGTTGCACGTACAGCAGGATTTCCTGCTCGCCGACCGTCGACTCGACCCCGATCGCGGCGCAGGCCTGCACCGCTGGATGCCCACTGAACACCCGCTCCACCTCCCAGGCAGACACGTTCTCGCCCCGCACGCGCATGCTGTCGGTACGACGACCGACGAAGAACAGGTCGCCCTCGGCATCCATGCGAGCCATGTCTCCGGTGAACAGGCGGCCTTCGCGCAAGGCGCTGGCCGTTGCTTCCGGGTTGTCGAGGTAGCCGGGCAGAAAGACGCCGTCGACCTCGCTGGCGAGTACGATTTCGCCCAATTGCCCGACTTCGACGGGCTTGCCGTGGGGGTCCAGCAGTTCCAGGCTCAGCCATGGCAAGGCGCGGCCGATTGAGCCGGGCTTGCCGGTGCGGTTCAAGGTGGCGAAGCTGGAACATTCGGTCATGCCATAGCATTCGCGCAGCTTGCAGCCGAAACGTTGCTCGATCGCCGCCCAGTTGGCCAGGCTGACACCCGCGCCCCACAGGGTGCGCAGAGCATGGTGGGCAGGCCACTGCTGTTCGGGTTGCTGCATGAGGATATCAATGATCCCGCCAAGGTAGTGCAATTGCGTGGCCTGCACTTGCACGCACTGCGCCCAGAACTTGCTTGCGGAAAACCGCTGCACCACGTTCAGGCTGACCTCGGCCAGAAAGGGCATCAACAGCATCTGTGCACCGCCGATGTGGCACAGCGGTTCCCACAGCAGCAGACGATCGCCGGCCTTGACGTCGGCGACCTGCAATACCGCTTCACTGGCGATGCGCAACATGCGATGAGTGAACACCACGCCCTTGGGCGCCCCGGTGGTGCCAGAGGTGTAGATCACACAGAGCGTGGCGTCGGTCGCGCTGTCTTCCAGGCGCAGTGTTGCGGCCGGGCAGGCCAGCGCCTGCTCGTGCAGCGTGTTGATGTCGACACATTCAAGGTGGCCTGCGGCACTGCCCGCCAGGCGCTCGGCAAACTCGACGTCGCCAACCACAAGGTCCGGACGCGCATGTTCGAACGGGTAGTCCAGGCCCGGCCCGCGCAGCTTGGTGTTGATGGGGATCCACACCAGGCCGCTAAGGATTAACGCATAGATCAACACGATCTGGTCGTCGCTGTTGCCCAGCATGACCGCAACCCGGTGCCCGGCATGCAGACCACGATCGGCCAGTACCTGTTGCAGCGCGGCGACCCGCTGGCGCAATTCCCGTGTAGTCAGGGAACGACCTTCGAAAGTGACGCGTACAGCGTCGTCATCGATCATCAGGCCAGCATGGATAAGCGGTGCGGTGGTCAGTTGATCCTGACTGATGCGATGCGGGAAGAATCGAGTGTATGGATGCATCGTTCAGAGCCCTTGACGTTTGGAGTTGGAGCGCCGCGAGACCCACTGGGCGATCACGGCAAACAGCACGATGAACACCAGCAAGGTGGTGGAAACCGCAGCCAGGGTCGGCGTCAGCGCCAGTTGGATGCTGTCCCACATCTGCTTGGGCAAGGTGGTATTGATGCCGCCACTGACGAAGATGGCGATGGTCAGTTCGTCGAACGAAGTGATGAAGGCCAGCAGGAAGGCCGAGACCAGGCTCGCCGACATCAGCGGCAGGGTCACCGTGCGCAGGCGAGTGAATGCGCCGGCACCGAGGATCCGCGCAGCATCGTCCAGACGCCAGTCGTATTGCTTGAAGGCCGCGGACAGGGTCACCACCACATAGGGCAGGGCCAGCACGGTATGGCCCAGTACCAGGCCGATGTCCTTGCCCGCCAGTCCCAGTCGGGAAAACAGGTAGAGCAGGCCGAGGGCGATGACGATGCGCGGCACGATCAGCGGTGCGATGAACAGGGCGAACAGGCCCTTGCGCCAACCTGCGCTGACCCGTGTCAGTGCCAAGGTCGCGCCAAAGCCCAGCACCAGGGCCAACAAGGCCGTGGCCACACCGACGCCCAGCGAACGCAACAGCGCCGCCTGCCATACCGCGGACGTGAAGAATTCTTCGAACCACTTCAGGCTGAACAGCTTGGGTGGAAAGGCAATGAACGGGCTGCTGGTGAAGGCCAACGGGACGACCACCAGCACTGGCAGGATCAACAGCATGACCAACAACACGCTGTAGCCCGTGAGCAGCACACCGTCGCCACTGCGCCGGGGAGCGTTGCCCTTGCCCGAAAACAGATGCCCGAGCCAGATCAGCATCTGCAGGCCGCGCCCGGACTGGCGCTCCCTGGGCGCCTCGCCGCCCAGCGACGACAGCCCGGCGATGCGATCGTAGATCACGAACACCACCAGCGAGCAGGCCAGCAGCACCACCGAGAGGGCGCCGGCAAAGTTCATGTCGAACAGGTCGAGCACCGAGGAAATCACCAGTTGCGCCACCATCATTTCCCGTGGCGAACCCAGCAGCGCAGGCACGATGAAGAAGCCCAGGCTGGTGATGAATACCAACAGCCCAGCGGCGGCAATGCCCGGCGCCGACAGCGGCAGGAAAATGCTGAAGAAACTCATCGATCCGCTGGCGCCGAGGGTCTGCGCGGCGGGCGCTAGGCGTTGGTCGATGCTGCGCATGATCGGCAGCAGGGTGATCACGGCCAGCGGCAGCATCGAATGCACCATGCCGATCAGCACCCCGGAAAGTGCCGGGACCAATCCGGATGGATTGTCCAGCACATCGGCGGCTAGGGTGGTCAGTAGTCCTTTGCGCGACAGCAGCAGCATCCATGCGTAGGTCTTGACCAGGTAGCTGGTCCAGAACGGCAGCATGATCCACAGCAACCAGCGCTCGCGGCCCATGGGCGAGAGACGCGTGAGCAGGTAAGCCACGGGGTAGGCCAGCAGTACCGAAAGTAATGCCGTCAGTCCCGAGATCCAGAAGGTGATGCCCAATACGCGTGCATACACCGGGGTCGAGGCGATCCGTTCGAAGTTGCCCAGGCTCAGCTCGCCGCTGGCGTTCTGAAAACTGCCCATGAGCATTTCCGCAACCGGCAACAGAAAGAACAGCGCCAGGAACAGCAGGGCGGGGATGGCCGGAATCAGGCCCTTGCGCCAGCTCATGACGCAGCCTGCGCGGGCAGGAGGGTGGCCCGGCTCGGGTCCCAGGCGATGCCCACCGGGTCTCCGACGCGGGGGCTGAGGTCGCGCGAACAGCGCACGCTGAAGCGGTTGCCCGAGGGCAGGCGTACTAGGGCGCGGGTGTCACTGCCCAGGAACACGCATTCATCCACGATCCCTTGCAGCAGGCCAGCGGCGGGGTCGGTGAGGCGCGCGGCTTCGGGCCGGATTAGCAGAAACGCCTCGGTCCCTGCGCTGGGCGCCTGGTGCCCGGCGCATCCGGTCAGGTCCAGCCGTCGCCCTTCGACCTGCAGGTGGCCAGCACCGTCGCGCTGGCCCTGCAACAGGTTCGAATGGCCGATGAATTCGGCTGCAAAGCGTGTGGCTGGGCGATCGTACAGTTCTGCTGGCGTTGCCAACTGCTCGATCCGCGCCCTGTTCATCAGGCAGATGCGGTCGGACAGAGTCAGCGCCTCTTCCTGATCGTGGGTGACATAGATGAACGTGGCTCCCAGCTCCTTGTGCATGCGGCGGATTTCCAGCTGCATGTGCTCGCGCAGGTTCTTGTCCAGCGCGCCCAATGGCTCATCGAGCAGGATGATCGAGGGTCGATAGGCGAAGCAGCGCGCCAGGGCGATGCGTTGCTGCTGACCACCAGACAATTCGTTCGGGTAGCGATGCGCGAAGTCTTCCATGCGCACCATGGACAGGGCATCGTCGACTGCCTGGCTGACCTCGGCCTTGGGGTACTTGCGCATGCGCAAGCCGTAGGCCACGTTGTCGCGCACGCTCATGTGCGGGAACAGCGCGTAGCTCTGGAACACCAGTCCGATGCCACGCTTGCCGGGGGCGATGTGGGTGGCGTCCTGGCCATCGATCAGCAACTGACCGCTGTCGGGCGGGACCAATCCGGAAATCATCTGCAGCAAGGTGGTCTTGCCCGAGCCCGAAGGCCCGAGCAGGGTCAGGAACTCGCCCTCGCGCACCTGCACAGCGGTGGGCTGCAGGGCGACGAACTGACCATAGGTCTTGCCCAGGCCACGGGTTTCAAGTTTCACGCTCATGCATCGACTCCCTTACGACAAGATCCAGGCGTTGAACCGCTCGGTCACGGCGGTGCGGTGCTCCGCCCACCAGGCCGGGCTGGGCAGGCGCATGTGTTCCAGGTTCTGCGGCGCAGTGGGCAACAACGCTGCGCGCTCGGGGGCGATGAACTCGAACGACTTGCGGTTGGTGGGGCCGTAGGCCAGCGTGTCGGTGAAATCGGACTGGCGCTTGGCATCGGCGCAGAAGCGTACGAACTGCTTGGCCATGTCAGCGTGTGGCGTGCCCTTGGGAATCGCCCAGCCCTCGATGGAATACAGCCCCTGGTTCCAGACGATCTGCACCGGAGCGCCATTGTCGATGGCCGCCTGGGCGCGGCCGTTCCAGGCCGAGATCATGTCGACTTCGCCGCTCTGGATGGCCTGCATCGCCTGCGCACCGGAGGTCCACCACAGGTCGATGTGCGGTTTGATCTTGTCCAGGCTCTTGAAGGCGCGGTCGACGTCCATCGGGTACAGCTCGTCGAGGCCGACGCCGTCGGCCAGCAGTGCCTGTTCCAACGTGTCCAAGGGGCTGCGGCGCAGGCAGCGACGGCCGGGAAACTGCTCGACGTTCCAGAAGTCCGCCCAGCTCTGCGGGCCCTTGTTATTCTTGAAGGTGTCCGTGCGGTAGGCCAGCACGGTGGAGTACACATCGACGCCCAGGAAGTTGGGAGTGATCGCTTCGGGCAACAGGTCGGGGTATTCACTGGCCGACAGACCGATGGGTTCGAGAAAGCCCTGGGCTTCGAGGTAGGGGATATCGGCTGAGATGGTCAGGGTGGTGACGTCCCAGACATAGTTGTGGGTTTTCACCATGGCCGAAAACTGCGCCACGGGTTGTGATTCGCGGGCGACGCTGATGACCTTGATGCCGGTGGCTTTTTCGAAAGGGTCGTAGAAGGCCTTGCGGTAGGCCTCGGTGTAGGGGCCACCGGGATCGGAAACGATGATCTGCTTGTCGGCGGCGCGGACTACGCTGGGCAGACCGCAGACCAGAGCGACGGTGGCACCGGCCTTGAGCAACTGACGGCGTCCGGGGTTGGAAGGTGTGTGCATGACAGTCTCCTACAAAAAACGAATGGATCGTTGGGTAGTCAGGACGTCGGCAGTCAAGGTGTTGCAAAAAGCCGGGGTAGGTACATGGCCGCCGCCGTGCGTAGTGCGATCTGTGGGAGAGGACCCTGTGGGAGCGGGTCTCTGCCCGCGAACGGGACTCCACGGTGTATCAGTGCCTCCGCATCGCCGCCTTCGCGGGCAGAGCCCGCTCCCACAGTGTGAGCGATCCCTGTGGGAGCGGGTCTCTGCCCGCGAACGGGCCTCCACGGTGTATCAGTGCCTCCGCGTCCCCGCCTTCGCGGGCAGAGCCCGCTCCCACAGTGTGAGAGCGAACCCTGTGGGAGCGGGTCTCTGCCCGCGAACGGGACTCCACGGTGTATCAGTTCCTCCGCATCGCCGCCTTCGCGGGCAGAGCCCGCTCCCACAGTGTGAGAGCGAACTTTGTGGGAGCGGGTCTCTGCCCGCGAACGGGACTCCACGGTGTATCAGTGCCCCGGCATCGCTGCCTTCGCGGGCAGAGCCCGCTCCCACAGTGTGAGAGCGAACCCTGTGGGAGCGGGTCTCTGCCCGCGAACGGGCCTCCACGGTGTATCAGTGCCTCCGCATCGCCGCCTTCGCGGGCAGAGCCCGCTCCCACAATTGGCGCGCTCCCACTGTTAATCTGCTTTCAGAAGGTAGGCCAGGTTTTACTTGGCCCGCGCCTTGAAGAAGGCTTCCATCATGCGTGCCGGCTCGCCGGAGTCGTACGCTTCCTTTTGCAGGCGTCGGCCGGCTTCGATGCAGTCCTTGAAGCCCGGCTCACTCATTTCGCGGAATCGCTGCTTGTCCAGGCGCATGGCGATAGGTGGCTTGGCGGCCAGTTCTTCGGCGATTTCGAGCGCCTTGCTCATCACCTGATCGGCCGGCACCAGATGGTGAATCAAGCCGATCTGCTTGCACTCGTCGGCATTCATCAAGCGGCCGGTCAGTGTCAGCTCGATGGTGCGCGACATGCCCAGCATGCTGTTCATGATCCAGGGACCTGTGGTGCTGGGAATGCCCGAGTTGATCTCTGGCTGGCCCATGCGCACGCCGGGGTGGCCGATGCGGATGTCGCCCAGTAGCGCGACCTGGAACGCCGAACCTGCGGCCGTGCCGTTGAGCGCGATGATCAAAGGCTTGGAGAGTCCGCGCAACGTGGCGTAGTAGCGCTCCCATTCACCCACCCATTCCACGGCCCGATCGCCGTCGAAATCATGGGCTTCGGAAAGGTCCTGGCCCGCGGAAAACGCCCGGTCGCCAGCGCCGGTCATGATCACGGCTTTGATGGCAGGGTCGGTGTTGTATCCGTTCAGGGCTACGATGATTTCGTTACGCATCGGCGTGGTCCAGGCATTGAGTACCGCCGGACGATTGAGGGTGATGACAGCGACGGGGCCTTTTATTTCTAGCACAATGTCTGACATATTTATCTCAATGCGATAGTTGGTGTGGAATAACGATAGAATTATCCCGCTGGATGCGCAACAAGTTTGTGTGGATTATTGGCAAAGCGCGCACGACAGCAGAGGCCACCGCACTCAGATCGACGCGCACACGGTGGCAGCGGTCAGTGCCGAGAAGAGGGCGGTGCGGTGTGTCAGGTGTTATGCGGTGCGAGTTTCGCGGCCGATGACCGCTCCCACGCAGGGGTGTGGGAGCGGATCATGGAGAGGGAAGGATCAGGTCACAACGCGGTAGCAGGGCACATAGGCTGCGCCACCCGGCAGTTTCATGCGGTGCTGCTCGACGAACGCCTGCAGCAACTTGTCCAGCGGCTCCATCACTGCGGCATCGCCACGGATCTGGTACGGCCCGTGTTCTTCGATCAGGCGAATGCCCTTGTCCTTGACGTTGCCCGCCACGATGCCGGAAAACGCCCGGCGCAGGTTGGCCGCCAGCTGATGCGGGGGCAGGGCGCGGCGCAGTTCCAGGTTGGCCATGTTGGCGTGGGTCGGGTCGAAGGGGCGCTGGAAGCTTTCCTCGATCTTCAGCAGCCAGTTGAAGTGGAACGCGTCGTTACGCTCGCGGCGGAACGATTTGACCTTCTTCAACGACTCGGTCATCTCCCGTGCCACGTCGGCCGGGTTGTCGATGATGATCTGGTAGTGATCCCGCGCCGCCTCGCCCAACGTCGCCACGACGAAATGATCCAGTTGCTGCAGATACGCCTCGGCGCTCCTGGGCCCGGTGAGGATTACCGGGAACGGCAGCCCCTGGTTGTCCGGGTGCATCAGGATGCCCAGCAGGTACAGGAATTCCTCGGCCGTGCCCGCGCCGCCGGGGAAGATGATGATCCCGTGACCCACGCGCACGAACGCTTCCAGACGCTTCTCGATGTCCGGGAGAATGACCAGCTCGTTGACGATCGGGTTCGGCGCTTCCGCCGCGATGATGCCCGGCTCGGTCAGCCCCAGGTAGCGTCCGCCGCTCATGCGCTGCTTGGCATGGGCGATGGTGGCGCCTTTCATCGGGCCTTTCATCACGCCAGGGCCGCAGCCGGTGCAGATGTCCAATTTCCGCAGGCCCAGTTCGTGGCCGACTTTCTTGGTGTACTTGTATTCGTCCGAATTGATCGAGTGGCCGCCCCAGCACACCACCATCTTGGGCTCGAGACCGGCTCGCAGGGTGCGGGCGTTGCGCAATAGATGAAAGACGTAGTCGGTGATGCCCTGGGAGTCGCTCAGGTCGATGCGCTGGCTGTGCAGCTCGCTTTCGGTGTAGACGATATCGCGCAGCGCGCTGAACAACATTTCGCGAGTGCTGGCGATCATTTCGCCGTCGACGAAGGCGTCGGCCGGAGCGTTCAGCAGTTCCAGGCGAACACCGCGGTCCTGCTGGTGGATGCGCACCTCGAAATCCTGATAGGCATCGAGGATGGTCTTGGCGTTGTCGACATGGGCGCCGGTGTTGAGGATGGCCAGGGCGCACTGGCGAAAGAGGGTGTAGGTACTGCCGGAACCGGCGGCGCTGAGTTGCTGGACTTCACGCTGGGAGAGGGTTTCAAGGCTGCCCTTGGGGCTGACCGAGGCATTGATCACATTTCTTGGGGCCATTCTATATTCCCTTAACGCACTGTAGCGCGGCCACACGGGCCGCCCCATCTGGATAATGAGCGACTTCACCGGCCCCAGGCTGTCTGTCTTTCAAGCCTGGGCGCCGGGTCTGCTTGTCCTGGTGATGAAAAACCGTTTCCTCCTGGGCATGGGGCTGATCGACACTGGTCTCATCTTACTCCGGGCTGCTGCGCGTCGGTCAACGTCCGTCGCCAGAAAAACTCCAATGCAGTGAATCGCTTGGCAGCGCACCGCGTTACCTGTGACACTTACGGGGACCGAGTCGTGAACCTTACCCCCACACGCCCGGTCGATAGCTGCGGCCCACCCTTTTACAGAGGCCGCTTTCGGGTCAATGCTGTGGATACCTGCCAGCGATTGTCTTGGCCCGTCTACTTCCTGGAGAACACCCCGTGATATTGATCAGACCCTCGGCCACGCTCAAAGCATGGGGCGCCCACGGCTTCACCGCCACCGGCGTGGTGCTGGCCTTTCTTGCCACACTGGCGCTTTTCGATGGCCAGCCGAAGATCTGCCTGCTATGGCTGGGCCTGGCGCTGGTGGTGGACGGCGTCGACGGCTCGCTGGCGCGCAAGCTCAACACCCAGTCGGTACTGCCGCACTTCGACGGCTCCACGTTGGATCTGGTGATCGACTACCTGACCTACGTGTTCATTCCGGCGCTGTTCATCTACCGCTACATCCCCTTGCCCGAATTCACCATGCTGATCACCGTCAGCATCATCCTGGTGTCGTCGCTGTTCTGCTTCTGCAACGTCAACATGAAGAGCAAGGACAACTACTTCGTTGGATTCCCGGCGGCGTGGAATGTGGTCGCGCTGTGCATGTACATCATTTCGCCGTCGCCGTGGGTGGCGCTGCTCAGCGTGATCGGTCTGGCCCTGCTGACCGTCACCAAGATGAAGTTCCTGCACCCGTTTCGGGTCCGACGCTTCATGGCGATCAACATCGCCGTGACCTCGATCTGGCTGCTGTGCACCTTCGTGCTGATCCTCAATCATCCGGCCAGCAACCCGGTAGCGATGGGGCTGTGGAGCCTGATGTCGGCTTATTTCCTGGGCATCTGCGTCTGGCGCACAGTGGTCGAATGGCTCGGCCGTCTGCGCGCCTGATGCCTGGATTCAAACGCCGGGCAGGTTGAGCATCTCGATCCACAGGGCGCCTTTGCCTGAAGGCGCCTCGGCGGTGCGGGTCAGTGCACCCTGCGCACCCACCGCATAACTTCCCACCTTGTCGGCTTTCTCGCCGGTCACCAGCAACCAACGTCCACTGGGTGAGAAGGCGATGTTGCGCGGTTGTTTTTCCTGCAACGGATAATTGCCCTGGAAGCTCAACGTACCGCTGTTCGGATCGGCCTTGAATGCCGAGACGGAGCTGGTGGTGCGCTCGGTGATGTAGATCAACTGACCATCCGGCGAGACGCGAATGTCCGCCGCCCAGATCCGCGGGGTAGGGTCGTCCTTGAGGTCGTTGTTGGCCGCGTTGCGGATTTCGCCCTGTACCAGATTCAGAGATTTGGGCACGCCTTCGGCATGGGCCACTTTGGTCAGAGCGCCTGTCTGCG
The DNA here is from genome assembly GCF_001187875.1 of Pseudomonas sp. RIT-PI-a. Taxonomy (NCBI): domain Bacteria; kingdom Pseudomonadati; phylum Pseudomonadota; class Gammaproteobacteria; order Pseudomonadales; family Pseudomonadaceae; genus Pseudomonas; species Pseudomonas sp. RIT-PI-a. Next base: position 627,557 of record NZ_LGIR01000011.1, read on the forward strand.
AGTCGATGGAAAAACTGTCGACCGTACCGCTCAGCTCACCCACTACGTAGAGAAACTTGCCTCCTGGCGCGAATGCGATGTGCCGCGGGCCGCTACCTGCTGTCACCGACGCATGGGCAGGGCCGATGGGCTCCAGTGCGCCGCTCTTCTGGTCGAAGGAGAACTGCATCACCTTCTCATCCCCAAGCGAGGTGGCGTAGACGAAATGGTTGCTGGGGTCGCTGCGCACCGAGTGGGCATAAGGGCCGGTAGGGTAGACCTTGCTCTCCTTGGCCGGGCGATGCTCCGCATCGATGGCTTGTACGGTGAGCACGTTGCCGCCGTAGGAGGCGCCCATCAAGTAGCGGCCGCTGCGATCGGTGCTCAGGTACGCCAGGCTGGCAGCGAGCGGTGCCTCGGCGGCGGCGGTCAGTTGGCCAGTGCCGGGGTCGATACGGTAAGCGATCACTCGAAAGGGCTCGACCCGCAGCGCGGCATACAGGGTCGTGTTATCGGGGCTGAGGGCCATGGGGTTGACCTTGTCGCCAGCAGGGGTCTGGTGCAGCAGAGTCAGGGAGCCGGTGGTTTCGTCCAGGCGGTATTGAGAGATCATGCCGTCGTCGGGGCTTGAGATATAGGCAAAGGTGTTGGCCTGAGCCATACCGCCTGCGCAACCAATGGCAGCGGCAAGAAGCAAATGTTTACGCATGAATGATCCTCGGTTTTGTTGTTGTGATCAGTCATCCTATGAGTGCACTGCACCGAAGTAAAGAATTCCACCTTCCCCTGTAGCAGCGGCGCAAGCCGCGTCGGCCGCCTGCGCAACGGGTCAGTGTGAACGCGGTGTGGCCGACGCGGCTTGCGCCGCTGCTACAGGGGTGATGATTACAGGCTGGAACGCAGGGGGATTTCTTCGCGCATGATGTGGTTGCCTTCCTCGGGGTTGCCGATCATCTCGTCATGAGCGTTGCCCTGCACCAGGAACAACTTGATGTCGGCGACACCGGCCAGCACTTTGCGTGCTTCCTCGACCGAGGCGACGTGAATCGTTGCGCCATTGTCACTGGCCACCGGCTGGGACACACCCTCCAGGATGGCGTGCAATACGTAGGAGCCACCTTCCATGGAAACCAGGTTCACTTCGTGGATTTCGCCATTGTTGACGTGGCTACTCAATTTATCGATGTTCATGCGCGACCTCGAAATGGCGGGATGGACCGGAGTGGCCATCGCTCTTGCCCCATGCAAGGTTTGAGGCTGGCCACGCTGAGGGAGTTCCATCGCGCGGCACCTCGCGCGCGCCGTATCAGATCTTCCAGCGGCTCGCGGTCTTGGCCAATCGTTGCTGCAGCCCGTCGAGGTTATTGACCAATTGCAGCGTCAGCAGGCGATACCCGATCAGCTCACCGGGTACCACGTTGGGCGCGTCCGCATCGGCGCTGGCGTAGTTGCGCTCCAGCCGTTCGGTGGCACCATCGCGCAAGGCGCGGGCCATGCCCACCAGTTGCCGACGAATGTGCCGGTGCTCACCGCTCAGGCACTGCTGCAATTGCGCCATGGCGTTGCGGTCGGTCCCGCTGGGGCGCAGGTTGGCGAGGATTTCAAGAGTGCTCAGGCACATGCGGAAATGACCCTGGATCGCGTCCAGCTCGGTCATGGAGATCTTCACTTCCTTGGACACCGACGGCAGCAGCGAGCGCAGCTGGACCATGTTCGCGTTGAGCTTGGCCATCAGCTTGAGGTGTTCATCGGCTGACACCTGCTGGCCACTGACGATCCGACTATGAATGGTCGCGCAGCCGCGCAACCCGGTGGCCAGGTTGTAGCGCCAGGAATACACGGCGTAAAGCGGCAGGGCGAACGAAAACGCCAGGGCCAGGGCGATGCCGATGAGGATGTCGACGGTGCGCCACAGGCCGTCGGTGATCGGATTGTCGCCATGACCGGCGACGATGAACAACGTGATGGCCGACAACAGCGCCGTGTAGCCACCCTTGCCGATCGCATGGTAGGCGAAGAAGCCGCAGGCCACCGACATCAGCAGGTAAGTGACGATGGGCAGTTCAAAGTAGTTCTGCTGGGCTACCACGGCCAGCCCGAGCGCGGCGCCGATGAGGGTGCCGTAGGCACGTTCCACCGATTTCTTGCCGATATTGCCATGGTGCTGGAGCCCGCCGATGACGATCAGCAGGGTGACCGATGCCCACTCGCCGTGGGGCAGGTTGAAGCCACTGGTCAGCAGAATGGACACCAGCAAGGCGGCGACGATGCGTGCGGCGTGGATCAGGCGCGCGTGCCGGTAACGACGGTAGGGATCGAGCAACGGCCGCAGCACGCGGCGCAACCAGAAGGGTAGAGCAATGGATTTGAATGCATTCATCCGTTAAATGACCATGGGTACCTGGAATAAGTCCGCCACACAGCTGTCGACTCTGGGCTGGAAGGTAAATTGTGTCATGGCTGCGGCCATATATCTTGTTCAAGGAACGCTTTTGTCGATGCTCGACTTCTCTCGCCTGAAGAATTTTCTGGGCCAGGCCCGACGTGCCTTGCAACTGGTTTGGGCGACTTCACCCGGCCTGCTGCTTGGGCTGGTAATCGCCACGCTAGCCGCAGGTATCCTGCCGGCACTGGCGGCCTGGCTGGGCCAGCGCATCGTCGATGCAGTGGTATCAGCCATGCAACTGCACCAGCAGACCGGCGCTGCGCCGCTGTGGCCGGTGTTGCGCTATGTCCTGATGGAAGCCGGTGTGCTGGCACTGCTGGCCGCAGCGCAGCGCGGCCTCTCGGTGCAACAGGCGCTGCTGCGTGTCCAGCTGGGACAGAAGGTCAACACACTGATTCTGGAGAAAGCCCAGACGCTTTCGTTGATGCAGTTCGAGGACTCGGAGTTCTACGACAAGCTGGTGCGCGTTCGCCGTGAAGCGTCCACGCGACCGCTGGCGCTGGTGAGCAAGTCGCTGGGGTTGGTGCAGAACCTGATTTCCCTGGTCAGCTTCGGTGTGTTGCTGGTGCATTTCTCGCCTTGGGCGTTGGTGATCCTGGTGATCGGCGCATTGCCGGTGTTCTTTGCCGAAGCGCATTTTTCCGGCGATGCCTTCCGCCTGTTCAGCCGCCGCGCACCGGAAACCCGTCGACAGAACTACATCGAAACACTGCTTTCCCACGAGGGCTACATCAAGGAGGTGAAGCTGTTCGGCTTCGCGCCGCTCTTGCTGCAGCGCTATCGCGACACCTTCACCAAGCTGTATGCCGAGGACCGCCGCCTGACCTTGCGCCGGGACGGCTGGGGTTTCGTGCTGGGTCTATTGGGCACGACGGCGTTCTATCTGGCGTATGGCTGGATCGTCATTGACACAGTGAACGGTCATATCACCCTGGGGCAGATGACTATGTACCTGGTGTTGTTCAAGCAGGGGCAGAGCGCGGTCAGCAGCAGCCTTACGGCGATCGGCGGCTTGTACGAAGACGGCTTGTACCTGGCGGACCTGTATGACTATCTGGCCTACCCGGTGCAGGCCACTCGGGGCGATCTCACTCAGGGCGTGAAGCCGGGCGACGGCCTGCGCTGTGAAGGGCTGGGCTTTCGCTATCCAGGCGCCAACCGCGCCACCTTGCAGGGTATCGACCTGCACCTGATGCCGGGCAAGAGCCTGGCGCTGGTGGGTGAGAACGGTTCAGGCAAGACCACCTTGATCAAGCTGCTGACACGTTTGTACCGGCCGGACGAGGGGCGCATCCTGCTCGACGGCAGCGATCTGCAGGACTGGCAGGAAGAAGCGCTGCGTCAGCGAATCGGGGTGATCTTCCAGGATTTCATCCGCTATCAGTTCAGCGTCGGGGAAAACCTCGGGGTGGGTGACACCCGTGCGTTCGATGACACCCAGCGCTGGCGCGAGGCGGCGGTGCAGGGCACGGCCGAGCCGTTTATCGAGCGTCTGGAGCACGGCTATGCCACTCAGTTGGGGCGCTGGTTTGCGGGTGGGCAGGAGCTGTCCGGTGGGCAATGGCAGAAGCTGGCGCTGTCCCGGGCGTACATGCGGCGCGATGCCGACATTCTGATTCTCGATGAGCCCACCGCAGCACTGGACGCCAGCGCCGAAGCGGCGGTGTTCGAGCATTTCCGCGAGTACGCCAAGGGCCGCATGACCCTGTTGATTTCGCACCGCTTCTCGAGTGTGCGCAATGCCGACCATATTGTTGTTCTGGAACAGGGCCGGGTGCTGGAGCGCGGCAACCATGAACAACTGATGGCCCAGGCGGGGCGTTACGCCGAACTGTTCGACCTTCAGGCGCGGGGGTATCGCTGAGCGTGATGCTGGCTATTGAAGTCCAGCAGATGCACCGCGTTGACTTCTTCGCGGGCAGAGCCCGCTCCCACAAAGTGTGGTGGCGATCCTGTGGGACCGGGGCGGGCGGCGAGCCCTCTGCCCGCGAAGGGTGCACCACGGTCCGGCAGATGCACCGCCACCCCCGACAGAGCGGATCTGTGATGCGTTTGCAAGTGCCGCCGTCTACGGCTTGATCCCTTGATGCGAGTAGCCCGATGCAAGCGCTTTTGGTTGAAATACTGGATGCCGTCCGCCCTCTGATCGGACAAGGCAAGGTGGCCGATTACATTCCGGCGTTGGCCGATGTGCCCGCCGCGCAACTGGGTATCGCCGTGTACGGCAACGATGGCGAAGTGTTCAGCGCCGGCGATGCCCACACGCCGTTTTCCATTCAGAGCATTTCCAAGGTGTTCAGCCTGGTCCAGGCGATCGGCCACTCGGGTGAAGACATCTGGCAACGACTGGGTCACGAGCCGTCCGGGCAGCCGTTCAATTCCCTGGTGCAGCTGGAGTTCGAACGGGGTCGGCCGCGCAACCCGTTCATCAACGCCGGTGCGCTGGTGATCTGCGACATCAACCAGTCGCGCTTCGCCGCCCCTGCGCTGTCGATGCGTGACCTGGCGCGGCGGTTGTCGGGCAACCCTCAGGTGATCGTCGATGGCCGGGTGGCGGAATCGGAATACCAGCACCGGGCGCGCAATGCGGCCATGGCTTACCTGATGAAGTCGTTCGACAACTTCCACAACGATGTCGAGGCGGTGCTGCGCAGCTATTTCAGCCACTGCGCGTTGCGCATGGACTGCGTCGATCTGGCCCGCGCCTTCTGCTTCCTGGCCAACGACGGCTACTGCAAACACAGTGGCGAGCAGGTACTGACCCGGCGCCAGACCCAGCAGGTCAACTCGATCATGGCCACCAGCGGGCTGTACGACGAGGCGGGCAACTTCGCCTACCGCGTCGGGTTGCCAGGCAAGAGCGGGGTAGGCGGCGGCATCGTCGCGGTGGTGCCGGGGCAGTTCACGGTGTGCGTCTGGTCCCCGGAACTCAACCCGGCGGGCAACTCGCTGGCCGGCATGGCTGCACTGGAGCTGCTCAGCGAGCGGATCGGCTGGTCGGTTTTTTAGGTAGAGGCCTGAGTGACCGGGGTGCTTTTTCGCGGCCACGGACCGCGAAGGGCATGGCACGGTATGCCTGAGCGTCCGCGATTAAACAAAATGTGACAGGTTGCAGTGCCCAAGCGCCGCTGTGGACCTTAAACTGCGGCCCTCTTCAGAGGGCGATATGGCATGAACGATTTCCCGACCCGCCGCCGAGTACTCGCCGGCATGGGCATTCTCGGTCTCGGTGCGCTGGCCGGATGTGGCGACAGCAATACGCTGTCGTTCAAGTACGGCAAGGACCTGAGCAACGAGATCCTTGGCCGCACCTTCCGGCTCAAGGACCCGCAGGGCAACGAAAAGACCCTGTCCAGCTTCCGCGGCATGATGCCCATGGTGTTCTTCGGTTTCACCCAGTGCCCGGCCGTCTGCCCGACCACCTTGGCGCGTGCGGTCCAGGCCAAGAAACTCATGGGCCGCGACGGTGACCGCCTGCAGGTGATCTTCATCACCCTGGACCCCGAACGCGACACGCCGGAAGTGCTGGACGCCTACGTCAAACTCTTCGACCCCACCTTCGTGGCCCTGCGCGGTACGCTTGAACAAACTGCCGAGGTGGCGAAGGAGTTCAAGGTGTTCTACGAAAAGGTCCCGGTAGGGGATACCTACACCATCTCCCATACCTCGACCAGTTACGTCTATGACTCTCGTGGCGTGCTGCGCCTGGGTCTGTCCCATTCCCTCACCGCACAAGAGTGCGCCGAGGACCTGCTCACCGTAATGGAAGTCTGCTGATGAAACCCGTTGCCACTTTGAAAGCCCTGCGCCAATCCACCTTCCTGGCAGTCGCCCTGAGCCTCTCCGGCTATGCCATGGCCCAAACCACCGTGGAAGATGCCTGGGCACGTGCCACGGTTCCAGGCCAGCCGGCCACCGGCGCATTCATGACGCTGACGGCGGATTCGGACAGCACCTTGCTCAGCGTGCAGTCACCGGCTGCCAAGGACACGCAGATCCACCAGTCGACCATGAAAGGCGACGTGATGAGCATGTTGCCGGTGGACGAAGTCAGTCTACCCGCAGGCGAACCGGTCGTGTTCGATGCCAACGGCTATCACGTGATGTTGATGGGCTTGGTCAAGCAGGTGAAAGAGGGTGATGCAGTGCCATTGACCCTGAAGATCAAGAATGCACAGGGAGAGGAAGAAACGCTGGAAGTGAACGCCGTGGCCAGGGCGCTGAATGCACCTGACCACGCTCACGCTCACTGAATGACCGGCAACAGGGCGTTGCCGGCATCACAGTTGCACCGTCGCAATCACTTGCCGACGGTCTGACCCAGGAACCAGGCACGCTCTTCGGCCTGGTCGATCCACTCTTCCAGCAGGCTGGTGGTGGACAGGTCGTTGGCTTCGTCGGTGACGCCATGGGTAGTGCGCATGTAGGCAGCCAGGGACTGGTTGTCGTCATGCAGCTCGGTCAGCATGTCTTCCGGCGACAGGTCGGCAGCTTCGCTGCTGGCCAGACGCTTGAGTTGCACCATCTGCTCCATCGAGCGGACAGTCGGCTCGCCGATCTTGCGGGCGCGCTCGGCAATCAGGTCAGTGATGGCGTAGATCTGGGTGGCTTGCTCTTCCAGCAGCAGATGATAGTCGCGGAAATGCGAGCCTTTCATGTGCCAGTGGTAGTTCTTGGTTTTGAAGTACAGCGCAAAGACGTCAGACAGCAGCACTGCCAGTTCCTGACCAACTTCAGCTTGGTTCTGCAAGCGGGCGCCTTCGCCTTTCTCGGCCTTGGCCTTGACGGACGATACGGTCTTGAGTTCCTGTTTCACATTGGCAACGGCCATTTGAAATCTCCTGGTACAGGTTTGCGGGATAGGGTTTGTAACCACTAATTGAATCGACCGCGCTGTGAACCGGAATGCTCAGAGATTTTTTCAATCACGCCGATGAAGGGTCGCTATCAACGTAGGAATCAAGCTGCACAGCGCCTGCATTTGGGAAGCTCAAGGTAAAGGTCGTCACGCCGTCGTCACTGGACGCACTCACCTTGCCGTTCACTAACGTCATGATCGACTGCACGATGGCCAGCCCCAGGCCACCGGAGTCGCCAGGCTCCGTGCGTGCCGGGTCGATGCGGAAGAAGCGATCGAACAACCTCGGCAGATGCTCGGGCGCAATGGTGTCACCTTCGTTGCGCACGCACAGGCGCACGAACGCCGCGTCATCGTGTCGGCTCAACCGCACAGTCGTGCCGGGCTTGGCGTGGCGCACCGCGTTGGCGAGCAGATTGCCCAAGGCCCGTTGCAGCAGTTGCAGGTCGGTGTTCAACGTCCCATGCAACGAATGCTCAAGGCATGCACCGCGCTCGTCGGCTAGGAGTTGGAAGTAGTCGCACAGCTCTTCGCCCAGATGAGCAAGGTCGATGGCCTGCAGGTGCACCGGGCGCTGCCCGTGGTCGGCACGGGCCAGGAACAGCAGGTTTTCCACCATGCGGTTCAGACGCTCGTACTCCTCGATGTTGGAACCGAGCAATTCACGGTATTCATCCGAACTGCGGGGCTGGTTCAGGGCCTGGCCCGTGCTGGCCAGCAGCGTGTGCAGCGGGGTGCGAATTTCGTGGGCCAGATCGGCCGAGAATTGTGAGAGCCGTTCGAAACCCTGTTCGAGCCGCGCCAGCATGCCATTGAGCGCCTGGAGGGGCGCCTGCAATTCCAGGGGCGCGGCGGTATCGGCCAGCCGTCGATGCAGATTGCGCAGATCGATGAGGGCCAGTGCGTCGGCCATATCGCGCAAGGGTGTCAGCGCCCGTCGTACCAGCAGCAGACCGATGATCCAGGCCAGCAAGGCGCCCGCCGCCACGGCCAGGTACAGACGCAGCCGATAGCTGGCCAGGATCGCTTCGCGTTCGTGCAGGCGTTTGCCAACCATTACCGTCAACGCTTCGCCCGCCGGACCGACCGCGTCACCGGCCAGCAACAAGGCGTTACGGTCCTGACGAATGTCGGTCCGGCTCGGCTGCTGACTCACACCGATGCGTGGCGGATCGCCCAGTGTTTCGCCATGGGGGTTGATTTCGAACACCAGGCTGCCATCTGCGCGACGCACCCGCAGCACGCTCTCCTGATTGCCAAGCATGTTCTGGTACAACTGAGGGCGCTGCTGCAGGACGCCCAGGCTGTCGCTGTCGTGGAGCAGGGTGCGGACCTGCTCGAGCCGACCCAGCAGGGCGAGGTCGTCGCGGTAGGCAATCTCGGCCGCCAGCGAGCGATACAGAAACACCGCGACCGCACTCATCGCCAGCGTGCAGACCACCGCCACGGCCAGCGCCAGCCGCCAGGCCAGAGAATGGCGGCGTTCACTCATCCTGGTGCTCCAGCCGATAGCCGACGCCGCGCACGGTATGGATCAGCTTGGGCATGAACGAATCGTCCACCTTGGCGCGCAGGCGGCGTATCGCTACCTCGACCATGTTGGTGTCGCTGTCGAAATTCAGGTTCCACACCTGGGACGCGATCAATGTGCGCGAGAGCGCCTCGCCGGGCCGGCTGATCAGCATGTGCAGCAAGGCGAACTCCTTGTTGGTCAGGCTGATGCGCTGTCCACCGCGGCTGACTCGACGGCGCAGCACGTCCACCACCAGATCCGCCACCTGGTAGTGCTCGACCTCGCGTACCGCGCCCCGACGCAACAGCGTGCGCACCCGCGCCAGCAGCTCGGCGAAGGCGAACGGCTTCACCAGGTAGTCGTCGGCGCCCAGCTCCAGCCCGCGCACACGGTCTTCGATGGCGTCCTTGGCGGTGAGGAACAGCACCGGTGTCTCGCCTCGCTGGCGGATCAGCTTGAGCAGTTGCCAGCCGTTCAGGCCGGGCAGCATGACATCGAGAATCACCAGGTCATACGCCTGTTGTTCGATCAGATAGCGTCCATCCAGCCCGTTGAGCGCCACGTCTACCGAAAAGCCGGATTCACCCAGCCCCTTGGCGAGAAAGTTCGCCGTCTTCGCTTCATCTTCAACCAGCAACACACGCATCGTTCAGCTCCTGTACCCGCGCATAGGCTAGGCCTCCGCCGCCCGATTGCCTATTACAAAGTTGTAATCCCTGCGACGGGGTTCTGTCGGGGCGTGCTTGTTAACGTGGTTGCCACTGATCACGGAGAAGCCCGATGAAAGCCCTTTGCATGACATTCACCCTGAGCTGCCTGCTGGCCACGCAAGCCCATGCGGCGCTGGCCCAGCATCCGGACCTGGACCTGGCAACCGCCCAGCGACTGGCCAACGGCAGTGGCTGCGTGGCCGCGGTGGCGGTCCTGGACCGTGGCGGCAACGTCATCGTCCAGCAGCGCGGCGACGCGGTGGGCCCGCACAACACCGAAGCGGCGCGGTTGAAAGCCTACACCGCACTCTCGACCAAGACCCCGACCCGGGCCTTTGCCGAACGCGCCCGCAACAACCCCGAAGCCGCCAACCTGACTTCCCTTGGGCAGTTGCTGCTGCTAGGCGGCGGCGTGCCGGTCTACGAGGGCACGCAGTTGGTTGGCGCCGTTGGCATTGCCGGCGCCGGCGGCGCCGAGCAGGACGAAGCCTGTGCAATCAAGGCCACCGAATCCGTCGGTCTGGCCATTCACCCTTGAAGGAGCGCTGCACCATGTTGAAAAAGACTCTTCTGGCCATCAGCTTGGCCTCGTTGTCCGGCCTGGCGATGGCTGCCAATCCCCTGAGCGTCCACGTACTGAACCTGGAAACCGGCGTGCCCTCGGCCGGTATCGAAGTGACCCTGGAGCAGCATCAGGGCAACCAGTGGCAAGCACTGGGCAAGGGCGTTACCAACGAGCAAGGGCGCATCGCCGAGCTGTTCCCAGAGCAGCGCCCGTTCGCTGCGGGCGAATACCGCGTGGTGTTCAAGACTGGCGACTACTACCGCAAGGTTGGCCATGACACGTTCTTCCCGGAAATTCCGGTGATCTTCGAGGTCAAGAACACCGAGCAGCACTACCACATCCCGTTGCTGCTCAGCCCCTACGGCTTCAGCACCTATCGCGGTTCCTAGTCGTACGGGCAGTGATGCGAGTGCCCGGCTGCGGTCGGGTGCCTGCAAGGATGGCCGCCATGCTTTCGCCATACCCGGAAAACTATTGCCCCCTGCCTGCGGTCTGTTGCACCAGAGCAGCGCCGCAGGGCAGGGCGCCGGGGAATTGCGCAGGATCATGACGGGTGTCCATCGATGAAGCAGCTTGATCTGCAAGTCATACAACAGGCCCAGGCCTGGCTTGGCCAGGGCCGGGGCGTATGGCTGTGCACGGTATTGTCGACCTTCGGTTCGGCGCCACGCGGGCCGGGGGCTATGCTGGTCGCTCTGGATAATGGCGAACATTGCGGCTCGTTGTCGGGTGGCTGTGTGGAAGACGATTTTCTGGAGCGCGTCGCCGCCGGATTTTTCACACCGGTCAATCAGGTGGTGCGCTACGGCGACGGCGGCCTGGCGCCGACCATGGCGCTGCCCTGCGGCGGCGTTCTGGATGTGCTAGTGGAATACCTCACGCCCGGTGACGCGACGCGGGAGCACCTGCAACAGGTGGAACACGCCTTCGCCGGCGGCCAGCTGGTGGCTCGCCAGGTCGTACCCGGAAGCGATCAACGCAGCATTAGCCCCGGGAGCATGGGCGATGCGCGTGTGCTGGTGAACGACGAAGAAATCCGCATCCGCATCGGCGCCGTACAGCGCCTGATCCTGGCCGGCCTGTCGCCGGTGGCCGAGTTCTGTGCCGGGTTCGCCTTGAGCCTGGGCTACGAAGTGATCCTCTGCGAACCACGCCCCGAAGTCCTGGCCCGTCTCGACCTGCCAGGCGTGCAGGTCCATGAAGTCTTGCCCGCGGTGTTCATCGCCGAAGGCGGCTGCCATTCGGCGACAGCCGTGGTGGCGTTGACCCACGACCCTCGACTCGACGACCTGACCCTGCTCGAAGCGGTACGCACACCAGCCTTCTACATCGGTGCCATGGGCCCGATGCGCACCAGTGAAAAGCGTTTCGAGCGCCTTCAGCGCATCGGCGGTCTGGGCGCCGATGCGCAGCAGCGTATCCAGCCCCCCATCGGTCTGAACCTGGGCAGCAAGACACCCGCCGAAATCGCCCTTGCGGTCATGGCGGATATCCTGCGTGCGGCCAATGGCATCGACCGGCAGCGCCTATGACCGCGCGGCGGGCGGCTGAAAGCCTTTGAGCCGCAGCGCATTGACCAGCACGAAGACCGACGACAAGGCCATGGCCCCCGCCGCGAATTGCGGCGACAGGGTCAGCCCGTTGATCGGGTAGAGCAGCCCCGCAGCCACGGGGATGAGGGCAGCGTTGTACACGAAGGCCCAGAACAGGTTCTGACGAATGTTGTTCAGGGTCGCCGTCGACAGCGCGATGGCGGTGGCCACCGAGCCCAGATTATCCGACATCAGCACCACATCCGCCGCCTCGATGGCGATGTCCGTGCCATTGCCCACGGCCATGCCGACATCGGCCTGGGCCAGTGCCGGCGCATCGTTGATGCCGTCGCCTACGTAGACCGTCAGGCCATACTCGCGCTGCAAGGCCTGAACGGCGTCCACCTTGCCCTTGGGCAGCACCTCGGCCACCACATGATCGATGCCCAACTGGGCGGCGATGGCCTGGGCGGTGCGGCGGTCATCCCCTGAGATCATCGCCACTTTCAGGCCCAGTGCATGCAGCGTCTGAATCGCAGCCTGGGTAGAGGGCTTGAGGGTGTCTGCCACGGCGATGACTGCAGCCAGGTGGCCATCCACTGCGGCATACAGTGGGGTCTTGCCGTGTTCGGCCAGCGCGTGCGCGGCGCTGGCGAACGCCGCAGTATCCACACCCAGTTGCGCCATGTAGCGCTCGGCACCGATTGCAACGTTTTGCTCATCCACCGTGGCGCTGACGCCGTAGCCGGTGTGCGCCTGGAAGTCCTGCGCTTGAGACCAGGTCAGCTGTTCCTCCTGTGCCGCCGCCACGATGGCCAGGGCCAGCGGATGCTCGGAAAGTACCTCGACCGCTGCCAGCAGTGGCAGCAGCCCTTCGCGGGTGAAGCCAGGTGCAAGCTGCAGGTCGGTCAGGCGCGGCTGGCCTTCGGTGAGCGTGCCGGTCTTGTCCAGTGCGACCACACGTGCCTCTTTGAGCCGCTGCAGCGCCTCGCCCTTGCGCAACAGAATGCCCAGTTCGGCGCCGCGACCGGTGCCGACCATGATCGAGGTGGGCGTTGCCAGGCCCATCGCACAGGGGCAGGCGATGATCAGCACTGCCACGGCATGCACCAGCGCCATGCCCAGCGCGGGCTGAGGGCCCAGCCAGTACCAACCGACGAAAGTGGCCAGCGCCAGAGCCATGACCACCGGCACGAACCACAGCGTCACCCGGTCAACCAGCGCCTGGATCGGCAACTTGCTGCCCTGAGCCTGTTCGACCATGGCGACGATACGGGCGAGCAGGCTGGCGCTGCCCAGCGCGGTCGCCTGTATCTGCAGCGTACCGTTCTGGTTCAGCGTGCCACCGACGACGTTGTCGTTGCGCAGCTTGCGGACCGGCATGGGTTCACCCGTGAGCATCGATTCGTCAACGAAGCTGTCGCCTGCCACTACGCTGCGGTCCACCGCGATCCGCTCGCCGGGGCGTACCTGCACTACGTCACCCTGCACCAATTGCGCCAGCGGGACTTCCATCAGCCCAGTTTGGCGTTGCACCCAGGCGGTCTGTGGCTGGAGGTTCAACAGGCGCTTGATCGCCTGGGAAGTACGGCCACGGGCGCGGGCTTCCAAGGTGCGACCCAGCAGGATCAGGCAGATGATCACGCACACCGCTTCGTAGTAGACCGTCGCCGTGCCAGGGGGTAGCACGTGGGCCGCGAACGTCGATACCAGGGAAAAGCCGTAGGCGGCGAGGGTGCCCACCGCGACCAGCGAGTTCATGTCCGGCGCACCGCGCAGCAACGTCTGGACGCCTTTGACGTAGAAGCGTTTGGCACAGATGAGCAGCACCAAGGTGGTCAGGGCGAACTGCAGCAGCCAGTTACTCTGCTGAGCGAGGTGCTGGTCGAGCCAGGCGTGAAAACCGGGTATCAGGTGCGTGCCCATTTCCAGGATTACCACGGGCAGCGACAGCGCTACCGACCCGCGCAGGTCGCGCCGTAGGCGGGTGGCGTCGTCCAGGTGTTCCTGGCTGGCTCGATCAAGCTCCTCGTGGGTGTGTTCGATCAGTCTGGCGCTGTAGCCAGCCTTGTCGATGGCAGCGATGAGTGCCTGCACGTCCAGCGCGCTATCGCCTTCCCCCCGGCCGCGCTCGGTGGCGAGATTGACCGCCACCGCCGTTACCCCGGGCACCTTGCTCAGTGTCCGCTCGACCCGACCCACGCAGGACGCACAGGTCATCCCCTGAATGCCCAGCTCGATCGCTCCTTCATTCGCCGCCATGCCCACATCCTCCTTCCATTCCAAGCCTCGACTTTGACCCTTCCCATCATGGGAAGGTCAAGCCCGACAACACTCTGCGTAGGAGCGGTCCGTGGCCGCGAAAAGGGCACAGCGGTGTACCAGCCACACCGCATCACGCCTTTCGCGGCCGATGACCGCTCCTGCGGGAGTCGCGCCGGCGCGGTGAAACTGGCAGCATGGACGTACAAGAACTGGAGAACGGCCATGAAGATCGTTATCGCACCTGACTCATTCAAGGACAGCCTCAGCGCCGCCGATGTGGCTTCGGCCATTGCCCGCGGAATGCGCCAGGCGCTCCCCGATGCGCAACTCGTCGAACGGCCCATGGCCGATGGCGGCGAAGGCACCATGCAGGCCATCATGGCCGCCTGTCAGGGCGAGCTGCGCAGCCTCACCGTGGAAGGCCCCCTGGGCCAGCCCACCGAAGCGCATTGGGGCTGGCTGTCGGCCGAACGTACCGCAATCATCGAGATGGCCGAAGCCAGCGGATTGCAGTTGGTCGAACGGCAGCAGCGCGATGCCTGCGCCAGCAGCACCTACGGCACTGGACAGCTGATTGCTGCCGCGCTGGAAGCCGGCGCGCAGCGTGTCATTCTCGCCATCGGCGGCAGCGCCACCAATGACGCGGGCACCGGCATGCTCTGCGCGCTGGGTTTGCGTATGACCGACGCCCAAGGCGCCGACTTGCCGCGTGGTGGGCTGGCATTGGCGAACCTGAGCGCGCTCGATATCAGCGGCCTCGATCCGCGCCTGGCCGACGTGCAGTTCGAAGTCGCGGCCGATGTCGACAACCCCTTGTGCGGCCCGCATGGCGCCTCGCATATCTTCGGTCCGCAGAAAGGCGCCACGCCCGAACAGGTCTTGGCCCTGGATAAAGCCTTGGACCACTTTGCCGATCACTGCGCACCACTTCTGGGCCACGATCACCGCAACCTGCCGGGGTGCGGAGCGGCCGGCGGCATGGGTTTCGCGGCCAAGGCGTTTCTCGACGCCTCGTTTCGCCCAGGCGTCGAGGTCGTGGCGCAACTGGTCGGCCTCGCCCAGGCTGTGGAAGGTGCCGATCTGGTGATCACGGGGGAAGGGCGATTCGATGCGCAGACCCTGCGGGGAAAAACGCCCTTCGGTGTCGCGCGCATCGCGCGCGACGCAGGCGTCCCGGTGGTGGTGTTGGCCGGCACGCTGGGCGAGGGTTACCAAGAGCTTTACAACCACGGGATCGACGCCGCCTTTTCCCTGGCCTCCGGGCCGATGACCCTGGAGCAGGCCTGCAGCGATGCAGGTGAGCTGCTCAGCGCTCGCGCCCGGGATATCGCCCTGCTCTGGCAACTGCGCCGCTAGCAGCGAATCCGCTGCCGACGGTCAATCCCGCTCGCGCATGAAGAAACCGGCCACGTACTTGCGGAAGGTGTCCAGGCTCTTGAAGTCGGCCAGACGCTTGAAGGTCTCGGAGCTGGGCTCCGGGCCCAGCGGCTCCTTCATCAGCGAGACCGACAGCACGCGGTCCAGGTCCGAACTGAGCACCAGCTCATCCATCACCATGGCGCCGATCACCGGTCGGCGCATCACCACCTTGACGCCCTTGCTGGCCATCCAGTCGATCAGCGACACCAGCATCTTCAATGGCTCCCGCTCCTCGTCGCGGAACACCGGGAACAAATGCCCGCGGGTCAGCACCGGCACCGTGGCCACATGGACCATCTCGTAGAACTGACTGCCAGCGGTGGCCGGCGAGTACAGCGCCAGTGCCAGCAACGGCCCGCTGCTGCGCGCCCCGCCCCACAGAAGATGATGACCCTGAAAGTCGAACCCGGCGCTGCTGCGGTCGGTGATCACCTTGCGGCCCACCACATCTGCCACGCAATCGAGCAGCAGCCCGTAGCGACGCTGCCCGATGAACGCGGTGGAGTCCTTCAGACGCGACTTGAGCATCATCATGTGCTTCATGTCGATGCGGGTCTCCAGATAGTTGCTCGCCGGCACCCGATCGATCAGCGGGTAACGCGTGGCCACGGCGCGCAGATCAGAGAACTGGCGGCTCAGGTCCTTTTTCAAGTGCGTGGCATACACGTTGAGCCCGGAGGCTTCGATGAAGGTCAGCAGCAACGACAGCAACCGATGCTGTTCCCGACGCTGGCTCGCTGCCAGCGCGTTCGCCGGAGCGCCCAGCGTAGCAGGTGCGCGAAAGTCACCTATCAGCTTGAGCGGCACGTCAGGAGGAAGCCAGGCGGCAGGCAGTGGCGCGTCGTCCCCACGCGCCGACGGGTTTTCGCGCTCGTCATGGATGAACGGGCAGCCTGGTGCGTGCTCGGCCGTACCAGGGTTGTTCTTCAGGAACAGGGTGCCGGTACTGCTGTTGAGGGTCACGTTCATCACCGGCAGCGTGCCGGGCCGGCAATCGCACGCCAGCCACTGGCCCTGGGTGCGGACCTTCATCAGCCACTGGTTGGCCTGCAGCAGCTTCGGACCTTCGCTGCGGCCTTCGGCGAACTCGGTCACCAACTGCTGCTCCGCAGGGGAGAGGGTGCGCACTTGGGCGCCGGTCTTTTCGATGATTCTCATGACGCTGCAAACGCCCCTTCGACGAACGGGTTCAGGCCGGGTTGGCTTGCATGGGACAACGCTTCGGCGCCATGTTTCCGTTGCTCGCGCCCCAGCCCGGTGCGCTGCCCCAGCCGCACTGGCGGCACCATCGAAGGCAAGAACGAAGGCACTAACGGCTTGCTGCGCACTCGAACCCTCGCTACCGTTGTACCCCACCTCATCGACAGGAGCCATGACATGGCAAGCACGCAAGCGAGCATCGACATTCCGGCATCGGCCGATCAGGTCTGGAACCTGGTGGCCGGGTTCAATTCCCTGGCCCAGTGGTTGCCGATGATCCAGCACAGCGAAGCCCAGGAGCATGGCCGGTTGCGTCACCTGACCACGGTGGATGGCACGGTCATCGTCGAGCGCCTGGAAAGCTACGACAACGCGGCGCGCACCTACAGCTATTCGATCACCGAAGGTCCGTTCCCGGTGACCGACTACCTCGCCACCCTCAAGGTGATCGAAATGGACGCCGGCAACAGTCGCGTGGAGTGGGGCGGTCGATTCACCCCGGCAGGTATTTCCGACGCCGAGGCCGTGGAAATCTTCGACGGCGTCTATCAAGGCGGCCTGCAGGCACTGCGCGACAACTTCTGATCAAACCCGACCGGGTGACGGCGTGCAGGTCAGGCAGGGATGCGGGTGTTAGAATGTTCGGTGTTCACCTCGACGCTCTAAAGGATCCCCACGGTTTGTCTGATCTGCAAAACCCTCTGTTGCAATACCTCGCCCGGCTGATGCCGTCCAGCCGTACGACCATGCAATATGTATTGCAGGACGCCGCCGACCGCCTCGGCTTCGAGGACGCCGATATCCGCGAGGTCCCCTGGCACCTGCTGGAGCCGGGACATGTCACCTCGCTGGTGGCCGCGCTGCGCGAAGACGGTTATGCGCCCAACACCACCTCGATCTACGTCAACGCTGTGCGCGGCGTCATGAACGAAGCCTGGCGGTTGAGCCTGATCGACCAGGATCACCTGCTCAAGATCCGCTCGGTCAAGCCCATGCAGGGCACGCGCCTGGGTAATGGTCGCAACCTCAAGCGCAGTCTGATCCGCGACCTGATGGAAGTCTGCGCCAGCGATCCGCGGCCCCAGGGCCTGCGCGATGCGGCTGTGATCGCCATTCTGTACGGCTCGGGCATGCGCAAGTCGGAGTCGGTCAACCTGGACCTGACCCAGGTCGACTTCGCCGAGCGCAGCCTGCGGGTCGTAGGCAAGGGCAACAAGGAGCTGATCAAGTACGCGCCCAGCTGGGCCTTTACCCACTTGCAGACCTGGCTGGCGTTCCGCCGCAGCCAACTGCCGGCCGGTCAGGCGGACGACGACTTCCTCTTCAACCGAATCCGCCGCGGCGCGCACATCACGCGCGAGCGCATCACCAAACACGCCATCTATTACATCGCCCGGCAGCGCGGTGCTCAGGTCGGCGTGAAGATCATGCCCCACGATTTCCGCCGCTCGTTCATTACTCGGGTGATCGAGGAGCACGACCTGTCGATCGCCCAGAAACTGGCGCACCACACCAACATCCAGACCACGGCGGCCTACGACATGCGCGACGACAACGAACGTCGGCGTGCCGTGGACCGCTTCGACCTCTAAGCGGGCGCGGCTTACTGGCGAGCCGCAGGCGCGGCCGGCAGGAACCAGTTCAGCACCAGCGCGCAGATACCCCCGGTGGCCACGCCCGATTCCAGAACGTTGCGCAGCGCGCCCGGCATGTGCGCCAGGAATTCCGGCACTTGGGCCACACCCAGGCCCAGCGCCAGCGATACCGCGATGATCAACAGCGCCCGGCGATCGAGGTCGACGCTGGCGAGGATATTGATACCCGACGCAGCTACCGCCCCGAACATCACCATGGCCGCACCGCCGAGCACCGGCTCGGGCACCGCCTGGATCACTCCGGCGACGGTGGGGAACAGGCCAAGCAGAATCAACATCACCGCGATCCACACGCCGATGTGTCGGCTGGCGATGCCGGTGAGCTGAATCACGCCGTTGTTCTGGGCGAAGATGGAGCTGGGGAAGGTATTGAACAACCCGGCCAGCATCGAGTTGACACCGTTGACCAGGACGCCGCCCTTGATGCGCTGCATCCACAGTGGACCTTCGACAGGTTGGCGCGACACCTTGCTGGTAGCCGTTACGTCACCGATGGCTTCCAAAGACGTCACCAGGTAGATCACCAGCATCGGAATGAACAATGCCCATGAGAAGCCCAGGCCGAAGTGCAGAGGCATCGGCACCTGGAACAGCGCGGCCTGATGCATGCCGGTGAAGTCCAATCGACCCAGGTAGCCGGCGAGCGCGTAACCCATGGCCAATGCGATGACAATGGCCGCACTGCGCATCCAGGTCACTGGAATGCGATTGAGCACCACGATGATCGCCAATACCAGCCCGGAGAGCATGAGGTTTTCGCCATTGGCGAAGGTACCGTTGGCCATGGCGCCGAAACCGCCGCCCATGCTGATCAGCCCGACCTTGATCAAGGTCAGGCCGATCATCAACACCACGATGCCGGTGACCAGGGGGGTGATCAGTCGTTTGACGAAGGGCAGAATCCGCGAAATCCCGATCTCCACGAACGAGCCGGCAATGACCACGCCGAAGATGGCGGCCATTACCGCCTCTACCGGCGTGCCCTGCTGGACCATCAGCGCACCCCCGGCAATCAGCGGCCCGACGAAGTTGAAGCTGGTGCCTTGCACGATCAGCAGGCCCGCGCCGAACGGGCCGATGCGACGGCACTGCACGAACGTGGCGATACCCGAGATGACCAGCGACATCGAGACGATCATGTTGGTGTCACGGGCACTGACGCCGAGCGCCTGGCAGATCAACAGACCCGGCGTGACGATCGGCACGATGATCGCCAGCAGATGCTGCAGGGCGGCAAGCAGGCCCAGTAATGGCCGCGGACGGTCTTCCAGGCCCAGGATCAATTCGTCGCTGGGCGGCAATGGGGCGGTCATGGCAAGGGCTCCGGAAAACGAGCGCGCGATGGCTCTTGGAAAAAGAGCGCGATTCTACGGCGCGTCGTCGACGCGGCAAAACGGTTTTTTGCGCAGACTCTGTGAGCTGCAGACAAGAAAAAGCCCGCACGAGGCGGGCTTCGACTTCACAGCGGTGGATCAGTCGTCGCGACCCATGATGCCGAACAGCTGCAGCAGGCTCACGAAGAGGTTGTAGATCGACACGTACAGGCTGATGGTGGCCATGATGTAGTTGCGCTCGCCACCGTGGATGATCGCGCTGGTCTGGAACAGGATGCACACCGACGAGAACAGCACGAAGCCGGCGCTGATCGCCAGCTGCAGGCCGGCGATCTGGAAGAAGAAGCTCGCCAGCACGGCACCCAGCAGCACGAAGAAGCCTGCGGTGATGAAGCCGCCCAGGAAGCTCATGTCCTTGCGGGTGATCAGCACGTAGGCCGACAGGCCGCCGAACACCAGCGCCGTCATCGCGAACGCCGAGCTGACCACTTCGGCGCCACCCTGCATCCCCAGGTAACGATTGAGGATCGGGCCCAGCAGGAAGCCCATGAAGCCGGTAAGGGCGAAGGTGGACACCAGGCCCCAGGCCGAGTCACGCAGCTTGTTGGTCAGGAAGAACAGCCCGTAGAAGCCGATCAGCACGACGAAGATGTTCGGGTAGCCGACGCGCATCTGCTGCGCGACATAAGCCATTACACCACTGAAAGCCAGGGTGAGGGCCAGCAGGCCGTAGGTGTTGCGCAGGACGCGGCTAACTTCTAGCTGCTGCACCTGCGAGCCTTGATTAACTGCATAATCCTGTTCGCGCATGGCGAGACTCCTTTGATTGAACACGTCTGAAACGTTCAGATGCAAAGATCATATCAGACCCCTGTGCAGCCGCTCTATCCAGAGTTTGACAGCGTGTTTCATTACGGTATTATGGCGCCCGCAAAGCAACCAGCAAGACATCGGGAAATTGGCAGAGTGGTTGAATGCACCGGTCTTGAAAACCGGCGGACGTTAATAGCGTCTCCAGGGTTCGAATCCCTGGTTTCCCGCCAAACATCGTGAAGCCCCGCATTGGCGGGGCTTTTTCGTTTCTGCTCCTGCAGAAATGCCACGTTGTGAACCCCACTTGTGCAGGTGTCCTGATTGTTGCGCTACAGCAAGAAGAAGCTATCGAGATTGATCAGGAAGGGCGTCGTCTACGTGACCGTCATGGGTGTGATGGGCAACTCCGGCAGGATCTTCGACCACCTCTCGGCCTGGCAGCCGTGGCGTCTGGCCAAGCAGATGCTGGGTTACGTCCTGATGCACTGACCGTTGCGCCGGATCAGTTCGGCGTCAGGCGGCCGCGCAGTGCCGAAACCTTGTCGCGCAAGGCGTGGCCGCGACAGATCAACACCACCAGCGAACCCGCAGCGGCCACCGCCATGTCCTTCTGAGCATCCCAGATATCGCCCTGAGCGCCGACGAAGGCCGAGTCGCCACCGCCTGCGTACGCAGCCCCAGCCCACTCCATCAGTTCGTAGAGCATCGAGGTCGAGAGCACCAGCGACCAGGCGATCAGCGACGCCCATGCACCCTTCAGATGACATTTTTTGCTGACGATTTCCCGCAGCGGCAAGCTCAGCAGCAGTCCATAGGCCAGGTGGACGAAGCGATCGTATTGATTGCGCTCCCAGCCGAACGCGGCATTCACGTCCATACCGCTGATCAGATAGACCGCCGAGTTGTAGGGCACCTCGGGATAGGTGAAGTGGGTGCCCACCTCATGCAGGCACAAGAACCCGATCACCATGATCCACGATCGACGGCTCCAGTAAAACTGCTTGCGAGTGGTCCATACGGCCACGGCCCCGACCAGTACCAGGATGTTTTCGATCAGCCAGGTCTGCCGGTCCACTGGCTGCCAGCCCGAGACGATCAGGGCCAGCAGCACAATGCAGTGCAGGTAGCCCACGCCGGTCGTTCGAGTGTTCATCGCTGCCTGCCTCATCAAGGTGACTGATTTGGTTGATCCCCTGGCCTCCCATTAATTCGCTCGGTCTTGTGACTGCCTGTGACCGGCAATCAACGGGAATAGGCTGGAAGCGTCCGAGTGATAAAAAAGAATGAACATTTGGCGCACTACCACCCGTCGTATCTATCTGTAACGAACGCGCCATAGATAGGTCAAGAGACTTACAGCCGCCGGATGCCGGCCTCCCCACGACAGGTATTGTCCATGATCGGAATCATTGTCCCAGCCCATAATGAAGAAGCTGTGGTTGCCCAATGCATCGAGTCGTTGCTGATTGCGGGTGAGCATCCGGCTTTGGCAGGTGAAGAGGTCTGCGTAGTCATCGTGCTGGATCAATGCACCGACGGGACTCAACGGGTGGTCAGCCGCTATCCGGTGCAAAGCCTGGACGTATCCCACTGCAATGTCGGTCGTACCCGTGCTGCGGGCGCCGAGTTGATGCTGGGGCAGGGCGCGCGCTGGCTTGCGTTCACCGACGCGGATACCGTAGTGCCCGCCACCTGGTTGGTGGATCAGCTGCGCTTTCGGACCGACGCGGTGTGCGGCACGGTCCGGATCGATGACTGGTCGCTGCACGCCGAAGAAGTGCGCACCCGCTACGACGCGCTCTATACCCCTGTCGAAGGCCACAAGCACGTACACGGCGCCAATATGGGTGTCAGTGCTCGGGCGTACCGTCAGGTGGGCGGTTTCAAACCCTTGAAAGCCCACGAAGACGTCCATCTGGTAGCGGACCTGAACGAGGCGGGTGCTTCCATCACCTGGACCTCCATGAATTGCGTGACCACCAGCGCACGTCTGGATTGCCGCTGCCGCGAAGGATTCGGCGATTACCTGCGATCGCTGTCGATCAGCGCGCCACTCGAAGCCGTGAGTCCCTGACACGAGGATTGTCCGCAAGAATCTTTCAAGGATGAAAGTAGAAAATAGCGTTGGAACTATTTGCAGGACGCAACGCCCTAAGATGATGCAATAAGTACGTAGCTTTTCCGCTTACATACTTTAAATACTGTCACTCAATATTGATCAAGGTGGGACTAACATGAAAAGCGAACAGATCGAAGGCGTAGCAGAGAAGATTGCTGGCAAGGCTCAAGGTGTCGTCGGCAAACTGGTCGGTGACCATTCCCTGCAAGCCGAAGGCGCAGGTCGCGAAGCGGCTGGCCAACTGACCAAGACCTATGGCGACGCTTTGAACAATGTGTCCGCTTTCGTCAAGGAAAAGCCAGGCGCTTCGTTGGCCATCGGCGCCGCCGTGTTCGTACTGGTCAGCCGCTTCCTGCGTCGCTGATCTGTGGTGTAGCACTGCTTCTTCCAGATCGTTCGACGCCAGGCTCGGTGCCGGTCGAACGGTCGGGAAGTGCCGCAATAATGCGGCTATGTTCTTCCTCTTATATCTGTCTTTTCCAGCCCAGCGAGTTCTCGATTGCCTCTCGATAAGGCGTATCAATTTGTTGCGATAGTCGTTCTATGTATTCTCTTGCGTGTTCCCTAACTTCCCCTGTCAATCCCGTTAGATAGCCGATCACGTTATCGACGCTGGGCACCCGTGCCTCGATTCCAGCGAAGCGGGGAGGAAGAGCTGTCCAGATCACCGCGTCCACTTCTTTGGCTTGAGCCCATCTGGCAATTACACCCGTGTCCGTTTCACTGCGGATGAAGGTGCCGATTCCGTCGTCGCGGCTGCGCGGGATCTGCTCACGTTCACGCAGCGCCTCGCAGGCGTGCTCGAGGCTCGCGCTGTCCAGCATGGCCCAAAGCGCGGGGCGGGAGGGTGCATTCAGGCAGATTGCCGTGGCCAGTTCACCGCCATCTCCCACTCTGCAAAGCTCGATGGGAAAGCACGGGCCATCTTCATGCCACGGACCGCAGACCGGTAATACCCCGGGCTTCCAGACGAGTGATCCCCACGCCAGGCAAGCTATCTTCATAATCGATTCCTGTTTGAACAGCCGTTGTCTGCAGGTGCAGTGTCAACTAAGGCCCCTGACGTGGGAGACAAGTTCAGGGACATTGGTCAAGCGGATTGCACGGGCAGGACGCAGGCATGTTCAGTCAAGCAATGGCTTGGCCAGGCTATGCAATCGCTGTTTTTCTTCATCCAGGGTGAGGGCGAGATCTGCTCGCTTCAGCAGCCACTGAGCATGAAGGCGGCATTGCGCGCCGAACACGTCGGGGCTGATGTCGTTCAGGCTGATCAGCGCCTTGATCATGCGAATGTCGACTTCCAGAAGCCCGGCGCCGTCGCGCGCCACCAAGGTGAAAAAGTCATCGAACAGGTCGGCCAGCAGCAGGCCGTGTACATAGACGCGTTGGCAGTTGGCGTCGATCTCGGATGGTTGGTGCTCAACGGTGCCGTGAACGTGCCAGGCGGTCAGGCACCTGACTCCGCGGCCGATCACGTCGATCACCGTGCCCGAGTCGTTGGTGGCCGGCGACAGGGCGCGTGACGCGATCTCTGCCAACACCGAAATGCCGAAGCGCGGGTCCTGCTCGAAACTGCGACGCAGGCCGACGGTCACGGCGTCGCGGATGGCCGGTGCGAGCGCTTCGGAGGTCCCGGTTTGGGCACCCTCGTCGCTCACGAGTCGGGCGATTGGCGCACCCAGATGCAGGAATGCGCCGGGCAGCACTTCCATATAGATGCGCAGCCCGTGCTTCTCGGCCAGGACGCCGAGCGCGGCGACGTCGATGTGCTGGACGTAGCCGGTCTGATCACTGCGCACGCTGTGACCGGACGTCGTCAGGGCCCGGTCGACAGGGTAGGGCGCAGCGCCCATGTACGGCCACTGCGCACGGTTCTTCAGTGATTGCAGCGCCGCAACTTCGACACGGTCGATGGTCTCGCCGACGCGACCGAGCTTCGACAGGTGATCGATCCAGCGCAGCAGGGTGTAGACGATCAGGATGATCATGACGATGGTGACGGCGAACAGCACCACCCGCCCTTGCGCGCCATAGGCGCCGGTGCTCAAGGCGATGATGCCGACCAGGCTGAACAGGAAGGAACCTATGAAGGTCGCCAGGGCGTTCTGGGTGGTGGTGTCCTCCATGACCAGCGAGGTCGCCCGAGGCGTCACGCCGCTGCTGGCGGCACTGTAGGCACTGACCATGGTGCTGAGCGAAAAGGTGGTTACCGCGAGCATGCTGGAGGCGATGATTGCCAGGATCTTGTCGACCGAGTCGGCGCCGATCCGCGTCGGCAGATCGGCGGGAACGAAATCCTTGAAGACGATGGCGATCAGCGCCGTGGCGATGCCCGCCAGGGAAAACAGACTTGCGCGAAACCACAAGCGTTTGGTCATCTGACCCAGGGCCCAGCGCCAGCGTGCGATCATCGTGTATTCCTCGGGTAGTCATATGCCTGCAGCGCTCGTAGGGGCGCGGCTGCACATTGAGTCCCTGACCTCGGTGAAAGTTTCATGCTGCCGATGCGTCAGTCACACCGCTGTGACATTGGACGGAACCCTGCATCGGTCCGCAGGCTCACAGTCTTGAACCCCTCACCGACAGGAACCGATCATGGCCGATGACAAGCAACCGCCCGCCGAGGACACCGAGGACCAGACCCCTGCCCATTCCACACCGGAAGAAAAGGAGCGGCTCAAGGACTTCAACAAGGACGGGATTCCACCAGGGGTGGCCTGAGGCTGCACCGAGGCATCCCACCGATTGGCACACCCACGACCGGAGCATTTATGAGCAACGACACCAAGCCCGACGACGACCTGGGTTTCGATCCGGACTCACCCGATCTGGCCGATCCGCAGATCGATCCGCCCAAGCCGGCAAAGAAGCCTGAAAGCGAGCAATCCGACGAGACGGGTGACACTGACGCGTATCCGCCCTATGGCACCAAGGACTGACTCTGTTAGCCTGTGCAGGCACCGCTCGCCGTGTGCCTGCCGTGACCACGCGTGAAGCGTGTCTGCGCCTTCCAAGTCCCGTGACGGCGCACACCCGCTGCGACAAGTCTCCAGTCATGACATTGCCAGGAGAACCGCGACATGATTCCCACCAACGAAATGCGCCGCATCGTCGAAGCCAGCTTTGCCCCGCTGTGCTGTCATTGCACGTTGAATCCCGGCGGCACCATGACGGTCGAGGTATCGGACCCGGCCAGTGGGCAGGTCGACCTGCTGATGGTAGGCGTGAATACCCAGCCGCTGTCCAACAGCCGCGCCATCGCGGAACTCGTCGCCCAACTGCGTGCCGAGCTCAAAGCCAACCAAGAGTGGTTCCGCAGCAACGCCCCGCGCGGTGCCGCCAGGCCTTGATCAGCTTGGCTGCTTCTGACGTTCCGGCAGGGCCTGCTCGTTGTTCTCGATGGTCCAGAGCGGCCTGAACAAGCGCGTCCACAGCCCCACGATCACCAAGGTACTGATGGCGCCGAACAGCGCCGCCGGTACGGTGCCCAGCGCGGTAGCACTGACGCCGGCGCGAAACTCGCCCAACTCGTTCGAAGAGCCGATGAACAGCATGTTGACGGCGCTGACCCGTCCGCGCATGTCATCGGGCGTGGCGAACTGGATCAACGAAGAGCGGATGTACACACTGATCATGTCCGCCGCACCTGCGACGAACAGTGCCGCGCAGGACACCCAGAACCAGGTCGACAAGGCGAACACCAGGTTGGCCACGCCGAACACCGCCACAGCCAGGAACATGCGCTGGCCCATGCGCGCGTTGAGCGGCCGGATGCTCAAATAGAAGCCCATGCCCAGCTCGCCCAGTGCGATGGCGCTGCGCAGCAGACCAAGCCCGGCCGGGCCCACATGCAGGATTTCGGCGGCATAGATCGGCAGCAGAGCGACGACGCCACCCAGCAGCACTGCGAATAGGTCCAGAGAGATCGCGCCCAGAATGATGGGGCGTGAGGTGATGAAGCGGATACCGGCGGTGAAGCGACTCACCGCAGTGGTCTGATCGTCGACCGGGCGAACGATGCGCACGCTGGGTACCCACTGCAACAGCAGGACACCGATCGCGAAGCCCAGCAGGCAGACGCCGAACGTCCAGCCGCCGATGGCGGCATACAACAGCCCGCCCAGCAATGGGCCGGCGATCACCGCCACTTTCATGATCATGCTGTTGGTGGCGATGGCCTGGGCCAGGTGTTCGCGGGCAACGATCTGCGGCAGCAAGCTTTGCACCGCCGGCCCGGTGAAGGCACGGGTGCAGCCGAACACGAACAGCGCGACATAGTACGGCCAGGTGTCGACGGTTTCAGTCAGGGCCAACCACAGCAATGCGGCCGAGGAGAGTACGGACACCCCCCAACTGATCTGCAGAATCCGGCGTCGATCGAAGCGGTCCAGCAGATCGCCCGCTGGCAGCAGCAACAGCACCATTGGGATGAACTGAGCCAGGCCGACATAGGCCAGGGTCAACGGGTGGCGAGTCATGTCGTACATGTGCCAGGCGACGACGATCGCCTGGATCTGCATGGCGAACATGGCCGCAAGGCGCACCATGAGGAAAGCGCGGAAACCGGGCTGGGAAAAGATAGCGGTAGAGGTGCGTTTCAAAGTCGACGTTCTTGTGCCAGTCAATGGGTCACGCGATGAGCGCATACGTTTCAAGATGTTAACGTAATTGAGTGTACGTGATGATGTCGGGGGTGTGCAGGTGCAGCCGCGATGGTGATTACGAAAGATGCGCTCGATATGTCGATAATGACTATTGACGAACGCAATAGTGGCGGGTTGTTTCGGCTGGTATCTTTGCTGTCGAAGATGAATACAGGGCCAGGCGCTGATTCTTCCCCCCGCATGGCGACTGGCCAAGTGCTCTGCTTCGACTCTCTTTGGTTAATTTTCAGCCACCTCACGTCAGTGCGGTGGTTTTTTTTTGCCCAGCGAAAATGCGGCCACGATCCGCGGCCGCGAACGGGCACTCATTCCGCTGAAAACGCAAACACCGTGGTCTGGGTGTAGGTCTGGCCGGGATTCAGGCGGGTGCTGGCAAAGTTGGGCTGGTTGGGCGCATCGGGGAAGTGTTGCGTTTCCAGAGTGAAAGCGCCCCAGTGCGGGTACAGCTTGCCGCCTTTGCCGCGAACCGTGCCGTCGAGGAAGTTGCTGGTGTAGAACTGCACACCCGGTTCAGTGGTGTACAGGGTCAGGGTACGACCCGATGCCGGGTCGGTCACCTTCGCCGCTTCGCGCTTCAGGTCGCCTTCGGTGTCCAGTACCCAGTTGAAATCGAAGCCACCCTGTTTGGGCTCGGCGAACGTCAATTGCTCATGCTTGGCCTGGATGTTCTTGCCAATGGCAGTGGGCGCCAGGAAATCCATCGGCGTGCCTTTCACCGGCGCCAGCTCGCCGGTGGGGATCAACTTCGCCGTGACCGGTGTGTAGCGGCTCGCATGCAGGGTGGCAACCTGCTTGAGCACATCGCCGCTGCCGGCGCCGGCCAGGTTGAAATAGCTGTGGTTGGTCAGGTTGAGCACGGTCGGCTTGTCGGTCGTGGCCTTGTACTCCACGCGCAGCTCGTTGCGCTCGTTCAGGCTGTAGGTGACTTCGGTCGCCAGCGTGCCGGGGAAGCCCATGTCGCCGTCGGGCGAGCGATAGGTGAAGGTCGCAGCGACACGGTCGCCATCCTGTTTGGCTTCGACGGCCCAGACGTGCTTGTCGAATCCGCGTGTGCCGCCGTGCAGTGCATTGCTCTTGTCATTGAGCGGCACCGAATAGGTCTGCCCATCCAGGCTGAACTTGCCGTCGGCCAGCCGGTTGCCGAAGCGGCCGATGGTGGCGCCGAAATACACGGTGGGGTTGGCCTGGTAGCCCTTGATGTCATCGAAGCCCAGTACCACATCCGCAACCTCGCCCTTTTTGTCAGGCACATGCAGCGCCTGCAGGGTCGCGCCGTAGGTGATGATGCTGGCTTTCATACCATGGCTGTTGCTCAGGGTGATCTTTTCCAGCGGCGTGCCGTCGGGCAGCGCGCCGAAGCTTTCGCGGGTCGAAGTCAAGCCTGCCGCGTGGGCAGAAATGGAAGCAGTCATGAGGGTCAATCCAATGGCGCTGAGCAGTTTTTGATGAATAGGCATGTAAGGCGTTCCGTAGTGTTTTATAGGAAATGGCTGGATCCCGGGGTTGGACAACCGGGCTCCGGCGATGGCTGCACTGGCAGGTATAGCTGAAATTCGACGTCCGTAAAAATAAATGGTAATACTATTTGGCAGATCGATCGTGGTGTCATTTCTGACAGGATCGACGACACGCCGCTGTCGACGGCATAAACGTGACGTTACGTTACAAATGCACTTCCTGATATATGGTATGACTATTCGCTGATGTTGCTGGACGCTGTAGCTATTCAATAAAAATAAGGAGTTAGCTATGTTGAGTCGTCACGGGATCCGTTCCCTGTGCTGTGCCGCCCTGACCGCCGCGATGTTCGCAGGCCCAGCGGCTTCCTGGGCCGAAGAGGTCAAGATCGGTTTCCTGGTCAAGCAGGCTGAAGAGCCCTGGTTCCAGACCGAGTGGGCCTTCGCCGAAAAAGCCGGCAAGGACAAAGGCTTCAAGGTCATCAAGATCGCCGTGCCCGACGGCGAGAAAACCCTTTCCGCTATCGACAGCCTGGCCGCCAACGGCGTCAAGGGCTTCGTCATCTGCCCGCCGGATGTGGCGCTGGGCCCTGCCATCGTCGCCAAGGCCAAGCTCAACGACATGAAGGTAATGGCCGTCGACGATCGCTTCGTCGATGCCAAGGGTCAGTTCATGGAGGATGTGCCCTACCTGGGCATGGCGGCCTTCGAGGTCGGAGAGAAACAAGGCATGGCCATGGCCGGGGAAGCCAAGAAGCGCGGCTGGGACTGGAAAGACACCTACGCGATCATCAACACCTATAACGAATTGGACACCGGCAAGAAGCGCACCGACGGTTCGGTGAAGGCCTTGCAGGCTGCTGGTCTGCCGACTGACCATATTCTTTTCGCCCCGCAGAAGACCCTCGACGTGCCGGGCAGCATGGACGCCACCAACTCGACCCTGGTCAAGCTGCCGGCTGGCGCCAAGAACCTGATCATCGGCGGCATGAACGACAACACCGTGCTGGGCGGCGTGCGCGCCACCGAAAGCGCCGGGTTTGCGGCTGCCAACGTGATCGGTATCGGCATCAATGGCACCGATGCCATCGGTGAACTGAAGAAGGCCAATAGCGGCTTCTTCGGCTCGATGCTGCCCAGCCCCCATACCGAGGGCTACAACACGGCGAGCATGATGTTCGAGTGGGTCACCACCGGCAAAGAACCGCCCAAATACACCGCCATGGATGACGTGACCTTGATCACGCGCGAGAACTTCAAGCAGGAACTGGAAAAGATCGGTTTGTGGAACTGATCTGACCCATGGCCTCTGCCCCGGCAGAGGCCGCTTCTTCACGGCTTGCCGTGATGCCTGCTCTGGAGTGGTATCCATGCGTGTAGAGTCATTGCGTTTCAACGGTATCGGCAAGAATTTTCCAGGCGTGCGCGCTCTGTCGGACATCAACTTCGAAGTCCGTCCCGGCAGTGTCCATGCGCTGATGGGCGAAAACGGTGCCGGCAAGTCCACCTTGCTGAAGATACTCGGCGGTGCCTACCAGCCCAGTGTCGGCAGCCTGCAGATCGGCGCTCAGACCCTGGTCTTCAAATCGGCGGCAGAAAGCATCGGCAGTGGCGTCGCGGTGATCCACCAGGAACTGCACCTGGTGCCGGAGATGAGCGTTGCCGAGAACCTCCTGCTCGGGCACATGCCGTCGCGGTTCGGCTTGATCGATCGCGGCGCCATGCTGCGCCGCGCGAGCGAATTGCTGGCCGGGCTGGCCGACGAGATCGATCCGCGCCAGCGGCTGGGCAGTCTGTCGTTGGGGCAGCGACAGTTGGTGGAGATCGCCAAGGCCATGTCGCGCAATGCCCATGTGATTGCCTTCGACGAACCGACCAGTAGCCTTTCGGCGCGAGAGATCGATCGGCTGATGGCGATCATCGCCAAGCTGCGCGACGAGGGCAGGGTGGTGCTGTACGTGTCCCATCGCATGGAAGAGATATTCCGCATCTGCGACGCGGTGACGGTGTTCAAGGACGGGCGCTACGTGCGCACCTTCGACGACATGGCCCAGCTGACCCATGACCAGTTGGTGACCTGCATGGTCGGCCGCGATATCCAGGACATCTACAACTATCGTGCCCGTCCTCACCAGGGCGAGGCACTGAGTGTCGAGGGTTTGCTGGGCCCAGGGTTGCAGGAGCCGATCAGCTTCGGTGTTGCCAAAGGCGAGGTGCTGGGTTTCTTTGGTCTGGTGGGGGCGGGCCGCACCGAGCTTCTGCGGCTGCTGTCCGGATTGGCGACGAGCAAGGCCGGCAGCCTGACCCTGGACGGCCGCGCGCTGACGTTGGCCAATCCGCGCGACGCCATCGCTGCGGGCATTCTGCTGTGTCCCGAAGACCGCAAGAAGGAAGGCATCGTGCCGCTGGCCAGCGTTGCCGAAAACATCAATATCGGTGCCCGCGACCGCCATCTCACGCTGGGCTGCCTGGTGCAGGGCCCGTGGGAGAAGGAAAACGCCGCGCGCCAGATCAAGGCGCTGAATATCAAGACCCCGTCTGCCGAGCAGCCGATCATGTACCTCTCAGGCGGCAATCAGCAGAAGGCCATTCTCGGCCGATGGCTGTCGATGCCAATGAAAGTGTTGCTGCTCGACGAGCCCACGCGCGGCATCGACATCGGCGCCAAGGCCGAGATCTACCAGATCATTCATGGGCTGGCCGCCGACGGCATCGCGGTGATCGTGGTGTCCAGCGACCTGATGGAGGTGATCGGCATCAGCGATCGCATCCTGGTGATGAGCGAAGGTGCGCTGACCGGCGAAGTCCTGCGCGAAGAAGCGCAGGAATCCAGGTTGCTGCAATTGGCACTGCCGCGCACTCGCGGCTGAACAATAACAATAGAGGTGCATATGTCTACGCAAAACACGCTGCCGGCGCCCCGCCAAGGCCTCAACCTGCGTCGCTTTCTGGACGAGTGGGTCATGCTGCTCGCGGCGCTGGCGATTTTCGTGCTGTGCACGATGTTCATCGACAATTTTCTCTCGCCGCTGAACATGCGCGGGCTCGGGCTGGCCATTTCCACCACCGGCATCGCCGCCTGCACCATGCTCTACTGCCTGGCGTCGGGGCACTTCGACCTGTCCGTGGGTTCGGTGATCGCCTGCGCAGGGGTGATTGCGGCGGTGGTCATGCGCGACACCGACAGCGTGCTGCTGGGTGTTGGCGCGGCCCTGTTGATGGGGCTGATCGTCGGTCTGATCAACGGCATCGTCATTGCCAAGCTGCGCATCAATGCACTGATCGCGACCCTGGCCACCATGCAGATCGTGCGCGGGCTGGCCTATATCTTTTCCAACGGCAAAGCGGTCGGGGTGATGCAGGAGGACTTCTTCGTCTTCGGCAACGGCCAGTTGCTGGGCGTGCCGGTACCGATTCTAATCACCATCGTCTGTTTCATCTTCTTCGGCTGGCTGCTCAACTACACCACCTATGGCCGCAACACCATGGCCATCGGTGGCAACCAGGAAGCTGCCTTGCTGGCCGGTGTGCATGTGGATCGCACCAAGATCATCATTTTCGCCGTACATGGCGTGATCGGTGCGCTGGCCGGTGTGGTGCTGGCGTCGCGCATGACCTCGGGCCAGCCGATGATCGGCCAGGGCTTCGAATTGACGGTGATTTCAGCGTGTGTGCTGGGCGGGGTGTCGCTGGCAGGGGGGATCGGCATGATCCGTCATGTGATCGCCGGGGTGCTGATTCTGGCGATCATCGAGAACGCGATGAACCTGAAGAACATCGACACGTTTTACCAGTACGTGATCCGCGGGACGATCCTGTTGATCGCGGTGATCATCGATCGTTTGAAGCGGCGTTGATTTGCGGGTCGGCTTTCGCGGGCAGAGACCCGCTCCCACATTGCAATGCCCTACGGGCCCTGTGTGGGAGCGGGCTGGGGATCAGACCACCAGCGACAGCAGCAGGATGAAGAACAGGCCCACCACCGACAGGATGGTTTCCATCACGGTCCAGGTCTTCAGGGTTTCCGTGACGGTCATGTTGAAGTACTGCTTGACCAGCCAGAAACCGGCGTCGTTGACGTGGGACAGGATCACCGAGCCGGCGCCGGTAGCCAGCACCAGCAGCTCACGGTTCACGCCGGGCATCATGCCGATGACCGGGGCGACGATGCCCGCGCCGGTAATGGTCGCTACCGTCGCCGAACCGGTCGCGACGCGAATCACCGCAGCGACCAGCCAGGCCAGCAGGATCGGGTTGACCTCGGCCTGCACGGCCATCTGCCCAATGATGTTGCCCACACCGGTGTCCACCAGCATCTGCTTGAAGCCACCGCCGGCACCGACGATCAGGACGATGGCCGCAGTGGGCGCCAGGCTCTGGTCCAGCAGCTTCATGATCTTCGCCCGGTCGAAACCGCGCGCCACGCCGAAGGTGTAGAAGGCCAGCAGCAGGGCGGCGAGCAGGGCAGTGATCGGGTGGCCGATGAAGTCCATCCACTGGCGGAACAGGTTTTCCGCCGGCAGCGCCACGTCGGCGAAGGTCTTGAGCATCATCAGGAACACGGGCAGCAGGATGGTGATCAGGGTCACCGCGAAGCTGGGCAGGTTCTGGTTGTCCGACTCCTTGGCGATCTGGTCCATCAGTTCCTTGGAAGGATTGCCCGGAATGTATTTGGAAATGAACGAACCGAAGATCGGGCCGGCGATCATCGCAGTGGGCAGGCCGACGATCAGCCCGTAGAGAATGGTCTTGCCGATATCAGCGTTGAAGATGCCGATGGCCAGCAGCGGGCCCGGGTGCGGCGGGACCAGCCCGTGCACCACCGAAAGGCCGGCGAGCAGCGGGATACCGATCTTCACCAGCGACACGCCGGAACGGCGGGCGACGATGAACACCAAGGGGATCAGCAGTACGAAGCCGATCTCGAAGAACAGCGGGATACCCACCAGAAAGGCGGAGAACATCATCGCCCAGTGGATGCGCTTGACCCCGAACTTGCGGATCAAGGTCTGCGCGATCTGGTCGGCGCCGCCCGAGTCGGCCATCAGTTTGCCGAGCATGGTGCCCAGCGCGAGGATGATGCCGACGAAGCCAAGGACCCCACCGAAGCCATCCTGGAACGACTTCATGACCTTGACCACCGGCAGACCGGATGTCAGGCCCAGGAAGATCGCCGCGATGGTCAGGGCGACGAAGGGGTGAACCTTGAACTGGGTGATGAGCACGATCAGACCAATGATGGTGACCAGTGCATCGAGCAGCAAGTAGGTGTCGTGAGCTAAGCCAAACATAAAGGTCTGCCTCGTGTTGTCGTTGTTGTGGGCGCAACGGTTGTGGTTGGGAACATCGGGCGCTGCCGGGCGGAAAGCTCAGACAGCGCTGTCTTCAAAAGCCGTTCAAGCCAGCGTGGAGGCGCCATGCTCGACCAGCCAGTTTTCTACCTGTTGCGCCAGCTCCACGATGGGGACTGTGGCATCCAGGGGCAGGGTCAATGCTTCACCGGTGGGCGGTTCCAGGGTAGCGAACTGGCTGTCGATGAGGCTGGCCGGCATGAAGTGGCCAGGCCGGTGGGCAACGCGATTGGCGGCTTCTTCGCGGGTCAGTTCGAGAAACACGAAGCCCAGGCCGGGCACGGCGTTGCGCAGGGTTTCGCGATACTTGAGCTTGAGGGCGGAGCAGGTCAGTACCGGGCGCTGTCCCGATTCGATACAGGCGCGCATTTCTTCGCCCAGACGCAGCAGCCAGCCGGCGCGGTCCTGGTCGTCGAGGGGAGTGCCGGCGCTCATCTTGGCGATGTTGGCTTCGGGATGAAAGCTGTCGCCTTCGATCAGGCGGCCGCCGCTGCGACCGACGATGGCGGCACCGACGCTGCTCTTGCCGCAGCCGGATACTCCCATCACCACCAAAGCGTTCAGAGGGGCATTCATCAAGTCACTCCTGCTGGGGCGCACCGGGTATGGATACGGCGCCCTCATCTTATTGATCTTGTCAAAGCAGTCTGGTGCAGCCTGCAGTAATAGCAAGGCACAAATCATTATTGCTCTGGATTCGAGACAGCGCTACCTTACCTCAACTCTTTTTCATTGCAAGTAGATAACAACAAGAATCATGGCGCGAATCGGCTCACGCGCAACCGGCCTGCCGACCCTGGCCGAAGTTGCCAAACTTTCAGGTGTTTCTCCCATTACCGCTTCGCGCGCATTGCGCGGGGTGTCCACGGTTGCTCCACAACTGGCCAGCAAAGTACTGGAAGCCGCGCAAGCACTGGGTTACGTGGTCAATCCGGCGGCACGGGCGCTGGCGTCGGCGCAGAGTCAGTCGGTGGTGGTGCTCATTCCTTCTCTCTCCAACCAATTGTTCATCGACACACTGGAAGCCATCCATGAAGTGATGCGTCCGCGTGGACTGGAAGTGCTGATCGGCAACTACCACTACGATGTCGACGAAGAGGAAAACCTCATTCGCAACTACCTGGCCTACAAGCCGGGTGGGATGCTGCTGACGGGCATGAGCCGCAGCGAACGCTCCCAGGTCATGTTGCACAACAGCGGTGTGCCGTGCGTGCACATGATGGAGTTGGGTGCTGAGGGCCAAGGCGCCTGCGTTGGCTTTTCCCAGGAGCAGGCCGGAAGTGTGGCGGCGCGGCATCTGCTGGACGCCGGGCGTCGGCGCCTGGGGTACGTGGCGGCGCAGCTCGATCCGCGCGTGATGCAGCGGGCCGAGGGGTTCAGGGCGGCGCTCGAGACGGCAGGGGTGCATGATCCGCAACTTGAAGTGCTGTGCCCGCAGCCTTCGTCGATCGGCCTGGGTGGCGAGTTGTTCGCCGACCTGATGCGTCGGCATCCGGATGTGGACGGCGTGTTCTTCTGCAACGACGATCTGGCCCAGGGCGCGATCTACGAAGCGCAGCGCCAGGGCATTGCCGTTCCTGATCGAGTCGGCATGGTGGGGTTCAATGATCTGCCGGGGTCGGCCCACCTGGTACCGCGCTTGACCTCGATCCGCACCCCGCGTGCGCAAATCGGCCGCAAGGCGGCGCAGATGCTGCTCGACAGCATGGATGGCAAGCGTCATTGCGCCCAGGCGATCGATCTGGGCTTCGAATTGGTCGTGCGCGAAACCTGACGGCGGAACGCCTGATGCCACGTGGTGAAGCCGGACGCGGCTTGCGCCGCTGCTACAGGGGCGGTGCTGGACCTGACGTTGCGCTGGGATTCAGCGCAGGTCGCGTTCCTGGGCGGGGCTGTGGTTGAAGAGGCGCTTGTACTCGCGGCTGAACTGCGAACTGCTCTGGTAGCCCACCCTCAACGCGACCTGGCTGACGTTCATGCCGTCGGCCACCAGCAGCGCGCGGGCCTTGAGCAGGCGCAGACGCTTGATGTATTGCACCGGCGAGGCCAGGGTGTTGCGCTTGAAATGCTCGTGGAAGGTCGAGGCACTCATGTTCGCGCGACGGGCCAGGTCATCGACCTGCAACGGCTCTTCGTAATGCGCATGCAGCCAGGACAACGCGCCAGCGATGCGGGCGAATTGGCCCTGTTGCTCCACCAAGGCACGCAGCACATGGCCATTGGGCCCGCGCAAAGCGGTATAGAGGACTTCGCGCAGGCGAGCCTGGCCCATGGCCAAGCGGTCCTGGGGATCGTGCAGACACTGCAGCAGCCGCTCTACGGCCCCGCGCATGGAATCGTCCAGCGGCACGGCGGTCATCGACTCGGTGGTCTGCGCCTGGCTCGGCCCGGGCTCCATGGCCAGCACCAATTCACCGAGCAACGTGCGATCGATCGGTATCGACACGCCGAGCAGGGGCAGCTGTTCACTGGCGAAGGTCTCGCACTCGAACGGCACCGGCAGGGCCTGGATCAGGTAATGCCCGGCGCCATATTCCAGGGTGCGCTCGCCCAGGTACGCCAGCTTGCTGCCCTGGGCGATCACCATCAGGCTGGGTTCGTAGATCTGCGCGGTGCGCGCGATATGGCTGCGGCACGAAACCACCCGCAAGCCGTCGATGGAGGTGGGGATCCAGTCATCGGCAACCGCCAGCGGACGGATCAGATCCACCAGGCGGGCGTTGGCGTCTAGGTGTTTGGTCAGGCTCATGGGATACCACGGATCAGGCATGAAATCAGTCGTCCATGATCGCACGTTCGGGCCCCGTTTGCGGGGTGCCCGGAGGAATGGGCATGCATCGCGCAGGATCGGACATGGCCGCGAGCGCACGTGAGGGCCACAATCGGCGCCTGATCATCTTCGTTTCGAGAGGTTTCAACATGTCCAAGGCACTCGGCTACGCCGCGCTTTCGCCCACCACGCCACTGGCTCCCCTGAGCTTCGAACGTCGTGCCCTGCGCCCCGACGACGTCAGCATCGCCATCGAATTCTGCGGCGTTTGCCACTCCGACCTGCACCAGGCTCGCAACGACTGGGGCATCGCCGTGTATCCGCTGGTACCGGGCCACGAGATCGTTGGCCGCGTGGTCGCCGTCGGAGACCAGGTGCAGAAGTACGCCGTCGGTGACCGCGTGGGCGTGGGCTGCATGGTCGACTCGTGCCAGCACTGCGATGCCTGTCACGCCGACCTCGAGCAATACTGCCTGGAAGGTCCGACCATGACCTATGCCACGCCCGACCGTATCGATGGCACCAACACCATGGGCGGCTACTCGGACAGCATCGTGGTCAGCGAGAACTTCGTGGTGCGCATTCCCGACGGTCTCGATGCGGCCAACGCTGCGCCAATCCTCTGTGCAGGCATCACCACCTATTCGCCGCTCAAGCACTACGGCGTCAAGCCGGGTGACAAGGTCGGCATTCTGGGCATGGGTGGCCTGGGCCACATGGGCATCAAGTTCGCCAAGGCGCTGGGCGCCGAAGTCACGCTGTTCACCCGTTCGGCGAGCAAGGCTGCCGAAGGCCGCCGCCAGGGCGCGGACCATGTCATCGTGTCGACCGATGCCGAGCAGATGAAAGCCGCTGCCGAAACCTTCGACTTCCTGCTCGACACCATTCCGGTGCCTCACGACCTGAACCCCTACCTGGAAACCCTGCGTTTCGACGGCGTGCACATTCTGGTCGGGTTGATCCAGCCGGTAGACCCTGCGCTGCACGCAGCCAACCTGGTGCTCAAGCGCCGTGTGCTGGCCGGTTCGTTGATCGGTGGCATCAAGGAAACCCAGGAAGTGCTGGATTTCTGCGCCGAACACAACATCACCTGTGATATCGAAATGCTGGACATCAAGAACATCAACGAAGCCTTCGAGCGCATGCACGCCGGTGATGTTAAGTACCGCTTCGTGATCGACATGGCCAGCCTCAAGGCCTGACATGGTCTCGTCGACCTTGCCCTGTAGCAGCGGCGCAAGCCGCGTCGACGGCCAATGCGGTGTGTCTAGGTGACCGCATTGACCGGGACGCGGCTTGCGCCGCTGCTACAGGGGCCGAGGGGGTGCTTTAGATGCAACCATTCCTGTGCCGCAGCCTCAAAGCTGCAATCCGTGCCAGGAACGTCCTCGATGTCTTCATCTTCCGCTCGCCCGTTGCGCATCGGTGTGCTGACGCACATCAAACATCCCATTCGCCAGCCGTTCGCCGGCGGCCTGGAAGCGTTCACCCACGATGTGACGTCCGGGCTGATGCAACGTGGTCACGACGTCACCCTGTTTGCCAGCTCATCCAGTGACCCAGCCCTCAATATCGTGCCGGTGTGGGACGACGCCACCTATAAAGATGGTCGCCGTGCGTGCTTGAGTTCCGAGTACATCGAGGAGCACCACGCCTACCTCAAGGCCATGCAGAACATCGACGACCGTCGCTTCGATGTCATCTTCAACAACAGCCTGCACTATGTGCCTGCGACCATGGCATCGATGATTCGTACGCCGATGCTGACGGTATTGCACACACCACCGTTCTTCGAGCTGATCAATGCCTACAGTGGCGAACGCCGTGCGGGGCATTTCGCGACCATTTCCGAGGCTAATGCACGGCAGTGGAAGGACGTCATACCCGAGTGCCACATCATTCCCAACGGTATCGACCTGCAGACCTGGTCACCGCGCGCTGCACCGCTGGAACACGCCATCTGGTTCGGAAGACTGGTACCTGACAAGGGCGCCCACTTGGCCATGGACGCCGCGAAGCTGGCGGGTGTGCCGTTGCGCTTGGCCGGTCAGGCGGTCGATCCTCGCTACTTCAAGGAGCAGATTCAGCCGCGCTTGAGTGACCAGTGCCAGTACCTTGGCCATCTGGGGCGCGAAGAACTGGCCATCGAATTGGCCAGTGCCTCCGCGGCGCTGGTCACACCTTGCTGGGAAGAACCCTTCGGTCTGGTAGTGGCAGAAGCCCTGGCCTGCGGCACGCCGGTAGCCGCCTTTGCCCGTGGTGCTGTTGGCGATCTGCTGACCGATGCCACCGGTGCGCTGGCTGCGGGCGGCGATGTCGAGGGCCTGGCCCAGGCGCTGCGCCTGGCTCGGCGCAAGTCGCGCCTGGCTTGCCGCCTGCATGCCGAAACGCAGTGGAGCCACGAGGTCATGCTCGATCGCTACGATGCGCTGCTGCGGCAGGTGGCCCAAGCCGGTGCCTGAGCGTCCGCAAGTCGGCTATTACGTCCATCACCACGGCTCAGGCCATGGCATGCGCGCGTTGGCCATCGCCCGCCATCTGGACTGCGATGTCACCTTGATCGGTTCGCGTTTGCCTGACGGTCCGTATACGTCCAACGTCAGAAGCCTGCTCTTGCCCGGCGACACGGCGCCGGGCATGCACGTCGAAAGCTTCCCCGCGCTGCATTACGCACCTCTGGCCGTGGACGGTCTGCGGGAGCGCATGGGGATTCTGGCCGACTGGATGCGTAACGCGTGGCCGTGCCTGCTGGTGGTGGACGTATCGGTCGAGGTGGCGATGCTGGCGCGCCTGTTCGGTGTGCCGTGCGTGTACATGCGTCAGCACGGTGAACGCACCGACACCGCCCACTTGCAGGCCTACGCTTCGGCATCGCGTCTGTTGGCGCCTTATCCGGCGGCCATGGAGTGCAGCCAGATGCCCGACTGGGTGTCGAGCAAGACCGATCACTGCGGCTGGGTGTCCCGTTACAGTGGGCAGGGCCGCGGACACGTGGAGGCCGAGCAGGGCAGCGTGCTGGTGATCACGGGGCAGGGCGGCACTGCGTTTACCGTGGATTCGCTGGTGGCCATTGCTGATTGCTGTCCGCAGTATCGATTCCGCGTGGCCGGGCCGCTGCCAAGCAGTGACCTGTCATTACCTGTCAACCTGACGCTGCTGGGGCAGTTGGCCGATCCATTGCCCGAGTTGCTGCGCGCCGAGATCGTGGTGGGCAGTGCGGGCGATAACGTCGTTGCCGAAGTGGCCCACCTGGGTGGCCGCCTGATCGCGATTGCCGAGCAGCGTCCGTTCGACGAGCAACGTCTGCAGGCCATGCAACTGGAGCGGTTGCGAGTGGCACTGGGAGTGGACGGCGTGCCGCCTGCGCAGGAGTGGCCGGCCCTGCTGGAGCGAGCCCGGCATCTGCCCGGGCCCAGCGCCTGGCAGGCGCTGCTCAATGATCAGGCCGCGCAAGACGCCGCCGGGATCATTCAGACCACTGTGCGGAGTCATTTCGGCGCAGCCCTCAGCCCGCCTTGAGCGCCTGGGGCGGAATGAAGGCCTCGAGCTCGGCTTCCACCGCCTCGATGATGCGCTCCACGTCGGCGGCGTTCATGACGGCCGCGCAGGGCAGACCGGCGATGGTCAGCAGCGTTTCGCCGCTGCTGCGATCGAACAGCCGGGCGACCATGCTGCTGGGCGCATCCATGCTGCCCTCGAAACCCATGGGATGAAAGTGCCAGCGCATCACCTGGCACGCATTGGGAAATGTCATCTTGTTCATCGCGCCCACCTGTCGCATGTCGCCTGCCGTGGGACAGGCCATCCGGACCGATGGCCTGTCGAGTGCTGCGTTTGGAGTATTAAACGTAGCACCCCTTGGATGACAGCTGTGTGGTTTGCCGCGATTCCAGAATGATTTCATCGAGTTTCATGATCTGGGTCAGTGTTTGCAGGGTTTCAGGCCTGCCGTCGTTGATTGTTTTACCTCCAGATCACAGCCACTGGGCTTGAGCAGCAGGGTCAACAGGGCCGAAAGCAGCAAGGCGCCGCTCATCAACAGGTACGACGCGCCGGGGTTGCCCGTGCTGGCATTCAGATAGCCGACCAGGTAGGAACCGGCGAACGAGCCCAGGGCGCCCATGCTGTTGATCAGCGCCATGGCACCGCCAGCCACATTGGCCGGGAGGATTTCCGGCACGATGGCGAAGAAAGGCCCGTAGGGCGCGTACATGCAGGCCCCGGCGATCACCAGCAGCGCATAGGACCACCAGAAGTGTTCGCTGCCCAACGCGTAGGAACCATAGAAGGCCAGCGCGGCCAGTAGCAGTGGCGGCCAGACGAAGCGTTTGCGTTTTTGCAGACGGTCGGAAAACCAGCTCACCACCAACATGCCGATCACCGCTGCCAGGTAGGGCAGGGACGACAGCCAGCCGGCTTCGATCATGTCCATCTGCGCGCCCTGCTTGAGAATCGAGGGCAGCCACAGCACGAAGCCGTAGACGCCCACGCTCCACAGAAAAAACTGCAGCGACAGCGTGATCACCTTGCCCGAGCGGAAGGCTTCGGCATAGTTCTTCACCGGCTTGAGGCCCACCTGTTCGGCGGCCAGGGCGGCTTGCAGGTCATCTTTTTCCTGTTGGCTGAGCCATTTGGCCTGCGCCGGGCGGTCGTCGGCCAGGCGCCACCAGATGAACGCCCAGATCACCGCTGGCAGCCCTTCGATGATGAACATCCAGCGCCAGCTGTAATGCTGGATCAGATAGCCTGACACCACCGACATCCATAGCATCGTCACCGGGTTGCCGAGGATCAGGAAGGTGTTGGCCCGTGAGCGTTCCGCACGGGTGAACCAGTGGCACAGGTAGACCAGCATCGCTGGCATGACCACGGCTTCGACCACCCCGAGCATGAAGCGGATCACGATCAGCCAGTAGGCGCTGGACACCACGCCGGTCAGGGTCGCCAGGCTGCCCCAGAGGATCAGGCTGACGAAGATCAGTTGCTTGACGCTGTGTCGTTGCGCGTAGATGGCGCCGGGAACCTGGAAGAAGAAGTAACCCAGGAAGAACAGGGCACCGAGCAGCGAGGACAGCCCCGGCGTGATGTTCAGGTCGGCGGCCATGCCCGAGGCGGCGGCGAAACCATAGTTGGCCCGGTCCAGATAGGCCAGGCTGTAGGTGATGAAAACGATCGGCATGATGTACCACCAGCGACGGCTGGCGAGTTTCGCGGTCTGGCTCTGCATGGTCTGACTCCTGAGCATTTTGTAATTGTCGCAACAGGTAGAGGGTGCTGAATCAACGGTCTGGGGTGGCGTGTGTTCAGATCATCGGTGTTCGTCCGCCGTCAGCGCGGCGCGTGTCGGCAGGCCTTCCATGTCGCCGGGGCTCTGCACCGCCAGGCTGCCGATCCAGTTGCCGCGGGCGGCGGCCCGAGGCAGGTCGCGGCCTTCGAGCAAGGCACTGATGACACCGACGGCGAAACCGTCACCGGCACCGACCGTGTCGACGACCTTGTTCACTGGGCGCCCGGCTACATAGCCTTGCTGCTGGGCGCTGCAATAAAAGGCACCGTCCGCGCCCAGCTTGATCACCACGGCTTGCACGCCCAGGTCCAGGTAGAAGCGGGCGATGTCTTCGCAGCGTTCTTGCCCAGTCAGCAGCTGCCCTTCGGCCAGCCCCGGCAGCACCCAGTCGGCAAGGGCAGCGAGGCTGTTGATCTGCTCGATCATTTTGGCTTGGCTGGGCCACAGTGACGGACGCAGGTTGGGGTCGAACGAGACGCTGCGGCCTGCCGAACGCATCGCGGTCATCAAGCCTCGGGTCAAGGCGTTCATGCTCGGCGAAAGTGCCGGGGGGATGCCGGTGGCATGCAGGTGCCGGGCATCGAGCAAGCGTGGGGGCACGTCGGCGATGCCCATGTGGCTGGCGGCCGATCCGCGGCGGAAGTATTCCACGCAGGGGTCGCGGCCATCGTCCTGCAACGACTTGAACTGGAAGCCGGTGGGGTGTTGCGGATCCACGCCGACATGGCTGCAATCCAGGCCTTCGCGCTGCAGGGCCGCAACGATGAAACGGCCTAGAGAGTCATCGCCCACGCGGCTGAGCCACGCGACGTTGAAACCCAGGCGCGACAGGCCGATGGCGACGTTGTTGTCGGCCCCGGCGATGCGCTTGTGAAAGCGGGTGACATCGGCCAGGTCGCCGGTCTGCTCGGCGACGAACATGGCCATGGTTTCGCCGAAGCTCAGTACGTCGAACTCAGCCATGGGCCACCTCCTGGGCGGCCTGGCCGAGCGCTGCCAGGGTTGCCACTTGTACTTGGCTGACGGCCAGCAGATCGGCGCCCTGCAACGGGTACTCGATGGCCCGTACCAGGCCCGGCGCCATGTGGCGCAGCAGGCGCGACCACTGGTGCAGGTCGGTCAGCTCCGGCGGTGTGGCGACCAGTTTACCGGTCGCCGTGCGCTGTACCGCCTTGCAATGGATGTACTCGACGAAACGGCCCAATTGCAGCGCCGCACTCGACACCGATTGTTGCTGCCACTGCCAGTTGCCGATGTCGAAGGTCATGCCCACGGGCAGCCCCTGTTCGGCGATCGCGGTGAAGAACTTGACCAAGGGATCGATTCGTCCGCCCTGGGCGGTCTGGTCGTTTTCGATCAGCAGGCGCACGGGCTGGTCGCGCAGTTGCTGGTGCAGCAGATTCAGGTCGCTGATGGATGAATAGAAGCCCAGCGACACCTTGAGCCACACTGCATCGCAGGCAACGGCTCGGGCGAGCGCCTCTTGCAGCTGTGGATTGGGTGCGGCCTGGCCGGGCTGCCACAGCTCGAGCGGCGAGGAATAGACGCAGGTCAGTCCCTGGTCGGCGATTGCGCTGCGCAGGGCAGGTGCATCAAAGTGGTCGAACAATTCTTCGCGCAGTTCCAGGTGGCTGGCGCCGCTCTGGGCAACCAACGGCGCCAGACTGGCCTGACCCTGTGCACGGACATAGTCCGCGCCGAAGCTGGAAAGGCTGATGGAGACGGGA
Source organism: Pseudomonas sp. RIT-PI-a (assembly GCF_001187875.1). Classification (NCBI taxonomy): domain Bacteria; kingdom Pseudomonadati; phylum Pseudomonadota; class Gammaproteobacteria; order Pseudomonadales; family Pseudomonadaceae; genus Pseudomonas; species Pseudomonas sp. RIT-PI-a. Next base: position 671,221 of record NZ_LGIR01000011.1, read on the forward strand.
TAGAGATGCATTGTTATTGTCCTCTGAAACCGGTTTCAATTTTAGATATACGTAAGCAGAATGCAGCCGAATCGGCTCAGCGCAGCGGTGTCGAACCTCGGATGATCAGCTCTGGGGTGAAATGAAACGTCTGCGCCGGGGCCTGCGAGCCGTCCAGTCGCTCCAGCAGGCACTCCAGGGCTTGCACGCCGATGGCGTGAGTAGGTTGGGCGAGGGCGGTGATGCCATCACCGACCAGGGGGTACCAGTCGAGGTCGTCGAGGGCTATCAGCCCGACGTCTTCGCAGCGGTATGTGTCCAGCGCGCGCAGCGCCAAGGTGCAGGCCAGTGCCGCGACACCGTTGGCGCAGAACAGCGCCTTGGGTCCGGAATGGGCGTCGGCGAGAAAGTCCCGCAGGCGCTCGCCAAGGTCGGCCTCGGTGAAGAACACCGGGCCATCGGCGCGCCGCTTGAACGCATCGATGCGCTCGACCCGTGAACTGGTGCCGTCCGCCGGTTCACTGACCAGCGCGATGTGGCGATAGCCGCGCTCAAGGAGGTGGTCCAGGGCCATGTCGACGGCCAGCTGGTTGTCCAGACCTACCAGATCGCTGGGCAGGTGCGCGACCTTGCGGTCGACCAGCACCATTGGCAGTTCCTGTTGCAGTTCGCGCAACTCGTCCTGATGGTGGCCCAAGGTGTTCACGATCAAGCCTTCGATGTTGTAGGCTCGCAGCGCCTGCAACTGCTGGTGCTCCTGTTCCGGATCGCGATCGGTGTTGCACACCACCAAGCTGTAGCCATGGCGGCGGCAGGCGGTTTGCACACCGTGCATGACGGCCACCGAGTAGGGATTGCGGATGTCGGCCATGAGCATGCCGATCAGACGCGTGCGACCACGCTTGAGGCCGCGGGCCATCTGGTTGGGACGGTAGCCCAGCTCATCGATGGCGTGAGCGATGCGACCGGCGATGGCATCGGACAGCAGGCCACGGTCTTCGCCGATGAAGCGCGAGACGCTGGCTTTGGACACACCGGCGCGCTCGGCAACGTCGAGCATGGTCACGCGGGGGCGCGCAGTGAGGGAGAGACGTGTCACGGGCCTGGGTCCTTTTATGGATGTTATGGGCAGGCGATCGATAGTTTGAAACCGGTTTCAGGAAACACCAAATCGACGAGGTCGTCAACTGGGGAAGAGGGATATTTGCGCAGGCGATTGGGGCGTGCGGGCTGTGCCCTGTAGCAGCGGTGCAAGCCGCGTCGGCGGCGCATGCGGTCTGTCTGAGGTACCGCAGCGCAGCCTTCGCGGGCAGAGGGCTCGCCGCCCGCCCCGCTCCCACAGGGGGAGTGCGGTACCCCTGTAGCAGCGGCGCATGCGGTCTGTCTGATGTACCGCAGCGCAGCCCTCTGCCCGCGAATCAGGCGACGCGGTTCAGCCGGCTGCGACCACGGTGATTTCCACCAGCAGGTCCGGGGCGGCCAGGCGCGATTCCACGGTGGCGCGGGCTGGGGCATGGCCTTCGGGGGCCCAGGCGTCCCACACTTCGTTCATGCCGGCGAAATTGGCCTGAATATCCGACAGCCACACCTGCGCGGTGACGATACGCGTCTTGTCCAGACCGGCCTGTTCCAGAAAGCTATCGATCTTGGCCAGCACCTGCGCGGTTTGCCCCTTGATGTCCAGGCTGCGGTCGGTGGCGGTCTGACCGCCCAAAAAGGTGAAGCCGTTGCACTGCACGACACGGCTCATGCGCTGATTGGTCTCGATGCGTTTGATGTCCAGCATGGTGTATTTCCTCACGAGTGGATAAGGGCTGTTGCAGGTTGTTCGAGCGTCATCGCCTGCTGGGCGAAGCGTCCGATGGAAAAGGGGTCGAGGCTGATCGGCGAGTGCTCGCCCAAAATCTGCTGGGCCAGGCGTTGGCCGGTGCCTGGGCCCATCTGGAAACCACTGCCGCAGAAGCCGAAGGAATAGCTCAACCGGTCGGCCTTGCCGCTGGCGCCGATCACCGGAATATCGTCGGCGGTGAACGCCTCCACGCCGGCCCAGACGCGGTTGACGCCCAGATGACGCAGGTGCGGAAACAGGTCGGTCACGGTGCGTGCGCTGGTGCTCAGGCGGTCCATCTGCACCTCGCCATGACGGGCGGCAAATTCCACCGACCCCACCAGCTTGCCGCCGATCACCACCGTGCCATTGGCGAACTGTTTGAACGACAGCGCTCGGCCCGTGGCTCCCAGCACAGGTGCGCAGAACGGTGCCACGCGGTGGGTGACCATGAGCATCAGGCCCTCGGGGTGCACCGGCACCGGCTCGCCGACCTGCGCCGCCAGTTGCCCGGCCCAGGCACCCGCCGTGACCACCAGATGCTCGGATTGATATCCACCCGTAGGCGTGTCCACGCGCCAGTGGTTGGCGGAACGCTCGATGCGCTGCGCCGGCGTCTGCTCGAAGATCTGCACACCCAGCCTTTGCGCTGCCAAACGGAAGGCGGTAACAGTGCGGTAGGGCACCGCGTAGCCGTCGCCGCTGACCCAGATACCGCCCACCACATGGGGCACCACCGTAGGTACCAGCTCCAGTACCTGTTGCCGATCGATCAACACCTCATGGGTAAAACCCAAGGCCCGTAACTGCTCCACGCGCCGTTGGCACTCCTGCAACTCCGCTTCGTTCTCGGCGAGTTTCAGCTGGCCGCTGGCGACGAAGCCGCCGTCTTCGCCGAGCACGTCCTGCAGGCCGTGCCAAAGCGTTCGCGAAGCCAGTGCCATGGGAATTTCCTCCACGTGGCGACCCAAGGTGCGCACGCCACCGGCGTTGACCCCGGAGGCATGCCGCCCGCAGTATTCGGCCTCAAGCACAGTTACCCGAACGCCGGCGCGAGCCAGGTGCAGGGCGGTGCTCAGACCGTGAATACCACCGCCTATGACCAGTACGTCAGCGCCTTTGCGCAGAGACTCAGTCACCGGCCAGCTCTCCCAACGTAATGGGCTTGATCGGCGGCCGAATCCGGTAGTAGCCCACCTCGCCAGCCGGTACGGCGCGGGCATCGGCGATCACTTCGGTCACCGTCAGGCCACACAGCCGTCCCTGGCACGGCCCCATGCCGCACCGTCCGAACGACTTGGCCTGGTTCGGCCCGGCGCAGCCCAAAGCAACGAATTCGCGCAATTGGCCGGCAGTGACTTCCTCGCAGCGGCAGACGATGACCTCGTCCGCCGGAATGCGATGCTCGTCGCGGGGGCGGTACAGCACGTCGAGAAACGGCCTGATGCGCAGGTTGTCGTTCAATTCCTGGCGCAGACGCACCCCGCGCCGGTCGCGTTGCGGCGCCCCGAGGGTGCCCAGTCGCGCGGCAATGCCCAGGGCTGCCAGCCGACCCTGCAGCGCCGCCGCCTGGGCCCCGCCGATACCGCCGCCATCACCGGCTACGAAGACCCCCGGCACGTCCAGTTCACCCCAACTGTCTTGCAGCGGGCTGAAGCACAACTGGTGCGGATCCCAGGCATGGGTGGCCCGCAAGGACTGGCTGAACTGGATATTGGGCACCACACCTTGATGCAGCAGCACGCACCGGGTAGCGATGCGCTCGGTCTTGCCCTGAATACTGAAGCTCAGCGCCTGGGCTGAATCACTGCCTTCGACTGCCAGGGCCGTGGCGCCCGTGAAATGGGGGATGCGCGCCTGGCGCAGGCTGCGCATCAGCTGCAGACCCTTGCGCAGGTAGGGCCACGCCCGCAGTGCCGAGACTAGGTGCCGCCGCGCGCGCCAATAGTCGTCGCGGTGGGTGGTATCGACCAATGCCTTGATCGGCACGCCTGCGCGCAGGTACTGCCAGCCCAGCAGGTACAGCAACGGTCCGCAGCCGGCCAGCACCACCGGTTCGGTTGGCGCGGCGCCCGCGCTCTTGAGCAGGATCTGTGCGGCGCCCGCAGTCATCACGCCTGGCAATGTCCAGCCGGGGATGGGGAAGGGCCGCTCCATGGCGCCGGTAGCCAACAGCACCGCGCGGGCTTGCAGGGTGTGCATGCGCCCGCCGTGCAGATAACTTACCTGATGATCGCGACTCACCTGCCATACTGCGGCTTCGTTGACGTGCCGCACCGACGTGTCCGCCAGCGCCTTGGCCAGCACGTTGCCATGGGCGTAGTCCGGTCCCAGCAGATCGCGGCGGCTCAGCGGGGCCAGCGTGATGCCGCGGTAGATCTGCCCGCCAGGGCTGCCTTGCTCGTCCAGCAGCACCACACTCATGCCCAGTCCGGCCAGGTCGCTGGCTCCGGCCATGCCCGCCGGGCCCGCACCCACGACGACGACGTCGACCGATTCCGCTGTCATGGCTGCACCTCCAGAGTAGCGACCACCGGCATGTCGAAGGGCAGATCGCGAGCGCCCTCCTGGGAGCGCACCTGCATGCCCTCGGCCACATCGATCAGGCAACTCTGCCGGTTGGGCACGCCATCGATCGTGACCAGGCATTCGAAACACACGCCCATCATGCAATAAGGCGCGCGCGGCGATTCGCTCACCGGCGTGGCGCGAAAGCGCTCGATGCCGGACAGCAACAGGGCCGCAGCGACACTGATGCCGGCCGGGACACTGAGGGGCTCGCCATTGAAGCTCAAGGTCACGCGGCGGATACTGCGGGTTTCGCTGGCCAGCGCCTGGAACAGCGGGGCGCGGAGGGGGGCTTCAGTGGGCATGGGCAAGCACCTTGTCGCTGAGGAAACGGTCACCGTTGAACACGGCCAATTCGTCGGGTTGCGCGCCGCCCATCACCCACGGCGCGATGCGCAGGGCATGAGCGGCGGCTAGGGTCACACCGCTGTGGCAGGTGATCACGTAAGCGCCGGGATGAGTTGTCGACTGCTGGTAGATCGGGAAACCGTCCGGGCTCATCACCCGCAGCGCTCCCCAGGCGCGGATCAGGCGCACATCGCGCAGCAGTGGAAAGGTCGCCACGCCGCGCTGGGCAATCGCCGAGAGCACGCCGGTGGAAGTGCTGTCGTCGAAGCCGACTTCTTCCATGGAATCGCCCAGTTGCACCGTGCCTTCGTCGGTCTGGCGAACATTGATGGTGGGGTAGTCGAGAAACGGCTGGACCCGCTCGCTGACCAGAACCTGCCCACGGTTGGGCGCAACTGGCGCATGCAGACCGACCTGCGCGGCGAGCCCTGGGTTGCCCAGCCCGGCGGCCAAGACCACGCGGGGCGCACAATAGGCCTGTTCGCCCGCCCATACGCGAAAGTCGCCGGCGCTGCCTTCGATACGCCCGATGTGCTGGCCACCGACGAAACGCGCGCCGTGGCGCTGCGCCGAAGCATGCAAAGCGCGCAGCAGTTTCAGCGGGTTCACGTGGCCGTCCTGGGGCGTGTAGCTGGCGCCGACCACGGCCTTGCCGATCAGCGGCAGGCGCGCCTTGAGCTCGGCGGCATCGAGCATCTCGAAGGGATAGTCGCCGACTGCGACCTGCAACTGCCGCAGCCGGGCCTCGCGCTCCAGCAAGTCTTCATCGCTGAAGCACATGTGAAAACCGCCTGGCTGCTTGAGGCTGACGTCCACGCCGCTGTCGGCCAGCAGCGCATCGCGCAGGCCGGCCCAGCGCTGCGCTGAAGACCGGGTCCAGCGCGCATAGTCGGGAAGGTTGTAGCCCTTGCCCTGTACCCAGACCAGGCCGAAATTGCCGCGCGAGGCACGAAACGCATCGTCACCCTGATCGAGCACCACCGTGTCGGCCCCTTCGCGCGCCAGGCCGTAGGCCACGGCGGTGCCTACCAGCCCGCCACCGACGACGATGACGTCGGCATTGATCGCTGCCGTCGAGCGCTTCATTTGCCTTCTCCTATGAGCACACGGTCCAGGCCTACCAGGCGATCGAGCACCAGCATCAGGATCACCGTGCCGACGATCAACACGGTCGATACCGCCGTGATCAATGGATCGATGGTTTGGGAAATCTGGTTGTACATCGCTACCGGCAAGGTGGTGGTGCCGGGGGTGGCGACGAAGACGGTCATGGTCAGTTCATCGAAGCTCTGGATGAACGCCAGCATCCAGCCGCCCACCACACCGGTGCGGATGCGCGGCAGGATGACTCGGCGAAATGCAGTCCAGCGTTTGGCCCCCAGCGACAGCGCGGCCTGCTCGATGTCTTTCTCCAGGCCGATGGTGGACGCCAGGGTCAGGCGCAGGGCATAGGGCAGCACGACGATGACGTGGGTCAGGCACAGCGCCCAGAACGAACCGCCGATCTGGGCGAGGGAGAAGAAGCGCAGGAAGGCGATCCCCAACACCACCGAGGGAATCATCAGGGGCGACAGCAGAAAGCCCGTGAGCGTGCCCCGGCCGGGAAAGTCGTAGCGGCTGATGGCCAAGGCTGCCGGGATGGCCAGCAACGTGGCGATGGTGGCAGAGGCCAGCCCCAGTTTGATCGACAACACGAACGCGTCGAGCATTTCCTGGTTGTCCAGCAAGGCTCTGAACCAGCGCAGCGACAGGCCATCGGTGGGCAGGGACAGGTACCCCTTGTCGGTGAACGCCATGGCCATCACGACCAGCAACGGGGCGACGATGAAGGCGATGAACAGGATATGGAACAGCAGCGAGAAAAAACCGTTCTTGTGCATGGCGGCCTACTCGAAGACTTGCTTGAAGCGGCGCTCGGCCAGCTTGCTGCAACCCAGGATGATGATCAGATTGGCCACCAGCAGCAGCACGGCGATCGCCGCGCCGAGGGGCCAGTTGAGGGTGCCGAGGAACTCGTCGTAGGCGGCGGTGGCGACGACCTTGAGCCGGCGTCCGCCGATGATCGCCGGGGTGGCGAAGGCCGAGGCGGCCAGGGCGAAGACAATGATCGAGCCGGAGAGAATGCCCGGCATGATCTGCGGCACGATGATGCGCCGGAACACGGTCAGGCGCGATGCGCCCAGGGACAGACCGGCCCATTCGACTTGCAGGTCCAGACGCTGCAAGGTGGCCCATACCGCGATCACCATGAACGGCACCAGCACGTGGGTCAGGGCGATGATCACGCCCACCTGGGTGAACAGGATCTTCACCGGTTGGTCGGTGATGCCCAGGGCTTGCAAGGCATCATTGATCAAACCGTTGTTGCCCAGCAGAATCGCCCAGCCCAAGGTCCGTACCACCACTGAAATCAGCAGCGGACCCAGTACAACCAGCAGGAAGGTCGAACGCCAGCGCGGCGCCATGCGCGCGATGATGATGGTTTCCGGGACCCCAAGCGCGACGCACAGCAGCGTGACCGCCAGGGCCATGGCTCCGGTGCGCAGGAAGATCTCGTGGAAATAGTCGTCCTTGAAAACCTCGATGTAGTTGGCCAGGCTGTACACCGGCAGCACGCCCTCGGTGTCGCTGAACAGGTTCAGCGAGAGCAGTGCGGTCAGCAGCAACGGCGCCAGCAACAGGGCGATGAATACCAGCAAGGCAGGGCCGCTGAGCAGCCAGGGCGCTGCGCCAACGCGTTCGGCGTCATACCTGGCCATGGGTAGCCTCCCGATCGAGCAGACGCAGGTCGTCGTCCGACCAGTCCAGGCCGACTTCGTTGCCCTCGGCAGGCGGTACATGCCCCAGATTCGGCTGGGTCAGGTGGACCAGGCCAAAGTGGCTGTCCACGGCAAGCAACCACAGGTTGCCGAGGAACACCCGCAGGGCTATCCGACCGTTGATGCGGCCCAGGCCAGGTTCGGTCAGGCGGATTTTCTCGGGGCGGATGTACACATTGACGTCCAGCCCCAGCGAACGGTCCTCGTGGGGCACATGCAGCAGGGTGTCGCGCACCTGCACATGGCAGCAGCGCTCGTTGCGCAGCTGCACGGCACCGGCGAAGGCGTTGGTCTTGCCGAGGAAGGCCGACGCGAACGGCGAATGAGGTCGTTCATAGGCCTCGAAGGGCGTATCGATCTGCACGATGCGGCCGCGCTGCATGACAGCGATGCGGTCGCTCATGGTCATCGCCTCGACCTGATCATGGGTCACCAGAATGGTGGTAATACCCAGCTCGCGCTGGATCGCCCGCAGCTCGATGTGCATTTCTTCGCGCAGCTTGGCATCCAGGTTGGACATCGGTTCGTCGAGCAACAGCAGGTTGGGGCGAATCGCCAGAGCTCGGGCAATCGCCACCCGTTGGCGCTGGCCACCGGACAGGGCCTTGGGGTAGCGCTCACCCAGCCCGCCGAGCCGCACCAGTTCCAGTGCCTCGGCCACGCGCCTGGCGCGCTCGGCCCTGGCCATGCCACGCATTTCCAGGCCGAAGCTGATGTTCTGCGCCACCGTCATGTGCGGGAACAGCGCGTAGCTCTGGAAAACGATGCCCAGGCCACGATCTTCCGGACGGACGTGGGTGATGTCGCGGCCGTCGAGGACGATGCGCCCTTGAGTGGGCTGCACGAATCCAGCGATCGATTGCAGGGTCGTGGTCTTGCCACACCCGGAAGGACCGAGCAGGGCGACGAACTCACCGTGCTGAACTTCCAGGCTCAAACCGTCGATGGCCTTGAACGTACCGTAGTTCTTGACGAGGCCTTCCAGTGTCAAAAATGCCATGGCGTTGCCACGCAGGCGTGCGCCTGCGGCTCCAGGAAAGGGTCGGGAGAGATCGAACGGGGCGGGTGTATCAGCGTTCGACGGTACGGTTCCAGCGCGTGGTCCATTCGCTGCGCTGCTGGTTGATCGTCTCCCAATCGACCTTGATCAAGGCGCTGACCTTGTCCGGACCGTAGGGCATGCGCGCGGCAAGCTCGGGGCTCAACTGAACGGTCTTGTTGACCGGTGCGAAACCGTTCTCGCGGGCCTGAATGGCCTGAACCTCGGGCGACAGCACGTACTGGATGAAGGCCTGCGACAACGCCGGCTCGGCATTGGGTGTCACGCCGCAGGCGGCCAGCAGCAAGGCCACGCCGCCTTCCTTGGGATAGATGAACTTGAGAGGGAAGCCAGTGCCCTGCAGGGCCACGGCGCGGCCGCTGCCATAGACGGCCATGACTACGTCGCCATTTTGCATCATGCCGTCCATTTCCCCGGGTGCCGACACCCAAGCCAGAACGTTCGGGCCGATCTCGTCCTTGAGGGCCTTGAACCCGGGGTCGATGTTCTTCTCGCCGCCACCGCGCAGGCGGGCCATTTCCACCAGGGTGTGCAGGCCGTAGGTATTGGTCACCGGCGGCATGCCGAGCAATTGCTTGTAGCGAGGGTCAGCAAGGTCTTCCCAGGAATCGGGCGCCTCCCAGCCGCGCTTCTTGAAGGCTTCCTCGTTGTAGCCGATTCCGGTGGCGACCATGCCGATGCCGGTGGCTTGCGAACTGAGGCGGGCCAACGGGTAGAGCTCCTGGTAGACGGGCGCATCGCTGAGTTCGCCACACAGGCCCTGCTGCAGTGCCTGGTACATGGGGCCGTCGTCCATCATGGCGACGTTGATCTGCTGGCGGCCTTTCTGCGCTTGCAGCTTGGCCAGGGTTTCCGTGGAGTTGCCGGCCACGTAGACCACCTTGACATCGTGCAGCTTTTCGAACGCCGGAATGATCTTGCTCTTGTACATCTGTTCGGTCGAGCCGCCGACACCGGCGACATAGAGGGTAGGGGCGGCGTGGGCGCCGGTGCTGGTCAGCGCCGCGACAGCGAGGGCGACGCGCAGGACGGTGAGGCGAAAGGACGGTTGTTGGCTATTCACAGACTATCTCCGAAGTGCAGGGGGCAGATCGAACAATGCGTCGGTCGCTCCGGCGAACCGGGGCCACGCATGCGCTGTGCATGCTCCCGGCCGTAAGCCTCGCCGGGGTAACGCATCTTGGTGTGCGCTAGGTACTGCTGGGCTTGAGTATTGCGAGGGCGGCGGTATATGGTCAAATACGGATATCTGGCCTAGTCATGCATATTTGATATGGAGGCGTCAGTGAACCTGAGGCAGATCGAAGCGTTTCGCAGCGTGATGCGCATGGGCTCGATGACGGCGGCAGCCGATGTGCTGTACACCTCGCAACCCAATGTGAGCCGACTGATCGCGCAACTGGAGTTGAGTACCGGGCTGACCTTGTTCAAGCGCGCCGGGGTGAGACTGATCCCCACCCAGGAGGGAAGGGCGTTCTTTCAGGAGGTGGAGCGGGCGTTCGTCGGGCTCGACAGCCTCAAGCACTCGGCCAAGAACATTCGCAACCTGGGCACTGGACGGCTGCGCGTCGCGGCGGTGCCTTCCATGGGCATGAGCGTGATTCCGGAGGTGCTCAAGACCTTCACCTCGACCCGTCCGGAATTGACGGTGTCGCTGCACGTCAACTCGTCGCAGACCGTCGAGCAATGGGTGAAATCGCAATTCTGCGAGATCGGCATCGTGGTGCATCCGGGCGATGTGGTGAACCATCAGGTCGAGTTGTTGGCCGAAGTTCCGGCGGTCTGCGTATTGCCAGCGGCGCATCCACTGGCCCAGCGCGAGAGCATCACCTTCGGCGATCTGCACCAGCAGCCGTTTGTGTCGTTGTGCCACGGCGATGGCACTCGGGCCTTGGTTGACAGGTTGTTCGAGCAGGCCGGCGTCGAGCGAGTGATGGCGGTAGAAGCACAGTACGGCGCAATCAACTGCGAAATGGTCGCCCATGGCATGGGCATCACCTTGGTACACCCGTTGGTGGCCAGGGATTACCTGCACCGGGAGATCGTGGTGCGGCCATTTCGCCCGGACATTCTTTTGCCCACCTATGTGATCTGGCCGCACACGGAGAACCGTACCCTGCTGGCCGAGGATTTCATCGACACCTTGAAGGCGTATTTTCGCCAATTGACGAAATCCTTCTGACGCGCCGCCGCATCGGCATGGACCGACCCCCTGTAGCAGCGGCGCAAGCCGCGTCTGGGTCCTGCGTTTTTTCAGGCGCATCGCGTGTGACGCCGACGCGGCTTGCGCCGCTGCTACAGGGGAAAGTGAGTTACATCACCTGATCGGACAACGGAACGGCGTGGGCCATGTCTTCGCCGCGGGCCTGGGCCTTGTGCAGGGTGACCGGGATCGATTTGGCGGCCGGTACCTTGCTCTTGCTCGCGTAATGCCACAAGGGAATCAACGCGTTGCATTCGGGGTAGTAGGCGCCCGCACAATTGATCGGGATGTCGTAGGCAATGATCTGCATCGGTCCCACTTCGCGCCGCACTCCAGGCTCGATGGCGGTGCGGATGGTGACCCAGTCACCGGGATGGAAGCCCAGCCGAACGATGTCATTGCGGTTCAGGAAGATCACGCTGCGCGTGCCCTTGACGCCGCGGAAGCGGTCTTCGTAGCCATACACCGTGGTGTTGAATTGATCGTTGCTGCGCAGGGTCATCAGCTGCAATACATCGCGCTGATCACTGTTCTGCGAGATGTCGTCGTCTTCGTCCAGGGTCTTGGCCGTGACGAACTGAGCCTTGCCCGAGGGCGTGGTCCACTTGCGTTCGCAGGCACCCAGGGGGCGGTGGAAGCCACCGGGTTCCCACATCCGTTTTTCCATGTCATGGAAGATCTCCGGGTAGGTCTGGGCGATGGCCTCGCGCACGCGGGCATAGTCCTGACGCCACAGCTCCCACGGAATCTGCTCGCGACCACTGAGGGTCGCCTGGGCCAGGCCGGCGATGATCGCCAGCTCTGCGCGCAGGTGCTCGCTGGCAGGTTCCGCACGGCCTTCCCAGGCGCGGATGCAACCGGTGCTGTCCTCGGTGGTGTAGACCTGACGGCGACCGTCCTGCACGTCGCTTTCGATGCGACCCAGGCAGGGCAACAGCCAGCCATGCTGGCCCGGGAACAGGTGGGTGCGGTTGAGTTTGGTGGCAATCTGTACGTTCAGCGTCAGCTTGGCCCACGCGGGCTCGATGCGATCGGTGTCGGGGACGGCGCGCAGGAAGTTGCCGCCCAGGCCGATGAAGCCTTTCACCGTACCGGCTACGATGCCCTCGCAGGCGTCCACCGTGGCCATGCCTTTGTTCTTCGGCACCTGGATGCCGAACAGCGATTCGATCTTGTCCGCAGGGACCTTGGCCGGGTCCTCGGTGATGCCTACGGTCCGTTGCCCCTGCACGTTGGAATGCCCGCGCACAGGGCAGATGCCGGCGCCGGGCTTGCCGATGTTGCCGCGCAACAGCAGCAGGTTGACCAGCATCTGCACGTTCTGCACGCCATGCCGATGCTGGGTCAGGCCCATGCCGTAAATGATCATCACCCGCTCGCTGCGGGCATAGACGGTGGCGGCGGCTTCCAGTGCCGCGCGTTTGAGGCCGCTGCGTTCCTCCAGGGTGATCCACTCATGCTGGTCTACCTGAGCCAGGAACGCGTCCACGCCTTCGGTGTGTTCGGCGATGAAAGCGTGATCGATCACCGCCGGCCGACCCTCGGCCTGTGCCGCCCGATCCATGGCCAGCAGCGCCTTGGCAATGCCCATCACCGCCGCCGTGTCACCGCCGATGGCGACCTGGTGATATTGCGTGCTGATCACCGTGGAATCGGGGCCGAGCATTTCCACCGGCGATTGCGGATTGACGAAGCGCTCCAGGCCACGCTCGCGCAGCGGGTTGAAACTGATGATCGGCACCTGACGCTTGCGCGCTTCCTGCAACGGGTGAAGCATGCGCGGGCTGTTGCTGCCCACGTTCTGACCGAAGAAAAAGATGCAGTCGGTGCGTTCGAAATCATTCAGGGACACCGTGCCGACCGGCACGCCGATGCTTTCCTGCAAGCCGACCGAGGTGCTTTCATGGCACATGTTCGAACTGTCGGGCAGGTTGTTGGTGCCGTAGGCGCGCGCCAGCAGCTGGTACATGAACGAGGTTTCCAGGGAGGCACGCCCCGAGGCGTAGAAGATCACGCTGTCGGGTTCCAGCCCACGCAGTTGCTCACCGATCCCGCGGTACGCCTCTTCCCAGGTGGTGGTCACGTAGCGGTCGCGGGTCGCGTCATAGCGCATCGGGTGAGTGAGGCGGCCGTGGCGTTCGAGTTCGTAATCGCTCCAGGTCCGCAGCTCGGTCAGGCTGTGCTTGGCAAACAGTTCGGGACCGGTGCGCAATGCGGTCAGCTCCCAGGCGGTCGCCTTGGCGCCGTTCTCGCAGAATTCCAAGGCGTGCGGGTTGCCCGGCTTGGCCCAGGCGCAGCTGACACAGGCGAAGCCGTCGGGCTTGTTCTGCTTCAACAGTGCCGCAGGACCCTTGCCCAGCGCCTGTTGACGCCAGAGGATGTTCATCACCGAAAACGCCGATCCCCAGCCTCCAGAGGACGAGCTATAGGGCTGGTAGCGGGCTTTGGGATGAATGATCTGCATGGTCGTGGTCCTTGGCTATGGAAGCCCCGTGACGAGGGGCCTGCATTTACGACGGTGCAGGATCGGCAAAGGTTCGAAGCGCTTTATTCTCCGGCGTTATGCGGGCCTTCCCGCGGCTAGCGCAAACGACAGGGAACAGAGCGCATGGCTGGCGTCATGGCGGCGATTGCGCTAAAACCGATGGCATCCTTTGGCAAAGGCGTCTATTTTGAATGCAAAATACAATAAGCAAGGGAGAAACAGCATGACCAGCTCCGCCAAACGCCCTGTAAAGGTCCCGTTCACCGGCCCGGCACTGCTTGCAACGCCGTTGCTCAACAAGGGCACTGCCTTCACCGCTCAGGAACGCGATGTCCTGCATCTGCAAGGCCTGCTGCCGCAACAGATCGAAACCATCGACCAGCAATGCGAGCGCGCCTATCACCAGTTCCAGGCCTGTTCCACCGATCTGGAACGCCACGTGTTGCTGCGCTCGATCCAGGATTCCAACGAAACCCTGTTCTACCGCCTGGTCGATGACCACATCGACGAGATGCTGCCGATCATCTACACCCCGACCGTCGGCAAGGCCTGCCAGGAATTTTCACGCATCTACCGCAGCCATCGCGGCTTGTTCATCAGCATCGACGACGTCGAACGCATGGACGAGATTCTCAACAACGTGACCAAGGACAACGTCAAGGTCATCGTCGTCAGCGACTGTGAGCGCATCCTCGGCCTGGGCGACCAGGGCGTGGGCGGGATGGGCATCCCCATCGGCAAGCTCTCGCTGTACACCGCGTGTGGTGGCATCAGCCCGGCCTATACCTTGCCGGTGGTGCTGGACGTGGGCACCAACAACCCCGAGCGGCTGGCCGACCCGCTGTATTTCGGACGTCGCGAGGAACGAGTGCGCGGCGAGCGCTACGAAGCGTTCGTGCAGGCCTTTGTCGAAGGCGTGCAGCGCCGCTGGCCGGAAGCGATCCTGCAATTCGAGGATTTCGCCCTGAGCAATGCCATGCCCCTGCTGGAGCGTTTTCGCGATCAGCTGTGCTGCTTCAACGATGACATCCAAGGCACCGCCGCGGTCACCGTTGGCACCTTGCTGGCCGCGTGCAAGGTCAAAGGCCAGAAACTCTCCGAGCAAACCGTGGCCTTCGTCGGCGCCGGCTCTGCTGGCTGTGGCATCGCCGAGCAGATCATCACCGCCATGCAGCTGGAAGGCTTGAGCGACAGCGAGGCCCGCAGCCGGGTCTATCTGCTCAACAGCAAGGGGCTGCTGACCGATCGCCAGCCCGACCTCTACGACTTTCAGCAGCGCCTGGCCCACGACAGCCAGAGCCTGACGTCCTGGTCGTTCGCCGGACAGTGGCCAACCCTGCTGGAAGTGGTCAGCAACGCCAAGCCGAGCGTGCTGATCGGCGTCTCCGGCAAGGCCGGGCTGTTCACCGAAGAAGTGGTGAAGACGCTTTACCAGCATTGCTCCAAGCCGATCGTCATGCCGTTGTCCAACCCGACCTCGCAGATCGAAGCCCACCCCAAGGACATCCTGCAGTGGACCGAGGGCAATGCACTGGTGGCCACTGGCAGTCCGTTCCTGCCGATCGAGGTGCTGGGTCGTACCTTTCCCATCGCCCAGTGCAACAACTCCTACATCTTCCCCGGTGTCGGGTTGGGCGCCATTGCCAGTCGGGCCACGCGCATCACCGACGGCATGCTCATGGCTTCGGCCCAGGCGCTGGCCGACAGCGCGGCGCCAGGGCAGATGCTGCCACCGCTGCGCGACGTGCAGTCGGTCAGCAAGCGCATCGCCCTGGCCGTAGGCCTGGCCGCACAGAAGGATGGTGTGGCAGCGCCGATGGATGAAGCCGCACTGCGCGAAGCGATCGAGGTGCATTTCTGGAAGCCGGAATACCGCGCCTACGAACGCCAGCCGTTGTAACCGCCAGACTCAGGCCAGGTTGTGGCTCTTCATCCAGCCCAACCCGGCCTCGGTGCCGCTCAACGGTTTGTACTCGCAACCGACCCAGCCCTGGTAGCCGATCCGGTCCAGGTGCTGGAACAGGAATCGAAAGTTGATTTCCCCGGTGCCCGGTTCGTGCCGGCCGGGGTTGTCCGCCAGTTGCACGTGGCCGATCGCAGGCAGGTGCGCCTGCAGCGTGCGCGCCAGATCTCCCTCCATCACCTGCATGTGATAGATGTCGTATTGCAGAAACAGATTCTCGTGGCCCACCTGTTCCCGAATCGCCAGCGCTTGCTGGGTGCCAGTCAGATAGAAACCTGGCATGTCGCGGGTGTTGATCATTTCCATGACCAAGCGGATACCGTGAGCCGCCAGTGCCTCGCTGGCATAGCGCAGATTGTCGACCAGGGTCTGCTGCACCTGCTGCGGATCGCTGCCTGACGGCGCGATACCGGCCAGGCAATTGATTCGGGTATTGCCCAGCACCTTGGCGTACTCGATGGCCGTGGCCACGCCGGCGCGAAATTCCTCGCGGCGATCGGGCAAACAGGCAATGCCGCGCTCACCGTTGTCCCAGTCGCCAGGTGGCAGGTTGAACAGCACCTGGGTCAGGCCATGGTGTTGCAACCGTGCCTTGATCTCGGTGCTGTCGAATGCGTAGGGAAACAAGAACTCCACCCCGCGAAAGCCCGCCCGTGCAGCGAGGGCGAAACGGTCGAGAAAGGCATGTTCGGTGAACAGCATGGAAAGGTTGGCACACAAGCGCGGCATGGCAGGCTCCTTCTGTCAGGGAGCGCGGTGACCGTCCTGGCGTGTCACCGCGCACATCCGTGCCATCCTACGCCTACCTGGGCGTCAGCGGGTCATTTGGGCATCGCCACGGCGGTGGTGACGGGATTGGCCGGCAGGTCGTAGACGAACCGGTTCTGCGGGCGCATGCGGAACGAAAGCACCACACCGATGGCCAACAGCACGATGCTGACCATGAACGGCAGCTGCCAGTTGCCGAACTTGTCGATCAGCAGTCCGGCGGCCACCGGGCTGATGATCGCGGCCATGGCCGAGCCGGTGTTCATCATGCCGCTGGCGGTGCCGCAGTGGTCCGGCGCGATGTCCATGGGGATGGCCCACATCGGGCCGATGGTCATCTCGGAGAAGAAGAATGCAATGGCCAGGCAGGCCAGGGACACGTACATGTCGTGGGTGAACATCAGCGGCAGCAGCGCTACCAGGGTCAGGGACAGGCAGATGGCGACCATCAGGCTGCGGGCGCGGTTGAGGTTGCCGGTGCGCTTGTAGATGCGGTCGCTGACGATGCCGCCCAGGGTATCGCCCACCACGCCGCCGAAGAACACGGTGGAGGCGAAGATCGCAGTGTTCTTCAGGTCCAGGCCCATGTTCATGAAGTACATCGGCACCCAGCTCAGCAGCAGCCACAGGGTCCAGCCGTAGCAGAAGTAGACGATGGTGACCGGCGCCATGCGCCGGAACAGCCGTCCCCAGGGCAACTTGCGGGTGTTCTTGGGCTTGGGCGGAGGCAGGGCGGCGAGTTCCGCCTGGGTAATACGCGGGTGATCCTTGGGTTGCTCGGTGAACACCAGTGCCCACAGCACCACCCAGACAAAACTGATGCCGGCGCAGACGTAGAACGATTCGCGCCAGCCATACGCCGCCATCACGGCGACCATCGCTGCAGGTGCCAACGCATTGCCCAGGCGGGCGAAGGCGTGGGTGATGCCCTGGGCGAAACCGCGGTTCTCCTTGCCGACCCAGCGTGACATCGCTGCAGTGGCGGCAGGGAAGGTCGCGCCTTCGCCCAACCCCAGCAGGACCCGCGCCACCAGCAGCGAGACGAAGCCGCCTGCCATGCCGGTGAGCACCGTCGCGCTGGCCCAGATCAGCCCGCACACCACCAGGGTGCGCTTGGCGCCGAAACGGTCGCTGACCCAGCCGCCGATGATCTGGAACACCAGATACGGGTAGGCGAAGGCCGAGAAGACGATGCCGATTTCGGTCTTGCTGAGGTTGAATTCCTTGCCGAAACCGACCGCCGCGGTGCTGACGTTGACCCGGTCCAGGTAGGTGATGAAATACATGGCGCACAGCATGACGAGCACCACGGTAGTAGGGCGCAGATATAACCGCTTCATGTTCTATCTCCAGTTTCTTATTGTTTACGCCCGCAGGCGTTGAGTCGGGATAGTCAGTCGCATGAGCGCCAGCCAGGGACGGCGGCGCCGTTGATGTCATTCGCGGCGCAGCGGCACGTGTTGCCCGGCCAGGTAATCCATTGCCGCCAGTACGCCGCTGGCCTCAAGCTTCACCCCGGCCATCTGCAGGCCCATCTCGCACCCGCTCAGGGTTGCCATCAGGGTCAGGTCGTTGCAGTCGCCCAAGTGGCCGATGCGGAACATGCGCCCCTTGAGTTTGCCCAGACCGGTCCCCAGCGACATGTCGAAGCGCTCATAGATGGTCTTGCGCACCTGGTCTGCGTCGACGCCTTCAGGCGTCATGACCCCGGTGAGCACCGGACTGTAGACGCTGGGGTTGGCACACTGAATGGGCAGGCCCCAGGCCTGCACGGCGGTGCGACAGGCGTGCGCGAGGCGTTGGTGCCGGGCGAAGACATTGTCCAGGCCCTCGCCGAGGATCATGTCCAGCGCTTCGGACAATCCATAGAGCAGGTTGGTGTTAGGGGTGTAGGGCCAGTAACCGGTCTTGTTCATCTCGATGATTTCGTCCCAGGCCCAGAAGCTGCGGGGCAGTCCACCGCGCTGGCTGGCTTCGATGGCTTTGGGCGATAGGGCGTTGAAACTGATGCCCGGTGGCAGCATCAGGCCTTTCTGCGAGCCGGAAATGGTCACGTCCACGCCCCATTCGTCGTGGCGATAGTCGGCAGAGGCGAGGCCGGAAATAGTGTCCACGAGCAACAGCGCCGGATGGCTGGCGGCATCGATGGCCTGGCGCACGGCGGGAATATCTGAAGTCACGCCGGTGCTGGTTTCATTGTGGACCACGCACACCGCCTTGATCTGGTGCTCGCTGTCCTGTTCCAGGCGGGCCTGGATCATGTCGGCGCGTACACCACCGCGCCAGCCTTCGATGCCTGGCAGGCCGATGAACTCTGGCTTGAGCCCCAGACTGACGGCCATCTTCTGCCAGAGGCTGGCGAAATGACCGGTCTCGAACATCAACACCTGATCACCTGCGCTCAGGGTATTGCACAGCGCGGCCTCCCAGGCGCCCGTGCCCGAGGCAGGGTAGATGATCACCGGGTGGCGGGTCTTGAAGATCTGCTGGATGCCCGCGAGCACCTTGAGGCCGAGCTGGCCGAACTCGGGGCCGCGGTGATCGATGGTGGGGTAGCTCATGGCGCGAAGGATGCGGTCGGGCACCGGGCTGGGCCCGGGGATCTGCAGGAAGTGACGGCCGGCAGGATGGAAATCGAGCTTGAGCATGGGGTAATCCTTTTGTTGTTGTATTTTGAATGCAAAATTACATTAGCAGTTGGTCACCCTGTGTCAAACGGCTCGTTTGCGCTAATATCGAGTCGAATTCGTGCTTTTTAGAATAAGAAGAGCGCTGGTTGACCTGTCGATACAAGGAGTTTGCATGCAGTCTTCGTCAATGGCTTCAGCGCCCGCGCCTGCGTTGCAGTTGCCACGGGTAGAACGTCAACGCCTGCACGACACCGTGGTAGAGCACTTGCGTGGCTTTATCACCGAAGGCGTGCTGCCGCCCGGGACCAAGCTGAACGAGCGTGAGTTGTGTGAAACCCTGGGCATTTCCCGCACGCCGCTGCGCGAGGCGCTGAAAGTACTGGCCGGGGAGGGTTTGATCGAAATCAATCCAAACCGAGGGGCGAGTGTGGCGCGCATGAGCGAGCTGGAGATTCGCGAAGCGTTCGAGTTGATGAGCGGCCTGGAGGCGTTTGCCGGCGAGCTGGCGTGCGAGCGCATGACCGACGCGGAGCTCGACGAGATCAAGGCGCTGCACAACGCCATGGTGGTGAGCAAGAGCCAGCAGGATCTGGTCGGGTACTACCAGCGCAATCGCGCGATCCACGACCTGATCAGCCTGGCTTCGCGCAATTCCGCACTGCGTCAGATGTACCTCACGGTGAACCGCCGCCTGCAGGCGTTGCGATTCCTGTCCAATCAGCAGGCGCCCAAGTGGGACCGCGCCCTGCACGACCACGAACAGATGATCGAGGCCCTGCAGGCCCGCGATGGCAAGCGCCTGAGCGCCATCCTGCGTCAGCACCTGCTGGAGAAGCGGGACGCGATCATGTTGCTGGTACAGAGCAGCGACCGCTCTTGATCCAGACCCACCGCAGTGTCACCGGACGCGGCTCGCGCCGCTGCTACAGGAGCCGCGATCCAAGCGCAGATGCGGCGTCTTCGCCCGGTGTTCACGCCTGGTATCCGCGATACGCTCCTGGGTTCGGCGGCCTCGCCCGGCGATTCACGCCCGGTATCCGCGATACGCTCCTGGGTTCGGCGGCCTCGCCCGGCGATTCACACCCGGTATCCGCGATGCGCTCCTGGGTTCGGCGGCCTCGCCCGGCGATTCACACCCGATATCCGCCACCCCGCGCTCCTGTAGCAGCGGCGCGAGCCGCGTCGGCGGTCCACGCGGTCTCGGATGGCGGATACACCGGTCAACGCAGGGTCAGGGGAATGTTCAGCGCCTGGATGCGCCGAGCGGTATCGGCGCTGACTTCCCCGGCCACGAATGTCGACTCGCGGGTTGTGCCATTGCTGGATGGCACGGCTATATCCAACGCTGCCAAGGGCAGGCCTGCCAGGCTCTGCCAGCTCGACGGCCGCGGCGCCACGTAGCCATGGTAGTTGCTGCGAATCGCATCGGCGTCTTCCACTGGGGTGTCCTTGAACAGCGCCAGACCGCTCGGCAGCGTCAATTGCCCTGCCGCATTCACCGAAGCGGCATGGGTAGCCAGGCGCTTCGCCGTGATATCGATACTGCCTCCGGCCTTCATCGCGAAGCCATTATTGACTCGGTCGGTCACCCGCGCATCGGTTCCGCCGGCAACTGGCGCGAAATAGTACCCAGGCAGGTCGTTGTCCAACCATATGGTTTCATTGCGCGGGCCGGTCGGCGCCAGGCTACCGGTCAACTGAATGTCGGCGGCCGCCAACTTGATATCCCCTCCGGCATCCAGGTACGAACCGGCCACGTCGAGCATGCCACCGGCAGAAACGTGCAGGGAGCCCGCGCCACCGAGCGTGCTGCGTGCCTGAGACTCCCGGAAGCCTTTGCGGCTCCAGGCACCCGTTTGCGGCAGTTCACCCGGTACCGGCCCCCACTGCGGCCCGCTCAGGTTGAAACTCTGCTTTTCGTCGGCGCTGCTGATCCACACATTGTCCTCGGCATTGACGATGACAGCCTTGCCGCCCAGCAGATGTGAACCGCTGACCGATACGCTACCCTCGCGGAAGGTCGAGCGGCGTGCCCGTATTGCCAGCGTGTCCGTAGCCTGAACGAAACTGGCGACGTTGCTCTGCGCGCTACGATCAAAACTGCGCTGAAACTGCTGTGCTGCCGGTCTCGCCCCTTCGATGCGAGCGTCTTCGCTGCCACCTTCGATGGCCACGGTGCCGTCGAATTGCAAACGAACGTCTTTCGCCGAAAGCTGACTGCCGACGATGCGAATTTCCGTGCCATGCAGCGACAGGCTGGCGTTGGGGGCCTGCAGCTGCGATGGTCGCTGATACCGGCGCTCCTGCAGCGCCTCGTGGGCGAGCGTGTCCGTCAGGCTGACCCGGCGGGCGCCGGTTCCCTGGGTGAGCGTACGTTTGAAATCCAGACTGCCGATGTGGGTAGCCCCCGCGCCGCCTATATCCATCGAGTGGGTCGCATTGATCGTGGCGCCCAGCAATGTGGCCGTAGGCAGGCTGACCGTACCACCTTCAATGTGCGTAGCCTGAGCGGTTTCAGTGTAGGTGGAGGCGCTGTCATCGGAGCCATCGAGGGAAGGCACCCGCACCGTACGCCACGACTGGTCCATCTTGGCCCCGAGCTGCACGCCGCCCCGAACGGTGTAGAGTCCGACATTTTCCGGCCCGTCGATGCGGGTAGCTGCCATCTCGATACCGCTGCGGCCGTCCAGGCGTACGTTGCGCGTTGCGGTCAACCGGTTACCGATATGGGTCAAGCTGCGTTCGGTGATCTGTGCGTCCGATTCTCCAGCTGCGAGGGTGAACCAATGTTCATCGGCGCTGGCCTGGCGCTGCGTTTCGGTCTGGTTGCTCAATGCATCCAGCTTCAGCAGCCCGCGGGACCGTGCGTCAATGTTCTGTGCATCGATCGCCACGGACGTGAGTGACATGTCACCACCCGCTGAGAGCACGAGGTCCTGTTCGCCGGCGTCGATCGCCGCCTGCCCATACTGTCCTTGGTTGACCACACTGGAACCGATGGACAATGCCCCGGCCGAACTGATCTCGATACCTTTGTCACCGCGCAGTCGCGTGATGCCCATGTTCAAGCCGACACCCTGGTCGGTGCTGACGATCTTGATGCGCCTGGCATGCATGGCGCCCAGCAGGCTGGCATCCACCGCCGCGGATGACCGAGCAACGGCTTCGGTGGACAGAGAACGTGCGTCGACCAAGTGATTACCCAGCAGCAAGGTCAAGTCGCCGCCCGCAGTAATGGCCCCGGTTTTCTGCACGGTAGGAGCGATCAGACGCACCGATCCGGTCCCGACATCCAGGCCGTTCTGGCCAACCACCAGGCGGTGTTCGGCGGGGGACTGCGAACGTGTATCGTACTGGCTGATCACGCCATCGCTGAACGCGGGCGTCCCGACCACATAGGTTGCCGTGTGGGCCGAGTCCAGCGTCATGCGTGCGCCGTTGAGTTCGATGCCGTTGGGGTTGCTCAAGACGTAGTCCGCCGCCTGACCGAAGATGACCTGCGAGCCGGCAATGGTGGAGCCGCGGGTGCCCACCACCTCATTGAGGATGGTGCTGGCGGCGACGTCAGCGAACTGCCGATTGGCGCTAATATCCAGGGCGACACCGTCGAGCTGTACTTGCCCAGCCGCCAGGCTGTTGTTCAGCACCAGACCGGCTGTACCGACGTTGTAGTCCTGCCAGCGGTTGTGGGAAAGACCTTGCGTATTGGGCGCGACGATATCGACGACCGGTACGCCGGCCTGGTTGCCGAGAATGGCCGTGCCCATTGGGCCATCAGCTGCAATCAGCTCGCTGGCCGAGGCTGAGCCGAGGGTAGTCAGCAGGACCGCCGAGACGGCCAGCCCGAGTCCGTGTCGAGTGAAGGATTGGGTAGAAAAAGCTGCTTGTTGCACGATGATGCTCCTCTCTGGGGGCTATGAGTTGGCAGGGCGGATGGACGAATCCGCCGCAGGCCACTCTAGAGAGGTGTGAGGCATGGCAATGAGTGTAGGAACGATCCTTGTAGTGTAGGACGTATCTGTCAGGCGCGATGTCAGAGGGCTGTCTTACCTGTCTTACCTGTCTTACCTGTCTTCAAGGCAACAATAGCGGTCAAGACGGTATGGCGTCCTCAGTCAACCGAGGCTGAACTCGACCCGCTCGGGTATGCGCTTCATCAATACCCGACCAGCGCGAATCGATACCCGCGCCTTGGCCTGCTGGCGTACCGCTTCGTAGTCGTTCTGCGCACCCAGAATCACCAGATTCGCCGGACGTCCCACGGCAATGCCGTAGCGCTCGCCCAGGTTCAGCGCGCGGGCGCTGTTGTCGGTGACCAGGTCGAGCGAACGTTGCAGGTCCTCGAAACCCATCATGTGACAAATATGCAGACCGGCATCCAGCACCCGCAGGATGTTGCCGTTGCCCAGCGGGTACCAGGGGTCCTTGATGGAGTCCTGACCGAAGCACACGTTCATGCCGGCCCGGTCCAGCTCGGCCACGCGGGTCACGCCGCGGCGCTTGGGAAACGTATCGAAGCGACCCTGCAAGTGAATGCTCTCGGTCGGGCACGACACGAAGCTGATGCCCGACTGCTTGAGGAGGCGGAACAGTTTCGAGCAATAGGCGTTGTCATAGGAGCCCATCGCGGTGGTGTGGCTGGCAGTGACGCGGCTACCCATGCCGCGCACCCGGGCCTGCTCGGCGAGCACTTCGAGAAACCGCGAATGCGGATCATCGGTCTCGTCGCAATGCACGTCCACCAGGCAGCCGGTGCGCTCGGCCAGATCCATGAGAAAACCGATGGAGCTAACGCCTTGCTCTCGGGTGTTTTCGAAGTGCGGAATGCCGCCGACCACATCGGCGCCCATGGCCACCGCGCGCTCCATCAGTTCGCGGCCGTCGGGGTAGGATTCGATGCCTTCCTGAGGAAAGGCCACGATCTGCAGATCGATCAGGTGGCGCGCTTCCTCGCGTACTTCGAGCATGGCCTTGAGCGCGCCCAGGGTAGGGTCGGTAACGTCGATGTGCGTGCGCACATGCTGGATGCCGTGCTCGGCGAGCATGCCGATGGTAGTCAAGGCACGCTGTTTGGTGTCTTCGTGGGTGATGCTGGCCTTGCGCTGGCCCCAGCGCTCTATGCCTTCGAACAGCGTGCCGCTCATGTTCCACTGCGGATCACCGGCGGTGAGGGTGGCGTCCAGATGAATGTGCGGCTCGACCAATGGAGCGATCAGCAGATTTCCCTGCGCATCGATGTCATCCCCTTGGGCTGTCACCGTGTCCCCTTGCGCCTGGATCGAGGCAATGACGGCGCCCTCGCAGGTGACAGTGTGCAATCCATCGGTCTTGCGCAACCGGGCGTTGATGATCTTCATGGGGAATCCTTCTTTCTGGGTGCCGAGGGGCCATGTTGCCATATTTGTCTCCGGCGCTTGGAAAACCTTCAGGCGGGCGGGGTGAACAGCTCCCGGCGTGCGCCCTCGGTGATCGCCACGATGCCGGGATGCTTGACCTTGCGCTCGACCGAAATCACGTAGAACGACTCGGTGACCGCTTCGGTCTGCCCGATCAAGCGGACGCGATACTGCGTCATGATTTCATCGGCGATGACGCTAGGCGCAATGAAGATCCCGCTGCCGGATTGGCCGAAGGCCTGCATCAAGGCGCTGTCGTCGAATTCCCCGACCACTCGCGGCAGCAGGCCCTGGTCGCCGAACCAGCGCATCAGGCGGCTGCGCAACACGCTTTCCTGACCGGGAATGAGCAGCGGCGCCCCGTGCAGGCATTGCGGGAAATCCCCGCCATGGCGAGCAGCCAACTGCTCGGTGGCGAAGAAACTGATGCCGCACTCACCCAGCTTCTGGCTGTAGCCCTTGATGTCCAGATGCGAAGGCATGGGGCTGTCGGAGATGACCATGTCCAGGCGCTGGATTGCCAGGTCGGCCAGCAAGCGTTCCAGCTTGTCTTCGCGGCAGGTGATGCGCAGGGGTTCGCTCAGTTCCATGGTCGGTGCGATCAGTCGGTAGACGATCGACTTGGGCACCACGTCGGCCACGCCCACACGGAAGGGGATCTGCTCCTCATCGGGCTGAGTGCGCAGCACCGCTTCCAGTTCACCGGCCATCTGGAACATGCGTTCGGCATAGGGGAGGGCCTGACGACCGGCCTCGGTCAGCTCAAGATGTCTGCCAACACGCCGAAACAATTTCACGCAGAACGTTTCTTCGAGCAGGCTGATCTGACCGCTAATGGTTTGTGCGGTGAGGTTGAGTTGCTCACTGGCGCGCACGATGCTTCCAGTGCGCGCGACAACCCAGAAATAGTGAAGCTGACGATAGTTGAGCACGGGCACCTACACTTCGTAAAAAACGAAGTGTAGCTGGTAAAAATACGAATTTTCCAGAACTGTTCATCTCTCTAGAATGCCTCGCTAGCAAAGAGCCAGTATTTGGGGCTCGCTACTGTGCGCGGCACCGGCCGAGCCTCTCCAGACATTCAGCAAACCGTGATAAGGGCAGGAACGATACATGGAATACCTACTGGAACTGGCTTCAAGCCCCACCGCCTGGGTGGCGTTGATAACCCTGGTGATCATGGAAGTCGTACTCGGTATCGATAACCTGATCTTTATCTCCATCCTGACCAACAAGCTGCCCAAGGAAATACAGGCCAAGGCCCGTCGTATCGGTATCAGCATGGCGCTGATCCTGCGCCTGGGTCTGCTGAGCACCGTGGCCTATATCGTCCAGCTGACCGAGCCGGTGTTCTCCGTGTTCGATCACTGGTTCTCGTGGAAAGACGTGATCCTGATCGCCGGTGGTCTGTTCCTGTTGTGGAAAGCGACCAAGGAAATCCACCACACCGTGGACCCTGTCGAGCAGGAAGAAGCCAAGATCGGCGACAAGGTCAGCCTGAGCTTCGCTTCGGCGATCGGTCAGATCCTGGTGCTGGACCTGGTATTCTCCATCGACAGCATCATCACCGCCGTGGGCATGACCGAGCACTTGCCGATCATGATCATCGCCGTGGTCAGCGCCGTCGTGGTGATGTTGCTGGCTGCCGAACCTTTGGCCAAGTTCATCAATGACAACCCTACGGTCGTCATGCTGGCCCTGGGCTTCCTGATCATGATCGGCATGACGCTGATTGCAGAAGGCTTCGGTGCCCATGTACCCAAGGGCTACATCTACGCAGCCATGGCGTTCTCGGCCACCATCGAAGGCTTGAACATGCTGTCGCGCAGGGCCAAGCAGCGCAAGCTGGCGGCCAATCGCGAGGTGTAAGCGAGGTGGACAAAGCGAGGGGGCATGGATGCCCCCTTTTTTTTCGCCTGGTACTTTGTGCGGGTTGATTCAGATGTGTTGCGGGGTGCTGGTGCGGCGCAGCGTTACAGCGGCTTTTGGCTTGAGGTGTTGCCGGACCTGCGGCTCATGGTGCTGATGGCGACGCGCGATGCGCAGTACGCCCCAGAGCATGGCAGCCGCCACGGCCATCCAGCCGGCGATCAGGCTGAAGATTATCATTGCAAGGCTCATCACTACCTCCATTGCTTTCGCGTCTTCTCGGTCACGTAATAGATGACCCTGAGGGTTTGCGAGCGTTTCAACCTATTGACGAAAGGTCATTTGCGTGAATCGATCTTGCTCCCAAACAATGGATCAGCGGGCTGCTATACCGCGGGCCGCGGGAAACCTATGATGGCCGTTCGCGCGGCACGTTGTGCGCCGCCCCGTCCCGAGGAACACGATGTTGCGCAAATCGAACGTCCTGCTCAGGCTGCTGTTGGCCAGCAGCCTGATGGCAGGCATGGCTGGCTGTGCCACCAACAATGGACCGGCATTGCCGGGTCTGGCGGACCGGGTGGAGCTCAACGGCGTACCGTTCTATCGCGGTAACGCCAACCAGAGCGGTTCGATGGTGCTGGCCAGCATGCTCTCGCAACAAGGCATTACCATTACACCCGGGCTACTCGACCCGGCATTGAAACTGCCCGGCGAAACGGATCGCCTGCAACAGAACATTACCCAGGTGGCCCGTGAATATGGGCTGTTGGTATATCCGCTCGATCCGCAGTTGAACGCATTGCTGGCTCAAGTGGCCGCAGGCAATCCCGTGTTGCTGCGCTACAGCGAAGGCTCGTTCCTGTGGTCCCAACCTCGCTACGCCTTGCTGGTGGGCTACGACCGGTTCAAGCGGCACGTGCTGCTGCGCTCGGGGATGAACCGGCGTCTGCCGATGGATTTCGACAGCTTTGCGTCCGCGTGGAAGAGTGCAGGATCTTGGGCCATCCTGATTCAGCAGCCCAACCAGCTGCCGGCACAGGTCGACCGCCAGCGCTGGCTCGACGCCGCCCGCGAAACCGCCGCAGCCGGCCAGGAACCCGCCGCCGCTCGCGCTCGCAAGGCCATTGGCCCGTAACCGCATACCACGCTTGAGGCCGCGGCAGTCATGCCGAAGGACCGCACCCACCCCGACGCGGCTCGCGCCGCTGCTACAGGGGAATCCTGAGAATTCGGACGCTGCGTCGGCGGCACTCGCGGTGTGCCTGGATGAACGCGTCGAACCCGGATGAGGCTCGCGCCGCTGCTACAGGGGAATCAACTGCAATCCTGTAGCAGCTGCGCAAGCTGCGTCGGCGGCACTTGCGGTGCGCCTGGATGAACGCGTCCGGGTCAGAATCCCAGACGGTCGCGCAGGCTGTAGTACCAGGCGCCCAGCTGGGTCAAGGGTGCGCCCAGGGCGCGGCCGCCGGGGAAGGGGTAATGGGGCAGGTCGGCAAACGCGTCGAAGCGCTCGGCCTGGCCGCTCAGGGCCTCGGCGAGCACCTTGCCCGCAAGATGGGTGTATGTCACACCATGCCCGCTGCAGCCTTGAGAGTAATAGATATTGTCGCCCAGGCGGCCCATCTGCGGCAGGCGCGACAAGGTCAGCAGAAAGTTGCCTGTCCAGGCGTAGTCGATCTTAACCTACGCCAGCTGCGGGAACGCCTTGAGCATCTTCGGCCGAATGATCGCCTCGATGTTGGCCGGATCTCGCGCGCCATACACCACGCCACCGCCGAAGATCAGACGCTTGTCGGCTGTCAGGCGATAGTAGTCGAGCAGGTAGTTGCAGTCCTCCACGCAGTAGTCCTGCGGCAGCAGACTGCGCGCCAGATCCTCGCCCAAGGGCTCGGTTGCAATGACCTGGGTACCGCAAGGCATGGACTTGGCCGCCAGCTCCGGCACCAGGTCGCCCAGATAGGCGTTGCCGGCGACGATAACGAACTTGGCCCGCACCTTGCCTTGAGCGGTATGGACCACCGGGCTTGGGCCGCGCTCGATGCGTATGGCGGGCGATTGCTCATGAATGCGGCCGCCCAGCGACTCGACTGCCGCCGCTTCGCCCAAGGCCAGGTTCAGCGGATGGATATGACCGCCACTGACATCGAGCAGACCGCCTACGTACTGTTCGCAATCCACGACTTGGCGGATGCGCTTCTCGTCCAGCAGTTCCAGCTGGGTGTGGCCGTAGCGCTCCCACAAACGCTGCTGGGCCTCCAGGTGCTTGAGCTGCTTGGCGGTAAGCGCCGCGAACACACCGCCATTCTTCAGATCGCAGTTGATACTGTAGCGGGTCACCCGTTCACGGATGATCCGTGCACCCTCGAAGGCCATGTCGCCCAGCAGCCGCGCCTGATCAGCGCCGACGCTGCGCTCGATCACATCCAGATCCCGGCTGTAACTGTTGACGATCTGGCCGCCGTTGCGTCCCGAAGCGCCGAAACCGACCTTGGCCGCTTCCAGCACGCAAACGCTGAAACCCCGCTCGAGCAGAAACAGCGCACTGGACAATCCGGTGTAGCCCGCGCCGATGATGCACACATCCGCTTCGACTTCGCCTTGAAGGGCAGGGCGGGGCGGCGCCGCGTTGGCGGAAGCGGCATAGAAGGACGGTGGATACTGCATGCTGGACATCCGGCAACCTCGGCTCGGTGGAATTCGCCTGTGCCCGGATGCTATCGCAGTTGCCTGCGCCTCACCAGCGGACCGGATTGGTACGCGCTGAAAATAATTCCGCATTTCATAGGCTTAGCGCAAAAAAATGAGTTGACAGGCAGCTTCGATTCCGTAGAATGCCGCCTCACAGCAGGCACGTAGCTCAGTTGGTTAGAGCACCACCTTGACATGGTGGGGGTCGTTGGTTCGAGTCCAATCGCGCCTACCAAACAAAATCCGCTCTGCTGGGCGGTATGAAAGGGCGATCCGAAAGGGTCGCCCTTTTTTGTGCTCAACCATCGGAAAGTTGCCGGAGGCGTTCCACCAAGGCTTCGAGTTGAGCGCCGCGCATTTCAATCTCGGCGAGCAAGTCGCCAAGCTCCGCGTTTGTTTCTGGTCGATCCAGGCAGCGCCGGACATCGGCCAAGGCGCCGGTGTACGCCTGCTGATGCTGGTGAAGGCGCATCAGGTGCAGCGCCAATAGTTCTTGCTGGAACATCGCGGCCACCTTCGTGCAGTGTTACGGCAGCCTACCAATGCACGGCACTGGATGTCGCGGATTCAATTCAACGGCCGCCATTGCACATCGCGCAGCCCTCGACGTTCGACGTGGCGGCGCAACTGCTCAGCATGTTCCCCCGCATTGGTGCCGCCATAGACCAGCCCGATTCCCGAGTGCAAGGCCGCGTAGTACCAGGCATCGGCGTCGCTCATGTGCGTGTCTCGCTGTTGAAAGCGCCGGGACTCACCGTTGAGTACATAGCGAATCTCGTAATCCGTGAACCGGCTTGTCATATAATGCTCCCGCTTTACCGGGCATCAGACATGCAGGCCATTGGCCAGTTCCGTCATGATGGCACAAAACTACTATCGATCAGACCGGGTTATCGGGAAGGCGATGGAGACGATGGACAGGACGTCGAACGCAGGCGGTTCGAGCTGGGCAAGGATGCTTGAGAATGATGAACAAATGGATCGCATGCATGGCGCTGGTAGTGCTGTTGGCCACTGCCGGCTGGTTCGCCATGGTGATCGACCTGGAAGGGTTGACCTACAGCCGCCATGGCGAATTACCGGATCGTCGGTAAGCGTTCAGCTGGGCTCGGTGGAGGCATCGGCGCCATCGATGTCCGGATCGTCCGGAAGCACTTCGGGCTCGCCGTCATCGGCATCGTTGAGCGCGGCGCCATCGCTGGTCAGGTCATCTGCCAGCGGATCAGCCTCGGCCTGGCCGATCAGCGGGATTGGGTCGATATCGGTATTCATGGCATGCCTCGCACGTTGACGGTGGGTTCATGCATTCGAGGCGTGCGCGAGGCGGCAGGTTCTGTTCGATCCGTGACCGTCGGTCATGTCAGGGTTCGACTTCGTTGAATTCGCAGTAATCCTCCCAGCTCAGGCCGAGTGCATCGGCCACTTCCTGATGCACCTCCAGACGCATGGCCTTGAGTTCTTCCGGACTTTCAGCAATCAATTGCAGCGCCAGCTCCCAGGGTTCCAGCCCCTGCGCCTGAGCTTCGTCCTCGAACGCCCACTGCACCTGTTCTGCCTGCTCGCGGGCGTTCAGCACCTGAATCTCTTCGCGCAATTCGGGATGTGCATCGAGGAATATCGCCAATGCGGCTTGGTTGCGGTCTTCTTTGGCGATCATGTCTAGGCCCTGCTGATTGTTGGAAATAAAGAGACATGATGCCATGGCGCCGCCGGCCCGTCAGCGACGGTCAACGGGTGGGCGGGCGCGGGAAGGGCGGATGGTGATAAAATCTGCGCCTCGAATTCTGGAGGTAGACGCGTGCGCAAGTTGATGATGGTGATGGCAGTGCTGACGTTGGCCGGGTGCGGCACGGCGTTCGAAAAAGCCCACGAGGCGGTCTCGCAGTTGTTGGAGAACCCCAAGACGGCGCGTTTCACCAATGTGCGCACCACCGACCAGGGCAACTACTGTGGCCAGGTGAAGGGTAAGGACGCCCAAGGCGTCTACGGACCTTACCGCAGCTACGCGGCGATTCCCCATGGCGACCAGTTCGAGGTCGTCATCGACAATGACGGCAACGATCCGCGCGTGCGCGAGGTGTGCGGCAGTGCCGAGGAGCTGCTGCCGCCAGTGGATGTCGCCGAGCAGCAGGGGCAACAATGGGAGGTGCGTATCGTTTCTGGCCGCAACATGGGCTCGGTGACCGACATGGCCGCCCGGCTGGTAGAAAATGGTTTCGTCGCCAGCTTCGTCCAGCATGACGGCGAGACCATCGTCTATCTGGGGCCATTCGACAGCAAAGCCGAAGCTGAAAAGGAGCGGGCACGTCTGATGGGGTCGCGCGGAATCGAGTCGGTGGTGATGCCGTTCAGCAAGGCGGACAAGCCCTGAAACCAGTGTGCACTTCAGGGCCGCGGCGTCAGCCGCAGGCCTTGAGGTCCACCGGCCCGACGAACGCATTGCCATGCCCCATCACACAGGCCACCTGCTGGTTGCGCTGGCGCTCCCAGACCTGCACCGGATAGGTCTTGTCCCACGCCTGGTACAGCTGGGTGTCCTGGCGTGAAAGACGCAGCCCGTACTGCTTGCTCATGTACAGATAGGTGCGCGCGATCATGCCGCGGATCGACGGTCGGGGCATGACCTTTTTCGCCTTGAAGTCGACCTGGGTCAGGCACGAACCGTATTGCCCGCGCTGTTCGGGCAGCCAGCCGAAGCTGAAATTGTTCCGGTCGCCGTTCACTTCGCCGATGCTCGGCACCAGGTTGTGCAAGTCGGCCTCGGCGGTCTGGTAGACCTTGTCATTGCGGGTGCAGTTCTTGCGCCCTCCGTTTTGCCAGCATTGGCGCTGGTGGCCGATCTGCCAGGCGGGCACGATGTGTTCCCATTCGATACGCGCGGCGCGGTTGGCATTCTTGCGCGGGACATAACCGCAGGCGGCAAGGTCCACGCGGTTGCCGCTGTACTTGCAGCCGCAATAGAACTCCGTGGATTGTGGCGCGTACAGCTTCCAGGCGATCTTCTTGGCTTCGCTGAAGGTACGCGGAGCATCGGCGTGGACGGTGAAACTGAACAGCATCAAACTGACGAACAGACTGCGAACCATCATTGAATCAATCTTCCTTCGGTACAACCCAGAAAATCTGCACGCCACCGTCGTCGCGGTGGGCAAGGGTGACGTTGTCGTTCTCGGCGATTTCTTCGAGCATTTGCGCCCAGTCATCTTCGCTCTCGTGTTCGAGCCGAAAGATGAGAGCCGCACGGGATTTCTGCGCGGTGGGCGAGTTGATGATCTTCTGGATGCGCACGCCTAGACGTTCATAGGCGCTCGGCGCGGCGGGGGTGGCAGTGGTCACGACGCGTTTCCTTGATGGGCTGTACGTGCGTACAGTATTTGACTGTAAGACGTTTCGCAATAGCCCTGGATAAATAGCGGGTTTCTGACAGCGGATTCGCGATTTTTCTTCCATGTTTACGAAAAAACTTGAATCCGATCAGAGACATCCGACAAGTCGCGTCGAATCGAAAGTCCCGGCAGTGATATCGTTATTCGATAACGATATTTAAAATTCCGTTCTTATACCTCTACAGTTCGGCCATTCACTCGTACTCAATAGCCAGAGTCGGAGCACAACATGGCCCTCGCCCTTACAGAAATCCCTCGTCAGTCCTTCGAGATCCGTCCGTTGGCCGGCCATGTCGGGGCCGAAATCATCGGTCTGGATTTGCGCCTGCCGCTCAACGACCAGGATTTCGCCAGCATCCACCGGGCCCACCTCGATCATCACGTCGTGGTCTTTCGCGACCAGCGCATCACGCCCCAGCAGCAGATCGACTTCAGCCGCCGTTTCGGTGTGCTTCAGATCCATGTGCTCAAGCAGTTTCTGCTGGCCGGGCATCCAGAGATTCTCATCGTTTCCAACATCGTCGAGAACGGCCAGCCGGTAGGGCTGGGTGACGCGGGCAAGTATTGGCATTCGGACCTGTCGTACAAAGAGCTGCCCAGCCTGGGCTCCATGCTGCATGCGCAGGAGTTGCCCAGCGAGGGCGGCGACACCCTGTTCGCCGACATGCATCGAGCCTGGGACACTCTTCCGTCAGCCTTGCGCGCGGCGGTCGAAGGCAGGCAGGCCGTGCACTCGTACACCGCGCGCTACAGCGAGGGCAAGAATGCGGCCAACTGGCGGCCGACCTTGACGGCAGAGCAGCTGGCTCAGGTGGTGACCGTGACCCATCCGGTGGTCCGTACCCATCCGGAAAACGGCCGCAAGGCCCTGTTCGTCAGTGAAGGGTTCACCACCCACATCGTCGGCCTTCCGGAAGACGAAAGCCGTGATCTGCTGCAGCAGCTCTATGCCCACAGCGTGCGCGAAGACAACGTCTATCGGCATCAATGGCAAGCCCACGACATGGTCTTCTGGGACAACCGCTCGTTGATTCACCTCGCGGCCGGCTGCCCGGACCACCTGCGGCGCAAGCTGTACCGCACCACCATCCAGGGCGATGCGCCGTTTTGATAGGGAGTCTTGCATGAACGCTGCACTGCCAGGCCACACGGCCAGCGCTGGGACCGATTCGGCAACCGGACAACGGGCGACTCCCGAAACCCTGTTGCAGGTAGAGAACGTCAGCCTCGAATACCGCACCTCCGAACGGGTGGTGCGTGCGACGCACCAGGTCAGCTTCGAAGTCGATCGGGCCGATCGCTTCGTCTTGCTGGGCCCGTCCGGGTGCGGCAAATCCACCTTGCTCAAGGCCGTGGCCGGTTTCATCAAGCCCAGTGAAGGTCAGATCCGCCTCGCGGGTGAGCGGATCGAAGAGCCGGGCCCCGACCGGATCGTGGTGTTTCAGGAGTTCGACCAGCTGCCGGCCTGGAAAACCGTGATCGAGAACGTGATGTTTCCGCTATTGGCGTCGCGGACGCTCAAGCGTGCCGAGGCCAACGAGCGTGCCCGCTACTACCTGGAGAAGGTCGGCCTGAGTGCCTTTGCCGATGCCTATCCGCATACCCTTTCCGGCGGCATGAAGGCGCGGGTGGCGATCGCCCGGGCGTTGGCCATGCAACCGAAGATCCTGCTCATGGACGAGCCGTTCGCTGCACTCGATGCGCTGACGCGACGCAAGATGCAGGAAGAGCTGCTGGAGCTGTGGCAGGAAGTGCGCTTCACCTTGCTGTTCGTCACCCATTCCATCGAGGAAGCCTTGGTGGTGGGCAATCGCATTCTGCTGCTCTCACCTCATCCGGGCCGGGTGCGGGCTGAGATCAACAGCCACCAGTTTGACCTGGGCAGCCTGGGCGGCGTGGACTTCCAGGCCAGTGCTCAGCGCATTCATCGGCTGCTGTTCGATGAAGGTGAGGAGCCGGTGATGGACCGCCCGGTGGATTTCCAGCATTTGCGCATCGCCTATTGATATCGCTGCACTGACCTCGCCGCATTCGGAGCACATCCATGAGCCTTTCCCCACCCGTGCGTCAAGAGTACGAAGTTACTCTTGAGCCGTTCACTCAATCCGAACTCGTTCGGGATATTTCCCTGCCTCGACGTATCTGGCAACAGGCGTGGGTGCGCAAGGGTGTGATCCTGCTCGCCCTGGCCGTGATCTGGGAACTGGCGGCCCGCTGGCAGAACAATGATCTGCTGCTGCCCAGTTTCCTGCAGACCGCCAACGCCTTCATCGATGGCATTGCCAGTGGTGAGCTGCTGAGCAAGGTATGGATCTCGCTGACCGTGCTGATCAAGGGCTACCTGATCGGTATCGTCCTGGCGTTCGGTTTGACTACCCTGGCGGTCTCGACCCAGCTTGGGCGCGACCTGCTCAGCACGCTGACCGCCATGTTCAACCCGCTGCCGGCCATTGCCTTGTTGCCGCTGTCGTTGCTGTGGTTCGGCCTGGGCGAGAACAGCCTGATCTTCGTGCTGGTGCATTCGGTGTTGTGGGCGCTTGCCCTGAACACCTACGCCGGGTTCCTCGGCGTTTCTGAAACCCAGCGCATGGCCGGGCGCAACTATGGGCTGCGTGGCTTGCGCTTCGTCTGGTACATCCTGATACCGGCGGCGCTGCCGTCGATCCTGGCGGGCCTCAAGATCGGCTGGGCGTTCGCCTGGCGCACATTGATCGCCGCCGAACTGGTGTTCGGTGCGTCGTCCGGCAAGGGCGGCCTGGGTTGGTACATCTTCCAGAACCGCAACGAGCTGTACACCGACAAGGTGTTCGCCGGTCTGGCTGCGGTGATCCTGATCGGCCTGCTGGTGGAAAACCTGCTGTTCAACACCTTCGAACGACTGACCATCAAGCGCTGGGGCATGCAGCGCTGATCCCTCAATCCCTGTCCAGAGCATTCAACATGGTATTTGCAAACAAGCTTTCCCTGGCCTGCGGCCTCGCCGCTGCGCTGCTGGCCGGTGGGGCCAGCGCCGAAGGCAAGATCAGCATCGCCCAGCAGTTCGGCATCGGTTACCTCATCCTCGATGTGGTGCGTGACCAGCACCTGATCGAGAAGCACGGCAAGCAGCAGGGCATCGACATCGAGGTGGACTGGAACAGCATTTCCGGCGCGACCGCGATGAACGAGGCGTTGCTCGCCGGTGCGTTGGACGTGGTTTCGGCCGGTGTGCCGCCGATGCTCACCGTGTGGGATCGGACCAAGGGCCGGCAGAACGTCAAGGCCATTGCCTCGCTGGGCTCCATGCCCAACTACCTGCTCAGCAACAATCCAGACGTGAAGACCTTGAAAGACTTCACCGACAAGGATCGCATCGCGGTGCCCGCCGCTGGCGTGGGCTTCCAGTCGCGGACCCTGCAGTTGGAAACAGCCAAGCTGTACGGCGACAAGGAATTCAAGAAATTCGACAACATTTCGGTGAGCATTCCCCATCCGGATGCCACCTCGGCACTGATCGCCGGCGGTTCGGAAATCAGCGCGCATTTCTCCAGCCCGCCGTTCCAGTACCAGGCCCTGGAAAACCCCAAGGTGCACAAGGTGCTCAGCAGCTACGACATCCTCGGTGGCCCGGCGACCTTCAACGTGCTGTACACCACGCAGAAATTCCACGACGAAAACCCTAAGACCTACAAGGCGTTCTATGACGCGCTGGTGGAAGCGGCGCAGATCGTCAAGGCGGACAAGGTAGCCGCCGCCAAGACCTACATCCGTGTCGAGAAATCCACCCTGAGCGAGGCCTTCGTCGAGAAGATCGTGAAGGACCCGGAGATCGACTTCACCGTGGTCCCGCAACGCACCTTCATCTACGCCGAACGCCTGCATGAGCTGGGCGTGCTGAAGAACAAGGCGCAGAGCTGGAAGGACTACTTCTTCGAAGAAGCGCACGGCGGCGACGGCAGCTGATCATTGCTTTGAAAGCATCGACGCCGACGCTCACAT
Source organism: Pseudomonas sp. RIT-PI-a (assembly GCF_001187875.1). NCBI lineage: Bacteria > Pseudomonadati > Pseudomonadota > Gammaproteobacteria > Pseudomonadales > Pseudomonadaceae > Pseudomonas > Pseudomonas sp. RIT-PI-a. The sequence goes on from NZ_LGIR01000011.1 coordinate 707,189, forward strand.
GCCCTGTGAGCGTCGGCGTCTTGCGTTTCAGACGGCGGCGGGTGCGGGCAGGCCCAGGGCAGGGTAGTACTGGGCGAAACGCACGTTGTCGTGCTGGTCGACGAGCTTCTTCAGCCGCTCGTTGAACGCCCGCCCGACACCGTACTGCCCGCCGGACACCGTGCGGAACTGCGCAGTGAGCACGATGCCGTTGAGGTCCATCTTGTCCACCCCGAACACCTGCAGCGGCCCCTGCAGGTTGTGCTTGAGCATCACGTCGTCGACGATCGATTGGCCCGCCTGCTTGATCAGGTCCAGGGCCGTATCGATGTCGCTGTCGTAGGTGAACTGCACCGAAAAGAACGCATAGGCGAACTGCCGGGACTGGTTGGTCACTGCCTTGATCTGGCCGAACGGCACCGAATGCACGAAGCCCTTGCCGTCGCGCAGGCGCAGGGTGCGGATGGTCAGGCTCTCCACAGTGCCCGCATGCCCGGAATCGAGCACCACCCAGTCGCCGATGGCGATGGTGTCTTCGATGAGAATGAACAACCCGGTGATGACGTCCTGCACCAACTGTTGCGAGCCGAAGCCGATGGCCAGGCCGACCACCCCGGCACCGGCCAGCAGCGGCGCGACGTTGATGCCCAGGTTGGCCATGGTGGTGATGGTGCAGATCACCAGCAGGATGATTTTGATCGCGTTGCGCAGCATCGGCAGGATGGTCAACACCCGCGTGCTCGGCTGACGCGTGGCGCGCTTGCCCACCGAGGGCTTCAGCGCCTCCTGGATGGCGGTGTCCAGGACCACCCACAGCAGCCAGGTGACCAGCAGGATCAAGCCGATGCTGCTCAGCGAATCACTGATGGCGCGGCCCATGCTGTTGCGCGCGGCGAACTCCAGCATCGACACGCCCCAGATCCGCCCCAGCAGCTCGATGAAGGCGATGGCCATGGCGATGCGTGCCACCGCGTGCCCCAGGCTGCGCAGCAGCTCTTTATAGGGACGCAGGCGCGGCGTGGCCGTAGCAGGGGGCTTGAACAGGTGCTGCATGACCGTGCTGAGAAACACCGTGGCGATCAGCAGGACCGTGGTCAGCAGCGCATTCTGCAAGGCTTTCTGGCTTTCCTCCCCCGCACCGATCAGATGCACCGCCGACACCAGGATCATCAGCAGAATGGGCAGGTACCACAGGGATGAGAACAGCCGTAGCGATTCCTGCACCGCACGATGCTGCAGACGCTGCGGCAGTGGCCGGTTGCGGATCAGGTGGGCCACCGGCCTGCGCATGCGCACCACCAATACGGCGAACGAGAGAGTGGCGAACAGACCCGCGACCACCGCCAGGCTGGCAGTGAAATTGGTCCCCAGTTGCCGGGCGATCTGCGGGCTGGTCAGCGCATCGCTGAGGGCGGCAAGAAAGCCGATCATGAACAGCGGCCGTGGCGCATAGCGTCGCAAGGCGCCGACGGCAGCGCGCTTGTGTCCGCTGTCGAACAGGGTGATCACGCACATGATCACTGACGTTGAGAAAATGCCGCTGCTGGTGGCGTAGGCCAGCGACATGCCGATGGCGCGGGCGATGGACATGTCCAGGGAATGACTGGCGTACAGCGTCACCGGAAGTGCGACGATGGCTGCAAGTGTGAAGGGCAGGATATAGCCCAGCAAGTTGTGCAGGCGGGGACGTTCCCGGACGAATCGGCGGCGTGCGCTGCGCGCGACGATGAAGCGCCCGAGGAAATGCACGGCCAGAAACGTGGCCATCCAGCACACCGACAGCAGGATGAAATCGGTCGTCAGGTCCAGCGCCGAGCGTGAATGCCGATTGATCAGCGTGTCGACCTCGCTGGCGGCGCGGTCGGTGCGCAAGCGCCAGGTGTCGAGCACGTGCTCGTCCAGGTCGAGCTTTTTCTGCACATCATCGATGCCGTTGCTCAGGGCGCCCAGCAGACCTCCCTGCACCAGCGGCGCGGGGTCTTCGGCGGGTGTATCGGCTGCGGGTGCTTCGGCGGCCTGCAGACTGAAACTCAGCAGCACTGACAGCAGGAAGAGGGTGAATCTGGCGCGGGAACTGAACACAATGCGGGTCGCTCTATTGGTCGGTACACCAGTCACTGATTGAATTTTGCCGGGCAAGTTCGCCGATTGGCGGCATTTGTCGGGATTGTTCATCTTGCATTTGGAGCATCCGCCATGTGTTGAGGGCGGGTCTGCTACCGTTCATACGTTTCTCATCCAAGGCTTTGATCATGTCGTCGAGCAGCACCTACGCCACCGCCGCACCCGGGCGGCGAGAGGAGTTTTCCACCCGTATCGCTTTCTTCATCGCCGGCTTCGCCATGGCCGCCTGGGCCCCGCTGGTGCCCTTGGCCAAGGCGCGGGCCGAACTCAGCGATGGCAGCCTGGGATTGCTGTTGCTGGGCCTGGGGGCCGGTTCGATTCTGGCCATGCCGTTGTCCGGTTATCTGTGCGCCCGCTGGGGTTGCCGACGTGTCATCGTCGGTGCCGGCGTGCTGATCTGCCTGATGTTGCCGCTGCTGGCCACGGCCGGGACCCTGCCGCTGCTGATCGGTGCGGTGTTGCTGTTCGGTGCTGGGATGGGGGCCATCGACTGCGCCATGAATATCCAGGCAGTGCTGGTCGAGAAGGCCAGTGGCCGACCGATGATGTCGGGCTTCCATGGCCTGTTCAGCGTTGGCGGCATACTCGGGGCGGGCGGCATGACCGCACTGCTCGCGCTGGGCCTGACGCCGCTGCTGGCAGTGGCCTGTGTGGTGGCAGTGACCCTGCTGGCGGTATTCAAGGCCGCACCCCACCTGCTGCCCTATGGCAACGAAAGCGACGGCCCGTTGTTCGCCATGCCGCGCGGCATCGTGCTGTTTCTCGGTGCGCTGTGCTTCATCGTCTTTCTCACCGAGGGCGCGATGCTCGACTGGAGTGCGGTGTTCCTGGTCTCCGAGCGGGACATGCAACCGGCCTATGCTGGACTTGGCTATGCGGCGTTCGCCACTGCCATGACCATCGGCCGTCTGACCGGCGACAGGATCGTCGCTCGCTTCGGTGGAGCGCGGGTGACCTTGTTCGGTGGGCTGTGCGCCGCTGCCGGACTGGCCCTGTCGCTTGCCATCCCGGCCTGGCCTGCCGCGTTGCTGGGTTATGCGCTGATCGGCGCCGGTTGCTCCAACATCGTCCCGGTGCTGTTCACCGCTGTCGGCCGGCAGACCACCATGCCGCAGAGCGCGGCCATCCCGGCCATGACCTCGCTGGGGTATGCGGGGATTCTGGTAGGGCCGGCGTTCATCGGCTTCGTCGCCCACGGCAGCAGCCTGTCGATCGCGCTGGGCGTGCTGATCGTGCTGCTGCTGTTCGTCGCCGCCAGCGGGCGCTACCTGCGAAACTGAAGCGACCGTGCAGGGTCTACGCTGAACGGGGTCCAGCCGACCCTTCATGGTCATTCGATACGGAGTTCAGCCATGCAATTGCACGGATCCTGTCACTGCGGTGCCGTCACCTTCAGCCTGCACAGCGCCCACCCTTATCCTTATCAGCGTTGCTACTGTTCGATCTGCCGCAAGACCCAGGGCGGCGGTGGCTACGCGATCAACCTGGGGGGCGAGGCCGCGAGCCTCAATGTGCAGGGCCGCAGCCACATCACCGTCTACCACGCCCGGATGCCCGACGAAGACGGCACTGGCACTCACGCCAGCACCGCCGAACGGCATTTCTGTCATCTGTGCGGCAGCGCCTTGTGGCTGTTCGATCCGGCCTGGCCGGAGCTGGTGCATCCTTTCGCCAGCGCCATCGACAGCGAGCTGCCCGTGCCGCCGGAGCACACTCACCTGCTGTTGGACTCAAAGGCAGGGTGGGTTGAGGTGGAAGCCGGCAAGAATGACCGGCAATTCCAGCAGTATCCTGACGAATCTTTGGCTCAATGGCACGAGCGGCTCGGCTTGACTCAGGACTGAGCCCGCGGGCCGTTCGGAAACATGGTGAATCACCTCGGGGGTGTCGTCAGGCCATGCCGCGGCGAACGCCGAGGACGATTCGGCCTCAAAGGCCTGAACCCACCGTGATCGAGGACACGCCCTTCATGAAGTTGTCCCTATTGGCGACCGTGCTTCTTGGCGCGATGCTGTCCCATTCGGCATTGGCCGACGTGGCCGCTGCACACGCGCCACTACGCCAGCCCATCAGCCTGGCTGCAAACGACACCTCCAACCCCTATAACAGCCCGATCCGACGGATCAACCCCAACAGTCGGCAAGGCACCACTGCGCCCAATCCGCAGCTGCGCCAGCCGACACCGCGCACCGATAACCCGCGGCCGCCGACGCTGGAAAACCGTGGCATCGGCAACGGCGATAACCTGCGCCGGCCGGCCAACGGCACCCAGCAACCGCGCACTGCCCCTGGCACGCGGTGATTCCTCTTTTTTTCCGCTGAAGGATAAGCCCTATGTTGCAGAAAACCCTTTTCGCCTCAGCCTTCGCCGGCCTTGCCCTCTATGGAATGGCCGCTTCGGCGGCCACGGTGAAAACCTATCAGAGCGAACTGGGCCAGGTGACGGTCACTACCGTTGCCGAAGGCCTCAAATACCCATGGGCTCTGGCGTTCTTGCCGGACAACAAGGGCATGCTGGTGACCGAAAAACCAGGTGATCTGCGCGTGGTCAGCGCCGAAGGCAAAATTTCGTCGCCCATCAGCGGCGTGCCGCAGGTCTGGGCGAAGAACCAGGGCGGGCTGCTCGACGTGGTGCTGTCCCCCGACTTCAAGGCTGACCGTATGGTTTATCTGTCGTATGCCGAGCAGGGTGAGGACGGCAATGGAGGTACGGCGGTGGGGCGCGGCCGGTTGTCCGAGGACCTGACTCACCTGGAAAACTTCACCACGATCTTCCGTCAGGAGCCCAAGCTGTCGGTTGGCAACCATTTCGGTTCGCGGCTGGTGTTCGACCGCGACGGCTACCTGTTCATCGCTCTGGGCGAAAACAACCAGCGCTCGACTTCCCAGGATCTGGACAAGCTGCAGGGCAAGGTTGTGCGTATCTTCCCCGACGGCAAGGTGCCCAAGGACAACCCGTTCGTAGGACAGAAAAACGTGCGCCCGGAAATCTGGTCGTTCGGCCACCGCAACCAGCAGGGTGCGGCCTTGAACCCTTGGACAGGCACCCTGTGGACCCATGAGCACGGCGCCAAAGGTGGCGATGAGCTGAACATCATCGAGAAGGGGGCCAATTACGGCTGGCCGCTCTACACCCACGGCATCAACTATTCCGGCGAGCCGATTCCCGAAGCGAAAGGGAAAACCGGTCCGGGCATCACCGATCCCTACCATGTCTGGGAGAAGTCGCCGGCCATCAGCGGCATGGCGTTTTATGACAATGACAAGTTCAAGCGCTGGAATCACAACCTGTTCATCGGTGGGCTGGCGTCCGAAGACCTCATCCGCCTGCAGTTCGAAGACGACAAGGTGGTGCACGAAGAACGTCTGCTGGGCGAGCGCGGTGAGCGTATCCGCGACGTGCGTCAGGGTCCCGACGGCTATCTCTACGTGCTGACCGATGACGACGACGGCGAATTGCTCAAGATCGGCCTGGAATGAATCGGCTCATTTGATCGACGCCGTGAAACCTCTTGGCCATCTTCGAGTCGATTGCTGGTCAACGACTTGCAGGGTCCTGGCGATTCCATGGTCTCAAGAGGTTCAGCATGATCGGCGTCATCATCCCCGTGCACAACGAGCAGGCCAGCCTGGACCGATGCCTGCAATCGGTCATGCTGGCCGCCGAGCATGGCACCTTGTGCACAGAGTTGGTCCGTATCGTCGTGGTGCTGGATAACTGCAGCGATCGGTCGCGGGACATTGCCCAGCGCTACCCGGTGCGGTTGATCGATATTGGCGCTGGCAGCAAAGTCACTGCCCGGGCGGCGGGCGCTGCTCATCTGGTCCAGGCTGGAGCGCGTTGGCTGGCCTGGACCGAGGCCGACGCTCGCGTTCCCGATGACTGGCTGGCGGCTCAGTTGGCGTACCGGGTGGATGCGGTCTGTGGTCGCGTGGACCTCGAACCGGGCATGCTGAAGGCAGTTGCCGGCCAGCGTCGCCGACGGTCCATTGCCTTTGACGAGCCACGGCCCAGTGTTCATGGTGCAAACCTGGGCATCAGTTCTGCGGCGTATACGGAGGCCGGTGGGCTCAAGGCGGGGCAGGATGAGGTGCAGCTGGTTCGTCAGATTGAATCCAGTGGTCGGCGTATCGCCTGGAGTGGTTCGGTGCGGGTGAGGCGCGGTACACCGGTTGGCAGTGGTTATGGCGAGCCGGCGCGGCTTCCGGCATTGAGCAAGGTCAGTGGGTTCTGAAATGTTGAATGTGATCACGCTGGTGCATGGCCGCGAGCGGCAGCTGGACAACGTCATCCGCGGACTGGAGCGGGGTAGCCTGATGCCGGAGGCGTTCTGGGTGGTGTTCATGAACCAGCCTGCGCGCGATCTGCACAGTGAGTGTTTTCCGATTCACTGCTTGGTGGTCGACGATGCTTCCCACGGTCTGCCGCTGGCCAAAGCGCGCAATGCAGTGCGCCAGTGCGAAGGCGAGCAGTGGGTGTTTCTCGACGTGGACTGCATTCCTGGCGAAAGCCTGCTTTCCGATTACGCGGTTGCGTTACGCGAGATGCCTGAATCCTTGCATCTGGGTGAGGTGCGCTATCTGCCCAGCACCGCGCAGATGGAGGGCTGGACCCATGCCACGCTGGCCCGCGATGGGGTAGCCCACCCGTTGAGCCAATACCGGGGCGCACCGGGTTCGCTGTTGCCCCATCATCTGTTCTGGTCGCTGAACTTTGCCTGTACGCGCGCGGTGTTCGAACGCATCGGTGGGTTCGACGAGGGTTATCTGGGCTACGGTGCTGAAGACACCGATTTCGCTTTCAGTGCGCGTCGGCAGGGTGTCGAGTTGAGGACGGCGGCGGCACAGGCTTTCCATCAATACCCCCCCACCTGGCGTCCGCCGCTCAACCATTTCTCCGCGATCGTGGCCAATGCGCAGCGCTTCCATCAACGCTGGCAGGAGTGGCCCATGGAGGGCTGGCTTGGCGAGTTCGTCGAGCTGGGTCTGGTGAGCTGGTCTGCGCAATCGTTGCAGATTCTGCGCCATCCGACCGATGCGGAAGTCGACGCCTGCCTGGATCGTGCAGGGTCGGGGTTCTGAAGCGGCCGTCCGATTCGGCAACGATTGCCGGCTTGCTCACGGTTCACCGGTTTCCTACCTTGACGGCTTTTTCGGAGGCCAGGGAATGTCGGCGTGCAGGAGAGCCTGTGGGTTGCGCAAGGGGGGCGTGAGCGAAGTGGGTCAGGTGTATTCGATCACCTGTGTGACGGCAGACCGGGAATCGGTGTTTGCCTGTTGGCGAAGTGCTCGGTTGTTGGTGGCTCAGTTGCGGGCCATGCATGAGTCGGGGGATGTCGAGTCACTGGCATGGGTGGTGATGCCGGATCACGTGCATTGGTTGTTTCAACTGCGCAAGGGCGACCTTGCCACGGTCATCTGTCGCATGAAGGCGCGCAGCAGCCTGGCCATCAATCGCCGCAACGCGACTTGCGGCCGCCTTTGGCAGAAAGGCTACTACGACAGAGCGATGCGCCGCGAAGACGACCTGCGAGCGGCAGCCCGCTACATCATCATGAACCCCGTTCGCGCTGGCCTGGTCGAGAAGGTCGGTGATTATCCGCTGTGGGATGCGATCTGGCTGTGATCGGCAAGCGCATCGACTGCCGACGCGTTGTGTCAGAGATATCGCATGCACCGCCGACGCGGCTTGCGCCGCTGCTACAGGGTCCGCGTTTGCCGGGACCTCTGTGCATCGCCGACATGCACGCCCACCTGTAGCAGCGGCGCGAGCCGCGTCCGGGGGCGGCGCGGTGGGTCAGGAGGAGTGCGTAGACCGCCGACGCGGCTTGCGCCGCTGCTACAGGGAATCGCGTTCGAGGAGGTGGGCGATGCGGCCGACCAGGTCGCCCATGCGGAAGGGTTTGATGACTAGGTCCATGCCCTCGGCGAGGAAGGGCTGCAGGTCCAGGGCGTTTTCGGCGTAGCCGGTCATGAACAGTACCGGCAGCTCGGGGCGCATGTCGCGGGCAGCGTCGGCGAGGACGCGGCCGTTCATTTGCGGCAGGCCCACATCGGTCAGCAGCAGCTGGATCGACGGGTCGTTGCGCAGGGCTTGCAAGGCATCCAGCGCGCTGTCTACCTCGGTGCAGCGATAGCCCGCATCGGTCAGCGCCTCGACCACGAACATCCGTACCGACGCCATGTCTTCCACGATCAACAGGTGCTCACCCTTGCCGCGATTCTCCAACTGCACCGGTTCGCTGGGCAGCGGCAGCAGCGCAAGGCCGGCCGGGAGCATCAAGGTGACCTCGGTGCCATGACCGAGCAGACTGCGAATCCTCACATCACCGCCAGACTGCCGGGCAAAGCCGTAGATCGTCGACAGACCCAACCCCGTGCCCTTGCCGACCGCCTTGGTGGTGAAAAACGGATCGAAGACCTTGTCGATGATGCTGTGATCGATCCCCGTACCGTCGTCACGCACCGACAACACCACGTAGTCGCCGTCGGCCAGGCGCGTGTCGCCTCGCGAATAGGCAGCGAAGGTCGACAGGCGGATGTTGCCACCTTCCGGCAGCGCATCGCGGGCGTTGATCACCAGGTTCAACACGGCGTTTTCGAACTGGATCGGATCGACCATGGCAATCGCCGCGCTGTCGGTCAGGTCCAGGCTCAAGGTGATCCGCTCGCCGATGGTGCGGCGCAGCAGGTCTTCCAATGAATGCACGTGCTGATTGATCGCGATCGGCCGGGTGTCCAGCGGCTGCTGGCGAGCGAAGGCGAGCATGCGATGGGTGAGGGCGGCGGCGTTGGTGGCCGACTGCAGCGCCGCGTCGGCGTAGCGCGACACGGTCTTGTCGACGCTGGCTGCGGCACCGGCGGGCTCCACTCGTTTCTTGATCAATTCCAGCGCCGTGATGATACCGGTCAGCAGGTTGTTGAAGTCGTGGGCGATGCCTCCGGTGAGCTTGCCCAGGGCGTCCATCTTCTGCACCTGCAGCAGCTGCGTTTCGGTGCGTGCCCGCTCTGCCACTTCCTGGGCCAGCAAGGTCTGGGCGTCGGCCAACTGGATCTGCTGTTGACGGTCGCGCTGGCGATGCTCGGTCACGTCCTCGATGAACACCAGGCTATGGCCAGGAGCGCGGTAGGGCGAGACCTGCCATTCGGTTTCACGCAGCTGTTCGTCGACCTTGAGGGTCAGGTTGCCGCGCCAGCGTTCGCCCTTGCTCAAGCGCACCTGCAGATCGTCCAGCACCGATTCCTGGCCCGCCGCAAGTTGCGCCTGCAGGCTGGTCAGCGAGACCGGCGTGGGCAAGAGCTGGGAGAAGGCATGGTTGCACTCGATCACCTGCAACTGCTCGTCGATCACCGCGATGGGGGCAGCGATGTTGGCGAAAATCTCGCGAAAACGTGCCTCGCTCTCGCGCAGCGCGTTTTCCGTATCTCGCACGCGCAACAGCGTGCGCAGCGTCGCCAGCAGCACGTCAGCATCGACCGGATGGATCAGGTACGCGTCAGCACCGGCTTCCAGCCCGGTGATGATATCGCCGGTCTGGATCGAGGCCGCCGAGACATGGATGATCGGCAGCAAGGCCGTGGCCGGCTTGGCGCGCAGCAGGCGGACGATGTCGAAACCGCTCATGTCCGGCAGGTTGACGTCCAGGATCAGCGCATCCAGCGGCTCGCTGGCAATGAGTGCAAGGCCATCGCCACCGGTGCCGGCTTCCAGAATGGTGATGTCGTGCTGCTCCAATCGGCGCCGCAAGGCGTAGCGCGTGGCGCTGTTGTCGTCGACGATGAGGACGCGCACTTCAGGCGTCATGGCCAGGCTCCGGCGCGATGGCCAACGGAATGATCACAAAGAATGTCGAACCCACGCCTGGACTGCTCTCCACGCCTACTGTGCCACCCAGCAGTTCGGCAAAGCGCTTGCACAGCGACAGGCCCAGCCCTGTGCCGCGCAGGCGCTTCTGCACCGGAGAATCGATCTGGGCGAAGTCCTCGAACAGGGTGCCATGCAGTTCTGCGGGAATGCCGATACCGGTATCGGTCACGGCGAAGCGGATCTGCGACGGCGATTCCAGCTTGGCCGACACCCGCACTTCGCCCGCGAGGGTGAACTTCAGCGAGTTGGAAATGAAGTTGCGCAGGATCTGCGCCAGCTTCTTGTCATCGGTGTACAGCCTTGGCAGCCCGGCGGGCTCTTCGAAAATCAGGTCCACAGCGCTGGCATTGACGATCGGCCGGAACATGCCGCGCAACGCCGAGAACAGATCGAACATGTCGAACCAGGCGGGCGAGATGGTGATCCGCCCGGCCTCGATCTTGGCCAGGTCGAGCAGGTCATCGACCATGTCGCTGAGTTCCTGCGCAGCGTTGGTGATGAAGCTCACCTGTTTCTGCTGTTCCGGCGCCAGGGGGCCGTCCAGCTCATCGGCGAGCAGACCGGTGATGCTCAGGATCGAACCCAGCGGCGTGCGGAACTCGTGGCTCATGTACGACAGGAAGCGGCTCTTGAGGTCCGAAGCCTGGCGCAGTTCTTCGGCCTGGCCGTCGAGTTCGCCGTACAGCGCCAGCACGCCCTGGTTGGTCTCATCCAGTTCTTCGCGCAGGGCTTGTGCTTCGGCACGCAACTGGGCGATCAGGGCCGCGCTGGCCTGGGCGTCCAGTTCGAGGGGTTCAGACATGGGCGGGCTCCAGAGCGATAACCAATACGGTGATGTCGTCACGACCGCGACAGAAGTCGCGGTACAGCACTGACGCGATGATGGCGGGATGCAGGTGGATCAGGCCGGGGTAGTCCGCCATGTTCCAGCGTGACTGCAGGCCGTCGCTGTATAGGATCAGCACCTGCTGGCTGGCGTCATCGAAGGTGAAGGTCTGCGCGCGCCGGAACTGCGCGCCGACGATCCCTGGATGGGAAGCCAGCCCGCGGCTCTTGCCGGGCGAGACCAGCGTAGCGCCGATGTTGCCGATGCCGGCGAAACGCAACTGAGCCGAGTCATAGTCGAACTGGGCCACGGCCGCCGCCCCACCACGGGTGCCGTTCATGGCCTGATGCAACTCATCGAGCACCTGCTCGGGCCGCGCGAACGGCGCCTGCGCGAATGCCTGGCAGCCTGCACGGGCAGCCTTTTCGGCTTCCTCGCCATGTCCCAGGCCATCCACCACCAGTGCGCTGATGCCTTCGCCGGCGAAGGCCACCTGCCAGGCGTCGCCGCAGGCCGGATCATCGTGCAGCGAGCGCTGGGTCACGCCCAGGCGCAGGTCGACTTGCGCGTCGCGCTTGCGGTACAGCCGTGCCAGCACCACCGAACCGCGCGCGTCGCTGTAGACGTCGAAGATTTCCGATTGCCGCGCCAGCGCGCCGAGGCCGATGCCTTGGGTACCGCGTGTAGAGTAGCCGTCGGCCAGGCATTCCTGCAGCTCGAAGCCCGTACCGCGATCCAGCGCCAGCAGTTCCACGCCCGGCGAGGTGGGATGGGGCAGGGCACGCAGGTGCAACTCGCCATGGCCTGCATGCTTGAGGACATTGCTGGCCAGCTCGGTCGCGACCAGCGCCACGCGGCCGCAGTCGGTTTCATCCAGGCCCTGGGCCTGTGCCATCTGCTGCGCGGCGCGACGGGCTTCGCCGACCTGGCTGGAGTCCTGCAGCGCGATCACCTGAGTGATGGCGCTGCGCAAGGTCAGGTCCATCGAGTGATCGTCACGCGAGTGCCTTGGCCGGGCGCAGTGTCCAGTTCGAATTCTTCCACCAGCCGCCGTGCGCCGGTCAGGCCCAGACCCAGGCCATTGCCGGAGGTCCAGCCGTCGGTCAGGGCCAGCTTGAGGTCGGGAATGCCCGGGCCTTCGTCGCGGAAGGTCAGGCGCAGACCTTTGCGTACGCCGTCGTCGAGAATCTGCCAGTCCATGTCGCCACCACCGCCATAGACCACGGTGTTGCGTGCCAGCTCGCTGACCGCAGTCACCAGCTTGGTCAGGTCGATCAGACGCATGCCGCAGTCCTGGGCCAGCTTGCGCGCGGTCTGGCGAGCCAGCACCACGTCCTGTTCCAGGCGCACCGGTTGGCTGCCGCTGCTTTCGACGTTCATGAGCCGTTCACTCGAGCCTGCAGCAGGCGCATGCCGCGCTCCACGTTGAGCGCGGTGCTGACGCCGGGCAGGTTCATGCCCAGCTCGACCAGGGTGATGGCCACGGCAGGCTGCATCCCGACCAGGACGGTCTCGGCGTCCATGATCCGCGACAGCCCGGAGATGGTGCCGATCATGCGGCCGATGAACGAGTCGACCATGTCCAGCGCCGAGATATCGATCAACACGCCACGGGCTGAAGTCTTGCTGATCTTCTCCGCAAGGTCATCCTGCAAGGTCATTGCCAGCTGATCGTGCATGTCGACCTGGATGGTCACCAGCAGGTACGGCCCCATCCGCAATATAGGGATGCGTTCCATGGCCTCAGACCGCCTTGCTGACGGTCAGATTCAGGCGGCGCAAGGCCAGCGCCAGGGCGTCGGCGAGGTTGGCCTTGGTGACCACACCTTGCAGGTCCAGGCCCAGATGAACGATGGTCTGTGCGATCTGCGGACGCACGCCGCTGATGATGCAATCGGCGCCCATCAGGCGAATGGCAGTGACTGTCTTGAGCAGATGCTGGGCCACCAGGGTGTCCACGGTCGGCACACCGGTGATGTCGATGATGGCGATTTCCGAACCGGTGTCGACGATGCGCTGCAGCAGCGACTCCATCACCACCTGGGTACGTTGCGAATCGAGCGTGCCGATCATCGGCAGCGCCAGTACACCTTCCCACAGCTTCACCACCGGGGTGGAGAGCTCGAGCAGTTCTTCCTGCTGGCGCTTGATGACCATCTCGCGCGACTTCTGAAAGGTGCGGATGGTGTGCATGCCCAGGCCGTCCAGCAGGTCGGAAACCAGCAGCACCTGCTCGGCCAGTTCTGTCGGCTGGTTGGCGTACGTCGTTTGCAGCACGGCGAACAGCGGACGCTTGAGGGCGAAGATGAAATGCGCGGTCTGGTGCGAATCGTGGCCCAGCAAGGCCCGGCTGTGGGACAGCTTTTCCAGCACCTGACGCACGTCGGCCCATTGGCTGCCAGCAATGTTGTGGGTCTGGCTGGTTTCCAGGGCAATGATCAACTGGCTCAGCAGTTCGCTGCTCTGTTGTTGAAGGTCGGCTTCCTTTATGTTGCGCGTCGCACCGCTGGCTTCGAGGCCTGCGAGCCATTGCTCGACGATGGCGTTTTGTTGGGATTTGAAAGCGTCAACGGTTTGCGTGTTCAGCGCGGCCATGCAGGAACTCCTGTACAGAGATGGGGCAAGATAGCGTAATGATGGCGGATTATCTGCTAAACGCCAGACCCCGTCGATGACCATCGCCACGCACCTAAGCGTGTCGCTCTGGCCCGCGACGAAAGAGGGGCGCCTAGCTGGCCAGCGAGATGATCACGGGCGCGGGGAGTGGCGGCAGACCATAGGCCGCGCGCGCCGTATCGCAGGCCGGGTTGTGTTCGCCGTGCTCCCACGAAGCCTCGAACTCGCGGCAGGTGCTGGAGCGCTGGGCGTACATCGAACAGCTGACGCCGGGTTTGCCCACTTCACCGACGAGAGCGGTGCAACGCGAAGGCTTGACGTCCGTGCCGAGCATCGCTACTCGGTTGTGGGTGACCTGAATGACGCGCTCGTCGGGCACCGGGCCGCCCGCGGACTGGCATTCGCCCCAATAGAAGGACACACGGAAATGCGCGCAGCAGGCGCCGCACTCAAGGCAGGGATTGACTCTGGACATGTTGGCTCGGGAGGGGAGGCGACAGCGTTATTGGGGACCGCGACCACGCCGCCATTCTAGTGCTGCCGCGGCCTTTGTGAAGGGGGGCTGCGAGGTATATTTCACGGCCGCTGCGGAGCCTGGGAATGCACCAAAGGGACGACGTGTTCGCGCTGTCATCACACAACACCCTGATATATGATCGGTTTTCCATTTGCCGCCACGATTGCCCCTCCATGAGCAACGACACCGTCACCGCCGACATCACTCGCCGCAGGCCAGGCAACCTGGCCCAGAGCCTGGTGGACGATGTCTGCAGGATGATCAGCCAGGGCGTGGTCAAGCCCGGTGACAAGCTGCCCACCGAGCTGGAATTGATGGCGGTGGGTGGGGTCAGCCGGGCCACGGTGCGTGAGGCGCTGTCGCGGCTGCAGGTGTCGGGCATCGTCGAAACCCGCCGCGGGATCGGCACCTTCGTGCTCAACGTGCCCGGCTCGACCGTGTCGCGTCTCGACCCTGCCACCATCGTCACTTTGCAGGACGTCATCGCCATTCTCGATGTGCGCATCAGCTTCGAGATCGAAGCCGCGGGGCTGGCGGCGTTGCGTCGCACCGATGCACAGCTGGCGAGCATCGAAGAAGCAGTCAAGCGTTTCGAGCAGGCCTGCGACACCAGCGGTTCCATCGTCGCCGACTTCCAGTTCCACTTGCAGATCGCGCAAGCCTCCAACAATCGTTACTTCGTCGACATCATCACCCACTTCGGCACCAGCATGTTTCCTCGGGCGCGCCTGGACACGGTGGCCATCGCCCGGCTGGACCGGCAGCAGAAGCACGAGCGACTGGTGCGCGAGCATGCGCATATCTTCGACGCAGTCGCCCGTGGCGACTATGACGCGGCCCGGGCGGCCATGCGCATTCACCTCGCCAACAGCCGGGCGCGGGTGGTCAAGGCTCACGAAGATCTGTCGATCTGACAGTTCTATCGCAGTAGTATGATGACTCCCCGGCGATATCGCTACATCTTTGGAAATAATTCATCTTCGAGGTATGGATATCCGTAGCGTTGTACGATAACGTAACTGCAGTACCGGCACAGACCGGTGTCCCCTAATAATTCCAACGTCCAGGGTGCTGCAACCATGATTATCCGCGCGATGTCCTTCCGCTGTTGTCCGACTTCTTCCGTTTCTCAGACGCCCAGTACAGTCTTTAGCTGACTGCGCAAGATCTGAAACACCGGCTACCTACCTTCTACCCGCATAAAAATAACTCGTGGGAGTACCTTCGCATGCCAGCGACGAAGAAGACGCACGTGCGCTACATGATCCTGTTTCTGTTGTTCGTGGTGACCACCCTGAACTACGCGGATCGCGCCACCATTTCCATCGCCGGTGCCAGTCTGCAGAAAGACCTGGGCATCGACGCCGTGACCCTCGGCTACATCTTTTCCGCGTTCGGCTGGGCTTACGTCCTGCTGCAGATCCCCGGTGGTTGGCTGCTCGACCGCTTCGGCTCGAAGAAGGTCTATGCCTGGAGCATTTTCACCTGGTCGCTGTTCACTGTGCTGCAGGGTTTCGTCGGCTACCTGCCGATGGCCAACGCGGTGATCGCGCTGTTCATGCTGCGCTTTCTGGTCGGTGCGGCCGAGGCACCATCCTTCCCCGGCAACGCGCGCATCGTTGCCGCCTGGTTTCCGACTGCCGAGCGCGGCACGGCATCGGCCATCTTCAACTCGGCGCAGTACTTCGCGACCGTGCTGTTCGCTCCGCTGATGGGCTGGATCGTCCATTCCTGGGGCTGGGAGCACGTCTTCGTGGTCATGGGCGGCCTGGGCATCCTGTTCTCGGCGGTGTGGCTCAAGTACATCCACAACCCCAAGGAACACCCAAGCATCAGCGCCGAAGAGCTGGACTTCATTGAGAAGAACGGCGGGCTGGTCGACATGGACCAGGCCAAGGGCGGCAAGTCCAAGCCCAAGTGGAACTACATTCGCCAACTGCTCACCACCCGCATGATGCTGGGCGTGTACCTGGGTCAGTTCTGCATCAACGGCATCACCTACTTCTTCCTGACCTGGTTCCCGGTGTACCTGGTTCAGGAGCGCGGCATGACCATTCTCAAGGCGGGCTTCATCGCCTCGCTGCCGGCCATCTGCGGCTTCATCGGCGGCGTGCTGGGCGGGGTGATCTCGGACAGTCTGCTGCGTCGCGGTCATTCGCTGACCTTCGCTCGCAAGACGCCGATCGTGTGCGGCTTGATGCTGTCGACCACCATGGTCATCTGCAACTATGTGCAGGCCGAATGGATGGTGGTGGCGTTCATGGCGCTGGCGTTCTTCGGCAAGGGCGTGGGCGCGCTGGGCTGGGCCGTGGTGTCCGACACCTCGCCCAAGCAGATCGCCGGGATCAGTGGCGGGCTGTTCAACATGTTCGGCAACGTGGCCTCCATCACCACGCCGATCGTGATCGGCTACATCATCAGCGCCACCGGCTCGTTCAAGGACGCGCTGGTCTATGTGGGTGCCAACGCCCTGGTCGCGGTGTTCAGCTACTTGGTGATCGTCGGCCCGATCAAGCGTGTGGTCTTGCGCGAAGAGAACGGCGATCCGATCGTCGACGATGCACCGCAGCTGAGCGGCGCGCGTCCCTGAAGCGTCTGCAGCCAACGACAAGACCGCGGCCGGCAGTGCCGGCACGCGGCTCTCGATTCAGCCTGAGTTGATTGGAAGGGCCAAGCCATGCAATTGATCGAACATTCCGATTCTCCCCGCTACGTGCGCCTGCACGCAGACGACAACGTCGTGGTCGTGGTCAACGATCAGGGCGTGGCCGAAGGCAGTCGCTTTCCTGATGGCCTGACCGTCATCGAAGGCGTGCCGCAAAGCCACAAGGTCGCAACCGTCGACATCGCCGAAGGCGGCACGGTGGTGCGCTACGGGCAGATCATCGGCTACGCGCTGGAACCCATTCGCCAAGGCAGTTGGGTCAAGGAAAGCCAACTGGCGATGCCGTCGGCACCGCCGCTGGACAGCCTGCCGATGTCCGACGCGGTGCCGGCTGCGCTGCCGCCGCTCGAAGGCTTCACCTTCCAGGGTTATCGCAACGCCGACGGTACCGTCGGTACCCGCAACATTCTCGGGATCACCACCACGGTGCAGTGCGTGACCGGTGTGCTGGACCATGCCGTGAAACGTATCCGTGAAGAGCTGTTGCCCAAGTATCCCCACGTCGATGACGTGGTAGCCCTGACCCACAGTTATGGCTGTGGCGTGGCGATCAATGCGCGCGACGCCTACATTCCGATTCGCACCGTACGCAATCTGGCACGCAACCCCAACCTGGGCGGCGAGGCACTGGTGATCGGTCTGGGTTGCGAGAAATTGCAGGCCGGGCAGGTGATGCACGAGGACGATCCCTCGGTGGACCTGAGCGAACCGTGGCTGTACCGCTTGCAGGATTCGGGACATGGCTTCGGGGAAATGGTCGAGCAGATCATGGCCCTGGCCGAGACCCGCCTGGCCAAGCTCGACCTGCGTCGCCGCGAAACCGTGCCCGCCAGCGAGCTGATTCTGGGCATGCAGTGCGGCGGCAGCGACGCCTTCTCCGGCATCACCGCCAATCCGGCGTTGGGATTCGCCTCGGACCTGTTGATTCGGGCCGGTGCCACGGTGATGTTCTCCGAGGTCACCGAAGTGCGTGATGCCATCTACATGCTGACCTCGCGGGCCGAAACCCACGAAGTGGCGACCGAGCTGGTACGTGAAATGGACTGGTACGATAACTACCTGGAGCGCGGCGCCGCGGACCGCAGTGCCAATACCACGCCGGGCAACAAGAAAGGCGGGTTGTCGAACATCGTCGAGAAGTCCCTGGGCTCGATCGTCAAGTCCGGCAGCAGCGCGATCAACGGCGTGCTCGGCCCGGGGGAGCGGGTCAATCGCAAGGGGCTGATCTACTGCGCTACGCCCGCCAGCGATTTCGTTTGCGGCACTTTGCAACTGGCCGCGGGCATGAACCTGCATGTATTCACCACCGGCCGTGGCACGCCTTACGGCTTGGCGATGACACCTGTGGTCAAGGTCTCCACCCGTACCGAGCTGGCGGAGCGCTGGCCTGATCTGATCGACATCGATGCCGGGCGCATTGCGACCGGGCGCGCCACCATCGAGGAGTTGGGCTGGGAGTTATTCCACTACTACCTGGCCGTGGCCAGCGGGGAAAAGCAGACGTGGGCCGAGCGCTATCGCCTGCACAACGACATCACCTTGTTCAACCCTGCGCCGATCACCTGATCAGGCGCTGCGACGGGCGGCGGGCACTCCGCTGCCGGTCGGCTCGATAAATAAGCGTCAAAAAAGGGAATCAAATCCCTACATCCAGTGTCGAAGTGCCACTAAACTGTCATTCTCCGTTTCGGTACCTACATTAGAGGTTTTTGCATGAAGCTCAGTCCGTTTGCGGGCAAACCTGCCCCAGCCCAGCTGCTGATCGACATCCCGCGTCTGGTCACGGCTTATTACACCGGCCAACCGGACGCGAGCGAGCCTACCCAGCGTGTGGCGTTCGGCACTTCGGGCCACCGTGGCAGCTCATTCGACTTGAGCTTCAACGAAAATCACGTTCTGACCATCAGCCAGGCGATCTGCCTCTACCGCAGCAGCAAAGGCATCGACGGCCCGCTGTTCGTCGGCATCGACACCCACGCGCTGTCAACACCTGCCGGTGCCAGCGCGCTGGAAGTGTTCGCCGCCAATGGTGTGCAGGTCATGCTGTCCAAGGACGACGAGTACACGCCGACTCCAGCCGTCTCCCACGCGATCATCTGCTACAACCGCGGTCGCACCAGCGGCCTGGCGGATGGCGTGGTGATCACGCCGTCGCACAACCCGCCGCAAAGCGGTGGCTTCAAGTACAACCCACCCAATGGCGGGCCTGCCGACGGTGACGTGACCAAGTGGATCGAAGCCAAAGCCAACGAATTGCTCGCCGATGGCCTGCGCGATGTGAAGCGCATGCCCCATGAGCAAGCACTGAAAGCGGCGACCACCCATCGTC
Source organism: Pseudomonas sp. RIT-PI-a (assembly GCF_001187875.1). Lineage (NCBI taxonomy): Bacteria > Pseudomonadati > Pseudomonadota > Gammaproteobacteria > Pseudomonadales > Pseudomonadaceae > Pseudomonas > Pseudomonas sp. RIT-PI-a. The sequence goes on from NZ_LGIR01000011.1 coordinate 726,112, forward strand.
ACGACTACATCCATCACTACGTGGCTGACTTGGTCAACGTGATCGACTTCGATGTGATCCGCAAAGCCGGTCTGCGTCTGGGTGTGGATCCGCTGGGTGGGGCAGGCGTGCGCTACTGGTCGGCGATTGCCGAGCACTATCAGCTGGATCTGGAGGTGGTGAACACCGAAGTCGATTCCACGTTCCGTTTCATGTGCGTGGATTGGGATGGACAGATTCGGATGGATCCGTCCTCCAGCCATGCCATGCAGGGGCTGATCGGCCTCAAGGATCGCTTCGATGTGGCGTTCGCCTGCGACCCTGACCACGACCGTCACGGTATCGTGACGCCAACCGGTGGCTTGCTGGCGCCGAACAATTATTTGGCCGTGGCCATCGACTACCTGTTCCAGAACCGTCCGCAATGGCGCAACGACGCGGCTGTGGGCAAGACCGTGGTCAGCAGTGGCCTGATCGACCGTGTGACCGCACGCCTGGGTCGCCGTTTGCATGAAGTGCCGGTGGGCTTCAAGTATTTCGCCGATGGGCTGTTCGACGGTTCGCTGGGTTTCGGTGGAGAGGAGAGCGCCGGCGCGTCGTTCCTGCGCATGGATGGCAGTGTCTGGACCACCGACAAGGACGGTCTGATCCCTGCGTTGCTGGCAGCTGAAATGACCGCTCGTACCGGTCGCGATCCAAGCCAGGCCTATGACGCATTGACGCAAACCCTGGGCGAGCCGTTCTCCACCCGTGTGGAAGCCAAGGCCAATCCGCAGCAGAAGGCGGCCCTGAGCAAATTGTCGCCCGAGCAGGTCAAGTCGACCGAGCTGGCCGGCGAGCCGATCGAACAGATCCTCAGCCATGCGCCTGGTAACGGCCAGGCCATCGGCGGCCTGAAGGTCATCACCGCCAACGGCTGGTTCGCCGCGCGCCCATCGGGCACCGAGGACATCTACAAGATCTACGCCGAAAGTTTCATCGACGAAGCCCACCTGCAGCGTCTGGTGGCCGAAGCGCAGGTGTTGGTGGATTCCGCCATCGGTTGATTTCGTGCGTCCTCCTGGATAAACCGCGTGCGCCGCTGCTACAGAAGCACCGCGATCCCTGTAGCAGCGGCGCAAGCCGCGTCCGGCCTCAACGCGGTCCTCCAGATGCACCGCATGCGCCGCCGACACGCGGACCGATGGCAAACACGGCCTCTGTAGCAGCGGCGCAAGCCGCGTCGGCAGGCACCACGGGGCCCCAGGCACACCGCCTGACCCGCTCAGCGTCAGCGATAAGGATCTTTGGTATATTGCGGCTCTCGCGACATGCCCAGGAGTTTTCGTGTCATCGCAACCCACCGACAAAGACCGTCCGGCTCAGGGCCTGATTGCCCGGGGCTGGCGTTGGCTGCGTTCGCAGCAACGTGATGCCTGGTTCCATACGCCACTGATCGAGTCACCTGCGCCCGAACCCTCCTGCGAACCCTCGCCCGCATCAACGTCGAAGCGGCCCGCCCGTGCGCCAAAGAAGCCCGCCACGCTACCTGCGCCACAGCCTTTGCTCTTCGCCCCCTGGCAACTGGAACTCACCCCAGCCCTGAAAAAGACCATCAAGGCCGACGTCGCTGCACGGCTTCCCGAACACGCTCAACCCAGCGCCGCCCAGTGGAAGATGATCTTCAGCACCACACCCGCCACCTGCGTAGTCGCTGGCGCCGGCGCGGGCAAGTCCACGTCGCTGGTGCTCAGAGTGCTGGTCCTGCACCACTACTTGGGATTCGAACTCGACAGCCTCAGCGTCGTAACCTTCACCCGGGAGTCACGTCGAGACTTTATCAAGAAGTTGTGTGAAGTCTTTGATAAGTGGGAGATTTCCTATTTATTCGAGAATCTGCGTGAAGTCGTCAGAACCTACCATTCGCTGGTTCTGCCCATGGTCCACGCGCTTCCTGGCCTGTCCGACGTACGCGCCTTCGAGAATCTGGGCGCCGCTGGCGCAGGCGCCGAAGAAGCCAACCCCTTCCAGCTGCGTCTCAACGATACCCAGCGCCAGTTGATGAACGAGTGCTATCGCGATCTGATGACCAGCGATCCTGCATTTGCCAGTCATATCGCCAGCCTGCGCAAAGGCGCAGCCCAGTTGCGCAAGCTCGACCCGCAAGACCCTGATGTACAGAAACGCCTCAAAGCCCTGAGCCTGGCCAGTGCTCGCGATCTCGAACTGTGTGACCTGATCGAAGATCAATGGCGCAACACGAACGCCTGGCCTATAAAAGGGATCAAGATTGATCGTCAACCAATTGATATAAAAGGATTTACATTCCATACCCATGGGTACATTGCCAAACTCGACACATGGGTTGTATTGGGTTTCGATGCCAATACCGACCCCCAGTTGACCCGGCCGGGCGCCAAGATACCGGTCTGGGGTGAATGGGCCGTCAAGCGCACCTTGTTTCAAGCTTTCTGCGATAAGCCACTAATTTGGCTGGATAACCCAGTCGATGCGAAAAAAGTTTTGAGCGCATTGAATAGCAAGGCGCTGTCCGGTCCGGGTTTCGAGTACCAGCTCCCCGGCGAGCTTTCTCCAGCGCCACTGCTCGATTGTTTCGTGGGCGCCGCAACCTTCATCGAGAATCTCGGGTTGCAGGTAGTCGATGCCATCGACCGAATGACTTGGGACACCGATGACCCCGAAGCGGCCTTCTTTGCCGCACTACGTACCTACTGGCCAGCGCTTGAGGCGCACCTGCAACGGCAGACCCCGCCGATCATGCTGTTCAACCGCATGTTCGCGCTGTTGGGAGAGGGCTCTGACTCCAAGGTTGGCGAGCTGCCTGATGAAGCCCTGCGCCCCATGTCCCATCTGCTGGTCGATGAATTCCAAGACATTTCTGCGCAGATCGTCGGCTGGCTTAAGGCAAGCCTTGCCGAAATCCTTCGTCGAGGTTCTTCTCTGGCCGGTGAGCGAGCGGCCCAGCACAGTTCGCTGATGTGCGTCGGTGACGACTGGCAATCGATCTACGGCTGGCGCGGCAGTACGCCCAGCTACTTCATGCAATTCAATCGCACTTTCAGTGCCCACAAGCACACGCGCATCCTGCTGATCGACAACTACCGCAGCCACCAGGTCGTGATCGACGCCGCCGAACATGTCGTCGCATCAGCGCCGGCCATACCGGGCAAGAAAGCCCAGGCGCGCACGACGTTCACTCGCGAGCCGGTGCCCGTCACCGTGCTGACTCGGGACCTTGCAGACCTTGCCCGACGCGCTGCCGAGCATCATGCGGCGGGCGATTCGATTCTGGTGCTGTATCGCCGCAACAGTGATCGCCAGGCACTGGCCGAACATATCCAGGGCCTGTTGCAGCTTGAGCAGGCGCTGCCCGTAGAACAGCGCCGCTTGCGTCAGCTCACCTTCCACAGCGCAAAGGGGCTGCAGGCCGATGCGGTGTTTCTGCTGGGTGACTGCCAGTACGCCAGTCGCTCGCCCTACAAGAATCAGGTATATGCCTTGGCCGGTCTGGCGCCGCCGGGGCAGGTGGACGGCTACGACAGCGCTCAGCATGAAGAAGCGCTGCGCCTGGCCTACGTCGGGATCACCCGGGCCATCCACAGCTGCTACTGGTACGTGGAGACGGCGACCAGGCCCGGCGCCCGCGCCTCCGACCGCGTCGACGCCAGCCTGCCATGCTTCAGTGATCTGCGGATCAAGCCCAAGCGCTGAATCAGGCCTGGGACATCTCCCGGACCTTGGCGGTGAGGACGTCGAAGGCGAACGGCTTGGTGATCATCTGCATGCCGTCATCGAGGAAACCGGCACGCACTTCCGCGTCCTGGGCATAGCCGGTGATGAACAGCACCTTGAGCCCAGGCCGCAGGGTGCGCGCCACTTCGGCCAATTGCCGGCCATTCATGCCGGGCAGACCGACGTCGCTGATCAGCAGGTCGATGCGCTGCCCGGACGCCAGAATCGGTTGTGCGGCACTGGCGTCGGCTGCCTCCAGGTAGCCGTAACCCAGCTCGCGCAGCACTTCGCAGACCAAGGTGCGCACCGCATTGTCGTCCTCCACGATCAACACCGTCTCGCCATTGCGCGCCATGGGTGACTCGATCACCGGCACCAGCGCGTGCGGCAGCTGCGAGGCGTAGCAACGCGGTAGATAGAGCTGCACCGTGGTGCCCTGGCCGGGTGTGCTGTCGATGGCCACGTGCCCGCGGGACTGCTTGCTGAAGCCGTAGATCATCGACAGGCCGAGCCCGGTGCCTTGGCCGATGGGTTTGGTGGTGAAAAACGGGTCGAACGCACGGTCGACCACGGCGGGGTCCATGCCCAGCCCTGTATCGCTGACACTGAGCAGGATATAGTCGCCCGGCTCCAGATTCTGCTGGGCGGAGGTGAAGCCTTCGTCGAGATGACGATTGCCCGTTTCGACGATCACCTCGCCAGCCCCCGGCATGGCGTCGCGGGCGTTGATCACCAGGTTGAGCAGGGCGCTTTCCAGCTGATGCGGGTCGGCTTCGGCAATCCATAGTTCCGGATCGAGGCGCAGGTGCAAGGTGATGCTCTCGTTGAGGCTGCGGTGCAGCAGCTCTTCCATCGAGCGGACCAGCTCGTTGACCTGGACCGGCTTGGAATCCAGAGACTGACGGCGAGAAAACGCCAACAGCCGGTGGGTCAGCGACGCCGCGCGGTTGGCCGAGCTGATCCCCATATCGATGAGTTTGGGCAGGTCGTCGAACTGATCGCGCTTCATGCGTCGACGCATCAGTTCCAGACTGCCGATGATGCCGGTGAGCATGTTGTTGAAGTCGTGGGCAATGCCCCCGGTCAGCTGGCCGACCGCTTCCATCTTCTGCGCCTGGCGCAGGGCTTCTTCGTTGATGCGCACCTGAGCGGTACGTTCTTCGACCTGCTGTTCCAGGTTGCCGTTGAGTTCGCGCAACTGCTGTTCGGCGGCCTTCTGCTCGGTGATATCGGTGGTCACCCCGACCAACGCCTGGATCAGGCCTTTCTCGTCAGGGATCGCCCGGGCGCGCACGTCGACCCAGTGCAGCGAACCGTCGGGCCAGCGATTGCGGAATTGCGCGGCGAAATCGGCACCCAGTTGCAGGCTGTCGATCAGCGCCTCCTGCATCATCGCTTGATCACTGGGATGAACGCACAACAGCCAATCTGAGTAATCGAAGCGAGCGCCGGCCTCGATGCCGTAATGGGCGCGGGTCCGGTTCGAGCAATTCAACTGCAGCGGGTGGCAGGTCAGTTCCCAGGCGCCGAGGCGACCGGCGCTCATGGCATGTTGCAAGCGCTGTTCGCTTTCACTCAGGTCGAGCAGACGATCCCGGGCTTCGTATTGACGGCGACGGCCACGAATGGCGGTCTTGGCCAGGCTGACCAGGGTCATGGGGTGGAACGGGCGCTCCACGAAGGTCACGTTGCCCAGGCGCGCCGCGAGGTGCATGGACTGCGCCTGATCGGCGGCGCGCTGGTGGGTCATCAGCACGATCGGCAGGTCGGACCAGGCCGGTTGCTGACTCAGATACACCAGAAGGGGCTGCATCCGGGCTTCGGACAGCGCTTCATTGGCGATGAGGCACACGCCCGCGCCCTCGCGTTGCAGGTGTGTGCAAAGCTCGTCGACATCCGCCACCGCAGCCCCCTCGATGCCCGCCTGGCCCAGGATCTGCAAGGCGACCTGGCTATCGCGTCCCAGGGGCGCCAGGACCAGCACCCGCTCCGAGGTGGGTATGGACATCTTCACTGATCGTCTGCTTCGAGCAGGGGGCGGGCTTCACCGATGTAGGTCGGTACGCCGCGCAGCACCCCTTGGAACGCGCTCAGTGGTTCGCCAACGGTCATGCCCTGACTGCTGATCTTGTATTCGCGGATGGTGTTTTCATGGCTGCCGAAGCGCTTCTTGATCACCGACACTGCACGGCGTACGTTGCCGAGCGCCTCGAAGTAGCGCAACAGGATGACCGTATCGGCCAGGTAGGTGATGTCCACCGGCGCCTTCATGTCGCCGACCAGCCCTTGCTGAGCCACGGTCATGAAGGTGGAGGCGCCCAGGCGGTTGAGGTAGAGCAGCAGCTCGTGGATGTGTAGCACCGGCGTGCTTTCGCCCATCATGGCGGCGTGGTAGCCGTTGATGCTGTCGATCACGACCGTCTTGATGGAGTGCAGGTTGATGCTGGTACGCACCATGTGGGCAAACTCGCCGGGCGACTGCTCGGCGGCGTCCACCTGCTGGATGATCATCTGGCCGCGATGCTGGTAGGCCTCGAGGTCGATGCCCAGGTTCTTCATGCGCTCGAAGAGCAGGCTGAGTTCTTCGTCGAAGATGAACAGCGCGACTTTTTCGCCACGCTCCACCGCTGCGGCGGCGAAGACCATGGAGAGCAAGGATTTACCGGTACCGGCAGGGCCGATGATCAAGGTGCTCGAACCGTTCTCGACACCGCCGCCCAGCAGCGCGTCCAGTTCGGCGATGCCCGAAGTTAGCTGGCTGCGTTCGTAGCGAGCACGGAACTCGGCCGCCACCAGACGTGGGTAAACGTGAATACCGTCGGGCTGGATGGTGAAGTCGTGATAGCCACCGCGGTATTTCTGCCCACGGTATTTCATGATGCGCAGACGGCGCCGTTCGGCACCGTAGTCGGGTGCGGTTTCTTCCAGGCGAATCACGCCGTGGGCGATGCTGTGCAACGTCTTGTCCAGCGGCTCGCTGGTCATGTCGTCGAGCAGCAGCACCGTGGCATGGAAGCGGGCGAAATAGTGTTTGATGGCCAGGATCTGCCGGCGATAGCGCAGCGAACCCTGAGCCAGCAGACGCACCTCCGAGAGGCTGTCCAACACCACTCGGGAGGGTTTTACCCGTTCCACTTCATCGAAGATCTGCCGGGTCGCTTCGCCTAGTTCCAGGTCGCTGCTGTACAGCAGGCTTTGCTGCTGTTGCAGGTCCAGCACCAATTCGGGTGGGGTCAGCTCGAACACCGTGACCCGTTCGTCCAGCTCCCAGCCATGGGAAAGGGCGCCTTCGCGCAGCTCCCTGGCGGTTTCGGAGAGGGTGATATAGAGGCAGGTCTCGTTCTGCGCAACGCCTTCGAGGAGAAATTGCAGCGCTACCGTCGTCTTGCCTGCGCCCGGCTGGCCTTCCAGAAGGAAGATATGGCTGCGGGTCAGACCTCCGCCCAAGATATCGTCCAGCCCGGCAATGCCGGTGGCTGCTTTGGCCGTCTTCAAAAAGGTGTCCTCGGGTAGCGGGAAGGGCTGCGTTGCGCAATGTGCTACAGCATGATACTGGACACCGTGCCGGTAGCGGGGTTCCTGTGTGGCATGACCGAAATTCACCATTGGACCCAGGCGATTTTACAGGCCCTGTTGCAGGCTTGGATCGTCGGCGTTCTGCTGTTCCAGTTCGGCCAACAGTATCTGCACATTCTGCAACTGCCCGGTTTCTTTCCAGTACTGGATCAACAGCACCCGGGCGCGGCGGTTGGCCGGATCACGGCGAAGGATCTCTTCCAGCTGTTTCTGTGCGGCCTCGATCTGCTGCAGGTCGTGCAGGTTGGTGGCCAGCACGTAGCGGTAATCGTTGTTGTCCGGTGCCAGTTCCACCGCTCGGGCGAGGGCGAGCAGGGCGTATTCGTCCTCGTCATGGGCCATCAACCAGAGGCCCAGTTGCTGCTGTAACAGCGCCGATTGCGGATGGGCGAGCAACTGCTCAGCCAGCAAGGCGCGGGCCGAGTCGCTTTTGCCTTGGCGTTCGAGCAGCTCCACTTGCACGGCAATGGCTTCAAGGTCGTCCGGCGCCAAGGTGCGGTAGCGAGTCAGGGCCTCCTCTGCCTGCTCGTAGGCTGCATCGTGCAGATACAGGCGCGCCAGTTCGAGCTGCGCGGTGGCGTCGTCGGTGTGGCCTTGCAGGTCGGCGATGTAGGCGTTCACCACCTTGTCCAGGTGAGCGAAATACAGCCCCAACTCATCGACCGGCAGGCCGAGCAGGCCACGGGCGGCATGGAAGCGGATGGCCTGGTCCTCGTCTTCCAGCAACGGCCCGAGCAGCACGCTGCGCTGACTTTCGGGGACGAGCCCGATTACCGCATCGATCGCGGCATGTCGTACCTGCGCCTCGTCGCTGTGCAGATCGGCGCTGGCCAGCTTGAGCGCCTGCGGGCTGGGGTAGTTGTGCAGTTGGGCATACAGCGCAGCGCGGCGCTCGGGTGCAAGATCGCTGCGCGCCAGCTGCTGATAGAGCACGCGGGCCGCGCCTGGTTGACCGTTGCGGGCCTGGTTCAGGGCCTTGGTGTAGCCCTGTTGCGGTGCAACCGGCGCCGTGGTGGCGGCGGGGCGCAAGGCATACCACAGGCCTGCCAGCAGCAGAGAAAACACAATCAAGATCAGCGAAAGGCGAACGCGTTTAGACATGCAGGTATCCGAAGAGGCGCAGGCTTGGCCGGGGTATTCAGCTTGGGTCACTGCCGAGGCGCAGTCAAATCGAAGAGGGCGGCGACCATTGGCAAGCCACCCATGGGTGAGGTTTACTAGGCTCTGTGTGAAAAGCCTTGATACTCGGTGATGCTGCGTTGAAAACAGCCTCGGAATGCTCATTTACAACCCGTAAACTCCGCTTCCTCGGCTGTTTTCGCCTTGCCTGACCTTCGTCTCAAGACTTTTCACACAGACCCTAGCGCACCCTTTCCAACGTTCCGCTCGCCACCTGCCAAGGCCACCGCATGTCCCGCTACACGAGCCGCGACTGGCTGCCTCACGAAAAGCCGAACCTGCCGGGCTCGCCCTCGACGCCCTTGCATTCGACTCCCAAGCGCCTTGCGTTCGGCATCGTGGGCTTGCTGGTGGCCCTGACCGGTGGCCTGGGCAACTCACTGGTGGTGGCGAACCTGCAATTTCTGCAAGGCGCGCTCGGCGCCACGGCCGCAGAGATGGCCTGGCTGCCGGCCGCCTACGTGATGACCAACGTGTCGATGAACCTGCTGCTGGTCAAGTTTCGCCAGCAATTCGGGCTGCGCACCTTCACCGAACTGTTTCTGGTGCTCTACGCCCTGGTGACCTTCGGCCATCTGTTCGTCAACGACCTGGCTTCGGCCATCGCCGTGCGGGCCGCACATGGCATGGTCGGCGCGGCCCTGAGTTCCCTCGGCCTTTACTACATGATCCAGGCCTTTCCCGCCAAGTGGCGACTCAAGGCCCTGGTGCTGGGCCTGGGCACCTCGCAACTGGCGCTGCCCTTGGCTCGGGTATTCTCCGAAGACTTGCTGCAGATCGCCGAATGGCGCGGCCTGTATCTGTTCGAGCTGGGCATGGCGCTGCTGACGCTGGGCTGCGTGTTCCTGCTCAAGCTGCCGCCGGGCGACCGCTTCAAGACCTTCGAACCGCTGGATTTCCTGATTTTCGCCATCCTGGCGACGGGCATCGCCTTGCTCTGCGCCGTGCTGTCGCTGGGGCGGATCGACTGGTGGCTGGAGGCGGACTGGATCGGCTGGGCGTCGGCAGGGGCGATCGTACTGATCCTCGGTGGGCTGGCCGTGGAGCACAATCGCAGCAACCCGATGCTGATGACCCGCTGGCTGGGCAGCGGCGTCGCCATCCGCCTGGCCCTGGCGGTGATTCTCACGCGCATGGTGCTGTCGGAGCAGTCCACCGGGGCGGTGGGGCTGTTGCAGGTGCTGAACATGGGCCAGGAGCAGATGCGCACCCTTTATGTGGTGATGCTCTGTGGCGCGGTGGCCGGGCTGGCCGTGAGCGCCTGGACGATCAACCCGGAGCATCTGTTCATGCCGCTGATCATCGCCCTGGCCCTGATGGCCGTGGGCTCGGCGATGGACAGTTTCTCCAGCAACCTCACGCGTCCGGCCAACATGTACCTGAGCCAGTTCCTGCTGGGTTTTGGCGGCACGTTTTTCCTGGGGCCGACCATGGTGCTGGGCATGCGCCACGTGTTGACCAACCCGCGCAACCTGGTGAGTTTTTCGGTCCTGTTCGGTATCTGCAACAACCTCGGCGGATTGATCGGCGCGGCGTTGCTGGGCACGTTCCAGATCGTGCGCGAGAAATACCACTCAAGCATGATCGTCGAGCACCTGACGTTGTTGGATCCGCTGGTCCAAGCGCGCATCAGCGGCTCCGCCGCGAGCTACCTGGCGAGCGTCGCCGACCCCGCGTTGCGCACGACTCTGGGCACCCGCGCCCTGGCCACCGCCGCCACCCGCGAGGCGAACGTCATGGCCTATAACGATGTCTTCATGCTGATCTGCATCATTGCCGTACTGACCATGCTGTGGATCTTCGTACGCAGCCTGTGGCTGATGAGCACTACCCGGGCGGTCACCACCGCCGCGACACCTACTGTATCCACCAGCGGCGCCAGCACTTCATGACCGAACCGACGTCCACGACCACCAACGCCATCGCCGCCACGCCCGAAGGCCAGACTCCGCCGCCCAATCCGGCAGCCACCGAACCGCGCTCGCGACGGGTGCGGGTACTGTCCAGCCTGATCTTCGCCAGCGTGGCGCTGGTGGGCGTGGCGATCGTGCTGTATGCCTGGCAGCTACCACCGTTCAGCAGCCACATCGAAAGCACCGAGAACGCGCTGGTGCGTGGCCAGGTAACGATCATCGGGCCGCAGCTGGCGGGCTATGTGTACGAAGTGCCGGTGCAGGACTTCCAGTTCGTCAAGGCCGGCGACCTGTTGGTGCGTTTGGACGACCGCATCTATAGGCAACGCCTGAACCAGGCGCTGGCCCAGGTGCAAGTGCAGAAAACCGCACTGGCCAACAACCTGCAACAGCGCCGCAGTGCCGAAGCCACCATCGCCCAGCGCCAGGCGGCGGTCGTCGACAGTGAAGCGCAGGCCCGCAAGGGCGCCGCGGACCTGCGCCGTAACCAGGACCTGGTCAGCGATGGCTCGGTGTCGCGCCGCGAGCTGGATGTGACCCGAGCCGCCAATGCCCAGGCGCTGGCGTCGGTGGCGCAGGCCAAGGCCGCATTGGCGATCGCTCGCGAAGACCTGCAGACGGTGATCGTCAACCGCGACTCGCTGGAAGCCAACGTGACCAACGCCGAGGCCGCCGTGGAGCTGGCCCGCATCGACCTGGACAACACCCGCATCGTAGCGCCGCGCGACGGCCAGTTGGGGCAGATCGGCGTGCGCCTGGGCGCCTACGTCAACTCCGGGGCGCAATTGATGGCGCTGGTCCCCGACACGCTGTGGGTAGTGGCCAACATGAAGGAAACCCAGATGGCCAACGTGCGAATCGGCCAGCCGGTGACCTTCACCGTGGACGCGCTCAATCACCTGCGACTGCGCGGGCACGTGCAGCGCATATCGCCGGCGACGGGTTCGGAATTCAGCCTGTTGCAGGCCGACAACGCCACCGGCAACTTCGTCAAGATCGCCCAGCGCATTCCGGTGCGCATCACCGTGGACCCGGACCAGGCCGCAGCGCAACGTCTGCGGCCCGGCATGTCGGTCGTGGTCAGCATCGACACCGGTTATGTGGTCGAGCAGGACCGCACGGATCCGCCGAGCGACGGCGCGCCCTAGGGCGGCCAATGCGGTTGCACCCCTTAGTCGGGGCTAAACCATTTGATCTTTGCCGACGGGTCGCCTACCGTCAGCGCCGTTTGTCTTCGCCCAGTGCAGGAAGCCGGTTCGAATCCGGCGCGGTCGCGCCACTGTGATCGGCATGTTACATGTCGTCAGCCAGACCTTGCCCCTGGGATTTTCCTGAACCTGTTGGACGCGCCATCCAAGGAGTTGCCATGCGTTTTTCTGCCGTCTTTGCCCACGCCAGCGTCGCTGTCGTCGGTCTGTTCGCCGCCGGTGCCAGCCTCGCCGCCACCCACTACCCTTTGACCCTGCCCAACTGTGGAGCGCCGATGACTATCCAGGCGGCGCCACAGCGCGCGGTCAGCCTGGGTCAGGCGAGCACGGAGATTCTGTTGTCACTGGGCCTGGCACCGCGCATGGTCGGCACCGGGGTCTGGTTCGGGCCGCTGCCCGAGCACCTGCGCGCCGACAATGCCAAGGTGCCGCGCCTGGCCGACAATGCGCCCAGCTTCGAAGCCGTGGCCAATACTGCGCCCGACATTGTGGTGGCGCAGTACACCTACCATGTCGGCCCCAACGGTGAAGTCGCCAAACCCGAGCAACTGGCCAGCCTCGGCATCCCGTCCTACGTATCGCCCAGCGACTGCGACGGCAAGCAGGTTACCGCCACTTCCAATGCCGACGGCAGTCGCAGTCAGATGTTCTCGATGGACCTGGTGAACAAGGAAATTCGCGAGCTGGCAACCATTTTCGACGTCGAGCCTGCCGGGGAGCATTTGACCGCCCAGCTGCAGGCGCGCATCCAGGCCGCCACCGAACGCGCCGCCCGCACCGGGCAGAAACCCTTGTCAGTGGTGTACTGGTTCTCCAGCACGCGCCTGGAAGGGGACCCGTGGGTGGCCGGCAAGAACGGCGCGCCGGGCTATATCAATCGCCTGCTGGGTTTGCGCAACATCGTCGACAGTGACGAGGAGTGGCCTGGCGTGAGCTGGGAAAGCATCGCTGCCAGCAACCCCGACGTGATCGTCGTCGCCCGCATGCAACGTCGACTGTATCCGGCCGACGATGTCGAGAAGAAGCTGGCCTTCCTGCGCAGCGACCCGGTGACCCGTGAGCTGGATGCGGTACGCAACGACCGCATCATCGTCGTCGATGCCCAGTCGCTGAATCCGTCCATGGATGTGGTGCGCGCGGTGGAAGACATCGCGGCGGGCCTCGAGCGTACACGGGCCACCCCTTGATCCAGCGCCTGGCCCGTGAAGATGGCTGGATCTGGCGCTGCCTGCTGGCTGTGCTGGCCCTGGCAACGCTGAGCGTATCGATCGCCCTGGCGGTATCGGTAGGGGAGATGGGCATCGACCTGGGCACGGTCGGCAAGGCACTGCTCAACGGCCTCGGCCTGGGCGACTACGCGGTGCCCCGTATCGTCCAGGGAATCATCTGGGAGTACCGCCTGAGCCGCGCGCTGGTGGCCGCCTGTTGTGGCGCGGGTCTGGCGATTTGTGGTGCGGTGCTGCAGGCGCTGTTGCGCAACGTGCTGGCCGAACCCTATGTGCTGGGCATCTCTGCCGGCGCATCGACCGGCGCAGTGATGATCATGCTGCTGGGCCTGGGCGGCGGCGTGATCGGTATTTCCCTGGGGGCTTTTCTCGGCGCCGCGCTGGCGTTCGGCCTGGTGCTGCTGCTGGCTGCGGGTGCCCGCAGCGGTCCGGCCCAGGTGATTCTCGCCGGCGTGGCCGGATCGCAGCTGTTCAATGCGCTGACCGCCTACATCGTTTCGACCTCGGCCAATGCCGAACAGGCCCGCAGCGTGATGTTCTGGCTGCTCGGCAGCCTGGGCGGGGTGCGCTGGCCCGACGTGGGCCTGGCTGCAGTCGTGGTCGGCGCAGGCCTGTTGCTGTGCCTGTACTTCGCTCGCGCCCTGGATGCCTTCGTTTTCGGTGAGGACGCTGCCGCAACTCTGGGCGTACCGGTGGTGGCGGTGCGCCTGGTGTTGTTTGCAACCACCGCGCTGATCACTGCCACCCTGGTCAGCATCGTCGGCGCGGTGGGCTTCGTCGGTCTGGTAGTACCGCACATTGCCCGCTTTCTGGTGGGTCCGAGCCATGTTCGGCTGTTGCTCGCCTCGGTGCTGATCGGCGCCAATTTCATGGTGCTGGCCGACATCGTCGCGCGCATCATCGTGCCAGGCCAGGTATTGCCCATCGGCGTGGTCACGGCCTTGGTCGGCGCCCCGGCGTTTGCCTTGATCCTGTACCGAGCGAGGCGTCGAGCATGAGCCTGCACCTGCACCACGTCAGCTGGAAGGCCGGTGGGCTGCTGATTCTCGACGACGTCAGCCTGGCCATCACACCGGGCAGCCTGGTCGGGCTGATCGGCCCGAACGGCTCGGGCAAGTCGTCGCTGCTGCGCCTGCTGGCCGGGCTGGACCGTCCCAGCCACGGGCAGGTCAGCCTCGACGATCAGCCGCTGGCCGACCTGGCGCGGCGCACCATCGCCCGGCAAGTGGCGATGGTGGAGCAGCACGCCAGCACCGAGGTGGACATTCGCGTGGAGGAGGTCGTGCGCCTGGGTCGTACGCCCCATCGCTCGCCGTTCGCACCGTGGCTGCGCGAAGACGATCGGGCCATTGCCCAGGCACTGGCTCAGGTCAACCTGGGCGGCCACGCGCAGCGGCGCTGGCACACCTTGTCCGGCGGCGAGCGGCAGCGGGTGCAGATCGCCCGCGCCCTGGCCCAGCAGCCCAGCGAACTGCTGCTCGACGAGCCGACCAATCACCTCGATATCCAGCATCAACTGGAACTGTTGCACCTGATCCAGGACCTACCGCTGACCTGCGTGATGGCGATCCACGACCTGAACCTGGCAGCCATGTTCTGTGACGTGCTGGTGGTGCTCAAGGACGGGCGCCTGGTGGCCAGCGGCGCGCCGGCCCAGGTCCTGACCGAGGGCCTGATCGCCGAGGTCTACGGCGTACACGCCGAAGTCAGTCTGGCCGACGGTCGACCGCACGTGCGCTATCGGGTCTGAGCCGCGTCACTGACACATCTCGTGCCCTGTGTTAGCCTTGCGCGTTCGAGGTTCTCTGCCCGGCAGAGCTAAGACGGGAACGCGGTCCAAGCCGCGGCTGCCCCCGCAACTGTAAGTGATGAAGGCTGCGCCTAGGCCACTGCGATCGTTCGCGGGAAGGCGCTGCAGCCTCGGCCCGCGGGGCCGGCATCACGAGCCAGGAGACCTGCCTCGCCGTTCTTTCCTATTCAACCGGGCGGGGTGATCCGGTGACGAATGCCGGCGCCTGCCGTAGCGGCGCTCGTCTCGTGCCCTGCCGCGCAATCAGGGCGACCCGATGAAAACGCTGTCCAAACTACCCGTCACCATCGTCACCGGCTTCCTCGGCTCGGGCAAGACCACCTTGCTGCGGCACATGCTCGACAACGCCCAGGGTCGGCGCATTGCCGTGATCGTCAACGAATTCGGCGAGCTGGGCATCGACGGCGAAATTCTCAAGCAGTGCACCATCGGTTGCACCGAAGAGGAGGCCAACGGCCGCGTCTACGAGCTGGCCAACGGCTGCCTGTGCTGCACGGTTCAGGACGAATTCTTTCCGGTCATGCGCGAGCTGGTCGCCCGCCGCGCCGACCTCGACCACATTCTCATCGAAACCAGCGGGCTGGCCTTGCCCAAGCCGCTGGTCCAGGCCTTCCAGTGGCCGGAAATCCGCAGTGCCTGCACGGTCGATGCGGTCATCACCGTGGTCGACAGCCCGGCAGTGGCGGCCGGGACCTTTGCCGCATTCCCCGACCAGGTCGACGCCCAGCGCAAGCTCGATCCCAACCTGGACCACGAGTCGCCGCTGCACGAGCTGTTCGCCGACCAATTGGCCAGCGCCGACCTGGTGATCCTCAACAAGGCCGACCTGATCGATGCCCAGGCCCTGGCCGCCGTGCGCGCCGAGGTGGCCGAAGAACTGCCGGCAGCGGTCAAGGTGGTCGAAGCCAGCAGCGGTCGCTTGCCCCTGGCGGTGCTGCTGGGCCTGGGTGCCGAATCGGAGCAGCACATCGACGCACGCAAGACCCATCATGACCATCACGAGGGTGACGACCACGACGATCACGACCACGATGCCTTCGACTCGATCTCCATCGAGCTGCCCCAGGCTGAGGAGGCCAAGCTGCTGCAGGCGCTCAACGCCGCCGTGGTTCAACACGGCATCCTGCGGGTCAAGGGTTTCGCGGCGATTCCGGGCAAACCGATGCGCCTGCTGATCCAGGGCGTGGGCACGCGTTTCGACAAGCACTTCGATCGCGCCTGGGCCGCTGACGAAGCACGCAGCACGCGCCTGGTGCTGATCGGCCAGGACCTCGACGCGCAGTCGCTGCAAGCGCAACTGCGCGCGGCCCTGGAAGCCTGACCCATGCACCTGCTGAGAACCCAGCCGGGCGGCTTCGTGCCGGACGACAGCATCGCCGACCTTGGCCAGACGCCTGCCGAACTGGTGATTCTCTGCAGCGGTGATTCGCACCTGGCGCTGCTCGCCGAGGCCAGCGGGCATCTGCCGACGGACTACCCCAGCCTGCGCCTGGCCAACCCCATGCAGGTGCAGAACCATGCCTCGGTCGACCTCTACGTCGACCAGGTGCTGCGCCACGCCAAGGTCATCCTGATTTCCCTGCACGGCGGCATCGGCTACTGGCGCTACGGCGTCGAGCAGTTGATGCAACTGGCCGAGCAGGGCGTGCAGGTCATCCTGGTACCGGGCTGCGATCGCCCCGATCCCGAACTGGCCGAGCGCTGTACGGTGCCTGCCGAACAGGCCGACCGCTTGTGGCAGTACCTGCGCCAGGGCGGCATGGGAAACGCGCGCAACCTGTTCGGCTACCTCGGCAATACCTGGTTCGGTCGCGCCGAACCCAGCGAGGCGCCTCAGGCCCTGCCACGCACGGTCATCTACCATCCGGCGCAACCGACCGCCGATCTGGCCCACTGGCAGGCGCAGTGGCAAGCGCACTGGCCTGTGGTGCCGTTGCTGTTCTATCGCTCGCACCTGCAGGCGGCCAACACCGGTTTCGTCGACACCTTCTGTGCCAGGCTGCAGGCGGCCGGGCTCAACCCGTTGCCGATCGCCGTGGCCAGCCTCAAGGAAGCGGGGTGCCTGGAGCAGGTCCAGGCGTGGATGGACGAAGTGGATGCCGCGATCATCCTCAACACCACCGGCTTCGCCCAGTCCAGCCCTGAAACCCCGCATCTGCGCCCGTTTCGCCGCGATATTCCGGTGATCCAGGCCATCTGCGCCCAGGACAACCAGGCGTTGTGGCAAGCCAACGCCCAAGGCCTGGGTGCGCGCGACCTGGCCATGCACATCGCCTTGCCGGAGCTGGACGGGCGCATCATCAGTCGCGCCATCAGCTTCAAGGACCTGGCCTGGCACAACGAGCGCAGCCAGAGCGACGTGGTGTGCTACCGCGCCAATGTCGAGCGCATGGATTTCGTCGCCGAACTGGCGCGCAAGTGGGCCGCCCTGGCGCGCCTGCCCAATGCCGACAAGCGTGTCGCCCTGGTGCTGGCGAACTACCCGACCCGCGATGGTCGCATCGGTAACGGCGTCGGTCTGGATACCCCGGCGGCGGCGCTGAACATCCTGCGCGCCATGCAGCAGCAGGGTTACCCGGTCGCCGATCTGCCCGACAGCGGCACGGCCTTGATCCACGCCTTGCTCGGTGGCGTGACCAACGACCTGGAACAGCTGGACCTGCGCCCCTGTGCCCAGAGCATGGCGCTGGACGATTACCTGGCCGCGTTCGCCTTGCTGCCCGAAGCCAATCAGGCCGCCGTCCGCGAACGCTGGGGCGAGCCGGCAGCCGATCCGATGTTCCGCAATGGCCGGATGATGATCGCCGGTCTGCGCATGGGCCTGACCTTCGTCGGCATCCAACCGGCCCGTGGCTACCAGGTGGACGTCAGCGCGGTCTATCACGACCCCGACCTGGTGCCGCCCCATGGCTACCTGGCGTTCTATTTCTGGCTGCGCCACACCTACGGCGCCGATGCGCTGATCCATGTCGGCAAGCACGGCAACCTGGAGTGGTTGCCGGGCAAGGGTGTGGGCCTCTCCGAACAGTGCTGGCCCGACGCGATACTGGGGCCGATGCCCAACATCTATCCGTTCATCGTCAACGATCCGGGCGAGGGCGCCCAGGCCAAGCGCCGCACCCAGGCGGTGATCATCGACCACCTGATGCCACCGCTGACTCGCGCCGAAACCTACGGGCCGCTGCGCGACCTGGAACTGCTGGCCGACGAGTACTACGACGCACAGATGCTCGATCCGCGCCGCGCCCAGGCGTTGGAGAAGGACATTCTGGCGCTGGTGCGCGAGACCCGCATCGACCACGAACTGCAGATGGCCGAAGGGGCCGAGCCGGCGGATTGGCTGCCGCGCCTGGACACCTTCCTGTGCGATCTGAAGGAGTCGCAGATTCGCGACGGTCTGCACGTGTTCGGCGAGTCGCCCCAGGGCCGTCTGCGCGCCGATACCCTGCTGGCATTGCTGCGCATCCCACGGGGCAACGGCCAGGGCGCTCAGGCCAGCCTGCTGCGCGCTCTGGCCAAGGCCTTCGCGCTGGGCTTCGACCCGCTCGACTGCGATCTCGGCGCCCCTTGGAGCGGGCCGCGGCCCGCAGCTTTGGCCGAGCTGACCGCCGAACCGTGGCGCAGCGCCGGTGACGGTCGCGAACGACTCGAGCTGTACGCCGCACAGTTGATCGAACGCGCACTGGACGGCCCGATCGAGCTGGGTGATGGCTTCGATGACGTGCAGCTCATTCTCGGTCACCTGCGCGACACTGTGGCGCCGCGCCTGGATGCCTGCGGGCCGGCCGAGATGCACGGGCTGCTCGCCGCCCTGGCAGGCCGCTTCGTGCCCGCCGGGCCGAGCGGGGCGCCCAGCCGCGGCCGTCTCGACGTGTTGCCCACGGGGCGCAACTTCTTTTCCGTGGACGTGCGCAACCTGCCGACCACCACCGCCTGGCGGATCGGCTTCGCCTCGGCCAACCTGATCCTGGAGCGGCACCTGCAGGACCATGGCGACCACCTGCGTCAGCTGGGCCTGTCGGTATGGGGCACGGCGACCATGCGCACCGGTGGCGACGACATTGCGCAGGCCATGGCCCTGATGGGCGTGCGCCCGGTGTGGGCCACCGGCAGCCAGCGCGTGGACGATTTCGAGATTCTGCCGCTCAGCCTGCTCGACCGCCCGCGGGTGGACGTCACCCTGCGTGTGTCCGGCTTCTTCCGCGATGCCTTCGCCAACCTGCTGCGTCTGTTCGATGCCGCGGTGCAGGCCGTGGCTGCGCTGGACGAGCCCGACGACCTCAACCCCCTGGCGGCCAAGGTTCGCAGTGAACAGGCGCAGTTGCTGGCCGAGGGTGTCTCGGCCGAGCAGGCCGCCCGCGAGGCGGGCTGGCGGATCTTCGGTGCCAAGCCGGGTGCCTACGGCGCCGGTGTGCAAGGCGCCATCGACGGCCGTCTTTGGCAGACCCGCGAAGACCTCGCCGAGGCCTATCTAAACTGGGGTGCCTATGCCTACGGCGCGGATGACGAGGGCACTGCGGCACGCTCGCCGTTCGCGCGGCGCCTGGGCCAGGTCCAGGCGGTGCTGCAGAACCAGGACAACCGCGAGCACGATCTGCTCGATTCCAACGACTACTACCAGTTCCAGGGCGGCATGCTCGCCGCCGTGGAAACCCTGAGCGGACAGACGACGGCCAGCTACCACGGCGACCACAGCCAACCCGACTTGCCACGCGTGCGCACCCTGAAGGAAGAGCTGAACCGGGTGGTGCGCGCCCGTGCGGCCAATCCCAAGTGGATCGAAGGGGTCAAGCGACATGGCTACAAAGGCGCCTTCGAACTCGCCGCGACGGTCGACAACCTGTTTGCCTTCGATGCCACCACCCACCTGATCGACGACCATCAGTACGCCTTGCTCACCGACGCCTACCTGCTCGACCCGGACACCCGCGGCTTCCTGCAGGAGCACAACCCTGCGGCCCTGCGCGACATGGCCGAACGCCTGCTCGAAGCTCAGCAACGTGGCCTGTGGGCCGAGCCCGGTGACTACCGTCAGGCCGTGGAAGACCTGCTGCTGGATACCGAAGAAGATGCCTGAAGAGAGCCCTGCAATGACCGACACCGTGCACTTTCCGCTGGCCGCCGTGGTGGCCGCCGATTCGCTGAAGCTGGCGCTGTGCCTGGCCGCCATCGACCCGCGCATCGGCGGCGTGCTGATCGAAGGGCCGCGGGGCATGGCCAAGAGCACGCTGGCGCGCGGCCTGGCCGACCTGCTTGCCGATGGTCAGTTGGTGACATTGCCCCTGGGTGCCAGTGAAGACCGCCTGGTGGGTACGCTGGATCTGGAAGCCGCTTTGGGTGAAGGGCGTGCACGCTTTTCGCCCGGTGTGCTGGCCAAGGCCGACGGCGGCGTGCTGTACGTCGATGAGGTCAACCTGCTCGCCGACCATCTGGTCGACCTGCTGCTGGACGTTGCCGCCAGTGGCGTCAACCGCATCGAGCGTGACGGTATTTCCCATGCTCATGCAGCGCGCTTCGTGCTCATCGGCACCATGAACCCGGAGGAAGGGGAGTTGCGCCCGCAGCTGCTCGACCGATTCGGTTTGAACATCGCCCTGGACGGCCAGCCGGCGCCCGCCGAACGTGGCCAGATCATCCGCCGTCGCCTGGCCTTCGACAGCGATCCCCAAAGCTTCTGTGAACAGTGGGCTCCAGCGCAGTCAGCGCTGCGGCTGCGCTGCCAGCAGGCGCGGGAACGCCTCGAATCGATCCCGCTGTGCGATCAGGCGCTGGAAGCCATCACCACCCGTTGTTTCGCCGCGGGCGTGGATGGCCTGCGTGCCGACCTGGTCTGGCTGCGCGCGGCACGTGCCCACGCCGCCTGGCGGGGGGCTGAGCAGATTCTCGAGGAGGACGTCGAAGCCGTGGCCGAGTTCGCCCTGCGCCATCGCCGCCAGGCACCGCGCCAGCCCGAGTCGAAGCCAGCGCCGCCGCCCGCTGCGAGTGCCGCGCAACCTTCCGATCCGGGTCAGGGCCAGTGGGGCGACATGCCCGCCCAGGCCGTTCCGGTAGGTGAACGCCGCAGCGTACCGAGCTGGCCAAAAAAGCCCTGAGCATCCGTCCGCGCCCAGCGGATGCTCGGCCCGGCAAGGGCCACCTCGAACAAGGGCGACAGGGTCCGGCGCGCGCGGCGGCGGCCGGTACGGTGGACTGGCCGGCCACGCTGCTGCAAGGACGACCTCGCCAGCGCGATGACCTGCGCTGGCAGCAACGGCGCAGCGCGGCGCAGCAACTATGGCTGGTGGTGGTCGCCGCCTCTGCCTCGACCCGCCGGCACGGCGCTTTGGCCGAGGCCAAGGGTGTCCTGGCGCAGGTCTTCGACGATGCCTACCGGCAGCGCGCACGACTGGCGTTGTTGACCGCCAGTGGCAGCGGGCCGGCCTGGCAATGCCACGGCCTGAAAGCCTCGGCAGCTCTGCAACCCTGGCTCGCCGAGCTGGGCGCCGGTGGCGGCACGCCGCTGCTGGCGGCGCTGGATCAGGCCCGTGACTGGCTGGAGCAGCGCGGGCGACGCTATCCCGAGGAAGCCCAGCGCTGCCTGGTGTTCACCGACGGGCGCCTCAAGTCGCTGGACGGCGTGGCGCCACTGGGGTGCCCGGCATTGCTGGTAGACATGGAGGGGGGGCCGATCCGGTTGGGTCGGGCCCGCACCCTGGCATCGGCGTTGAACGCCGAGTACCGGCATCTGGAAGATCTGCCACGGGCCTAGCCTCAGCTGGCCCGGGGGTTGCTCAGGGCCTTGCTCCATACAGGATTGTCACAGCGAGGGCAGGGCAGTGCCTGCTGATTACGCAGGGTTTCCAGGTGACCACAGTATTCGCAGGCATACAGGTCTTCACGGTCAACCTTGGTCAGTGACACACGATGCTCGGGCGGCAGGATCGACAGCCCCGGCTTGACGTCTTCACGCTCGTGGAAGTACAGGCTGACATCGCCATTGACCTCCAGAATGCCCAGGCGCACCTGCCCCAGGTGCTCGACGCCGCGCAGGCGCAGTTCCATCAGGAACTCGGCGTGGGTGATGTTGCCGCTCTGCAGCGCCTTGAGCTCGAAAACGCCGTCGCGGATGATCAGAAACGGTTTGCCTTCCAGCCATTCGCCGAAGCGACCGCTGCGTTCGGTCAGAAAGGTGGTCAGGCGATAGAGGATGATCATCGCCACGAACACCACCAGTACTGGCAGGATGGGCACGTCTTCATAGAAGGTCACGTCGCCTGCCGCCGAGCCCAGCGTCAGGATCACCACCAGCTCGAACAGCGAAAGCTGGCGCACCCCGCGTCGCCCGGCGATCTTCAGGAACAGGAAGACCACCACATAGGCCATCAGCGTGCGGGCGACCACCTCGCCGAGAAAGCCCATGTTGACTTCACCCAGCAGCACACGATGCCAATCGAACGCCTGCATTTCCAATCCTTTGCCTGACCAAAAGCGCCGATTGTACACCGGCGGTGCTGGCTGTCTGCGAGACGTACCGCTGACGCCCTATGTGGCGTCAAGGGTCCGTGCTGAAGCCTTGGCGGGGGTTAAACGTCAATTTTCCGTTACCATTTTGACGTAAGTTGCAACCCGCTGTTTTTGATGTATTTTCCCGAGCACGTCCATGCAAGGAAAGGCCATGCCTGTGAATTCGAATGCCTACCCCTGCGAGCCTTGCGGACTGTTGGGCGATAGTCAGCCCATGCGCGACCTGTACAAGCTCATCAGCAAATTCGCCGCCACCGACTCACCGGTTCTGATCCACGGCGAGGCGGGCACTGGCAAGCAGTTGATCGCGCGTGCGCTGCACCAGCAGTCCCAACGCAGGCAGCAGCCATTCATCGTGTTCGACTGCCAGGCTCGCACCCATCGTCTGGGCCAGACGCCGTTGTTCGCACCCGGCTGCGGGCAGAGCAACGTGCATCCGCTGTCCGGCAGCGTGCTGCAGGCTGCCGACCGGGGAACCTTGCTGCTGCAACAGGTGCAAGACTTGCCGCTGGACGTTCAGGAGCAACTGCTGCGCTTTCTCCAGCGCAAGGCTTCAGGGGAAGTGGACGTTCGGGTGCTGGCCACCAGCGACACCGACCTCACTGTGGCTATGAGCCGGGGACAGTTGCGCGAAGACCTCTACTATCGACTCAACGTGCTGGAGATCGTCGCGGTGCCCTTGCGCGAACGCTATGGCGACCTGGCCATGCTGGCCAACCATTTCGCGCAACGCTACAGCCGCGAGAACGGCCGACGTCATCGTCCCTTCAGTCAAGAGGCGCTTATTGCCATGGGTGAGCACGACTGGCCGGGCAACGTCCGCGAGCTGGCGAACCGGATTCGCCAGGCGCAGGCGCTGGCCCCCGGCAATCAGATCGAAGCCATCGACCTGGGGCTGGGTATCGAAACCCTGGTCACCGCGCCGATGGGCACGCTGAACGACTACAAGCACCGGGCCGAGCGTCAGGCGCTGGGCGATGTGCTGCTGCGCCACGGCGGCAACCTGAGCACGGCGGCCAGGGTGCTCGGCGTTTCACGCCCGACGCTCTACCGCCTGCTGCACAAACATCACATGCGCTGATTGCACGCTAGGGTTGATCCAGAACATGTCGAATGCTCGCCAGCACCTGCGCTTCGCGCGCCAGCCAGTCACCGCTGATCACGGTGCAGGGCAGCGCGTGGGCCTGCAGCCACGCCTGGCTTTGCCGAAAAAAGGTTTGCCGTTGAGCCAGGTCAGGCTGGCAGCGCTGGCCGTCCGCGGACCATTCGACGCCTTCGGGCGAGAGCAACAGGTGGGCATCGTAGTGGCGCTCCAGCAGCGCAGGCTCAAGCCACGCCGGGCAGTCGTCGAACAGGGTGCGGCTCCACAGCAGGTTGCTCAGCAGGTGTGTGTCGAGCAGCAACAGTGCGGGCTGGCTGCGGCGAGCGGCATCCTCCCAGGCCAGCTGACCGCGGGCGATGGTGTCGATGTCGGCATAGCAGGTGTCGCGCTGCTCTCGTTCGATGAAATGGCGCACGTATTCGCCCACGACCACGGCGCCCAAACGCACGCGCATGCGTTCGGCCAGCCAGCTCTTGCCCGACGACTCCGGCCCGCACAGCACAACCACTTTCATCGCGACATCGCTTCGCTGTTGCGCCACTGGTGCCAGCCGTGAACGGCCAGCATCAGGAACAGGCCATACAGCGCAGCCGTCAGGTACAGGCCCTGATGGACGAACAGACCGACGAAAATGGCATCCAGCACGATCCACAGCGGCCAGCATTGCACGCGCTTGTTGGCCATCCACCACTGCGCCACCAGGCTGAAGCCGGTGAGCAACGCGTCCAGCCACGGCTGGCTGGCATCGC
Source organism: Pseudomonas sp. RIT-PI-a (assembly GCF_001187875.1). NCBI lineage: Bacteria > Pseudomonadati > Pseudomonadota > Gammaproteobacteria > Pseudomonadales > Pseudomonadaceae > Pseudomonas > Pseudomonas sp. RIT-PI-a. Next base: position 750,089 of record NZ_LGIR01000011.1, read on the forward strand.
TCCAGGTAGCCATCGCCGCGCCCAGTGCCAAGCCCGCTACCAGGCCGATTGTCAGCCCACCCAGAAGAGGTTTGAGCGCCAAGCGGGTCACCGCTGGGCCCACGGCTGTCCCATCGCCACGGGTCCACTGCCACCAGCCGTACACCTGGACGCCAGCGTACACCACCTGCAACAGCATGTTGGAGTACAGCTTGTAGTCGTAGAACACGTACGAATAGATCAGCACCATGACCAGGCCGATCGGCCAGCACAGCCAATTCTGCTTCACGGTCAACCACACCGCGATCACGCCCAGTGTGGCGGCGAACAATTCCAAAGGCGACATGGGCAATCTCAGGCAGGTGCATGCGATGCATGCAAAGCCGGGATTGTAACCTGCGCCGCCGATACTGCGCGCGTCTTGCGCGATACACCCGCTGCAAAGATGAAACTTCAACTCAACCAACACTCACCGACGCTCGCGTGCGGATTTGCACAAGCTGCTCTGTTAGCATCGCGGGGCCCGACGGCAATGAGTTCTATTAAACAGACAGGACCACGCCAGGCGCGGGTCCAATTGGGGGAATGATGGATTTTTGGACCGCCATGCAGGCGCTGATTCTAGGCATCGTGGAAGGCTTGACCGAGTTCCTGCCCATTTCCAGCACCGGCCACCAGATCATCGTGGCCGACCTGATCGGTTTCGGCGGCGAACGGGCCATGGCCTTCAATATCATCATCCAGCTGGGTGCGATATTGGCGGTGGTATGGGAATTCCGTCGCAAGATCCTCGAAGTGATCACTGGCTTGCCGACTCAACGCAACGCCCAGCGCTTTACCCTGAACCTTTTCATCGGCTTTCTGCCGGCGGTCGTGCTGGGGGTGATTTTCGCCGACAAGATCCACGAATACCTATTCAACCCCATCACCGTGGCGGTCGCCCTGGTACTGGGCGGCTTCATCATGCTCTGGGCCGAGAAGCGCGAACACGCCGTGCGCGTGCACCATGTCGACGACATGCGCTGGACCGATGCTCTCAAGGTCGGTTTCGCACAGTGTCTGGCGATGATTCCAGGGACCTCGCGCTCGGGCTCGACCATCATCGGCGGCCTGCTGTTCGGTCTGTCGCGCAAGACCGCCACCGAGTTCTCGTTCTTCCTGGCCATGCCGACCATGGTCGGTGCCGCGGTGTATTCGGGCTACAAGTTTCATCACCTGTTTCAACCAGCCGACTTCCCGGTGTTCGCGCTGGGCTTCGTGGTGTCGTTCATCTTCGCCATGATCGCCGTGCGTGGTCTGCTCAAGTTCATCGCCACCCACAGCTACGCCGTGTTCGCCTGGTACCGCATTGCCTTCGGCCTGATCATCCTGGCGACCTGGCAGTTCGGCTGGATCGATTGGTCCAGTGCGCAAGGCTAATCCGGCGCCCGAACGGGCGTCTGCGCGACCGCGCGGTGGTCAGCAACGCCCGGTGCAATTCCTGTCGCTGAAAATCACGGTATTCGTCGTGCTGTGCCTGCTGCCCTTTTTTGGCCTGTTGCGCCTGGCGATGGCCGGGCACCCGTCGGTGCTGGCGGTCTATGCACTGATGAGCCTGCTGACGGTGGGCTTGTACTGGCACGACAAGCGCCAGGCCCAAGGGCAGGGCCAGCGCACCCCGGAAAAACTGCTGCACGGCGCCGAACTGCTGGTCGGCTGGCCAGGCGCACTCATCGCCCAGCAACTGTTCCGGCACAAGACGCGCAAGGTTTCCTATCAGTTGGTGTTCTGGCTGATCGTAGCACTGCACCAGGCGTTCTGGTTCGATCAGGTCATCTTTGCCGGGCAGCACCTGGGGCTTACGTTCTGACCCTGGCCTCAAGCCTTTCCCCATGAAAAATGCCCCCGCACAGTGTGCGGGGGCATCGGGTGTTGCGCGCGTTGGCTGAGTACTTAGTGCGCAGCCGCACCACCGTGGGCAGCGGCCAGCTTCTTGGCCTCTACCAGGTGGGCTTTCAGCTTGGGCAGGGTCTCGGTGGCGAATGCTTTGAGCTCTGCGTCTTCACCGTTCTTGATTTCGTCTTCGAAAATCTCGATGGTCGCTTCATGCGCCTTGACCTGGTTGTTGGCATAGGCCTGGTCGAACGACTTGGCCGAGCGCAGCTCCAGAATCATCGCTTTCGCCTTGTCCAGCAGCTCGGCATCGTCCGAGACGTCGATGTTCTTCTTGTCAGCCAGTGCCTTGAGCTTCTGGTTGGCGGCAGTGTGATCCTTGACCATCATGTCGGCAAAAGTCTTGACGTCCGCGGCGGTGCCTTTTTCCAGCGCCAGCTTGCCTGCTTCGACTTCGGCAACGCCTTTGGCGGAGGCGTCCTCGACGAAATCATCGGAGGCTGCGAAGGCGCCATGGCTGGCGAGCGAGACGGAAAGGGCGAGGGCAGCGGCGTAGAATTTGGATTTCATGGTCAATTCCTTGTGTAGGGTATGAAGCGGACTGAGCGTTGCAGGCCGTGAAAGTGTGACTGCCGCCGGAACGCAGCAGTTTCATCGGATGTGCATCCATCGCTGGATTGCACGTGGCGCGTGGCCATTCAGCCCTTGCTGTGCTCGTCGGACGTCGGGGCAATGGCGACGCCCCGTGGTCCGGCGAAGCCCCAGATGGCGAGCCCGACCAGCGGAAAGATGAAAATCAGTACGGTCCAGCCAATCTTCGTGCCGGAACTCTTGGTGCTTTTCCAGACGCTGGCCAGCGCCCACAGATCGAGCAGTAACACGATGACCGCTGCGGCGGTCCAGAAAATCGACGTTTCCATGTGTAGGCTCATTGATCAAGGTAGGTCCTACAGGGGAGGGTCACCGTGCTCGGCAAGTTCAACCGGATCGGTCGGTGGTGCCGTTTTCGCCTCAATGGGCGTGTCGACTGCCGGTCGGGTCCTGGATCTGGATGATCTGGCCTTTGCTCCATGCGTCTGCACCGGGGTCGATCTGGGGTGTTGGAATGTCGGCACGCTGCCGTTTCTTCTCCGCGCTGTCGATGCCGAAACGCTTGTCCCGCTCGCTTACCAGCGCCGGATCGACCTGTCCATCACCGGTAAAGCCCATCATCAGTTGCGGCACGCCCAACGGCAGCTGCTTGTCCAGATCGGTGTGCCAGGTGTGCCAGGTCTTGCCGTAGGTGTTCACCAGCTTGTCCATCAGGGCATGCTCGGCAGGCGCGGGGATGCCGGGCGCGATCAGCTGGCCAGACTTCACTTCGTGAACGTGGCTGTGCCATAACGCTTTTTCGGCTTTGGGCAGTTGAGCGAAAAGCCGGGCACTGATGATGTATTCAACGCCCATCAGCTTGGCGTCCTTCACGTTGCCGTCATAAATGACGCACTGGATGACTTCCTCGTTGAGGATCGCGCAGTAGTGATGGGCTTCCATCTGCGCGCCGGGGTGTCCGTTGTAGAAATGAAAGCCATCCAGATAGGCGTTCAACTCGTTGATCGGCGGACGTGACTGCAGCGCATTGGCGCCCGCGTCGAGGGTTTTGGTCAGGGCCGTGGTCGGCGCGCCGGGCGCGTCCACCTTGGATGCGCTGTTGTTGCCGGCGCATCCGGCCATGGCCAGGGCGGCCAGGCACAGCAATGGAGTGCGCGCGGTGCGGCGTGGCGAGAAGAGCGAGCGGGTGCTCATGCTGGAGTCCTTTTCAGTGAGGAAAGTGCGGCCCTGGATAGAACGATCAGGCCACACAGGGCACTTCATAGAGTGACCGGCACAGTCAGGGTTCAGCTCGGCGAGGGTCGCGCGCCCGTCTGTACAATATTTCACGGAACCGGGGTGTGACTTGGCCCATCCTATGCTGTGTCAGAACCTACCCCCGAGGTTTTGCCAAGGAAGAGCGCCGCGATGGTCCGTCGTTGTGCAGTAATCGTTTCTCTGCTGCTGTTGAGCCTGCTTTCGGTGCAGGCTCAAGCGAATCCTCACGCCCGCTGGAACGTGGGCTATCACCTGCTGACCTTCAACGACCCGCTCGACGATCAGCCGATGCACGCCTATGCCTTCTATCCGACCCAGGACCGCACACATCCGGCGCGTCTGGGCGGCTACAGCATCGACGCGCAGCAGGATGCGGCAGTCGCCATCGGTCGCTTCCCGCTGTTGATGCTGTCCCCCGGCAATACCGGCACGCCGCTGGCGCTGCACGACTTGATCACCGCGCTGACCCGCAAGGGCTTCGTCGTGGTAGCGGTCGTACACCCGGGCGACAATGCCCAGGATCACAGCCGGTTGGGCAAGCTCAGCAATCTCTATGGACGGCCGCTGCAGATCTCGCAAGCCATTACTGCAGCGCTGGGTGATTCGATGCTGTCGCCTTTCGCGAACCCCCATGCGGTCGGTGTGATCGGTTATTCGGCCGGGGGCGAAACGGCCTTGATTCTGTCCGGTGCACGGCCTGATCTGCAGCGCCTGCGCAAATACTGCGAAGAGCGACCCTACGACGCCGATGCCTGCCAGACCCGCGGGGAACTGGAAGCCGATCGGGATGACCTGACCCCGGAGGCCGACCCACGGGTGCGTGCACTGCTGTTGATGGCGCCGTTGAGCCTGATGTTTGGCCGCCAGACCCTGGCCGAAGTCCATCTGCCCACCCTGATCTACAGCGGCGACAATGACCAACTTGTGGCCATCGACAAGAATGCCGAAGCGCTGGCGCGCAAGCTGCCGGGCAACACCGACTATCGCTTGCTGCCCGGCGCCGGTCACTTCGTGTTCATGGCTCCGTGCACGGACGAACAGCGTAGCGCCTCGCCGGCGCTGTGCACCGATGCCGACGGCGTGGACCGCGAAGGCATCCATCGCGACCTGATCCACGAGGCGGGCAAGTTTTTCACCCACACCCTGGGTCGACCTTCACGCGCCGGCCTGCAGACCGCCGATCACTGATCTTGCCGCGACAGCCATGCGGTCAGCCCCAGGGCGATCAGGGAGAGGCCGGCCGCCAAAGCGAAGATCGAGCCATAGCCAAATCCGGCAGCCACCGCGCCCATCACCGGCCCGGCGATCGCCAGGGCCAAATCGAAGAACACCGCGAACGCACTCAGTCCTGCGCCTCGGCTGGTTCCGGGCACCTTGTGGATGGCCAGCACGCCCAAGGCTGGATAGACCAGCGACAATCCCAACCCAGCCAAAGCCGCGCCCGCCAGGGTGAAGATCGGTGAAGGAGCCAGCCACAGCATGGCCAGGCCGACCACTTCGGTGGCGATACAGGCCATGGCCACGGTCGAGCCACCCAGATGGTTGATGCTGTTGATGAACACCAGGCGCGCCGCGATGAAACTGATGCCAAAGGCAGTCAGGCACCACGCCGCGCCTTCCCAGCCGCGCTCCACGTAATACAGGGTGATGAACGTCGTGAGGGTGCCATAGCCGATCGAGGCCAGCATCAGACTCATGCCATGGGGCGCGACTCGGCCGAAGGCGGACCAGAACGGCATGCGCTCACCCCGCACGACGGGTGACGCCGGTGTGTCACGGATCATCCGCAAGCCCAGAGCGCTCAGGGCCATGAGCGCAATACCAAGACTCCAGAACCCGGCGAAGCCCACCATCAATACACCCAGCGGGGCGCCGATGGCGATGGCGCCGTAGGAGGCGATGCCGTTCCATGAGATCACCTTGGCCATGTGTTCGGCGCCGACGCGGCTGATTCCCCAACTGCTGGTACCCACCCCGATGGCGCCCTGCGCCAGGCCGAGGACCACACGCCCGGCGATCAGCACCCCCAGACTCCACTGCGGCACGCTGTGCAGAAACACCGAGACGAACGTCAGCGCTCCGCTGATGCCGATACCGATCAGGCCGTAGACAATGGTGCGCTTGGTGCCCAGCGCATCGGCCATGCGTCCGGCGCTGGGGCGGCTGAGCAGCGTTGCGAGGTATTGGGCGCCAATCACCACGCCTGCGGCCACCGCGCTGAAGCCCAACTGGTCGTGCACGTAGCCGGGCAGCACCGCGATGGGCAGTCCGATGGAGATGAAGGCAATGAACGTGTAGAACACGATGGAGATGATTTGCAGGGTGATCGAGGACGAAGAGGGCGTTGCAGGTTGGGCAGACTCGGTCATGGGCTCGTTCGCAGGCGTGCGGTTGAGGTCCCCTTGCACAGGGAACGTTGGTTAAAGCAAAGCAGGCTATCGATTATTTGCAACCTCAACACAACGCGCTTTTGTAGCAGCGGCGCAAGCCGCGTCCGGCCTTACCGCATTGCATCAGGCATACCGCGTGACCTACGACGCGGCTCGCGCCGCTGCTACACGGGTTGTTCCAGCAACGCGATGGTTTTCGCATCGCTCTCCCCGTCGAAAAACCGATCCAGCACTTGCTGGAAGCACACCTGCTCCGGCGCAACGCTGGCAAACAAGGTCATGCACGAGCGCAACTTCATGTCATCGGGGGTGCCGAACATCGCCTTGGCGCTCTGACCGGAATGCTCCAGCACCGTGCGCGTGCATTCGAGCAAGCGCGCACCCAATAATGGATTGTTCAGATAAGCCGTTGCCTCGGCCGCGCCGCTGATCGCATAGAAGCGCGCCGTCTCGCTATGACCGAGGCCAGCCAATTGGGGAAAGATGAACCACATCCAATGGCTGCGTTTGCGACCACTGCGCAGTTCTTCGAGGACATCGGGGTACACGGCGCGCTGGGCGTCGATGAAGCGGTTCAGATCGAAGGTATCGTTCATGGCCAGTAGATCCCGCAGGGATTGTGTGCAGTTCTGGCCACGGTCGCGCAAGGGAGTTCCATCAACCAGACCAGACCGTCAGCCTTCGGCCAATAGCACTTCCACACCCAGCTTGCGAATGGCCTCGGCGGCCACCTCGGTCAGCTCACTGTCGCTGATGACCACATCGAACTGCTCTAGGCCAGCGATCTTGTACATCCCGAACGTGCCGTACTTGGAGCTGCTGGTGATCAGCACCCGCTGCGACGCCGCCTGCATCGCCACCTGCTTGACCTCGACCTTGAGCGCCGAAGGGGTGGTGATGCCCCGTTGCAGGTCCCAGGAACTGGTGGACATGAAGGCAATGTCGGTGGCCAGCTGGCGTAACGTCGCCACCGCCAAGCCCCCGACGCAGGAACGATTGGGGTGATCCAGCAGGCCGCCGGTGTGGATGACATCCACATGCACCGCTTCAGCCAGCGCATGCACGATGCCGAAGTCGTTGGTCACCACGGTCATGCCCGACAGGGCAGCGATGTGCGGGACGATCTCCAGCGTGCTGGTGCCGGCATCCAGATACACCGTCATGTCGTCGCGCAGCAAACCTGCCGCCAGAACCGCCATGGCCTGTTTCTGTGGCTGTTCGGCGACCGCCTTGGACTGGTGGCTGGGCTCGCTGTGCAACTGGCTGGCGATGCGCACACCGCCAGGCACCGAATACGCCCGGCCTTCCTGCTCCAGCACACTGATATCGCGGCGCACGGTCATGTGCGAGCAGTCGAACATTTCCGTCAGCTGGTGCACGCTGAGCACCTGATGCTTGCGCAACTGGCGCAGGATCTGTTCCCGGCGCTGGTCCGGAATCATCGGTGCGGCGCCAGTGATGGCGAGATCCTCGTCGGTGGGCATTCAGGCTCCGTGGCGTGCAGGCAGATAGTCAGGCGGACATCTTAGCGAATCACCGCTTCGATCAATAGAACACCGAGCAAACCGATCACCGATTGCAGACACAGCATCAGGGTCCATGTGCGGAAGGTCTGCGCCACACTGAGCTGAAAGTATTCCTTGAACAGCCAGAAGCCCGAATCGTTGACGTGGGACAGCATCACGGCACCCGAGGCGGTCGCCAGTACCAGCAACTCCGGTGACAGGCCCGGATAGGCCAGTGCCAGAGGCGCGACGATCCCGGTGGCAGCGACGGTGGCGACGGTAGCCGAACCGACGCAGATGCGCAGCAGCGCCGCGACGCCCCAGCTTAGAATCAGTGGATTCACCGCCCAGCCCGAAGCATGGTGAGTGATCAGTGCATCCAGGTGAATGGTGGTAAGCATTTCCTTGAAGCCGCCGCCGGCACCCAGGATCATCACGATCGCGCCCAGCGGTGCCAGACCCTGGCTGGCCATCTTCTGCACCTGGCCCAGGTTAAACCCGGCGCGCAGGCCCAAGGCGAAGAAGGCAAAGATGACCGCGATCAACAACGACAGGATCGGGTTGTTCAAGGCGTTGAATACCGCATAGGCTAGCGAGCCCTTGACGCTGAAGGCCAGGCCCAGGGTACCGACCAGCATCAGGCCGGGCGGTAGCAGCACGGCGATGATCGACGACAGCAGTGACCCCTGGTTTTGATCGGGGATGACTTCACGCGCACCCACCGGGCCGGCGGTGAGGTCAGGCGCCGGGCCGAACCAGGGGCTGATCAGGCGGGTGAAGATCGGCCCGCAGATGATCGCGGTGGGCACGGCGATCAACAAGCCGTAGAAGATGGTCAGGCCGGTGTTGGCGTGGAACGCGGCGACCGCCAGCGTCGGCGCGGGATGTGGCGGCAGCAGGCCGTGGGACACGTACAGGCCCGCGGCGAGCGGCAGACCGATGTAGAGCAGATGGCTATGGGTGCGTTTGGCCACCGTATACACCAAAGGCGCCAGCATGATGAAACTGACGTCGAACAGGTGTGGCATGCCGATCAGCAAGGCGGCGGCGCAGATCGCCCAGGGCGCGTACTGCACCGGACGCTGGCCGATGAACGCGTTGGCGATGCGGTCGGCGCCTCCGGACCCCAGCAGGATGCCGCCCAGCAGCGTACCCAGACCAATGACCGGCCCGGTCTTGGCCAGCGCCGAGCCGAAGCCCTTGGCGAAGCTGTCAATGGTCTCGCCGGCGCCCGCACCACTGAGCAGGCCAAGGCCGATCGCGGTGAGGGTCAGGGCCAGGAATGGGTTGAGCTTGAGCTTGGTGATGAGCAGGATCAACACCACGATGGCGCCGGCGGCCATCGCGAAAATCAGCAGTTCGCTATTCATGTTTTTATGGAACCTGTGAAGTGGACGTCGGTGCCCGTGTCAGGCACCGGTATCGGCTCAAGGCCGCTGTGCGTTCAGGCCGGTTGCAGGCCGGTCTGCCAGGCGCGGTGCAATTCATCGTTGTACTGTTCGATGTCACCCATCAGCAGCAGCTCGCCAGCCTTGATGTTGCGCGCGGCGGTGGCGTGGGCTGCCAGGTACAACGGAGCGATATCGTCGGGGGCATCCGAACGCCCCAGCAGCACGGCCTGCACACCAGTCACGTCGTGGTGGTGGCCACCCATGTTCAGCACGGTGCCTGCAGTGATATCGACCGTGGCGCGTCCGGCCAGAATGGTCGACTGGCTCGGCTTGTCGGTGCCCGAAGCTCGTTTGTGCAGCACGGCGTTGAGCAGGGTGATCGGCGTTTCCACGCCCATGAAGTGGTAGGGCAGGTACAGGCAGGCGTAACGTCCGTTGCGGCTCACCACGTGGCCTTTCTGCGCGAGCAATTCCCAGGTCGGTTTGTCGTGGGTGCGGATGATCACGAACACCCCCCCGGCAAAGCTGGCCTCGTCTGGCAGGCGCAGCACGTTGAACACCTCGATCACGCCGCTACGACCCAGCACACCACCGTCTTCACGCAAGGCGTAGATGTCGGCCAGTTCGCTGGTACGGGCAATCGGGTAGTGCAGCAGCTCCACATCGGGCACCAGACCGGTATTGGTAGCGACCACCGACATTTCGCAATAGTCGGCTGTAGCGGACGTCTTCAGGCCGTTCAGGGCAGCGCGACGCGCCTCCAGGGTAGCGGGAATGTCGTCGCCCAGGCGTAGCAATTCGCCCATGGCCGGCGCGGAAATGGTGGTGTCAAGCTGGGTGATGCTGCCGTCCTCGGGGTTGAACACCAGATCGTATTCACTGGACTTGCCCGCCGCGACAATGTCCAGCTTGAGCACACGCGCCCAGCTAACCCAGCCGATCAGGTTCGCCGGCTGGTCACCGTCGGCGGTGGTGTAGACCACATCGTGTTGTGCAGCCAGGCGGGACAGGGCGATACCCGCAACCGAGTCCACTTCCTTGCTGACCATGGCGACGTGACGACCGTCCTCGATGGCGCGCCGGGCGACTTGATAGCCAATCGCAGGGTTGCCGGTGGCTTCCACCAGAATGTCGTAGCGGGCTGCCTGCAGGAGGGCGACGTCCGCGACCAGCACAATGGCATCGGCCGGTGCACTGGCAACCGCAGCGGCGTCGTTGCAGATGTGTAGCTGTTCTGCGGCAAAGCCCAGTTCGACGCACAGCCCATGCAGGCCGGGCACGTCCAGGTCGCACAGAACGGCGGGGACCAGATTGGGCATCAGCCGGGTCTGGGCGAGCAAGGTGCGCGAGAACCCCCCCTTGGCGCCGGTGAGTGCGTAACGTACGGCCTGATCGGCTTGTGCAGCGAACAGCAATTCGAAATTCATGGTTCGTCCTCGGTGAAGGGAAAATCGGCAGCGACCACCGGATGAACAATATTTGTTATGGATTCGTAGCTCCCGAGTGACAGCACGATAGTGCGGATTTCACATTCAGGTCAATTTATTTAACATGGATTAACACTCCGGTCGCTTTCGCTTGTAGTATTGGGCCATTGAATCGCTCAGATGAACCAATAATTAACATGCACCGTGCCCGCCACGGTGACCTGTGCAGGAGATGCCACTCATGACCGCTGTCCATCGCCCGCTGCTCGGCTGCATTGCCGACGACTTCACCGGCGCTACCGATCTCGCCAACATCCTGGTGCGCGGCGGCATGCGCACGGTGCAATCGATTGGCGTTCCAGACAGTGATCTGGCGGAATTCGCGGAGGCGGATGCCATCGTCATCGCCCTCAAATCCCGTACCACGCCGGCGGCCAGCGCCGTTGCCGAATCGTTGCAGGCGCTGGCGTGGTTGCGCGAACGTGGCTGCCAGCAGTTCTTCTTCAAATACTGCTCGACGTTCGATTCGACCGCAGAGGGCAACATTGGCCCGGTGACCGAGGCACTCCTGGAAGCCCTTGGCAGCGATTTCACCATCGCCTGTCCGGCGTTCCCGGAGACCGGCCGCACCTTGTTCCGTGGTCATCTGTTCGTTCAGGACAGCCTGCTCAGTGAATGCGGCATGCAGCATCACCCGCTCACACCGATGAAAGATGCCAACCTGGTCCGCGTGCTGGACGAGCAAACCATCGGTGCGGTGGGTCTGTTGCGCTACGACGTGGTCGGGCAGGGCGCCTCTGCGGTGGCCATGCGTATGGACGAACTGCGAGCCGAAGGCGTGAGCGTGGCCATTGCCGACGCCGTGAGTGACGAGGATCTGCAGACCCTGGGACGTGCCTGCGCGAACCTTGCCTTGATCACCGGCGGCTCGGGGGTGGCCCAGGGCCTCCCGGAGAACTTCCGCCGCCAGGGCTTGTTGCGCATGGGCGATGCCGCTGCCATGCCTATTATCGAAGGCCGCGCCGTGGTATTGGCAGGCAGTACCTCCAAGGCCACCAATGGCCAGGTCGCCGCCTGGCTGGAAGCAGGTCGCCCGGCCTTTCGCATCGATCCGCTGGCAATCGCCCGTGGCGAGCCGGTCGTGGCCCAGGCCGTGGCCTTCGCCGATCGCGACGAAGCGGTGCTGATCTACGCCACCAGCAGTCCCGAGCAGGTGGCCGCCGTGCAGCGAGAGCTAGGTGCGGAGCAGGCTGGCGCCATGATCGAGAAGGCGCTTGGCGAGGTCGCGGCACAGCTGCAGGATGGAGGCTGGCGCCGCTTCGTCATCGCAGGTGGCGAAACGTCGGGCTCGGTGGTACAGGCGCTGCAGGTCAAAGGCTTGCGTATCGGCCGTCAGATCGATCCTGGCGTGCCGGCCACCGTGGCCTTCGGCGGCACCACTGCGCTTGCGCTGACGCTCAAGTCGGGCAACTTTGGCAGCGTGGACTTTTTTGCCAAGGCCTTGGCCTGCCTGGCGGGAGATTTTTCGTGAGAAACGAACACGCCTTGCGCGAAGAAATCTGCGAAGTGGGTCTGAGCCTGTTCCAGCGTGGTTATACCGTCGGCAGCGCCGGCAACATCAGTGCGCGCCTCGACGACGGTTGGCTGATCACACCAACCGATGCTTGTCTGGGAAGGTTGCAGCCACACACCATCGCCAAAGTCACCACGGCGGGTGAATGGGTGAGCGGCGACAAGCCATCCAAGACCCTGGCCCTGCATCGCCAGGTGTACGACCGTAACCCAGAAGTGAATGGCGTGGTCCACACCCACTCCACGCATCTGGTGGCCCTGACTTTGGCTGGGGTGTGGAGCGCCCAGGACATTCTGCCGCCGCTCACGCCTTATCAGGTGATGAAGGTGGGGCACATCCCATTGATCCAGTACCAGCGTCCGGGCTCGCCCGACGTCGCCACACAAGTCGCGGCCTTGGCCGATCAGGTGAGGGGGGTCATGCTGGAACGATTGGGCCCGGTGGTGTGGGAAAGCTCCGTGTCGAAGGCCAGCCATGCACTGGAAGAACTGGAGGAAACCGCACGGCTGTGGCTGATGACTCAGCCACGGCCTGTACCCTTGAGCGAGGAGGCCATCGAAGAACTCAAGGCGGTGTTCGGGTGCGCCTGGTGAGGCATTGACCTTACTTGTGAAAAGGCCTTTAGTGATCTTTACTGGAACCAGCGTCCAACAAAATCACAAGAGACGATGCCGATGAGCAACTCCCTGAAAACCCGCAAACACGACAGCCATGTCGATGCCTGGGCCATAGGCTTCATGATCGTGGTGGTCTTGGCGACAGCGGTGTACTGGTTCAGCCGAGGCTGACCCAGTACCGGCAACAGCATCTGCCTCAGTTGTCATAACCCAGATTCGGCGCCAACCAGCGCTCGCTGACGGCCAGATCCTGTTGCTTGCGCGCCGTGTAGCTCAGCACCTGGTCGCGATCGATCTTGCCCACGGCAAAGTATTGTGCCTGGGGGTGAGCGAAATACCAGCCGCTGACCGCCGCCGCCGGGAACATCGCGTAGTGCTCGGTGAGCGTCACGCCGCTCTGCCCGTTGTGATCGAGCAGGTCGAACAGTGTGCCTTTCTCGGTGTGGTCCGGGCAGGCCGGGTAGCCGGGGGCAGGGCGGATGCCCTTGTACTGTTCCTTGATCAGCGCCTCGTTGTCCAAGGTCTCCTCGGGGTCATAACCCCAGTGCTCCTTGCGCACCTGCTGGTGCAGCCACTCGGCGCAGGCCTCGGCCAGACGGTCCGCCAGTGCCTTGACCATGATTGAGTTGTAGTCGTCGCCGTTGTCCTGATAGGCCTTGGCCACCTCTTCGGCACCGATGCCTGCCGTGGTGATGAAGCCGCCCACGTAGTCCGTCACGCCGCTGTCCTTGGGTGCCACGAAGTCGGCCAGGGAGAAGTTCGGCTTGCCATCGGTCTTGATGATCTGCTGACGCAGATGATGCAAACGCGCCAGCGGCTGGCCGTCGTGACCGTAGACTTCGATGTCATCATCCTCGACCTGATTGGCCGGCCAGAAGCCGAACACCGCACGGGCACGGATCAGCTTCTCGTCGATCAGCTTGCGCAGCATCGCCTGGGCATCCTCGAACAAAGCCGTGGCTGCTTCACCCACGACCTCGTCGGTGAGAATGCGCGGGTACTTGCCGGCCAGGTCCCAGGAGATGAAGAACGGCGTCCAGTCGATATACTCGGCCAGGACGTTGAGGTCGATATCGTCCAGCACCCTGGCGCCGGTGAAGGTCGGCTGCACCGGGTTGTAGCTGCTCCAGTCGAAGCTGGCCTTGGCCGCCACGGCCTGGGCGTAGCTCAGACGCTCGGTGCGTGCGCTGCGGTTGGCGGTACGTTCGCGAACATCGATGTACTCCAGGCGGGTCTTCTCGACGAAGGCAGGTTTGAGCTCCTTGGACAGCAACTGGGTGGCAACCCCGACCGCCCGTGAGGCGTCGGTGACATAGATGACCGCATCGTTGCTGTACTTGGGTTCGATCTTGACGGCAGTGTGCGCCTTGGACGTGGTCGCGCCGCCGATCATCAAGGGCAGGTGGAAATCCTGGCGCTGCATTTCCCGGGCGACGTGGACCATCTCGTCCAGCGAAGGGGTGATCAGCCCAGACAGGCCGATGATGTCGCACTTCTGCTCACGGGCGACCTGAAGGATCTTGTCGGCCGGCACCATCACACCCAGGTCGACGATGTCGTAGCCGTTGCAGCCCAGCACCACGCCGACGATGTTCTTGCCGATGTCGTGCACGTCGCCTTTCACCGTCGCCATCAGGATCTTGCCCTTGGCCTCGGGCTTGTCGCCCTTTTCCAGTTCGATGAACGGAATCAGGTGGGCCACGGCCTGCTTCATCACCCGCGCCGACTTGACCACCTGGGGCAGGAACATCTTGCCCGAGCCGAACAGGTCGCCAACGATGTTCATGCCCGACATCAGCGGGCCTTCGATGACCTCGATCGGGCGCTTGAACGACTGCCGCGACTCCTCGGTGTCCTCGACGATGTGGGTGGTGATGCCCTTGACCAGCGCATGCTCCAGGCGCTGATTGACCGGCCAGCCACGCCATTCCTCGGTTTCGGCTTCCTTGACGCTGCCGTCGCCCTTGAACTTGTCGGCGATGGCGAGCAGGGCATCGGTGCCTTCGGGCGTACGGTTGAGGACCACATCCTCGACACGCTCGCGCAGCTCGGTGGGGATCTGGTCATAGATCTCCAACTGGCCGGCGTTGACGATACCCATGGTCAGACCGTTGCGGATGGCATGCAGCAGAAACACGGAGTGAATCGCCTCTCGCACCGGGTTGTTGCCGCGGAACGAGAACGACACGTTGGACACGCCGCCGCTGGTCAACGCATAAGGCAGCTCATCGCGGATGTAGGCGCAGGCATTGATGAAATCGACGGCGTAGTTGTTGTGCTCCTCGATGCCGGTGGCCACGGCGAAGATGTTCGGGTCGAAGATGATGTCTTCCGGTGGGAAGCCGACCTGATCCACCAGGATGTCGTAGGAGCGTTTGCAGATCTCTTTCTTGCGCGCTTCGGTGTCGGCCTGGCCGGCCTCGTCGAAGGCCATCACCACCACCGCAGCGCCGTAGCGCTTGCACAGCTTGGCGTGGTGAATGAACGCGTCGACGCCTTCCTTCATGCTGATCGAGTTGACGATGCCCTTGCCCTGGATGCACTTGAGCCCGGCTTCGATCACTTCCCACTTGGAGGAGTCGATCATGATCGGCACCCGGGAGATGTCCGGCTCGCCCGCGATCAGGTTGAGGAAGGTGACCATGGCCTTCTGCGAGTCGAGCATGCCCTCGTCCATGTTGATGTCGATCACCTGAGCGCCGGCCTCCACCTGCTGCAGGGCGACTTCCAGGGCCTCGGTGTAGTTCTCCTCGCGGATCAACCGGGCGAAGCGCGCCGAACCGGTGATGTTGGTGCGCTCGCCGACGTTGACGAACAACGACTGGCGGTCGATGGTGAACGGCTCCAGGCCCGACAGGCGGCAAGCCTTGGGGATCTCCGGAATGGCGCGCGGCGGGTAGCCGGCCACGGCGTTGGCGATGGCTTCGATATGCCCGGGCGTGGTGCCGCAGCAGCCGCCGACGATATTGAGGAAGCCGCTCTGGGCAAATTCTTCGATGATCTTCGCGGTTTCCGACGGCAGTTCGTCGTATTCACCGAAGGCATTGGGCAAGCCGGCGTTGGGGTGGGCGGACACATGCGTACCGGCCTTGTTCGACAACTCTTCCAGGTACGGACGCAGCTCGCTGGCACCCAGCGCGCAGTTCAGGCCGACCGAAACGGGCTTGGCATGGCTCACCGAGTTCCAGAAGGCTTCGGTGGTCTGCCCGGACAAGGTCCGGCCCGAGGCGTCGGTGATGGTCCCGGAGATCATGATCGGCAGCTCGAAGCCCAGCTCTTCGTAGACGCCTTGCACGGCGAAGATCGCTGCCTTGGCGTTGAGGGTGTCGAAGATGGTCTCGATCAGGATCAGGTCGGCGCCGCCTTCGATCAGGCCCTTGGTGGCTTCGGTGTAGTTCTCCACCAGCTCGTCGAAGGTGACGTTGCGGTAGCCGGGGTTGTTGACGTCCGGGGACAGCGAGCAGGTGCGGCTGGTCGGGCCCAGCACGCCGGCCACGAACCGTGGCTTGTCCGGCGTTTCCAGGGTCTTGGCATCGGCGACCTGGCGCGCCACGCGCGCACCTTCGACGTTCAGCTCGTACACCAGCGATTCCATGCCATAGTCGGCCTGGGACACCTGGGTGGCGTTGAAGGTGTTGGTTTCCAGAATGTCCGCACCGGCGTCCAGATAGGCCTTCTCGATGGCGGCGATCACGTCCGGGCGGCTGAGCAGCAGCAGATCGTTGTTGCCCTTGACGTCGCTGGGCCAATCGGCGAAACGCTCACCGCGGTAATCCTCTTCCTCGAGCTTGTAGCTCTGGATCATCGTGCCCATGCCGCCGTCGAGAATCAGGATGCGCTCTTTGAGGGCTTGCTGGAGAGCTTGAAGGCGAGCACTGCGGTCGGACATGGGAACCACTCTTTCAGAAAATTCGGACACTGTGACAGGGTGCGGATAATAGCAAACCTGTGCGCTATTTGATCACGAAGGGCATGTCCATGAATTTCGCTCATGTTGAGAGTCCGCCATTTAGTCGAATTACGTGCTTCCTGCCGACTGTGAAACATCAGCGCATCAGCTCAGGCATCGACGAAATGCGCGACCTTTTCCGGATTTTTGCAGTCCCACCCCCCGGAATGCCCCGAAAAGGGGCGCGAATTCTCGTTTCAAAAGGCGGTACGCATGCTGATTTCGCTTCAAGCTCTACGGGCCCTGGCCGCCTGGATTGTGGTCTGTCATCACTTCATGCAGATCTTTTTCGACTTTCACGCCTCAGGCCCTATCGGTCAGTTCTTCACTGACCGGGGTGCGGTGGGCGTCGACATCTTCTTCGTCATCAGTGGGCTGGTGATCCACCTCTCGACCCAGGACAAGCAGATGCCCGCAGGGCGCTTCCTGCTCAACCGCATCATTCGCATCGTCCCGGCCTACTGGCTGTACACCGCGCTGATGGGGTTGATGCTGGTCAGTTTGGGGCAATGGCTGCCGCACGCCGCCATCGACCTGCCGCACTTCATCCTGTCGCTGCTGTTCATCCCCTCGGAAAACCCGGGCGGCTACGGCCTCTACCCGACGCTGAACGTGGGCTGGACGCTCAACTACGAGATGTTCTTCTACCTGTTGTTCTCCCTGGTGTTCACCGTGCCGCAGCGCTACCGGCCGTTGATCGTCGCAGCCGCCCTTGTGGCGGTCAGCGAAGTGCTCGGACGTTATGGGGTGGTAAGCCGCTTTTACCAGAACAACATCATTTACGAGTTCCTGCTCGGCATCGGTATCGGCATGCTGTATCGCCGTGGCTGGATCGCCCAAGGCCTGTGGCTGCCGCTGGCGGTGATCATCGTGTCGGCGCTGCTGATCTATCACCTGGATTCCAGCGACCGTCTGCTGCACTGGGGCCTGCCCAGCGCCTTGATCGTGCTGGCCTGCGTGGCCATGGAGCCGCACTTCCGTGGCAGCCGCATCCTCAAGGCGTTGGGCGACTGCTCCTACTCGGTGTATCTGGTACACGTGCTGGTGCTCTATGGCGGCTGGCTGGCCAGCGTGCGCTGGCACCTGAACCCGTATTGGGTGTTTGCGTTCTGCGTGCCGACCATCGCCCTGGTGTCTTGGGCCAGCTACGTGTGGATCGAAAAGCGCCTGTATCGCCGGGTCAAGCATTGGACCGACGCACGTCTGGATTCGAATGCGATGGCGCGTATCAACTGATTCCCGACCAAAACAGTCAGGCTTTGTCAGCGTCGCCGGATTCGCGTAAACTCCTGGCAAGTCTGTGAGGAACCACTATGAGCGCTATAACGATTACCGACGCTGCGCACGATTACCTGGCCGATCTGCTGAGCAAGCAGAACACCCCCGGTATCGGCATACGCGTGTTCATCACCCAGCCAGGCACCCAGTACGCAGAGACGTGCATTGCCTACTGCAAGCCGGGTGAAGAGAAGCCGGAAGACACCGCCCTGGGCCTGAAGAGCTTCACCGCCTGGATCGACGCGGTGAGCGAAGCCTTTCTCGACGACGCCGTGGTCGACTACGCCACCGACCGCATGGGCGGGCAGCTGACCATCAAGGCACCCAACGCCAAGGTGCCGATGGTCAACGCCGACAGCCCCGTCAACGAGCGCATCAACTACTACTTGCAGACCGAGATCAATCCCGGTCTGGCCAGCCATGGCGGCCAGGTCAGCCTGATCGACGTGGTCGAGGACGGCATCGCCGTGCTGCAGTTCGGTGGTGGTTGCCAGGGTTGCGGGCAGGCTGACGTGACCCTGAAGGACGGTATCGAGCGCACCTTGCTCGAACGCATCCCCGAGCTCAAGGGCGTACGCGATGTGACCGACCACACTCAGAAAGAAAACGCCTACTACTGATCGGCGTGGCGCCAGCACCGACTCGCTGCCTCTGTGCAGCGTCGGTGCCCGGCCTTACTGGCCGAAGCGCTGCGCATACCCCTGGGGACTGACCCCGAGCACTTTCTGAAAGCTGCGGCGCAGGTTCTCTGCATGCCCGTAGCCGCACAGCCGCGCCACACTCTGTACTGACAACTGCCCACCCTGAATCATGGCCCTGGCCGCTTCCAGGCGCACCCGCTCGATGTGTCGCGCCGGGGTGATGTTCAATTCGGCGAAGAACACGCGATACAGCGTGCGTGGCGTCATATTGGCCTTCTGCGCCAGTGCTTCCAGTGACAGGTCGGCGCTGAGGTTGTGCGCGATCCACTCCAGCAGTTCGGTCAGCCTTGACGTCGGCCCGTTGATACGTGCCAGGTGCGGGCTGAACTGCGTCTGTCCGCCCGAGCGCTTGAGGAACAGCACTAGGCGGCGCGCCACAGCCAGCGCCAGTGGTCGGCCCAGATCGGCTTCGATCAAGGCCAGTGCCAGGTCGATGCCGGCCGTGACGCCGGCCGAGGTGAAGATGTGGCTGTGGCCATCCTTGTCCGACGGATCATAGGTGTGCAGACGATCGCCCTGGACCTGTACGTTGGCGAAAGTCTGCAAAGCCTCGACATCATCCCAGTGGGTGGTGGCGATCAAGCCGTCCAATAGCCCGGCGCTGGCAAGCATCAATGCGCCCGAACACACCGAGCCCAATCGCCGTACCTGAGGCGCCGCCGCGCGCAGCCAAGCAAGCAGGGCGGTGTTGGCGCATTGTTCGGCATCGCTGCTGCCGCCGGGCAGCAATACCGTATCCAAAGTGGCGCAGTCCACTGACTGCCAGCTGGCATCGGCGTGCAGTTTGAGCCCGGCCGAGGTCGCGACGGGTCCCGGGGTTTCGCCCAGCAGTTGCAGGTCATAGAAGGGCGCCAGCCCCTGACGCGTCAGCTCGACGTTGGCCGAGGCGAACACCTGCATCGGGCCGGTCACATCCAGGCTCATCACGCCGGGGTAGACCAGGCAAGCGATCACTTTCATGGAAACGACCTCGCAGCGTGGTGATTCACGAACGGTACAGGTGAGCATGGCCGGCGCGGTACAGCGCGGAGTCCGCGAAGCTGTCCGTTTGCAGCACATGGCCCACGAGTATGAGCGCGCTGCGACGAAAGTCCTTGGTCGCGACCTTGTCCTGGATATCGGCCAGGGTGCCCAGCACGAAATCCTGATCCGGCCAGCTGGCCTTGTGGATCACCGCGACCGGGCACCCAGCGCCATAGCTGGGCAACAGCTCTGCGACGATCCTGCCCAGATTCTTCACCCCCAGATGAATGGCCAGTGTGGCGCCATGCTGGGCCAGGCTGGCCAGGCTTTCTCCCGGCGGCATCGGCGACTTGTCGCCATAGCGAGTCAGGATCACCGTTTGCGAAACGTCGGGCAGTGTCAGTTCCACCCCAAGCAACGCGGCACAGGCCGCGGTCGCGGTAACGCCCGGAATGATCTGATAGTCGATGCCATGCTCGCGCAGGCACCGGATCTGCTCGCCGATGGCGCCGTACAGCCCGGGATCGCCACTGTGCACTCGCGCCACGTCTTCGCCACGGGCGTGGGCCTGCTGGATGATTTCGATGATCTGTTGGAGGTGAAGCTCGGCGCTGTTGTGCACCTGATGCGCAGTGTGCCCTTCGAGCACGGCTTCGGGCACCAGCGAACCGGCGAAGATGATCACCGGGCATTGGCGGATCAGACGCTGACCCTTGACAGTGATCAGCTCCGGATCACCCGGTCCGGCGCCGATGAAGTAAACGGTCATGGGTATTCCTGACGGGCGGAGGGGTGAATGATATTCAAGTTGGGCGCTGCGTGCAGCCGCGGTGACGTTCAGTGCAGGCGATGGCCAGGGTTGCCACCGCCGAATGCCGTCGGCTGACGCGCAGCATCGAGGCGTGCTGGGTGCCATCCTCGGCCATGGCCAGCGCGGCACTTTCCGCCACGCCCAGGCAGCCGGTGGCGGCGAACGAGCGCGCGGAATGATGGCTGAGGCGATCTTGATAAGGCGCCAGGGTCGCGGCGCCATAGGTGGCGAACGGCAAGCCGAGACGTTCGGCCAGCGCCACCAGCCCCGGTTCATGCGCCTTCACATCGATGCTGGCGATGCCACGCACGTCAGCCCAGGGCAGTTCGTGTTCGAGCAGGGTTTGCTCCAGCAGATCGTGCAACGCTTGCGCGCTGCACCCCGCACGACAGCCGAACCCGACCCACAGCGCTGTCATCGGCTTCAGCGACCGGCTCGGCGGAACAACCAGGCGCTGATAAGCCCCAAGGCCAGCCAGAACACGGCGTTGGTCACCAGCGAAGCGATGATGAACTGCTGCTCCAGAGCCTGCGGTGCCAGGCTCGAATGATGCTCGGGCTGGGGCGCGCCGATCAGGTGCGGTACCAACACGATGGCCAGTCCCAGGGCTTTGAGCAACGTGCCACGGCCGAACACCAGCAATGCCAGACCTGCCGCAGTGGAGGCCGCGGTACCGATCCACCAGGTCTGGCGCAGCACCAGGTCCGCTGCCTGGGTGCCGGGCAGCTCCGGCGGTAGCCCCAGGTTCGGCGCCAGACAGAACACCGCAAATCCGGCCAGTCCCCACAACAGGCCCTGATCAGTGCGCCCAGGAGCACGCAGCGTATACAACGCCACCAGCATCAGGGCGAACCCCACGGCCACCACCAGATTGCCTCCGGCGGTCGACAGCACGCGCTGCCAGCCGTCTTCCGGCTCCCAGGCCTCGGCGTGTTCGTGCCTGGCAGCGGAAACCTCGTCATGCGAGTGCTGGGCCGAGGCGGTTTCATAGGTTTCGCCCTGAAGAATCAGCGGCGAGACCCACAGGCTCTGCAGCAAGGTCAGCAGCAGGGCGGCCAACAATCCGCTGAAACCAGCGGTACGGGCGATGTGCCTGATCATCTCGGCGCTCCTCAATGGCACGGAAAGGCGGCGCTGTGCCGGGTATCGTGAGCGGCGTTGTGCACCGCCTCGATGTGCGAGAAGCCGGCGAAGCCCACCAGGCAGCAGCCCAGCAGGAAGGTGCCGACCGCCAGGGCGATGCGCTGAGACAAGGTGCCAGCGGACGGCAGGGCGTGTTCGGGGGTGGAGGCGGTGGTAGACATGGCGTTCCCTCGTGTGGTGCCTGCGGCGGTGGTCCACGGTATGTGGCACCATCGATCGGGCACGCGCACGAAGAAAGCCTGGCGCGGGCGCGCCATGCTCGCAACAGCGCCCGCCCACCGCAGGGTTGTCGATCAACGATTGTCTGGGCCGGTCTCCGGGCTTGCGAGGGGCGGCATGAAGCCCGCCTTGAAAGCATCGCCTTCCCATGCCCGCAGGGGCACAGTGGATCTGACACTTCTCTCGCTTACCGTTGCGGGGGCAGCACCGGACTTGTGCCAATCCCTCCTGGAGGCTGGCACGCACCGGTTTCCCGTTTCACCCTGTGAAGGGCACCCAAACGATGGCGCCTAGCAAATCATGTCGCCGCAGCATCGTCAATGCGTCGCGCGCTGTAGAATGCGCCCGCGGTTCGCGCTTTCTCCCTACGAAATGGAGTTCCCCATGCCCGAAGAAGGCAACATGCTACAAGCTGCCGTGGTGTTCCTGCTGGCTGCGGTGATCGCCGTGCCACTGGCCAAGCGCCTGCAACTGGGCGCGGTGCTCGGCTACCTGTTCGCCGGTGTGGTCATAGGCCCGCAGGTGCTGGGCTGGGTGGGCGATCCACAAAGCGTTAGCCACATCTCCGAACTGGGCGTGGTGCTGTTGCTGTTCATCATTGGCCTGGAAC
Source organism: Pseudomonas sp. RIT-PI-a (assembly GCF_001187875.1). Taxonomy (NCBI): domain Bacteria; kingdom Pseudomonadati; phylum Pseudomonadota; class Gammaproteobacteria; order Pseudomonadales; family Pseudomonadaceae; genus Pseudomonas; species Pseudomonas sp. RIT-PI-a. Next base: position 772,365 of record NZ_LGIR01000011.1, read on the forward strand.
TGTCGCCCAAACGGCTGTGGGTCATGCGCAAGGCGGTGTTCGGCGTCGGTCTGGCCCAGGTGCTGTTGACCGCTGTGGTCATTGGCGCCGTGGCATTGCTGGCCTTCGGGCAGCCGTTGAACAGCGCCGTGGTCCTGGGCCTGGGGCTGGCGCTGTCATCCACGGCGTTCGGGTTGCAGAGCCTGGCCGAACGCAAGGAACTGAACAGTCCCCATGGCCGCCTGGCGTTCGCCATTCTGCTGTTCCAGGACATTGCCGCGATCCCGCTGATCGCCATGGTGCCATTGCTGGCCGGCGGAAGCGGCGATGCCGGCGAGGGCAGTACCCTGGATCACAGCCTGCGGGTACTGGGCAGCATCGCCGTGGTGGTGATCGGCGGGCGCTATCTTTTGCGTCCGGTGTTTCGCATCGTCGCCCGCACCGGTCTGCAGGAGGTATCTACCGCCACGGCCTTGCTGGTGGTGATTGGCACCGCCTGGCTGATGGAACTGGCCGGTGTTTCCATGGCCCTGGGAGCGTTTCTCGCCGGCTTGCTGCTGGCCGACTCGGAATACCGGCACGAACTGGAATCACAGATCGAACCCTTCAAGGGGCTGCTGCTGGGCCTGTTCTTCATCAGTGTCGGCATGGGCGCCAACTTGGGCCTGTTACTCGAAAGCCCGGCACTGGTGCTGGGCCTCACAGTCCTGCTGATCGGGATCAAGCTGCCGCTGCTGATGCTGATCGGGCGTCTGGCCGGTGGTCTGGGTCGGCTCAGCGCGGTGCGCCTGGGCATCGTGCTGGCCGCCGGTGGCGAATTCGCCTTCGTGGTGTTCAAGATCGGCCGCGAGCAGGGGCTGTTCGATGCGCGTCTGTACGACACGCTGCTGCTGACCATCACCCTGTCCATGGCGCTCACGCCCTTGCTGTTGCTGCTGTGCGCACGGCTGCTGCGGACCAAGACGCCGCCAGTGGAAGTGCCCGAGGAATACCGGGAGATCGACAGCGACGCGCCCCGCGTGGTGATTGCCGGCATGGGCCGGATGGGGCAGATCGTGGCGCGTATCCTGCGTGCACAGAAGATCAGTTTCGTGGCCCTGGACACCTCGGTGGAATCCATCGAGTTTTCGCGCAGCTTTGGCCACCTGCCGGTGTTCTACGGCGACCCGCTGCGCCCCGAGATCCTGCGCGCGGCCAAGGTGGAGCAGGCCGAGTATTTCGTCATCGCCACCGACGATCCGGAAATCAACATCAAGACTGCCGAACTGGTCCACCGCCTGTACCCGCACGTGAAGATCATCGCCCGCGCGCGTAACCGCCAGCATGTGCACCGGCTGGTCGACCACGGCGCGCAGGCGGTTCGCGAAACCTACTACTCAAGCCTGGAGATCACCCGGCGAACGTTGGTGGGGCTGGGTCTGAGCCAATCCCAGGCCGATGCGCGGATCAACCGCTTCAAACGTCACGATGAACAGGTGCTGCAGGCCCAGCACGCGATTTACGACGATGAGGCCAAGGTCATGCAGACCGCCCAGGAAGCGCGGGCCGAGCTGGCGCGGTTGTTCGAGTCCGATCGCCAGGACGAAAAAGCGGCGGCGAAGGATGCTCCGCGCCGCTGATGTCCAGTGTTAAGAAGCCGCCGGTGAACCTCAGACCGGCGGCTGGCGAACCACGTCGCTCGGGCCTTCCTCGTTCGCCGGGTGCAGGGTGCGCGTCGACATCTCGGCGCGCAGCTGCGGCAGGCATTCGGGGTAGCGGTTGTTGACGAAGGTGATCAAGCGCTCGCGTACATAGCAGCGCGCGTCCCAGTTGCGCGACGAATCCACCGAGCTCAACAGAATGCGCAACTGCATCGCCTTGTCGCTGGTGTCGGTGACCTGCAACACCTCGACGCGGCCGTCCCACAGGTGCGGGATTTCTTCGCACAGGCGCCGGGTTTCGGCGCGCAGCGCTTCCAGCGGCACCGAATAGTCCACCCAGAGAAATACCGAGCCTATGATGCTCGACGTGCTGCGCGTCCAGTTCTGGAAGGGCTTTTCGATGAAGTATTGCAGCGGCACCACCATGCGCCGTTCGTCCCAGATTTTCACCACCACATAGGTGCCGGTGATTTCTTCGATGCGCCCCCATTCGCCCTCGACAATGACCACGTCATCGATGCGGATCGGCTGGGAAATGGCGATCTGCAAACCGGCGATCAGGTTGCCCAGCACCGGCTTGGCGGCAAAGCCGGCGGCCAGTCCCGCGAGGCCAGCGGACGCCAACAGGCTGGTGCCGATCTGCCGCACGGCCGGGAAGGTCATCAGGATCAAGGCAATGCCGAAGATCAGCACCAGCACGTTCAGACACTGCACCAGCACCCGCACCTGGGTCTGAATCCGCCGCGCCGCCAGGTTGTCCTCGATGTCCAGCGGATGCTTGATGGTCATGGTGGTGGCTACGGCCTTGACGCAACGCAGGCCCAGCCAGGTCAGGCAGGCGGTCACCAGCATGCCGTTGAGGTGGCGCACGGTGTTGATCATCAGCAGGTCGTCGGGCGCCGAGGTCCACACCGCCTGCAGGCTCATCAGCGGCATCAGCCACAACGTCGGCTGCTCGGCCCGCAGAATGAGCTGCCGGGCCAGGACGAATGACTTCGATACGCGGCGCAGGATGATCAGGCCGACCCAGCGGATCAGCAGAACGACACATACCGCCAGGACCGCGGCAATCAGCGTGCTCAGCCAGGGCAGCGGCACGCGGGCGAGCAAGGAGTCGGGAAGGGCGTATTCCATGGGTCGAAGGCTCGCGTGTGGCATGAACTGAAGTCGACCGGCAGATGCCGCTACGGTTCCCCGTCACCCGCAGCCGATCAGTCTGCCAGGCGGCTTTCACGCGATGGCGAGTGGCCGAAATAGCCGCTGTAGCACTTGCTGAAATGGCTGACGGACACGAATCCACAGGCGATCGCCACCTCCATGATCGACAGCTGTGAATGCTGCAGCAGTCGCCGTGCTTCGGTGACCCGCAGTTCCATGTAGTAGCGATGGGGGGAAGTGCCGAGCTGGTCCTGAAACAATCGGTCGATCTGGCGCCGCGAGCGGCCGACGAACTCCGCCAGCTGGTCGAGCGACAGCGGTTCCTCCAGATTGCTCTCCATCAGGTCGATGATATTGCGCAGCGGCTGGCTGAGCTTGCCACTGGCCTGCGCGCCGCTGCGGCGAAAGCGCAGCCCTTCGAAGGCGAGGATATGCTCGACGCCGTCGGCCAGCGTGTCGCCGCGCTGGGCGCGGATCAGCGCCATCATCATGCTGAAGCCGCCGTTGGGGCTGGCGGCGGTGAAGCGGTCACGGTCGATGACCTGGCTGGCCGGAGTGACGGTGATCTGCGGGCTGAGTTCGGCCAGCGAAGCGCGGTTCTCCGGGTGCACCGCGCAGCGATAGCCATCGAGCAGGCCCGCCTGACCCAGGAACCAGGCACCGTTCCACAGACCGCCCAGGGCGATGCCGCGTCGAGCACAGTCGCCGAGCACGCGATTGAGCAACACGGAGGCGCGCAGCGGGGTCCGGAAGCCCCCACAGATGATCAACAGGTCCAGTCCGTCATGCACGCCAGGCATCAACGGCGCATCCGGCTGCAGCAGGATGCCCAGGTCACTGATGACCTGCCCGGGCGCCAGCCCGTAGGAACGAATGGCATAGGCGCCCGAGCTGATCAGGTTGGCCGTGACCAGGGTGTCGAGGCTGGCGGTGAAGGCCGCCAGGGAGAAATGCTCCAGCAACACGAACCCCACGCGCAGGCTGGCCTGGGTGCCGTCGCGCAGGCGCTCGTTGGCCGAAGCCAGGTACAGCAGGTTCTTGCTTTGCCCGGCGCCGCTGAAGATCCGTTGGGTCATTGACACCTGCTCCCTGAATGGCCATCGATCGCTGCGGATATTACCGTAGTGCTGCGCCCGCGGGTCTGCGAGACTGATGGCCCTTTTGCCGTGGAGGAAACTGCGATGCCTTATCTGCGACACGCCCACTGCCTGCTGTTGTGCTGGCTAATCGGCGCACCGGCCTGGGCCGACGACAGCGTGATCGTCTGGCCGGCCGACTGGGACGTGCAGATCCTGCCTGACGCGTCCGACGCCCAGGGCCAGCCCAGCGGCAGCCGACAGCGCGCGACCAAGACGGACGCCAATGGCGACCCCTTGATGATTGTGGAAATGACCCGTGGCGCCCTGGCCCAGGACCATGCCGTGAACCTGGAAGCGGTGTTGCTGGAGATGCGCAAAGCGATCCAGATCAACTTTTCCCGCTCCGGCTACCAGAGTGTGTGCACCAAGGTGAAATCGACGACGCTGGGCAACCTGCCGGCGGCGCAGACCACCTGCAAGGTCACCCGCAACGGCACCCTGGCCATCACGCAGACCCTCGTTGCGGCGGTGCAGCCCGGCATGGCCTATGGCTTCAGCTATGCCGGCTCGGCAGTGGGTTATCCGCAGCTGGAAGCCGAAGTGATGGGGATCCGTCAGGGTCTACGCTTTGCCAAGTCCGAATAAGCTCACGAGCTGACGCCTGTATCGCACACGGGCATCCAGGGTGGCATATCTCCAAAAGACATATAAAAAGCATTATTTATTCTTTTTAAATATTCGGCCGAAGGTGCAATCTCTACCTCACGCACTGCGGTGCGACCGAATGTCTAACGAGGATGACTGCATGACCATCAAAGCGATCAACGTACGCAACCAGTTCAAAGGCACCGTGAAGGAAATCATCGAAGGCCCGGTGGTCTCGGAAATCGATGTGCAGACGCCAGCCGGTATCGTGACGTCGGTCATCACCACCCGCTCGGTGCACGAGCTGGAATTGCAGATCGGCAGCGAAGTCATCGCCTTCGTGAAATCCACCGAAGTGTCCATCGCCAAACTGTAACAATTCACCCGCATACTGATTCGGTCCCCACGTTTGACCACGTGGTGTCTTGTCACGTTTGAAGCCGAAAGAATCTTGAGGGTCGTGCTCTTGCAGGGGAGCACGGCCCTTTTTTTATTCGCCGCAGGTTGTATGCGCCGCAGGTGACTCACCCCAGCGGCGTCGGCGCCAGAGTGCCGAGCAGGGCGACAGCCGCCACCGCGCCCAGTCCGCAGGCCCATTCAAGGGTGACCGTGCGCTTGAACGATTGCACGTCCAGCGGACCCCGAGCCAGTTGCCGGCGGTGCCACACAGCCAGGCCGAGCATGGCCAGCACCAGCGCCAGCTTGACTGCCAGAACCGTGGCGAACCCGGACGCACCTGGCACCGGCAGGAAGGAGCCAGTCAACGCCCGGGTGTTGATCAGCCCGGTCACCAGCAACCCCGCCACCAGCACACACCCCACGCCACTGAAGCGACCCAGCACCACGCGCAGATCCTGATCGCCGGGGCGTGCAAGCACGAACATCAACAGCATCAGGCCGCCCAGCCACGCGCCGACACATAGCAGGTGGATCAACTGGTTGATCACCAGCCAGGTGCCCGCCGAGCCTTCAAACATCGCTGCATGACCGACCGGTGCCAGCGTGGCCAGGGCCAATGCACTCAGGGGGCGGGCCACCACCTGAAGTTTTGGATGAGGAATTCGCAGGCACACCAGGACCGCCACACAGGCGAACAGGTGCAGGGTCCAGACCTTGCCGAAAAAGGTTTCACCCAGGACCCGGCGCACCAGCGCCATGTCCAGCGACCCGCCCATCTCGAAGGCCACGGCGAACAGCCAGGCGACACCGCTGATCAGCGCGAGCGCTGCCAACAGGCACACCAGGGGATCGATCAGGTTGCGCAGCCGACCTTTTTGGGCGGGCTGATCGAGCAGCAGCGGGCGGAACATGCAGGCGCCGAACACCAGCATCAGGCTGGTGAAATGCAGGAAGCGCAGAACGATCAACACACTCATGCTCAAGGACTCACGGTGACGCGGTACTCACCGGCGCTTTTGTGCGTGTCCACCGACACCACCTGCCAGTGCACCGTGTACTGCCCAGCCGCCAATGGCGCGGCAGGCTTGACCACCAGGGTCTTGCGATCGTCGACGGCGCTGGCCAAGGGTTGCAAAGCGACCGGCTCACCGCCCGCGGCCGTCAGCGTGACCTTGCTGAAGCCCACTTCGATGGCTTCGGAAAAGCCCAGGCTCACTTGCGCTGGCGCAGCGACAGAGGCATCGGCGGCGGGCACCGGATGGGTCAGATGGGCATGGGCCATGGCCAGGGGGGAAACAAGCACGAGGAGGGCGGCGCTGAGCAACTTGCGGGCAGACATGACGAGGGCCTTGAACAGTGAAAAAGGCCGCCAATAAAGCATGATCCGCACCGTTGGGCAACGCCGCCCGGTTTCGACGCGCGAAGGCATGGCGAGGCGCCAGTCGGGCTGAACTCCCTAGGCGTGCTCCAGCCTAAGCTGCATGACTCACTGACCAGGAGGCCTTCATGGCCAGCAAGAAAGTAGCCGACATCGTCATCCAGACCCTGCAGGAAGCAGGTGTGCGCAACTGCTACGGCATCGTCGGCGACACGCTGAATCACGTGACCGATGCGATTTCGCGCAGCGAGATCGAATGGGTGCACGTCCGCCATGAAGAAGCGGCCGCATTCGCCGCTGGCGCCGAGTCGTTCATCAGCGGTCGCCTGACGGCCTGCGCCGGATCGTGCGGGCCTGGCGGCTTGCACTTCATCAACGGCATCTTCGAAGCCCAGCGCAACCACGCGCCCATGGTGCTGATCGCCAGCCAGATCGTCACCAGCGAACTGGGCATGGACTTTCCCCAGGAAGTAGACTTCAAAGCCATCTACGGCAGTTGCACGGTGTTCTGCGAGCAGGTGTACACCCCGGAGCAGGCACGCCGGGTGACCACGCTGGCTGCGCAGACCGCGCTCAATGAAGGCGGCGTGGCGGTGATCATCCTGCCGTCGGACATCAGCTCCGCCGAGGTGAAGAACGATCGTCCTTTCAGCGTCCATCAGCCGCGTCCGGTGTTGCAACCCAGCCTGGATGAGTTGAACGAAATCGCCGACATGCTGGGCAAGGGTAAGAAGATCGCCATCTATGCCGGCTTTGGCTGCGAAGGCGCCCACGACGAACTGATCGAACTGGCCCAGCGCCTGAAAGCGCCCATCGCTCACACCTCGCGTGCCAAGGACTTCGTCGAGTACGACAACCCCTACAACATGGGCATGACGGGCGTGTTCGGGGTCGAGTCCGGCTACCACGCCATGATGGAGTGCGACACCTTGCTGTTGCTGGGTGCCGACTTCGCCTGGGGCCAGTTCTATCCGCAGAACGCCAAGATCATTCAGGTGGATCGCAAGGGCGCCCATCTGGGACGTCGTCATCCCATCGATCTGGGCGTGGTCGGTGACGTATTGCCCGCCCTGAAGGCGCTGCTGCCCTTGCTGGCCGAGCGTACCGAGCACAGCTTTCTGGAAGACTGCCTCAAGGTGCGTCAGAAGACTCTCAAGACCCTGGCCCACGATCAGCGTCATACCGACGGGCATCTGATCCATCCGCAGTATCTGACCCATCTGCTGGACAAGCATGCCAGCGAAGATGCGCTGTTCACCGCCGACGGCGGTTCGCCCATGGTCTGGGTGCTGCGCCATATCAACACCAACGGCCAACGTCGCACGCTCACCAGCCTGCGCCACGGCACCATGGCCAATGCCATGCCACAGGCGCTGGGTCTGCAGAAGGCCTACCCGCAGCGCCAGGTCATATCATTGTCTGGCGACGGAGGCCTGGCCATGCTGCTGGGCGACTTGCTCACAGCGGTTCAGGAAAAATTGCCGATCAAGGTGGTGGTGTTCAACAACAGTTCGCTGAACTTCGTCCAGATCGAACAGAAGGTCGAAGGCCTGCTGGACAACTTCACCGACCTGCACAACCCCGATTTCGCCAAGTTGGCCGAGGTGATGGGTTTCTACGGCGAACAGGTCTCGGACGGCGCGAGCCTGGAGCAGGCCGTGCAGCGCTTTCTGAGTCATCCCGGCCCCGCGTTGCTGGACGTCAAGGTCAACCCGGAAGAACTGGTGATGCCGCCCAAGATCGAGCTTTCGCAAGTCTCGAACATGGCCCTGTATTCAGCCAAGGCCATGCTCAGCGGGCGCGCCGATGACGTGGCGCACATGCTGGTGGACAACTTCATCAAGTAAGCGCGGTGGCAAGCAGTACAGACCAGGCCGTTGCGGCGAACGCAGCGGCCTTTTTGTTCTCAGGCTATTTGTTTTCCTTGCTCTCCTTATGGATCAGGTACATCACGTAGCCGAACGAGCCGAGCGTAGCGGTGATGATGGTCAACATGATCACACCGTCCATAACACACCTCCAGAACATGAAATTTCGTTCAGGTGACTATGGACGTTCCGAGCAAGGTAAAACAGATCCAGAAGGCGCTGAAAAAACCGGATCAGATGGCGGGCTTGGCGTTCAGCAATTTGGCGAAGTGACTGATCGCCAGCTTGTAGCCGTGGGTGCCGAAACCGGCAATGACACCGACCGCCACTTTCGAGACGAATGAGTGGTGACGGAACTCTTCACGGCGGTGGACGTTGGAGATATGCACTTCCAGCACCGGTACTTCGCAGGCGATCAGTGCATCGTGAATGGCGATTGAGGTGTGGGTCCACGCACCCGGGTTGATGACGATGCCGGCCACGCGCTGGCGGGCCTGGTGGATCCAGTCGATCATTTGCCCTTCGTGGTTGGTCTGTCGACATTCGATGCTCAGACCCAATTCCTGGCCGCTCTGCACCGCCATGGCTTCTACATCGGCCAGGGTTTCGTTGCCGTACACGGCAGGCTCACGCAAGCCCAGCATGTTCAGGTTGGGGCCATTGAGTACGAGGATGATCTGGGACATGGGGCTTCCTGGTCGGAGGTGATGGGGCCATGGGGCAGGGCGGCTGCACCGTGGCATCGAGACCGGAAGAATACCCAAAAAAACGGTAAAAGGAATGGATGTGAAAACGGGTGGCCTGAGCGGATGCGGTGATACGCATCTTGGCCCAGCCACCCGCTTGGATCACGGCAACGCAGAAGGCTCGAACGCAATGCCCTCGAGCCGCCGCTTGATCAGTTACCGCTGCTGCCACCCGCGCCGCTGCCTGCGCCTTTACCGGAGCTGGCGCCATTGCCAGTACCGCTGCCTACCGCACCGCTACCGCTGCTGTTGCCGGTACCATTGCTGAAGGTGCCCGAGCCATTCGGGGTGCCGGAGGTGGTGGTGCCGCTGCTGCTGTTGGCGTCGTTGGTACGACCACTGCCCATCTGGTTGCCCGTGCGGGTGTCAGTGCTGGTGGTTGGCGACGAAGGGCTGATTTCCTTGCCTGGAGGCACCGAACCGGCCAACGCATACATACTGGTGGCAGACAGCAGGCCGACGAGGGCAAAGCGAGTAATTGTGCGAGTGACCATGGTATTTCTCCGTTATAGGAATCGGTACGCAGATTTGGGCAGTGAATGGCCATGATCGGTGCCGCAATTCCGACGAACGGTAGCACCCAGGATCCCCCCCGACCCCATCCATACACCCGGTGCGGCCGAACGTGGCTCGCGCCGCTGCTACAGGCGCACGCGGTCGCTGTAGCAGCGGCGCGAGCCGCGTCGGCGGTGTGTGCGGTGCGCCTGAATGAACGCGGTGCGGCCGGACGTGGCTTGCGCCGCTGCTACGGGGATTGGGGGGCCTTGATGAATGCATGCGATCCGGGGATCACCAGAATGGCGCGGGGGCTTGGAGGGCGTCGTTGATGACGGCGATGGCTCGGTCGACATCGTCCTGCGTGCTATAGCGACCCAGACTCACCCGCAAGCTGCTCAGCGCCTGAGCCTGGCTCAAACCCAGTGCCAACAACACGTGCGACGCGGCGGCACTTGCCGAATTACAGGCCGAGGTCGAAGACACCGCGATACGTCCGGCCACCGCCTGCATGGAAAAGGTCGGGCTGTCGATGCAGACGTTGAGCGTGTGGGGAATCCGATGCTCGGCGCACCCGTTGAGCGATACGCCTGGCAGCGCCAGCAATCCTTCGCGTAATCGTCGGGCCAGTGCCTGGATTTGCCGGTTATCGCTCTGCATCTGCGCGCTGGCCTGGGCGAATGCTGCGCCCATGCCGACGATCTGATGCGTCGGCAGCGTGCCTGAACGCAGGCCCTGTTCATGGCCACCCCCATGCATTTGCGCGCGCAGTACCGGGCGAGCGCATGGCCCGACATAGAGGGCGCCGATCCCTTTGGGTCCATACAGCTTGTGGGCGGACAGGGACAGCAGATCTATGCCGGCCTGAGCCAGGTCGATCTCGACCTTGCCAGCCGCCTGGGCGGCATCCACATGCAGCAGCGCGCCATGCGCCTGTACCCGTCGTGCGATCTCCACAACATCAGTCAGTGTGCCCAGCTCGTTATTCACCCACATCAGCGACACCAGACGCGTATTGGGTCGCAGTGCCGATGCCACGGCCTGTGGTTGAATCAGCCCGCGTTCGTCGGGGCTGAGCCAGGTGACCTCGCAGCCGGCCGCCTGCTGCTCGCGCACGGTGTCGATGACCGCCTTGTGTTCCAGCACGCTGGTGATGATGTGATCGCCGGGACGGGTACAGCCCTTGATCGCCAGGTTGTTGGACTCGGTAGCGCCCGAAGTCCAGACGATATCCTCGCCTGGAGCATTGATCAGTTCGCCCACTTGCCGCCGCGCCAGTTCAACGGCCTGGCACGCTTGTTGGCCGTAGGCGTGGGCGCTGGAGGCGGGGTTGCCATAGACGGCATCGCGCCCCATGCAGGCCAGCATGGCGCTGATGACATGATCGTCGATGGGCGTGGTGGCGGCGTAATCCAGGTATACGGGGAGGGTAGGCATAGCGTCTCGACCAGTGCTGATTTCGTACCACTTATGCTAGCGATGAACGCGGTGAAAAAATTTGATATCTGTACTGATCGACCGGTTAGGTACGCAAAACTATTGCTTAGATTGACGATATGGGAGAAATATTTTCCGGCATACTGATCGCCACCCATAAAGACCCACTCAGGCTCGCATTTTCATGGACAAGTTCGACATGGCCATCCTCGATATCCTGCAAGCAGACTGCACCCGTCCGCTGGCTGACATCGCCGAGCAGATCGGCCTGGGCGGCACTGCCTGCTGGCGTCGCATCCAGAAGCTCGAACAGCAGGGGGTCATCACCCAGCGCGTCGCGCTGCTCGATGCACGCGAGTTGAATGTTGCCGTAACGGTATTTGCCGAGCTGCGCACGCAACGGCACAACGCGCAATGGCTGGAGGATTTTCACAGGGTCATCGAGGCATTGCCCGAAGTGGTGGAGTGCTATCGAATGGCGGGGGATACGGACTACATGCTGCGTATTGTGGTACCGGACATCGCCGGCTATGACGCGGTGTACAAACGGTTGATTCAGGTGGAGGGCATTTCCGACATCAGCTCGACCTTTGCGATGGAGCGCATCAAGTCGACCACGGTCTTGCCGCTGCAATACGCCAAGCGCCCGTAGGGGCGGTCACCGGCCGCGAACCAGGTACCCAGGCAAACGGCCCCAGCCTGGAATTACCCAAGCCGGGGCCAAAAACTCACTTCTTGACCGAAGACTTGTCGATCATCTCGACGATGGTGCCGTTGGGAATGTTCACGCGCACGTACTTGTCCTTGATCTCGACCCACTGCTCGTTCTCGTCGGGCTGCTTCAAGCCATGCTTGGCTGGATCGATCGCCAGTTCCTTGCGCTTGTAGGAGTCGGGCACTTTGTCGCCCTCTTTGATTTCATGATCACCGTTGCCTGGACGGTCCAAGGTGACGCTTTCTTCCTTGGCGCCGGTTTCGGCTGCGAAGGCAGGTACGCTCAAGACGCAAAGGGCAGCGAGAGCAAGGCGAGGCAACAGCTTGGAAGTGGTCATAATGATTATCCTGGATGTTCGAGTAGGGCGACGCGGTACGCGCAAGCGTCAGCGTCGACAGACTATTGACCGACGCTGATGACTTTGTTTCCGTCCATCTTTCAACAACCTGCCAAGAACTCATTCCTCATCCTTGCTTTTCAACAGTTGCGTGGCGGTGCTGTTGAGCAACGATCCGGCCTGGAAGTAACCCATGACCGTCGCCACGCTGCGGTGCTCGGTCATCGCCATCACCTCGCCCAGCGGCACACCCTGCCGGCCCGCTTCGGTCACGAAACCCGAGCGCAGGCTGTGGGCGGCCCAGTCCCCCTCCAGACCTGCAAGCTGAGCCCGACGCTTGACGATACGCGCCACCTGATCGCCGCCCAGGCCTTGGCTTGCCACCTTGTCGCCACGGTACAGACGACGAAACAGCGGGCCCGTGGTCGCCGGCGCGGCAGCCAGCCACGCCGCCAAGGCATGGGCCGCAGGCCCGCGGAGGGGCTTCTCTCGTCGCGTACCGGCGGTGTCGGTCTTGGTGGCACCGAGGCTGTAGACCCAGGTGTCGGCATCCAGACGCCGCACATCACCCACCTGTAGCCCGATCACTTCGGAGCGGCGCCGACCACCGCCACTCCAGGCCAACAGGAGCAGGGCGCGATCGCGGGTGCCGCGCAGGCCGTCGGTGCAGGTTGCCAGCATGGCCTGCAGCGGCTCCAAGGCCATGGCCGTTTTTTTGCGCACGGTCACGCCTTGGCGTGCTTGGGCTTTCTGCGCGTTGCGCAACAGGGTCTTGAGCGCTGGCGACTCGGTCGGACTGTCCCAGCCCTTCACCCGATGCCACTTGCCCAGCACCGCCAGACGATGCTGCACGGTGCTGTAGGCCAAAGCACCCAGCCGTGACTTGGCACCGGCCTCGACCAAAGCGGTGTCGATGGCTTCGGGCAGCAGGTGATTCCAGGTGCCGTCCTCCAGCGGCCGGGCCAGATGGTCCAGGACGAATTGAACCGCCACCGCCGCGGGCAGTGCAGCATCACCCAGCACCTGTTCGTAACGCAGCTTCAGCCACGCGGACCAGTACGCCAGGGCACTGCGATAGCTGCGTACCGTATTCGCTGCAGTGCCCGCAGCAACAAAAGCCTGGGCCGCACGAGCGGTGCTTTCCGCCAATGAATATAGGTCCAGAGGGTTTGCATTAACCGCTGAGATGTCATATGTACTATTCATTACGTTCAACGTATTATATTCTTAGTTTCAGATTTATAAGGTCGGATAATCTTTCATTATCATACCTAATCCAACGGAGAGCAGGCCATGGCAGTAGGCGTACCGGAAAATGACGTATTTGCCGCGGCAGATGCCGTGCTGGCCCGAGGAGAGCGGCCAACGGTTGAACGTGTGCGCCTGGAGCTGGGTCGCGGCAGCCCGGCCAGGGTCGGCGCCTTGCTGGATCAGTGGTGGGGGCGCTTGGCCGAGCGGCTGCGCGGGGAAACCAGGCTGCCGGGGTTGCCGGCTGAAGTGGCCCAGGCGTTCGTTGCGATCTGGCAGCAGGCAACGACGCTGGCCCAAGGTGTTGTCGAACACTCGTTGGCGGCCCAGCGTGAGCAACTGACGGCAGAGTACGAGCGGGTCGCGGAGGTCGAGGAACAAGCCCGCCGCGACGCTGCCCAGGCTCGTCGCCAGGTGGCCGAGGCGGAAACGGCCCGTGGCAACGCCGAAACCCGCCTGGCCGATCTGGAGAAATTGCTGGCCCAGCGCCAGGAGCAGATCGACGATCTGCAGCATCAGCGCGTCGATCTGCAGGGCGCGCGCAGCGAGTTGCAGGCCGATCTAGCGGCCCTTCAAAAAGCGCTCCGTGAGCAACAGCAGCAGGCCGAGCACAATCGCCTGGCTCAGGAGGCCTATGTGCGGGGCGTCGAAGAGCGTTCGCACCGCGAGGTCGACCGCGCCCGCGAAGACCTCAAGTCGCGCAGCCTCGAGGCCCGTGAGCAACACAAGCAACTCGAAGCGTTGCAGAAGCGTCTGGAGCACGCGCAAATCGCGCTTGGCGAAGCGCAGCTACAGGCGGCGGCCCGTGAAGCACGCTCGGCATTGGCGGTAGAGCAGGGGGAGCATGCACGACAGCAGCTCGAAGCCCAGCTTCAGGCCGCGCAAGCAGGGCAGGCGTCAGCGTTGCAAACCGCCGCCGCCCAGCAGGCACGCGCCGAGACTCTGGACGCCCAGTTGGCCCTGCTGCGCCTGCCGCCGCGCAAGACGCGGAGTCGGAAGACGGAATGAGGGGGGGTTCCAGCAAGCGTGTAACAGCCGCAGTGCTCGAAGAATGCGGGCTCAAAAATATCCGCACTGGCTAAACCGCTCAAACGGTCTGAGCGCTGAAAACATTGTCGCGAAAGCACAGGCGGATCACTATCGGCCAGTGCCTTCAAGGTCACAACGATCTCACAACACCCAGATCCCATAACAACAAGCAGGGTCATGTGATGCGCGATTATTTCACCACCGCTCAGGCGTTCGATTACCCGCAAACTGCCGCGCAGGACCTGCACGGCAACCTCGATCAGCTCAATGCCTGTGTCGAATGCTGCGACCGCCACGTGGGCGAACAGGCAGTGGCCCTGTATTGCGAGTCGCAGCAAGGCGTTGCCACGCAGTACACCTTCGAGCACCTGCAGATCCATGCGGCACAGTTCGGCAATTTCCTGCGCAGTCAGGGCGTCAAGCCCGGTGATCGCGTTGCCGGGCTGATGCCACGCACGGTCGAACTGCTGATCGCGATACTGGGTACCTGGCGCATCGGCGCGGTCTATCAGCCGCTGTTCACCGCGTTCGGTCCCAAGGCCATCGAGCAGCGCCTGCATTGCTCGGGGGCCAATTGGGTGGTGACCGATCAGCACAATCGCCACAAGCTCGACGAACTTGATCACCGTCCCAACGTGATGACCGTGGGCTGCACCATTGCGGGCACCGGCGAACACGACTTCTGGACGGCACTGCAAGGGCAGAGCCGCGAATGCGAGCCCGTGATGCTCGACGGCAATGCGCCTTTCATGCTGATGTGCACGTCCGGCACCACCGGGCCGGCAAAACCGCTGGAAGTGCCGCTGCGCGCGTTGCTGGCGTTCAAAGGCTATCTGCGCGATGCCGTCCAACTGCGCAGCGACGATCGGTTCTGGAATCTGGCCGATCCGGGCTGGGCCTATGGGCTCTACTATGCCGTGGCCGGCCCGCTGGCCCTGGGTCATGCCACCTTGTTCTACGACGGCGGCTTCACGGTCGACAGCACCTGCCGAGTGATCGACAAGTACGCGATCACCAACCTCGCCGGGTCGCCAACGGCCTATCGCATGCTGATCGCTGCTGGTGATCGCTTCGCGGCCGGGGTGCGCGGGCGACTGCGCATTGCCAGCAGCGCCGGAGAGCCGCTCAATCCGCAGGTGATCCGCTGGTTCGCCGAACAGCTGGGCGTTGTGGTCCACGATCACTATGGCCAGACCGAGCTAGGCATGGTGCTGTGCAACCACCACGACCTCGATCATCCCGTGCACGAAGGCTCGGCCGGTTTTGCCGTGCCTGGCCATCGCATCGTGGTGCTCGACGCGGACCTGCAGGAACTGGAGGCCGGTCAACCCGGGGTGCTGGCGGTAGACCGCGAGCGCTCGCCGCTGTGCTGGTTCGGCGGCTACCTGGGGATGCCGACCAAGGCGTTCAAAGGCAAGTATTACCTGAGCGGCGACACCGTCGAGCTCAATGCCGACGGCAGCATCAGCTTCGTGGGCCGCAACGACGATGTCATCACCACCTCAGGCTACCGAGTCGGGCCCTTCGATGTGGAAAGCGCCTTGATCGAGCATCCGGCGGTGGTCGAGGCCGCCGTGGTGGGCAAGCCCGACCCGGAGCGCACCGAAGTGATCAAAGCCTTCGTGGTGCTGCAGGCGGGTTTCGAGGCAGGCCCCGAGCTGGCCGAAACCCTTCGCCTGCACGTACGTCAGCGGCTCGCCGCCCATGCCTACCCGCGCGAGATCGAATTCGTCGAACAGCTACCCAAAACCCCCAGCGGCAAATTGCAGCGCTTCATCCTGCGCAACCAGGAAATTGCCAAGCAGCAGGCGTCCAGCGCCTGACGAGGAGACCGTTTCATGCACATCCAAGACAAGGTTTTCATGGTCAGTGGCGCTGCATCCGGGCTCGGTGCCGCCACCGCGCGGATGCTGGCCCGTGCAGGCGCACGCCTGATGTTGGTGGACCTCAACGCCGAGGCGCTCAAGGCGCAGGCCAGTGAACTGGAAGCCGGCTACGCGGTAGCCGACATCACTCAGGCCGATGCCGCCAAGGCCGCCGTAGACATGGCCATGACCAGCTTTGGCGGACTGCACGGGCTGGTCAATTGCGCCGGCGTGGTGGCCGGCGAGAAGATCCTCGGCAAGCAGGGCGCCCACGGGCTGGACAGTTTCAGCCGCATCATCAACATCAATCTGATCGGCACTTTCAACCTGCTGCGCCTGGCCGCCGAGGCTATTGCCAAGAGCACCGCGAACGCCGAGGGCGAACGCGGCGTGATCATCAACACCGCCTCGGTGGCCGCCTTCGACGGTCAGGTCGGCCAGGCCGCTTATGCCGCATCCAAGGGCGCGGTGGCGAGCTTGACCTTGCCGGCGGCACGGGAACTGGCGCGCTACGGCATTCGGGTGATGACCATCGCGCCGGGCATCTTCGAAACCCCGATGATGGCCGGGATGAGCGATGAGGTGCGCACTGCGCTGAGCGCCGACGTGCCCTTTCCGCCGCGCCTGGGCAAGCCGGAGGAATATGCTGCTCTGGTGCGCCATATCATCGAAAACAGCATGCTCAATGGCGAGGTGATCCGTCTCGACGGCGCCTTGCGCATGGCGGCCAGGTAATAAGGAAAACTACAGATGAATGAAGATCCGATCGTTATCGTCAGCGCCGTGCGCACACCCATGGGTGGCTTTCAGGGCGACCTGCGCAGCCTGACCGCGCCTCAGCTGGGCGCTGCGGCCATCGCGGCCGCCGTCGAGCGCGCCGGTATCGATGCCGGCAGCGTCGACCAGGTCCTGTTCGGCTGCGTGCTGCCGGCCGGGCTGGGCCAGGCACCGGCGCGCCAGGCGGCACTGGGCGCCGGGCTGTCCCATGCCACGACTTGCACCACCCTGAACAAGATGTGCGGGTCGGGCATGCAAGCCATGCTTTTGGGCCACGACGCCTTGCTCGCAGGCAGCGCTCGGGTGGTGGTGGCCGGGGGCATGGAGAGCATGTCCAACGCGCCCTACCTGTTGGATCGCGCCCGCGATGGTTATCGCATGGGCCACGGCCGGGTACTCGATCACATGTTCCTCGATGGCCTGGAAGACGCCTACGAAACCGGTCGCCTGATGGGCACCTTTGCCGAGGACTGCGCCCAGGCGCACGGTTTCAGCCGTCAGACGCAGGACGAATTCGCCCTGGCTTCGCTGACCCGCGCACGCCAGGCCATCAGCGACGGCAGTTTCACCTCGCAGATCGTGCCGGTGCAGGTCATCCGCAACAAGCAGCCACAGATGATCAGCGATGACGAGCAGCCGCCCAAGGCCGACCCGGACAAGATCCCCACGCTGAAACCGGCCTTTCGTGAGGGCGGCAGCGTGACGGCGGCGAATTCCAGCTCGATTTCCGATGGCGCCGCAGCCTTGCTGCTGATGCGCCAAAGCGAAGCCCAGGCTCGCGGACTTGCGCCGCTGGCGGTCATTCACGGGCATGCCGCCTTCGCCGATGCACCGCACCTGTTCCCGGTGGCGCCCATTGGTGCCATTCGCAAGCTGGTGGAAAACACCGGCTGGGCGCTGGAAGACGTCGACCTGTTCGAGATCAACGAGGCGTTCGCCGTGGTCACCCTGGCCGCCATGCAGGCCCTCGACCTGCCGGCAAGCAAGGTCAACGTCAATGGCGGCGCCTGCGCACTGGGTCACCCCATCGGCGCGTCCGGGGCGCGCATCGTGGTGACGTTGCTGGCGGCATTGCGGCAACGCAACCTGCGCCGCGGCATCGCTGCCATCTGTATCGGCGGCGGTGAAGCCACGGCCATCGCGGTCGAATGCCTCTATTGAGGAGGCCTGTGGTCGGGGTGCTTGCTCGGCGCCAACGGATGGATTAGAAATGACGACCGCAGGGGCGGGGCAATGATTGCCCCGCAGCCTATTCGGTCCGTTTCGCGCAGAAGCGGTGAGCGAGGATGAGTGAGCCTGACCCGAACACCGCTCGACAGCCCGTCGATGCGCGACACGATCTCGATCCACCTGGTACGTGAAGCCGTACGCGACAGCCATGTCGACCTGGAGCGAATCCTTCAGGCGGCGGGCATCGATGGACAGCTGCTGCTGGATGATCAGGCCCGGGTCCCCGTTCAGCATTACGCCCGGCTCTGGCGACAACTGGCCAGGGCGCTGGATGACGAGTTCTTCGCCATGGATGCGCGGCCATTGCGCCGCGGCAGCTTCGCCTTCCTGTGCCAGGCCTGCCGGCAACAGCCGACCGTGGGCGCCGCGCTCAAGCTGGCGCTGGAGTTCCTTGCACTGATGCTCAGCGACTACGACGGCCGTCTGGCGACCCAGCAGTCGCTTGCGGAAATCGTCCTACGTGAGCGCAGCGCCGACCCCAAACGCGCATTTTCCTGTTTCACCTACTGGATGATCGTGCACGGTATCGCCTGCTGGCTGGCTGGCCGGCGTATCCCGATCCTGGCGATGGAACTGCGCGGCCCTGCGCCTCGATACGTCGGTGATTACCAGGTGATGTTTTCGCCCAACCTGCGCTTCGAGCGGCCGCGCACGCGGTTGATCTTCGCCGCCGAGCACCTCGACATTCCCGTCCGTCGCAGCGCAACGGAGCTGCGCCGTTTCCTGGCCCGCGTCCCGGCCAACATCCTGGTGCGCTACCGCGATCCCGACAGCCTCGGCTGGCGCATCCGCCAACACCTGCGCAACCTGCCGGCTGCCGATTTTCCAGCCATCGAAGCGATGGCGGCCCACTGTGGCGTTTCGGTGGCCACGCTGCGCCGGCACCTGACCGAGGAGGGCGCCGGCTATCAGGCCCTCAAGGACAGCGTGCGCCGCGAGCGTGCGGTGCTGTGGCTGGCTGAACCCCAGGCAACGTTCGAAGACATCGCCGAGCGCCTGGGCTTCGCCGATGCCAGCTCCTTCTACAAGGCGTTTCGCAAGTGGACCGGTGCCAGTCCCGGGCATTACCGCAGTCTGATTCTCGATGCGGAGGATCCACCATTCACCAGGCCGCGCGTGCTGCCGCAACAGACGATCCGCTAAAAATCATCCGCCGGTATGTTCTTGCATTTGTCAGGGTAAAGCCGGCAAATCCGCTTCATTCATCGTTGAATGGACCCATAACGCAGGGTGCCGTCCGGCGTTTTGCGCGCCCATAATGAAAACACAACAACAAAGGTGTCCATGCCATGTTCAAGGACCACATCGTCAAGCCCCGCGCCACCGACAGTCCGGTGTTCATGGGCACAGTAGCCACCGTGTGCTTCGCGGTGACGCTGTTCGCCGGCCTCGGCGAGAGTGGCCTGGCCCGGCTGATGGCACCCGTACTGCTGGATCTGCAGGCGCCCCTGGCAAGGGACGTGGCCGTGGCGGTCACCTTCACCCTGACGCTGGTCCTCAACCTGTTCGTGCTCGGTCGCTTCCCCTTGCGGGCGCAGATCATCACTGTGTGGTGCGAACTGCTGCTGATGTTCCTGCTGTTCTTCGACACCTTTGACCTTTCCTATTCATTCATCGCCACCAAGGTCGGCTTCATGATTACCCAAGGGGTATTCACGACCGTGTATGTGTCGGCGATCTCCATCACCATCGCTTTCGTGCTTGCCCTGCTGGGTGCGACCGCACGCCTGTCGTCCAACGGCTTCGCCATCGCGATCGCCAGCTTTTACACCTCGTTCTTTCGTGGTGTGCCGCTGCTGATCCAGATCTACCTCATCTACCTGGGCATTCCGCAACTGGGCTATGTGGTCGGCGCGGTGCCTGCGGGTATTTTGGCTCTGTCGCTGTGCTATGGCGCCTACATGACCGAGATCTTCCGTGCTGGCATCAGCAGCATTCCCCGAGGGCAATGGGAAGCGTCGCGAGCCATAGGCCTGTCGCCGCTGCAGACCATGATGCGGGTGATTTTGCCGCAGTCCATGCGGCTGATCATCCCGCCCACCGGGAACCAGTTCATTTCGATGCTCAAGGACAGTTCGCTGGTGTCGGTGATAGGCGTCTGGGAGTTGATGTTCCTGGCGCGTACCCAAGGCCGCGCGGAGTTTCGCCATCTGGAGATGTTGATCACTGCGGCGGTGCTGTACTGGCTGCTGTCGATCGTTCTGGAAACGGTCCAGGCCCGCCTGGAAAAGCACTTCAACCGTGCCCACCGCTGAGTAGGGCCAGTTCTTGATATGAAAAAGGCGCCCGCTATGAACCTGGAGCTTGCCATGAATCGATCGACCGTCCCTGCTGCGTCCCCCCGTTCAGCCGCTGTTCGGGTGCGTCGGCTGAACAAGTGGTATGGCGAGTTTCATGTGCTAAAAGAGATTGATCTGCACATTGCCAGCGGTGAGATCGTGGTGATCTGCGGGCCGTCGGGCTCCGGCAAGTCCACGCTGATCCGTTGCCTGAACCTGCTGGAAGACTTCCAGCAAGGTGAGGTGATCATCGGCGATACCCCGCTGACCCGCGGCGCGGCGTGCGTGGCGGGCATACGCCGCCAGGTCGGGATGGTTTTTCAGCAGTTCAACCTGTTTCCGCACCTGAGCGTACTTGACAACCTCATGCTCGGGCCGCGCCTGGTCAGCCGACTCAGCGATGCCGAAGCCCGCGCTCTGGCCCATGAGTACCTGGAACGGGTGCGTATCGGCAACCAGGCCGACAAGTACCCCGGCCAGCTGTCCGGTGGCCAGCAGCAACGCGTGGCCATTGCCCGGGCGCTGTGCATGCGCCCGCGCATCATGCTCTTCGATGAACCGACTTCGGCACTAGATCCGGAAATGGTCAAGGAGGTGCTCGACGTGATGGGCGAACTGGCCGAGGACGGGATCACCATGCTCTGCGTCACCCATGAAATGGGCTTCGCCCGGCGCGTTGCCGACCGGATCATCTTCATGGACCAGGGCCGCATCGTTGAGGAGGCCTCGCCGCAGGCGTTTTTCGACAACCCGCAACACGAGCGTGCCCGCGAGTTTCTCTCGCAGATTCTCAGCCACTGAGTGATCCGTCAGGGCCGGACATGGCTTCAAACGCTGCACACGCCACAACAACGACAACTGCGTATCGCTGCTCTCTGGAGGTTCACCATGACGTCGCTGACTCGCTTGTTCACCGCTGCCGCACTGGCTGGTGTTTTCATGACCGGGGCCGGAGTTGCCTGGGCCGGCACCACCCTGGATCGCATCAACTCGACCAAGGTCATGAAAGTGGCCACGGCGGCCAATTGGCCACCGCAGTCGTTTCTCGGGCCGGACAATGCCCTGCAGGGTTTCGATATCGACGTGGCCACCGAGATCGGCAAGCGACTCGGTAGCAAGGTCGCGTTCGTCACGCCCGAGTACGGCATCATCACCGCCGGGCGTTGGTCGAACCGCTGGGACATCTCCGTCGGCTCCATGACCCCGACCCGCGAGCGCGGCCGGGTTCTGGATTTCCCTGCGGTCTATTACTACACCCCGTATGTATTCGCCGTGCACAAGGCCGCGGCCGGTACCAAGACCGCAGACCTCAATGGCAAGATCATCGGCGTCGAGGCCGGCACCACGTCGGAGGACTACATCAATCGTCGGCTGACCATCGATGCGGCCGACGTGCCGTCCTTCACCTATGACGTGGAGCCTGGCGAAGTGAAAACCTACGGCGACAGCATGGGCCCGCTGGATGATCTGCGCATGGGCAACGGTGTGCGTCTGAACGCGACCCTGTCGGCCCTGCCGACCATCACCGCTGCCATCAAGAACGGCTACCCGATCGTTCAGGTCGAGGGTAAGCCGGCCTACTACGAGCCGCTGGCGATCGCCGTTGACAAGGGCGATGACGCCTTCAACGGGGCGCTGACCAGAATCGTCGAAGAGATGAAAGCCGACGGTACTCTCAAGCAGCTGTCCGAAAAATGGTACGGCGCCGACCTCACCAAGGTGCAGTGAACCAATCCCCTGCGCGTGTCCCTTGGCCCGGCACGCGCAAGGTAGACGCCCGACGAAGGACGAGGTCTTCATGTTCAGCTATATCGACAACTATTACACCGCGACCATGCGCGCGGCCCCCGTGCGCCCGCCGCTCGCTGGCCAAGTCAGCGTCGACGTGTGCATCGTGGGCGGTGGCCTGGCGGGGCTGAGCACGGCATGGGAGCTGGTGTCGCGTGGCAAGTCCGTGGTCGTGCTGGAAGCGGCGCGGGTCGCCTGGGGGGCGTCGGGTCGCAATGGCGGGTTCGTGCTGCAGGGTTGGTCCGAAGGCCTGTCGGCCATCGAGCAGCGCTGCGGCAAGTACACCGCTGGGGCCCTGTTCAAACTGTCCCTGGAGGGCGTGGACAGTGTGCGCGAGACCATCATCGGGCACCAGTTGCCCGGCTGCGCGCCCAGTCGGGGCAAGCTGAGTGTCAGCCGCTTCGACAATTCCGACAGCCTCAAGCGCTTCAGCGAGCGCATGGACCGCGATTTCGGCTTTACCCTCGACTACCTCGACCGCGATGCCTTGCGCACTCTGCTCAACACCCAGCGTTACCATCAGGGGCTGCGTGATACCCACGGCTTCCATTTCCACCCACTGAACTACTGCCTTGGCTTGGCCGAGTTGATCGAGCATAAGGGCGGGATGATTCACGAGCAGTGCGCCATGCTCGAAGTCGTCAGCCGGGCAGGGCGCTCGCAGGTATCGACCGCCCACGGCAGTGTCGATTGCGCTGACGTGGTGTACTGCTGCGGCGGCTACGGCGGCCCTGAGTTCGGCAAACTGCACCGCGCCTTCCTGCCCATTGCCACCTACGTGGTCCTCACCGAGCCGCTGGGCGCGCGCCTGCAGCAGGCGGTGCGCACTTCAGAAGCCGTCGGTGACTCCCGCCGTGCTTCGGACTATTACCGTATCGTCGACGGCGACCGGCTGTTATGGGGCGGCCACATCACTACCCACAACCTGCAGGACGAACAGCGCCTGGCACAACTGCTCACTGCCGATATCCTCGACGTTTACCCGCAACTTCGAGGCCTGAGGATCGACAAGGCATGGTCTGGACTGATGGGCTATGCGCGGCACAAAATGCCCCACATCGGCCCAATCGGCCCAGGGCTGTGGTCCTGCGCTTCGTTCGGGGGGCACGGTATGAACACTGCGCCAGCAGGCGGGCGGGTGATCGCCGAGGCCATCTGCGGTGAATCGGATCGCTACCGCCTGTTCGATCGCTATGGTCTGCAATGGAATGGTGGCCCATTCGGGCCACCGGCGGCGCAATTGGTGTATACCGGTTTGAAGATGATGGACAGATTCCAGGAACGACACGCCGGCGCAGGGCCGCGCTAACGCCTCCTCACGCAAGGTCGATACGGCATGGAAGCACACTCACCCCGTACATTGTTCAACCTGACCGAGAACGATCGCCAGTTGCTGGCGCTACTACAGGCCAACGCTCGCGAGCCGACCGCGTCGCTGGCACGCAAGCTGGGCGTGTCGCGCTCCTCGGTGCAGGAGCGCATCCAGCGGCTGGAGAAAGCCGGCATCATCACCGGCTACAGCGTGCGCATCGACCACGACCGGATACAGCCGACCATCAACTGCTTCACCATGACTTCGTGCACCAACAAAAGCTACACCGATGTCATGACGACGCTGCGCAAGATCGACGCGGTGCAGGCCGTGTACGCGGTGTCTGGGGAGTCGGACTTCATCATTCACCTGGCCACCGGGACCCTGGGCGAACTTAATGCCGAGCTGACCCGGATCAACATGATCAAGGGCGTGGCGCACACCGCGTCGCATATCGTGATGGAGACCAAGTTCAGTCGTCGGTTGAGTGTGTAGCAGGGGCAAAAGCCCGGCGAGAGATTTCACCGGGCGGAGTGCCTGCGGAGTCACCTACAGATTGATCGGGTACTGCGTGATGAACCGAACGTCATCCAGATCGCCGCTGAACGAGTTGCGGTAGGTGGCCTGACGCAGGCGGAAGGTCAGGTTTTTCAGAGGACCGCTCTGCACCGTGTAGGCTGCCTCCAGGTCACGTTCCCATTCGGTCTGGCCACTCGCACCGTTGGCCAGGGTGATGTTGTCGCCACGCAGGTAGCGGGCGAACACATCCAGCCCCGGCACCCCAAGGCCGGCGAAGTTGAAGTCATAGCGTGCCTGCCATGAACGTTCGTCCTCGCGGGTGAATTCGGCGTACTGCACGTAGTTGGCCATGTAGTTGGTATTGCCGCCGTCGGTGTAGAAGACATAACCGCCTTTGCCGGTGATGGCCTGATAGGCCAGCGTCAGTTTGTGCGTGCCGTAGCTGTAGGCGGTCTTGAGGCTGAACGAATTGCTGTCGATATCCCCGCCGCGCTCGGTGCCGGTGCTCTTCTGGTTGTAGAAGCGGAAGTCGGCGGAAAACGCCTGCTGGTCATCGATGGGTTTGACCCAGCTCAGCCCTGCGTATTTCTTCTTCCACAGATCCTGCACGTCCGAGGCATACAGCGCGCCGGTCAAGGCCGGGGTGAAGTTGTAGGTGGCGCCATAGACGTCCGCACGGGTCATGCCGCCGGCATTGTGGCCACTTTGCGCGTACGTGCTGAGCGAGGTGAGGTGGGCGACATCGATGCGCAGGTTGTCGATTTCCTTGCTGCTCAGGTAGAACCCTTCGGTCGTCTCGGGCAAGAGGCGACTGTCCCCGGTCGAGTAGACCGGCAGATTGAGGGTCATTTCGCCGTACTTGAGTACCGTGTTCGAGACCTTGAGCTTTACCGCAGCCGCGGCGCGGGAGTAGTCGTCCTCGGCCCGATCGACCCCAGGCGTGTGCCGGCCATTGCTGGGAAGCAGGCCGGTACCGATGCGGTCCGAGCTGCTGTCGAGTTTCATGCCATAGAGGCCTATGGCGTCTATGCCAAGGCCCAGGGTGCCTGGGGTGAAGCCCGAGGTGAAGGTGCCGATGAAGCCCTGGGCCCATTCTTCGCGATAGCTCTGCGCGTTCGGGCCGGTGTTGTGGAAATCCCGGTTCAAGTAGAAGTTGCGCGCCATGACCTGCGTGCTGCTGTCTTTGAAGAACGGGTTGTCGAGCACGTCGTCGGCAAAAGCCGCAGGGGAAATGGCCGCGCACAGTGTTGCACTGCCAAGCATTAAAGCTGACCGCATGGTGTTGACCCTTATCGAGAATAATCAGCAGATGGCGAAGGCTTGAAGCAAGATTATTGTTATGGGGCGTCCATGCCCTGCAGCGGTGAATCAGTTGCTTTCGGCCACTTCGCAGATGCTCAGAATGGCCAGGATGTAGACGCGGACCATGTCCAGGTAATCGCGCTTGTGAACACGCTCGTCGGGCATCGTGTTGAACTTGCCACCAGGCCCGCAGACCACGCCCTGCATGCCCAGACGCTGGTAGAAATGCGCGGCATCGGTGCCGAAGTACGCCGGCGGGGTGATGATTCCGGTGGGCTGCGGTTCACCGCGCACCTGCTGATAGGCGGCGTTCACCGCCTTGACGATGGGCGAGTCGAGCGCCACTTCGAAAGGCGGCATCAGCGGCTGGTTGTCGCTGTCGTTGATCAGCTTGGCTTGCAGGCCCGGAAACTGTTCGCACAGGCGATCGAGCAGTCCTTGCAGGTCGGCGAGCACCGACTCGACGGTCTGCCCAGGGGTGTAGCGGGCTGAGCCGCGCAGACGCAGGAAGTCGGCGACCTGCGGCGGACGCCACTCTTCCAGGTCGCGACCCAGGGCGCCGTGGACCACACCGATGTGGCCGCGGTTGACCTGCTCGTGTTCCGGCGTGCGGGCGCCGCTGAAGGTGATGCCGTTGATCTGCGGAATGAGCTGCACCGCTGCAGTGATGACGTCCACCGCTTCTTCGCGCTTGGACAGGTGGCGGGTGTCGCCGGTCAGCTCGATGACGAACATCAGCGAGCCCACGTGCAGGGTCACCGCCTGCAGGTCGGTCGGTTCGCAGTTGATGAAGTAATCGGCTTTCACGCCTTGTTCGATCGCCGCGATGGTGCCGATCCCGCCTTGCAGCTCGCCGACCACATAGGTCAGGATCACGTCGCCCTTGAGCTTGACCCCGGCGTCTATCAAGGTTTTCAGCGCGCAGAAGTAGGCGGCATCACCGGCCTTCATGTTGGAGACGCCGATGCCATAGATGAACTCGTCATCGACCTTGCCGGCCCACGGGTCCACGGTCCAGCCTTCGGTGACTGGGTTGGTGTCCAGATGGCCATTGAACAACAGGCTGTGGCCACCACCGCCCTGACCCTTGAGCGTGCCAATGGCATTGAGGCGTTCGCCGGGTACCGGCATCAGCTCGCTGTGCAGCCCCAGCTCGCTCATCTGCCCAGCCATGTATTCGGCCAGCCGACGCTCCTCGGCAGTGGCGCTGTAGCTCTTGTGCTGCACCATGCGCGCAAGAAAGTCGAGGCAGTAGGCCTCATCGATGCTGTGGATCAGCGCATCAGGCGTCATCGAGTTGCTCCATTTCGGTGAGGGGCTGCGGCACTGCCTGGAGCAGGGCACGGGTGTAGGGGTGCCGGGACTGTTCGGCCATGTCCTGCGCGGGCAGGATTTCCAGCAGATCGCCGCGGTACATCACGGCGATGCGGTGAGCGATCTGGCGGATCAGGTTCAGGTCATGGGTGATGAACAGGTAGGCGGTGCCATGCTTGCGGCGCAGCTCCAGCAACAACTCGATCACCGTGGCCTGCACCGACACGTCCAGCGCGGCGGTGATCTCGTCGCAGATCACCAGCTCAGGTCGCGCCGCGAACGCGCGGGCGATCGCCACCCGCTGTTTCTGGCCGCCGGACAGGGCGTGTGGATAGCGATCGGCGAAATCCTCGGGCAGGCGGACCTCGCGCAGCAGTCGGGCGACGGCCTGGCGCTCGGTTTCTCCCTCGGGCAGGCCATAGAGCCGCAGCGGGCGAGCGAGAATCTGGCCGATGGTCTGACGCGGATTGAGCGAGGCGTCCGGGTGCTGAAAGATGATCTGCACCTTGCGCCGGTAGTCACGGCTCATGTCGGCGGCGCCCCGAATGTCGACGCCCTCGAACTGCACCTTTCCGGTGAATGGGGTCAGACCGGTCAAAGCCTTGGCCAAGGTCGACTTGCCCGAACCGGATTCGCCGATGATGCCGAGGATCTCGCCACGCGCCATGCTCAGGGTCATGTCCCGGGCAGCCAGGGAAGGCTCGGCGGCACGTCGCAACAGACCGTCGAGCAAACCAGGACGACCGTAACGCACGCTGAGTCCGTTGACGTGCAGCAGCGGCAGACTCGGCGCAACGGTTTCGCTTAGCAGACGCTTATCCGCAGCCGGCACGGCGGCTACCAGTCGTTGCGTGTACGCATCGCTGGGCGCGCTGAAGATCCGCGCACCGGCCGCCTGTTCAACGATGCGCCCCTGATTCAGGACGCAGACCCGATCCGCCACCCGCGATACCAGGGCCAGGTCGTGGGAAATGTACAGCGAGGCCACGCCGGTTTCCTCGCGCAGACGCCGGAACAGCTGCAGGATCTGTGCAGAGCTGATCACGTCAAGCGCCGTGGTTGGCTCGTCGAAGATCAGGCATTGCGGGCGACAGGCGAACGCCGTGGCGATGAGCACGCGCTGTTTTTCACCGCCGGAGGCTTCGTGGGGAAAGCGCTTCATCATTGCCGCCGGGTCTTTGAGATCGACATCGGCGAGCAGTTGCTCACCCAGGGCCCAGGCGTCCCGATAGCTCAGGTCGCGATGGCGGGTCAGCACTTCCACTACCTGTTCGCCCAGACTCAAAGTCGGGTTGAGCGACGCGCTCGGGTCCTGGAAGATCATTCCCAGGCGTCCGCCGCGTAACTGCTCGACCTGGCGTTGCGGCATCTGCAGCAGGTCTTCACCCTGCAGAATGATGCTGCCACCCACGTCGCGAGCGTTGCTCGCCAGGTAGCGCATGATGGCAAAGCCCAGGGTGGTCTTGCCCGAACCGGATTCGCCGACCAGGCCCACGACTTCACCGGCACCGACCTGGAAGTCGATGTTCTGCAAGACGTGGAGCGGGCCGCCTGGCAGCTGATAGTCGAGGCTGTAGTCAGCCACTTGCAACACGGCAGTCATTGGCGGTGCCCCTTGGGATTGAGGGCATCGCGCAAGCCATCGCCCAGCAGATTGAAACCAATCGCGATGATGGCGATGGCCAGGCCGGGCATGAGCATCATCCACGGCGCCTGAAAGAAATACCGTCTGGCCTCGGCCACCATCAGCCCCCATTCCGGCTGCGGCGGTTGCGCACCCAGGCCGAGGAAGCTGAGGGTGGCAAACAACATGATGGCGAACGCGACGCGGATAGTGGCCTCGACAATGATCGGCGCAACGATATTGGGCAGCATTTCCCGCACCACGATGTAGGCAGTGGATTCGCCGCGGGCAATGGCAGCGCTGACGTAGTCCTGACGGCGAGCGGCGAGGGCGACGCTGCGCGCGATCCGCGCCATGCCGGGGACGAAGGCGATAGTGATCGCCAGCACGGCGTTGAGGTCGCTTTTGCCCAGGGTGCTGACGATCAGCAGCGCGAACAGCAGGCTGGGGATCGACATTACGGCGTCCAGCGTGCGCATCAGCGCTTCATCGATACGCCCGCCCAGATAGCCGCTGGCCGTGCCGAGCAATGCGCCCAGCAGCATCGCCATCGCGGTGGCCAGCACCGACAGCGAAATGGTCGCGCGGGCTCCGATGAGCAGGCGGCTGAAAATGTCGCGCCCCAGCTGGTCGGTCCCCAGCCAATGCACCAGGCTGGGTGCCTTGTACCGGGCCAGGATGGAAATCGCTTCCGGGTCGTAGGGGGCCAGCGCCGGCCCGGCACAGACCAGCACGATCGCCAGCAGCAGAATGATGCTGCCCACCAGACCCTGCGGCGAGCTCAGCAGTCGGTAGATGATGTCACGCATATTGAATCCGCCGATCAAGGTAGGCATAGGTCAGGTCAGCGATGAAGTTGACCACGCAATAGGTCGCGGCGAGGATCAGCACACCGCCTTGAATGGCCGGCAGATCGCGGGCCGCGACTGCCACCAGCAGCTCCCGGCCGATGCCTGGAATGTTGAAGATTTCTTCCACCACGACGATGCCGCCCAGCAGATAGCCCACGTCCAGCGCGACGATGGTGATGGTCGGCAACAGGCCGTTGCGCAGCGCATGACGCAACAGCACCCGGCGCCGCGACAATCCCTTGAGCCGCGCCGCACGGATGTAGTCGGTCTCGAGCACGTCGATCATCTCGGAGCGCACCATCCGCGACACGTGAGCGACCATGATCATCGACACCGTGAGCGTGGGCAGGATCAGGTGCCGCAGGCCCTCGCCGAAGTTTTCCGAAAGCGGCACGTAACCGGTGGCCGGCAGCAGTTGCCAGACATCGGCGAACAGCAGCACCAACAGGGTTGCCGTGACGAACTCGGGCAGCGACACGCCGATGTAGGAGAACAGGGCAATGATCAGGTCCACCGGTCGCCCGCGCCGTACGGCGGCATGGATGCCCAGCGGAATGGCCACGGCCAGCATCAGCAGCAGAGAACATCCCGCCAGCAACAAGGAGCGGCCCAGCGCGTCCAGCAATGAACCCAGCACCGGTTGGCCGTTGCGCATCGACAGGCCCAGATCGCCTTGCAGCACGGCCATCAGCCAGTGGCCGAATTGCAGCCACGCCGGTTGGTCCAGCCCGAGCTTGGCGCGCAGGGCGGCGAGCGCTTCAGGCGTGGCGTTCTGGCCCAGCAGCGTCACGGCGGCATCGGCCGGCAGCAACTGGGTGATGGCGAACACCAGCAGCGAAACGATCAGCAGGGTATAGACGACCAGAAGCAAACGCTTGGTCAGGTAGGCAGCAGTCACAGGATTACCCTCGATTCATCCGCGCTTCGGGGCGCCTTCATCCAACCAGGCCTGGTCCAGGCGAAACACCGCGCCGCGAGGGTGCAATCGATAGCCTTGAACATAGTTGCGCTGGGCCGCCAGCACATCGAAGAAGGTCGGAATCAGCGATGGCACCTGCTCGTGCATCAGGCGCTGGGCCGTGCCGTACAGCGCCGCACGCTTGACCGGATCGTCCGTGCCCCGTGCAGCGGCCACGGCGACATCGAATTCGCTGTTGTTCCAGCGCGTTTCGTTCCAGGCGGCGTCCGAGGTGTAGAGCAGAGAAAACACCGCGTCGGCCGAAGGTTGCATGTTGTAGAAACCGACGTAGAAATTGCCTTTCTTCCAGACCTGATCCAGGTAGGTACTGTTGGCCATGGTCTCGACCTTGATATTGAACCCGGCTGGCTTGGCCATTTCCCGTACGGCGATGCCCAACTGGGTGCGCGTGGAGGGCTTATCGGAGGCAACCAAGGTGATGTCCAGGCCATCGGGATAGCCGGCGTCGGCCAACAGCTCCCGGGCCTTGGCGATATCGGCCTGACGCAGTTCGATATCGGCGTGGTAACGGTAAGCGGCATTGAGCGGTGTATCGTTGCCCGGCGTGCCAAAGCCTTCCGCCACGAAGTCCACCAGTGCCGCCCGATCGACACAGAGCGACAGCGCCTGGCGTACCCGCACGTCGTTGAACGGCTTCTGGTCGCAGGCCATGTTGATGTTGAGGAACTGCCCGGAAGGTGCACGCAGTCCGGTCACGCCGCTGGCTTGGCCAAGGCGGCTGAACTCGGTGGCCTGGGCTGACAGCATGAGATCGATGTCGCCGGACATCAGCGCAGAACTCTCCGCAGTCGGATCGGGATAGACACGGATTTCGACGCGATCCAGAAACGGACGCTCGTGGTCGTGGAACTGTTCGTTGCGAGTGACTACGACCAGCCGCTCGGGCTCGAACGAGGTCAGCTTGAACGGCCCTGTGCCCACGGCTTCGCGCGTCAGGCGGGCCATATCCCCCTGGACGATCGCCGCGGGCACGATCTTGGCGTCCGGGTAGGCCAGGCTGATGGGCAGGTCTGCGTAGGGCATGGTGGTGGTCAGCTTGACGTGAAGCTCGTCGATCGCTTCCACGGACTTGATCGGGCCGATGTTGCGCAGGCCGGGCGACGCGGTCTTGGGATCGAGGATCGCCTGCAGGCTGGCCACGACATCCCTGGATGTGCAGCGGCTGCCGTCGTGGAAAAGCAGGTTGTCGCGCAGGCTGAAGGTCCACTCGGTCAGCGCTTCGTTGTGGCTCCAGGACGTGGCCAGATCGGGCTCGGCCTGCATGTCGTGACTCAGGCGTGTAAGCCCGTTGTAGAGCAGTTCGCTGAGCAGGTACTCGGGATTGACCCGAGCCAGCAGCGGATTGAGCATGCCCACCGCCTGGTCGACGCTGATGCGCAACGTACCGCCCTTGCGCGCGGCGCCGGCGGCCCACAATGTGCTGGAGAACGGCAGCATGGCAGCGCCGGTGACGATGGCCGTAGTTGCAAGAAAGCGGCGACGGTTGAGCCGGAAAACGGTAGTCATGGCGATACTTCACTTAGCAAAGAGATTGTGGGGCAGCTAGGTAAAAAGTGCCGATGACCGATCTTGATGCCAGTCTTCGGTGGTCGCTTGGGGTTAGCCTGTTGCGGCGGTCCCAGGGGTGAAGTCTGCAGCCAGGTAGACCAGGATCGACTTGGCCAGGGCGACCAGATCTTCGCGGGTCGTGTATTCGTCGCTGGCATGAATGCGGCTGTGCGGGCGAATCAGGCCGCCCAACAAAATCTCCTGGATACCGGCCTGTTGCACCCAGCCCATATCCGAGCTGCTGCTGGAGCCATAGCACTGAAACTGCTCGTCGGTGAAACCGAAACCCACGCCCAGTGCGGCTTGCCAGCGCGGCCAATGAGGACCGGTCGGGTCCGCAACCGGCGCTAGATGGCCGATCACTTCAGCTTCCACCGCGAGTGCCGCGCTTCCGGCCATGGCGGTGTCGATGCAATGGTGCAGTTCTGCCAGCACCTGATCGAAGGGTTCTTGCGGAGCGTAGCGACGGTTGATCAGCACCTCGAACTGCGCTGGAACGGTAGAGCCTTTGCTACCGCCATGGGCCGCGGCCAAGGTCATGCGCGAAATCAGAGGTGCACCGTTGTAATGGGGCGGCGCCGGCATCGGCCATGCCCGCTGTTCCACCTGCTGCTTGAGTGCGTACAAGGCATTGAGCAGGGGCAGGCTTTCCTCGATGGCGTTGATGGCATCGACCGGTTCACCGGAGTGCGAAGAGCGACCCTTGACCGTGATCTTCAGGTCGACACTGCCAAAGCACCCAGCCCAGATCCTCGGCGCGGCACCGCCGTTGAAACTCAGGATATGGCCCTCGACCAGGCGTTGTTCGGCCAGGTAGCGGATACCCGGATAAAGACCGCCTTCCTCATCAGTGCACAGCAGCAGGGAAGGGCAGTAGCGCAGCGGCAGGTCGAAACGTGCCGCCGCACGCAAGGCACTCAAGGTGGCGGCAATGCTGCCTTTCATATCGGCCGTGCCGCGCCCGATCAGCTTGCCGTCAGCTTCGGTCAGCTGCAGAGGAGGGTGGTTCCAGCCGTCACCGGCCGGCACTGTGTCGACATGGAAATACAGGCTGCAGACCTCTTGGTCTCCAGGATGTCGGGCAATCAGATTGATGCGTTCGCCATGGGCCTCGCCGCTGCGGGTCTGCCACAGAGCTTCGGGTACCGAAACCCGTGTCGCCTGCAAGCCAAGCGGCGCAGTCAGGGTTTCCATCAAGTCGGCGAAGGCGCCGTAGCCTGCGCCCGGCGGGAAGCAGGTATCGACCGCGATCATGCGTTGCAGATCGTCGATCAGCCCATCATGATCCGTCTCGATCGATTCGAGTGCCTGCTCAAGTGCCGTATTCATCGTCATTTTGAGTCTCGCCGTATTTCTATATAGTTTATAGTTAAACACCACCGCATGGCCCGTCAAGGAAAAACGATGACCAACAGCAATGCACCGGCTGCCGACGCCAGCTTTGCCCGACTGAGCGAACAGGACAGCGCACCGCTTTATGAGGTGGTGAAGCGGCGCGTCTCAGAGGCGATCCTGCTAGGGGAGTGGGCGAGTGGCACAGTGATCCCCAGTGAGAACGCATTGGCCGCAGACTTCGGCGTATCGGTAGGCACCGTGCGCCGCGCACTGGCCGAACTGGTGACAGAAGGCATGCTGATGCGCCGTCGCAAGACCGGTACCGTCGTCACCGGCTGGGCGCCGCTGCACAACCTGCGCTATTTCTTCCAGTACTTCCGGCTGCATAACAAGGAAGGCGCACTGCTGAAATCCAGCACCTCCTTGCTCGACTACCAGACAGGCAAGGCCACGGCGGAGGAGGCCGACAAACTGCTCATCGATCCTGCCAGTCCCGTTTACCGTCTGCATCGACTGCGCACCATCGGCGGCGTTGCCGCCATGCACGAACATTTCACGGTAGTGGCAAGCAAAGTCCCGGACTTCCCCGGGCCGGAAGCCTTTCCCGAACTCTTGTATCGCCACTTGCTCGAACACTACGGCATACGCGTAGCGGCGGTGCGCGAACAGCTGACCGCCGGCCTGGCCACGGCAGAGGACTGCAAGCTGCTGAAGCTGGAGGCGCCCCATGCCGTGATGGTCATCGACGCCATATCCTTCGACCAGACGGCAACGCCAGTGATGATCACGCACCAGCGCGCGAGTACGGAGCACTTCATGTATGTGAACGAAATTCGGTGATCAGGGCGTTAAAGGAAAGCGTGCTGTGCGTGTGACTTCGGGGCAGGCGGGTGGAGCTCGTGGAAGGGCTTCACTAGTAACTCTACTAAATGCTTATTTAGTAGAGTTATCGTTTTTTTCGGAGAGTTTTGAGCGGTGATAGGGGATTTTCGCTTCAGTTTAAGAGCGTCACTCACGCGTTGACTAGGTACGCTTGATTCGTGTCGTCACGTTGTAAGTTTTGCCTGTGGAACCGCGTATTGGTTGATGGCTACGCTGTGCTGATTGAGAAATACGAGCTCTGCCGCCGTGAATGGCTCGCCAGCACCGCAGAACCCGATCTCCAGTCAATGTGGCATGGGTAGGTAGCGACATGGAATACGACGACAACTGGTTGAAGATGCCGCGCTTGCGCTGTTGGCAACCTACAGCTCCGATACAGGCAATGCATAGAAAGGGTTCGACTTCGAAATCATGAACCGACTGCATGCGTCCGGGTTAATTAGTGATCCGGTCAACAAGAACAAATCTGTCTGGGTGACAGATGAAGGACTGGCCCGAGGTCGACAGATAGCCGACCGCTTGTTCGGTATGAGAACTCCAACGGACCGGAGATCTGAATCCGATAGCTGACCGCATACTCCCCAATAGGTTGGACAGGTTTGTGGATTAATCGGGTTTTGAGTTATCGGAGATCTCGCCCAGATTTACGATCGCCGAAGGCGTGATAACACCTGGTATGCCCAAGTCATGATTGACTGGCCAGCCAACGGGCAGCTTTAGCGCTGCGGCTGCAAGACGTGAATCTTGACGAGGATGATTAACAGCTTTCGAAACGTACTTGACGCTACGCAGGTCCCAAGCGCTTGACGTGGGATGGACAGAGGCTGAGCAGATGCTCCCACGAATCGATGGGCACAGCGGGCGATGAGTACTCGAGTGTTTATGATGCGTATGAGAGTGAGGTTACCGGAGGACCAGGATCGTCTGGTACAGCAACGAAGCCTGGAGACCGGGGGCAACCCTGCCATGCGGATCGCGTATCATAAAGTTACGCATAATGTATATTATGTTAAATAAAATGCCATGCTAGATATTTCCATCAGCACCTAGCCGCTTTCACCCACCTATAATACTTCTGCCTTCGGCCTCACGGCCTGCGCGCTCAGTCACAGCCGTGCTGCGAATGATGACCTTCTACTAGCGCCATGAGTGCTTATGCTACAGCAGCCTGCACGCGCAGCTGGGTTGATTAGAAAACTGAAGATAGAAACTCGGCAATGTACACGAAGGTACGAATACCCGCCTTGTGGAGTCTGAACGCTTGCTCACACAGCCTCCAACGCTGCCTCTTCTTCGTGTGCAATGGTTTCTTCGACTGCCAACTGATGTCGCGTCCACTCAGCAGCGACCGCTGGATTTTCACGAATCTGCTCTTCGATCCGCAGGGTTTCGCGATATTCGAGTGCCTGCGCAACCATCGTCCACTGAGTTTCGACATTTAGTGATTCAAGCTCTTTGCGAATCGACGGTAGGTCAATTCGGAAGAACTCCTTGCGAGGATTCACTTTGTTGACCTGCTCCCTTAGGAAATGGCGATGCAGCTGCTTTTCCAAGCCTGGCGCATCATCACTGAAAATCATCGCGTGTATATCAAACTCAAATGGGACGCTGGCGTCGCCCAGCTCACGAACACGATCTAGTGGTTCGAGACGGCGAGTCATACCAATCTTGAATATCTCCTCTCCGAACGATCCTGTATTGGAGATCACATACACGTGGCCTGCCCGCGTTTGCTGGGCCATCGACAGAGCTCGTTTGTTTTTCTCTTCAGCTGCTTTCAGTTGGTCTTGGAGCGAAGCTAGGCGAGCTTCAAACTTGGCGCGTTCTGCAGCGTTAGCTGCGGCTACCTGCTCTTGGGCCTTTTCCAAAGCACTACGCAGTGTCGTTTCTTCCTTGGCAGCGTCTTTAATGGCACGTTCGTATTCACGACGGGCCTTCTCTTCTTCGCGCATTTGTTCGCGTAGCTGTCGCTGCTCTTCGCGCTCCTGATCCTTCAAAAGCCTGGCGGTCACTCCCCAACGCAACTCTTCAAGGCGTGCTCTGAGGTACTCATCATTCACTCGGGCATTTCGGAAAGGAGCGCCCAACTGGTTGACCACTGCGGCTGCGTCGAGGATTTCCTGCTCAAGCTTGCCGTGGTTGTCTGATTTGGAGCGAGACAGAATGGAGTCAACTTTGCCGTTAAAGGCATCAGCCACAAATCGAATTGCAGTTTCACGGCGATTCGCTTCGGCGTAATCACAGCTAGCCGCCCTGCCCGTCTTCACCAAAACCTTGGTAAGTTCGCGGGCTTCTTTGAGCTTCTGCCCAGCCTCAATGAATCCGAACTCCTCAGCTAGGTCGTCCAAGAGGTGGTAGGTAGGGACAATGTAAGCATCACCATAGCCTTCGATGATGTTCTTCATGGCCTTGGCAGCATTGGCATACTGCTTCGCTTTACCCATAGCCTCCATAGCATCGCCGGCGATCTCCTGGGCACGCTCGTTCGCGGTCGCTACAATTTTGTCGGCGTCAGCGATAGCTTTAGCCAAGCGAGTCTCGGCCTGATCGACTCGGGACTGGGCAAGCTGAAGCAGGCGGTTACGCTCAGAGCTCGCTGTAGTTGAAAGCCGTGCGGCCTCTGCCTCAACATCAACGATATCTTTGAAGCGTTCAAGCTCCCGGGTTCGTAGCTGAAGCTGTTTCCGAAGTTCGCTGACCTCGTCCTCAGTTTTGTCGAG
This sequence comes from Pseudomonas sp. RIT-PI-a, assembly GCF_001187875.1. Classification (NCBI taxonomy): domain Bacteria; kingdom Pseudomonadati; phylum Pseudomonadota; class Gammaproteobacteria; order Pseudomonadales; family Pseudomonadaceae; genus Pseudomonas; species Pseudomonas sp. RIT-PI-a. Next base: position 808,843 of record NZ_LGIR01000011.1, read on the forward strand.
GTCGTTTTTCCTCGCATTAAGCTCAAGAGTCAGTTGAGCTACCTTGCCATTGGCTTTGGTGCTTCTAATCAAAAGCACGACTGTGGCTATGCCTGCAATGAGGGCAATGAGTTCCATGTGAGATCGTCCCTTCTATAGGAACAAGTGTTCCTACAGCACTACGTTGGTTGAGGGTATGGTTTATTCAAAGGGGGGCCGACAAATAACCTATTGAACGCCTAGTGATCACCAGCGCGCTCGGGCAGCTTCTTAGGGCTGAGCACCTTGGATTTCCCCAAGTCTTATTTGGTAACCCTGACCAAGCTACGTAACGGTTTCAGTCTCAACCGTTTGAACGATCTGGCCTTTTGCACTCTTGGTGACCGGGATGCTTTCGCTATAGGCAGTTTGTATATAACCAGAGATGGCTGTGATGGACAGCAGGACAAGTCGAGCGCTGAATTTCATCTTGGATTCCGTTTCCAAAGTTAAGTGGCTCAGCATACAAGCGAGCATGGCCAATCGCCAGATCGCTCGTAGCGGCTGGCAATTATTAGTGCGATACGATCAGCGAAGGGTATCAGGAAATCACTCCTTCACAAGCCTCCAAACGTAACAACCCTTCATTCGCTGCAGCATCCGTCGTCACCACCAGGCGAATGTATGGCGGTGATGATCAGCTCAGATTTGAGCGCCTCAGCTAGCTAGCTACTCTGGCCTATGCTTGCTGCGGTCCCCAATGCGCCCCTGACAAACGCCTTGTTGTAGTGGTCAACCAACCCCGGACACGGCGTTAAGTTTTTCCTCGCCACCCGCAGGCGCCAAGCCTAGATTGAAATAATGCGGCCGGCGCCATTTTTTGCCGCTCCACCAAGTCAGGCTGTTCGACCAAACCCCGGAATCCCCAACCCCAAACTCTCCCGCAACGTCGTCCCCTCGTAAGCCGTGCGGTACACCCCGCGCTCTTGCAGCAACGGAACAACCTCCTGAGTGAAGCGCTTCAACTGCGATGGGTGCCCAATGTAGATATTAAACCCATCCACCGCCCGAGCCTCGAACCAGTCCGCCATCTTTCGAGCGACCGTTTCTGCTGATCCCACGAATGCACCCGGCCGCAACTGCCGGCCGAATTCCACGGCTTGGCGCAGCGTGAATCCTTTTTCCCAGGCTTGATCGGCGATCCGTTTGGCGGCCGTGAAGAAGCTGCTGCGCGCGGCTTCGAGGCTTTCCTGTGGGAAAGGTGCATCAACATCGTACTGGCTGAAGTCGTGCCAGCCGAAGTTGCGACCGAACTCCTTGAGTGCAAGCTCGAAGCTGTGGTCGACCTCATGGTAGTGCCGCTCGATTTCACGCGCGTGGTCGTCGGTGTCGCCGACATGGATTTCAGCGCCTGGCATGACCAACAGCTGCTCGGGATCTCGCCCCAGGCGCTCCGCCCTCCCCTTGATATCGCGATAGAACGCCTGGCCCTGCTCGATGCTGGCCGCATGGGTGAATACGACGTCGGCGGTGGCGGCGCCGAGGTCGCGTCCTTGCTCGGAATCACCGGCCTGGAAAATAACGGGCTGTCCCTGCGGGGAGCGCTGGATGTTCAACGGGCCGACCACGGAAAAATGTTCACCCGTATGGTTGAGCGCATGCAGCTTGCTCGCGTCGAGAAACTGCCCAGTCTGCCGATCGCGTACGAAGGCATCTTCCTCGTAGGAATTCCACAGTCCCTGGACGACCCGCACATGCTCTGCAGCCCGGCTGTATCGGGTGTCGTAGTCGAAATGTTCGTCCCTGCTGTAATTTCCTGCGGTACCTGCATCGCCACTGGTGACCACGTTCCACCCCGCCCGTCCCTTGCTGATCAGATCGAGCGACGCGAGTCGACGCGCGACGTTGTAAGGCGAGTTGTAGGAAGTGGTGAGCGTGCCCACCAAGCCCAGATGTCGGGTGGTGACCGCGAGCGCGGATAGAAGCGTCAGGGGTTCCAGCCGATTGAGATAGTGCGAGGGAGAGCCTGGCGTGATGAACTGGCTGTCGACGATGAACATCAGGTCAAACAGCGCGGCCTCTGCCTGTTGCGCGATGTCGATGTACCAATCGACGTTCACACTGGCGTCAGCCGGCAACTCGGGGTCGAGCCAGAGGTTGTGCCGGCCCGGGCCGCCGCAGCCCATTGTCAGAGCACCGAGTTTGAGCTTTCGTGACGTCATGTTGGTCGTGTTCCTTGCGAGTAGGTAAAAGCCTGGGATGCTGTCAGCCGGTTCAGGGTTGAGCTTTTGCCACAGCGGGCTGGAGCGACGCTGCGAAGGAATCATCGAACAGACTCGCCGCCGGGTAGGCCTTGACCAGGCCCAGGCTGGCGAAGAAGTCCACGGTCTTCTGGGCCTGGAGGGGGGCTTGTGGGCTCAGCGGCTCGATGGTGGTTCGCGCACGGGCAAACCAGGCTCGTGAGATGTCGGCGTTCGCGCGGGTGCGCTTTGACCAGGCGTCGGCATAGGCGTCCGTGTTGGCAGGATTTTGCAGTGTCCAGTCGCGAGCCTTCTTCAATCGCTGCAGGAAATCGCTGATCAGTGCACGCTTGGGATCGATGGCCTTGGCGTTGGCGGCAATGAAACTTTGCGCAGGAATCAGCCCGTCTGCCGTCGCCAGGATGCGCGCGCCCTGCCTTTCCTGCTGGGTGACGTAAGGTTCCCAGGTGGCGATCACGTCCACTGAACCACCGTCCAAGGCATGAGAGGCGTCCAGGGCGCTGAGATAGCGAAGGTCAAGCGAGTCTCTCGGAACGCCCGCTTTATCCAGCGCAGTGAATAACAACTGCTGGCTCCAGGAGCCTTTCCAGATCGCGGCGCGCTTGCCTTTGAGATCTTCGATACTGCGTATCGGTGAGTCCTTGCTTACCAGGATGGCAACGCCATCAAGGCTCTGGCGACCTACCGCAATCACCTTGATCGGCGCACCCAGGGCGCCCAGAAACAGAGCAGGCGCGTCACCGAGCAAGCCGATATCCAGACTGCCGACGTTCAGGGCCTCTGCAACGGGCGATCCTGCTGTGAATTGTTTCCACTCAAGGGTGTAAGGCAGGTCATTCAGCACGCCTGCCGCTTCCATGACAGCTTGTGCGTTATAGCTCTGGTCTCCCACTACCAGCGTCTGCGCGCTCGCCGAAAGGCAGAGCAAGGACGTGGCTACTCCGATCGCCAGTTTCTTCAGGTAACGCACGGTTGTCTCCAAAGCCCATTCAGGACGGTGAGGATCGATCCGCGGGTACGGTCTCGGGGAATTTAGGATGTGGTCAGCAGCGAGGCCGCCAGCGCTTCGAGAGGAGAACTCCCATGGACGCTGCGACAAGATAGAGACGCTCGGGCAAGAGGTGAAATACCCAATGCGCATAATCCTATTACTAAAGATGCGTTGTGCGCATTTTCGGGCGAAGGCGAGAGATGTTTGATAGAGAAGGCAGGACAGCATCATTCCCTTGCTGCTCATGCCGATCTGCTTATTAACATCTGACAAAGTCGAGATAGAATCGCGCACTCAAAACAGGGAAGCAGCGAACACATGGACGTCATTCAGCAGCTACAACCACTGCTCAACAGCAGTTACAGCATTTTCGTTGCAGCCGCAGCCACGCTGGCAGTGCTTCTGAAGATTGCATCTCACATCATCAAGGCAATGGACTGGCACGATAAGCACTTCGTCCGCAAACGCTTGTCCCGCCTCAGAGACATTCGATCGGGTGCGACCAACACGAGGCTCATTCGATATCTGGATGACGCTACGGAGCTTGAACTGTTTCGAATCGCCTCCGGCGTCAGCACTAGCCGCTCGAAGATGGAGTACCTGCTCGAGCTGGATGAAACTGGGCGGTGGAACCGCATGCAGCTGCGAAGCCTTTCAAAGTTTCTGGCGATGCAGCCTGGTAGCGAGACTCCAGTCTTGTCGGTGACCTCCTTGGATAAATTGAGCGCCTGGACGGGTGGTATCAGTACACTTCTCACTCTGTTGTTGGGCGTCGGGTGTATGACTCTGATGGCCAGTACCGGTGTGCCTCTCATGTGGATTTTCGGGCTATTGCTGTTTGGATTGGCAATTCTGCTCGCAAGGTATTTGGCGACCGACTGTATCGACTACCTTATCGTGACACGGGCGCAGCGATACCTGAACTTGCAAGCCCAGATGACGGAGACTGATCAGTGATCATTGCCCGATCAGAGAACCACTGGGTTGCGAGTGCCGCTGAAAAGCCCTGATACCGCCCGATTTCCAGGCATCGCACTCAACACTCACAGCGCGCCTCGACCCACCCCATTACCCACCCGAACAATGTCAGCCATCACGGCCAAGGCAATCTCCGCCGGGGTCTTGCTACCTAGCCGCAAGCCCACCGGCGCGCTGATCCGCTCGATCGCCTCATCATCCAGGCCGCCGATGCGGCGCACGCGTTCCAGGCGTTTCTCGCTGGTGCGCTGCGAGCCCATGGCGCCGATGTAGAACGCCGGCGTTCTCACCGCCTCAAGTAGAGTCAGGTCGTCCAGGCGGGGATCGTGGGTCAGCGCGACGACGGCGGTACTGGCGTGGCAGCCGCCATTGGCGATGAAGGTCGCCGGGAGCTGCTCGATAACTTTGACCCCTTCGAGGCCAAAGCCAGCAAGCAACTCGGTGCGAGGGTCACAGACGATCACTTCATAACCCAGAGACACGGCAAAGCTTGCGCAGAACTCTGCGACGGGCGAGAGTCCCGCTATCAATAGCCGCCGGGCTGCGCCGATGCGAATCGCGATTTGCCGCTCGGACAGTTCGACCGTCGAACCCTGTGCAGAGCAGACGTCGAGTGTCCGGTCAAGGGTGTCCAGAGAAACTGTGCGGATGATCCGCTGCTGGCCCTGGAGCGCCTGCAACATGAGGGAAAAATGCTCGAGTGCCTCGCAGCCGGGGACGAACTGCTCAACCAGGACGTCCAGCACGCCACCGCAGGGTAGCTTCAAAGACGGCGCCATGCCCCCTTCCCCATAGCGAACGACCTGGTTGTCAGGCCCGAATTCGTCACGGCTAAGGCGTTCTAGGAAATCATCTTCCACGCACCCGCCCGACAGCGATCCGCAGAAACGCCCATCTGCCAAGGCAACGAGCATCGCACCCGGCCCGCGCGGCGCGGAGCCATACGTCGACAGAACGGTAGACAGGCACACGGATCGTCCCTGCTCAAGCCATTGCTGTGCTTGCTGGACGACTTGGAGGTCGAGACTGTTCATGGGAGTTACGGTCCGCTGTGTTGGCAACATCCCCTGGCGAATGGGGCGTAATTACCCGGTTTAGTATGAGGGACAGTCGCCTCGCAGAATTGCCTGATCTACGCGGGTTCTTGCCTATTCCTTGGGACCTTGGGTCGGAGCTGACACCTCGTTGGGTCGGGCTTTACTATTGCGGTCTACGCTCGGAATAGGCAAAAAAGACGTCTGTTCAGGCAATTTGCCCCTCGATTGCCCTGCAATACTGGCGTCGATGAAACCCAGTCGTGCAACGTGGGCCTGATCCGTTTAGATGCTCTTGAACCAGCTGCGTTAATCAGGGCGTTCTGGCGCTTTCTTCAGCCTCTTTCCAGACCAAGCATGGAGGAAGAGCTTGTGGCTCACCGTGAACACCCCACCGATTCTATCGAGCTGCAAAGCAGCTCCTCCGGCAATGCCGAGCCGCTCGTGGCCAACGATACCCGCAGGCTGGCCCAGGCCCTTAGCCGGTGGGCACGCAACGACGGCGATCACGAAACGCCCGTACCTGGCCTCACGCTGCACCGCCGCCATAAACTCACCATGCCCCTGCACTGTATCTACGGTCTGGGCCTGGGCCTGACCGTGCAAGGGCGCAAACAGGTGATCGTGGGCGAAGATCTGATGACCTATGGGCCGGGGCAATCGATGGTCACCAGCATCGATATGCCGGTGATCTCCAATGTCATCCAGGCCAGCGTTGCACAGCCTTTTCTGGGCATGATGCTGACCTTCGAGAATGCGCTGGTCGTCGAAATCGCCGAGCGGCTGCAGTTGTCGCAGATGCTCAAGGACGAAGCCTTCAAACCCTTGTCCGTGAATGAACTGGACAGCGGGGTGCTGGAGGCGCTCGAACGTCTGATTGCCTTGTTTGATCACCCCGAACTGCTCAAATCGCTGGCGCCGTTGATCAAGGAAGAAATCATCATCAGGCTGATGAACGGCGCTCACGGGCCTCATATGCTTCATGTGGTCAGCGCAGGGTCGCCCAGCCAGAACATCGCCAAAGCCGTCGCCTGGCTCAAACTTCATTACAGCGAGGCGCTGCGCATGGATGATCTTGCGGCCATTGCCCATATGAGCCCTTCTACTTTCCGCCAGCACTTTCGTACCGTCACGGGAATGAGCCCCTTGCAGTATCAGAAACAACTGCGCCTACAGGCCGCACGCCAGTTGATGTACAGCGAAAACATCGATGCCAGTAGCGCAGGCGGTCTGGTGGGCTATGAAAGTTCTTCCCAATTCAGTCGCGAATACAGCCGCCTGTTCGGCCATCCACCGCAGCGCGATATCAAGCGCATGCGGGTTCAATGAACCCTTGAAATCCACTCCGATCATGCCGGCGCGGACTTCCAGGGCTCCTGCGACTTTACAGCTCGCGCAACGCTTGTTCGCTGGAGTCGATATAGCGCTTGCGCTGCAGTGCACCGAAACGCCCATATGGGTAATCATCAGGCGTTGGCGCGCTGACTTCGGTCAGGCGCTGCAGCGCTGACTCATCGAGCACCACATCCACTGCGCCGAGGTTGTCCTGCAACTGCTCGATGGTGCGGGCGCCGATGATGGGAGCGGTGACCGAAGGTTGCGATGTCAGCCAACTGAGTGCCACCTGACTGGGCGTAGCGCCGAGTTGTTGAGCAATGTCTTTGATCACGTCGAGAGTCGCCCAGTTCCGATCGCTCATATGGAGTTGCCTGGCGATGTGTTGATTCATGGGGTTGTCGGAAGTCAGCCGGCCGCCGCGCCCGGATTCACTATCGCGGATGTATTTGCCGGTCAGGAATCCCGCAGCCAGTGGCGACCAGGGTAGCAAACCGACGTTGTTATGAAGGGCGGCCGGGATGACTTCGTATTCGAGTTCGCGATAAGCGAGGCTGTACTGCTGCTGCATCGTTACAGGCAAAGGCACGCCCATGGCTTTGGCGGTAGAGATGAAAAGTTGCAGTTGCCAGCCAGTGAAGTTGGAGACGCCCACGTACTGAATTTTGCCTGCACGCAATGCCGCATCCAGGAAGGACAGCGTTTCCTCGACGGGGGTCAGTGGATCCCAACCATGCAGTTGGTACAGATCGATGCTTTGTGCGCTGAGCCGGATAAGTGAGGTGTCGAGTGAACGCTGCAGGTGGCGGCGTGACAGCCCTACATCGTTAACGTCCGGCCCGGTGCCGAAGCGAACCTTGGTAGCAATGACGGTGCGGTCGACAATGTCGCCGGACCGGCTCTTTCGCCACCGACCGATCAGCTCTTCGGAGGCACCCTGGCCATAGACGTCGGCTGTATCAAGGGTGTTGCCACCGGCATCGAGATACGCATCGAGTATGGCAAACGCCTCTTTCTCATTCGTTTCAGTACCCAACCCCATGGTGCCCAGAATGAGGCTCGATACGGACAATCCGGAATGACCCAACTTTCGATAGTTCATGTGATCCTGCTCCTTTGAGGCCGCCGCCTTCGTGATTCCTGAAGACGCGGGACTTGGTTTGGAGGGTGACCTGCAGTGCAGACCCCATTGCCAGTGTCCCCTTGCAGCAACGCTCTGGGTTGTCGGATCGAAGCTGATGATTGCCCATACTGACGACGTTTGCCGAGACGCCATGAGGAACGCGCCACACCAGCCCTGCAGGACCAATAAAAAATCGTTTTAGGCAATCATGACCCTGAATAGGGCAAGCCCGATTTCGTGATTCCTTCTAACGTGGGCTACCCCTTTATCGGAGCCCCTGTCATGGCCTCACTTTTCGATCCGCTCGCCGTAAAAGGCGTCACCCTGCGTAACCGTATCGTCGCCTCACCCATGTGCCAGTACCAGGCACGGGATGGACTGCTCAACGAATGGCACCAGGCCCACTACGCCATGCTGGCACGTGGCGGTGCGGGGCTGGTGATCGTCGAAGCCACCGCCGTAGCCCCCGAAGGTCGAATCACGCCGGGCGATGCGGGCTTGTGGAGTAACGAACACGTACCCGGTTTCGCAGCCGTCGCCAAGTCGATCAAGGCGGCGGGCAGCGTTCCCGGCATTCAGATCGGGCATGCAGGCCGCAAGGCAGGCTGCACACCACCCTGGGAAGGAGGCGCGCCGCTGGAACGCTCCGATCCGCAGGCATGGACACCGGTAGCCCCCAGCGCCCTGCCCTATGTGCCTGGCTCGGATTACGTACCGGCGGAACTGACTCAGGAACAGATCCTGGTGACTCAGCAAGACTTCGTCGACGCGGCCGTGCGTGCACGACAAGCAGGTTTCGAATGGCTTGAATTGCACTTCGCACACGGCTTTCTCGGGCAAACGTTCCTGTCACCGCAATCGAACGTCCGTGAGGATCAGTACGGCGGTCCGTTGGAAAACCGTGCCCGGTTTCTGCTCGAAACCCTGAAAGCGGTGCGGGAGGTGTGGCCGGAACATCTGCCGTTGACCATGCGCCTGGGCGTGACCGAATTCGGCGAAAACACACATCAGTCGTTTTCCGAATCCCTGCAGCTTCTGAAGTGGGCAAAGGAAGCGGGGTTGGACCTGGTCGACGTAGGGCTGGCCCTCACCAGCGCCAATGATCCGGTACCTTGGGGCCCTAACTTCATGGTCCCGTACGCTGAACGCGTGCGGCTGGAGACAGGCCTGCTGGTTGCGACGAGCTGGATGATCACTGACCCGAAAGAAGCTGACGCTTTCGTCCGTGAGCACAAGCTGGACCTGGTGTTCTTCGCTCGTACGCTACTGGCCAACCCACATTGGCCCTTCCATGCTGCTCGGGAGCTGGGGATAGAGAAACCCGAAGCGGTGCTGCCCACGCCCTATGCGTTCTGGCTGCAGAACTGGTCGGCCTGAGTGCGTTTCGAAAGCCCTGATACCGTTGGTATCGGGGCTTTTTTTTTCGTGACTTCAATGACTCAGGCGTTTGCTGCGACCATCATCTCACGTGTCATGTCTGTGACCGTGATGCGCCCCGCCATGGAGAATACGAAAGGCTCGCTCATCCAAGCCTCAATCCGAAATTGCCTATCTATTTAGCTCGGGAGGTGAGATGTTGTTGAAATGTGCGTCCCACCCTGCGTCGTATCCTGCCGCACAGGCATTTCTGATTTCATGCTTTTGAAATCGTGACGGGGCAAGGATGCATGACTATCTCAATAGTGATTCTTTGTGGAGCTCGAGAAAACACTCGATTTCTTCAACAGTTTTGCGATGCCGGCGAAGACTGGCAGATAAGCTTTTTCGACAATACCGCGTCGGTAGTCAGCTACCTGAAAGAGCATTCGGTCGAACTCATTATCGTCAGCATGACCCGCGGACGATTCAGAGATCTCGTAGGATTCGCTGCGTTTTATGAATTGGTGTCGGCCACACCCATCTTGATGAGTGGAACGGGAGCCCAGCGCATAGCCGCCGAGGCTTTCGTCGCTATGGGTGCGCAGGGTTTCAGTTCCACTGAGCCGAAAGAACAGGGTATCGGCGTCCAGCTGATTCGCGATCTGATCTCGCGCTTTCGCATGCTCAGGCAAATGGAGCTGCGCGCGGTGCGAGCCGAGGTCACGCTCAATGCCATCAGCGATGGCGTGATCGGCGCCGATGCCAACGGCAACGTCGATTTCATGAATCCGGCTGCGGAAGTGCTGACTGGCTGGTCCAGCGCCGAGGCCAAAGGACAATCCATCACCAAAGTGATGTCCATTGATATCAACGACCCGCTTGGAGATGAGCTACATCCTGTGCAATTGGCTATGCAGCAGCGTTCGGCAGCGGGTCTGAGTGCGGGGGCGGTACTGATAAAACGTAATGGCAACCGGGTGGATATCGAAGATTCAGCTGCTCCAATCATTGATGATCGGGGTGATCTGACTGGCGCCGTGGTGGTGTTTCATGACGTCTCCGAGGCGCGCGCCATGAAAGTGAAAATGACCTACTTGGCCGAGCACGACTACCTGACTCGGTTGCCCAATCGAGTGTTGTTCCAGGATCGTCTGGAACAGGCCGTCCGCACCGCACGGCGCGATAATCAGCGCTTGGCCGTGATGTTTATCGACCTCGACAATTTCAAGTACATCAACGATTCGCTCGGCCATACGGTAGGCGACCAACTTCTGTTCGCTGTGGCGACCGCCATGACCCGCAGCGTTCGGGCTTCGGATACCGTAAGTCGTCAGGGCGGCGATGAGTTTGTGGTGTTACTGCCAGCTTTGCAGGTGGACGATAACGTCGAAGTCATTGCCAAGAAGATTTTGGAAGCCATCAATGCGGGGCATCAGATAAACCAAAGTACGCTTCATATATCCGCCAGTATCGGTATCAGCTTTTTCCCCACCGATGCTTCCAACGTTGAAGACCTGATCAAGCATGCCGACACCGCGCTTTACGATGCCAAAGTGAAAGGTCGCAATCGCTATCAGTTTTTCCGACCCACCATGAATGCCAATGTTGTGGAGCGTCAGGCCATCGAAGCTGACTTGCGCAATGCCCTGCGGCTTGACCAGTTCATGCTTTATTACCAACCCAAAGTGGATCTGAGTACAGGCCAAATAACTGGGGTGGAGGCCTTGTTGCGCTGGTCACATCCGCGCGAGGGCCTAATCGCCCCTTCACGCTTCATCGCTATTGCCGAAGACAGCAGGTTGATCATTCCCATCGGTAACTGGGTGGTACAGACGGCGTGTCGGCAAATTCGGCGATGGGAGCAGCAGGGGCTGAAAAATGTCTGCATTGCCGTCAACGTGTCGACGATCGAGTTGGCGCACGCCGGTTATGTGAATGACATCCAGTCGATTCTCCAGGAAACGGGGATCGCCCAAGGTACGCTGCAACTTGAGTTGACCGAAAGCGTGCTGATGTCTGACCTGCCCTTCAATCGCCGAATATTGGCGAGTCTCAAGAGCGCTGGCCTGAGTCTGGCGCTGGACGACTTTGGCACCGGTTACTCCAGCCTGGCGTATCTCACTCAACTGCCGTTCGACGTCTTGAAGATTGATCAATCCTTCATTCGACATGTTGATTCGCGCTCAGATAACGCTGCAGTGGTCGCCGCGATTCTCGCCATGGGCACGAGCCTGCAGCACTGTGTAGTAGCGGAGGGTATCGAGGATGTCCTGGAACTCGGTTTCTTGCAGCGCAATGGCTGTCATGAAGGGCAAGGCTATCTGTTCAGCCGGCCACTGAACGAGCTCCAGATGACCACGTTACTCATCGCCGGCAGCATAGACATGCCGTCGGCTCTCGACAGCCATTGATAATGCGTATCTGATTTTCCTGCTCTGGCGTGCCCTCGCAATCCGACTGAACTTTGCTTTCTTCGCCCCCCTCAATTGGCAAACCCTCACGAGTCATATCCATGCTTCCACACAGCAGACAAGGCCACGGGGCGCCCACCTTCGTGCTGATGCATTACCTGGGCGGGTCCCACCGTACCTGGTTTCCTACCCTTCCCTATCTCGACGGCCAACATGAGTGCATAGCGATCAACACGCCGGGATTCGGCGATGCGGCGCAGGTCGAGGGGTATAGCGTCGAAGCAATGGTCGAGCACGTGGATCTATGCATCCGGGAACTGGGCCTGACGAACTGCGTGTTGGTGGGTCATTCGATGACAGGCAAGGTCGCCGTGGTGCTGGCGTCACGCCGGCCCGACTACCTGAGCGGGCTTGTACTGGTCGCGCCCTCGCCCCCCGGCCCACAGCCGATGAGCGATGCCGACCGAGACCAGCAACGCGCTTATGCCAAGACGCGTCCCGAGGCTGAAGCCTTCGTCGATGAATCCAGCACGTTGCGCCTACCTGACGACGTTCGCGAAGTCGCCATCGCCGATGCCCAACGGCTGAACCTCGATGCCTGGTGCGCTTGGGTCGATCACGGCAGTCGTGAAGACTGGACTGCCCGATTGGGGACGATCGATTACCCGGTGCTACTGGTCTGTGGCGAGCTCGATGAGCAGGTGCCGGGGCCCGAAGAGCAGCGCCTCACCACGCTGGCGGCCTTTACGCGCAGTACGTTGGAAGTCATTCCGAACGCGGGTCATCTGATGCCGATGCAGACGCCTCAAGCACTGGCGAAGTTGATGCTGACGTTCGCGAAGGAACAGTGCAGTAAATGACCATCTTCTAGCTACACCCGGTTTGAAACATGCATTTGAACGCCGCCATGTCGGCATAATCGTTGAGCGAGGTGAATATGGATCTGGGAATCAAAGGCCGCGTTGCACTCATTACCGGTGCCAGCGGCGGCGTTGGCTTGGCGACTGCCAGACAGCTGCATGAAGAAGGCGTGCAACTGGTGCTCAGTGACATGGATCAGCAGAAGCTGGAAGAGGCTTACACCTGGTTGAAAGCCGACAGCGTGTTCGTGGCCGCCGACATGACTCAGCAGGACCAGGTCGCGCGCGTCGTCGAGGCTGGTCGAGACAAGTTCGGCAAGATCGACATCGTCGTTCACACTGCGGGCGTCACGGGTGCCAAGGGTGATCCGCTGGAGCTCTCGGACGAGGACTACCTGGAAGCCTGGAACACGGACTTCTTCTCTGCCGTGCGCGTCGCTCGGGCAACCATCCCTGATATGCGCACCCGCAACTGGGGCCGCTTCGTCTGCATCACGTCCGAAAACGCCGTGCAGCCGTACTGGGAAGAAGCGGTCTACAACACTGCCAAGGCCTCGCTGGGTGCATTCATCAAGAACCTGTCCTACAAAGAAGCCGCTCACGGCGTACTGTGCAATACCGTGGCTCCAGCGTTCATCGAGACACCCATGACCGACGGGATGATGAAGAAGCGCGCCGAAGAACTGGGCGTGTCCTTCGAAGAAGCCATTGAAAGCTTCCTCGAAGAAGAGCGTCCTGGCATCGTCCAGAAACGCCGTGGCAAGCCAGAAGAAGTGGCCGCCGCCATCGCGTTGCTGGTGTCTGAACGCGCGTCCTTCATCAACGGCAGCAACCTTCGTGTCGACGGCGGTTCGGTGCAGGCGCTGCAGAACTGACCGAGGTTGGATCGCTGGTTTTAGTTCAGGACCGGATTCAGTAGCCCGCCAAGCGGGCTATGAATTCAAGTAGACGAAATCTGCGCCGCCCAGGTGTCATGCCAGTCGATATTCAACTGTCAGGTGACTGATCTCATGCACAGACTTCAGTGCGGTCCGAACGTCATCTGCAGAGCGTCCAGAATCGCCGTGCACGCTGACAATCGCCGCTCGCGCCTGCGGACCGACCCGCCAGACGTGCAGGTCGGTGATTTCAATACCTTCGCCCTGTAGCAGTTCGCGAATTTCCTGCGCTACATGCTCGTCTGTTCTGTCCAGCAGGACAGCCGCGGTGTCTTTCATCAGTGAATACGCCCAACGGGCGATGACCACGGCACCTACCAGACCGATCAATGGGTCAAGCCACACCCAACCCAGGAACTTGCCGGCCAGCAATGCAGCGATGGCCAGCACCGACGTGACTGCATCAGCCATGACGTGCACGTAAGCCGAGCGCAGGTTGTTGTCCGTACCATGGGCCGGTTCGTGGTGATGATGATGATCATCGTGACCATGACCATGACCATGACCATGGCTGTTACCGCCGGCCGATAGCAGTAGCGCACTGATGATATTGACGATCAAGCCGACAACCGCAATAAGCGTCGCGGTGCCAAACTGAACCGACGTCGGTTGGAACAGGCGCATGACTGACTCGACGCCGATACCCGCCGAAACCAGACCCAGGACGAGCGCTGAGGCGAACCCACCCAGATCCCCTACCTTGCCCGTGCCGAAACTGAAGGCATCGTTGGCCGCGTGTTTGCGCGCAAATCCGTAGGCTGCCGCAGATATTCCCAAAGCAGCTGCATGGGTGGCCATATGGAAGCCGTCGGCAAGCAATGCCATCGAACCGGTGACGTAGCCAGCTGCGATTTCGCCGATCATCATGACCACGGTGAGTGCCACAACCCACAGCGTACGCCGAGCGTTGTGATCATGGTCGACGCCGAGGAAGTCATGACTGTGGCTGTGCTGGAGCGAGGCGTTGGTCATGGCGATGTCATTTCCCATAGCGGCGAACGGCTTCGAGCAGTTCCTCGGTGCCTTTGGCTCGTTCTTCATCGCTCAAGCCAGGCTTGGCAACGTGCTCCCAGGCATGGTCCTCGAGGATCTCGTCAAGCAAGCCGTTCATAGCACCACGGGTGGCTGCCACCAAATGAAGGGTCTTGGCACACTCGGCGTCGTCCTCGAGTGCCCGTTCGATGGCCTGGACCTGGCCAGCGATACGTTTGACCCGTTTGAGCAACTGTTCTTTCGCCGCTTTGGTGTGCGCCATACCATACCCCCCTACCCTATAGTGGGAGGCATCATGCTCCGTATCTGAGGCAGTCGCAAGTCACCGGCAAGGTCATTTCTAGCAATGTTCTGGATCACGCCCGGCGAACCTTCCTGAAGGGTCAGCGCAAACCCGCCCCGGTCATCTCCTCAATCAGCAAGACCATCGAGGCCGTGTATTCAACGTTGGCCCGGGTGACGATCTCATAAGGCTCGCTAGTTGATTCGATGGTCAGCGCCAGCTTGACCAACATGCCGTGGTCCAGCGCTGTTTGGGCGACGTCGTTTGGCATCACGGCCACCAGGTTGGGGTCTTTGAGCAACAAAGATAACGTCGTGAACGTCGAAGAGGTTTCGATCGCGTAGAGCGGGAAACTCAGGCCTACCTGACGAAACTCTCGCTCCAGTGTCAAGCGCATGGGCATGTTCACCGGGAAGACGACCCAGCGGCTGTCCATCAGGTCGGCCAATTGCAGATCCTGCGCATGCGCCAGGCGATGGGCGGGGCTGGTGACTACTACCAGAGATTCCTGGGCGCGGAAGCGCGTCGTATAGGCACCAGGGCGTGGGCTCACGCTGGTTCGGCAGATCGCGACGTCCAACCTCCCCTGATCCAGCAAGCTCAATAGTCGCGAACTGGTGTCCTCGACGATGCTGATCGACAGCTCCGGTTGTTTTTCACGCAATCGTCCCAGGCTATCTACCAGCGCCGGCACAGCCCCCATGATCGTGCCGATGGCCAGGCGGCCGCCTTGCCCTTTTAGGATCCCGACCATTTCTTCGCGAAGATGCTCCAGATCGGTGTGGATCAAACGCGCATAGCGAATGACGCAGCGCCCCAGATCGTTGGCCTCCAGACCTTTGCTGGTGCGTTCGAAGAGGCTAGAGCCGAAGACGGCCTCGATTTCCTGCAATGCCTTGGTGGCGCCCGGTTGCGACAACGCCATGATTTCGGAAGCTTTGCGCACAGAGCCATGCTCGTCGAGAGCAATCAACAGTCTCAGTTGTTTGAGCCGCAGGCGAGAGACGATCAATGAAACGGACGGGAGCATGGGTATACCTAAAAGTTATCGCTAGGGTCGTAACTCTCATTAGGCAACAAGGTCATGGAAATTTAAAGTGGGCCCAACGATAACAACAAATCAAGGACTCACCATGCGCTTGATCCAGTTTGAAGATGCCTCCGGCGAACGCCGCGTGGGCGCGGTCGAAGGTGACTCGATCCAAGTCATCAAAGGTACTGCCAGTACTCGCACCCTGGCTCTGGCCGCGATCGCCAACGGCCGCAGCCTGCAGCAGGAAATACAGAGCGTGGGCACCGCGCTGGGTGCAGAAAGTTATACCCAGCTGCTGGAGGCCTGCCGTGTGCTGCCGCCACTGGACCATGAAGACCCGGCTCACTGCCTGATCAGTGGCACTGGCCTCACGCATTTGGGTAGCGCTTCGACTCGCGACAAGATGCACCAGAACAAGCTTGACGATCAGGCCGCACTGACTGACACGGCACGGATGTTCCAATGGGGTATCGACGGTGGCCGCCCGGCAGCCGGTACCGTCGGCGCTCAGCCTGAATGGTTCTACAAGGGCGACGGCTCGATCGTGGTACGTCCAGGCCAGGCCTTCCAGTCACCTCCCTTCGCCGAGGATGCGGGCGAGGAACCTGAGCTGACCGGCCTCTACGTGATCGGTGAAGACGGCAAGCCATACCGGTTGGGTTTCGCATTGGGCAACGAGTTCTCGGACCACGTCATGGAGCGTCGCAACTACCTGTATCTGGCGCATTCGAAGTTGCGTAACTGCGCCTATGGGCCCGAGCTGCGTGTAGGTGAATTACCCCGCGACTTGGTCGGTACCAGCCGGATCTGGCGCGATGGCAAGGTGTTATGGGAAAAAGAATTCCTCAGTGGCGAGGACAACATGTGCCACAGCCTGACGAACCTCGAGTATCACCATTTCAAGTACAACCAGTTCCTGCGTCCGGGGGATGTGCATGTGCACTTCTTCGGCACGGCTACCCTGTCCGTAGCGGACAATGTGAAAACCCAGCCGGGCGATCGCTTCGAAGTCAGCATGAACGAGTTCGGCAAATCGCTGGTTAATACCATCGACGTTGCCGCCTCGGCGTTCAGCGTTGGCGACGTGAAATCACTGTGACGGGTAGAAGTCCCTGAGGGGGCCACCTGCAAATAACGCATTTCATAATAAACATAAGAGTGAGATGAATATGACCACTGGCAATGTACAGGTCGCTACGGCTGCTGCATCGACGAATGCGGCGAGTGCACGTCCAACCACGGTGCGCTGGCGGATATTCCTGCTGCTACTACTCCTCTCGGCGATCAACTACATCGACCGCGCCTCGCTGTCGGTGGCGCTGCCGCTGATCTCCGCTGATTTCAACATGACGCCGGCGCTTGAAGGATTGATGCTCAGTGCGTTTTTCTGGTCGTATGCATTGATGCAGATTCCTGGCGGTATGCTGCTCGACCGCTTTCAGACCCGCAACATCGTCGGCATCGCAACCGTTGGCTGGGGGCTTTTCCAGGCCCTTGCAGGCGCCGCACACAATTGGGTCACCTTGCTGATCACGCGTATCGGGCTGGGCGTCGCCGAGTCGCCGATCATGCCCGCCGGAGCCAAGCTCAACGGTGCCTGGCTTACGCCCAACGAGCGTGGGCGCGGCGCAACCTTGGTCGATGGCGGCGCACCACTGGGTACTGCGTTCGGCGCCATTCTGATCGCAGGATTGATCACCTGGCTCGACTCGTGGCGCATCGCGTTCGTCATTGCCGGCGTTGGCACCATGGTCGCCGGGATATGGGCCTGGTGGTACATCAGAAACCATCCAAGTGAACACCCCAAGGTAAACGCCGCAGAGCTGGCTTACATTACCGAGGCCAATGAAGCGGCCCGAAAAGCTACGGGTGGGCGCAAAGCGGTCCTCAAGGAACTGCTCAAAAGCCGTTCGGTGCTGGCCATGTTTGCCGGGTATGCCTGCTACAACAGCGTGTTCTACGGGCTGCTCACCTGGATGCCGAGCTACTTGCACAAAGCTCACAACCTGGACATCAAGGCCATGGGCGGTGCGACCTTTCTGATCTTCATGTGCGGTTTCATCGGCGAATTGTTCGGCGGCTGGATCTCCGACAAATGGAAAGCGGCCGGCGGCCAACCTAATACCGTCATGCGCAGCATGTTCGCAGGTTCTGCAGCGATTGCCGCCATCTGCATTCTCGCCGTGGCTTACAGCAGCGACGCGCTGACCGTGATTTCGCTGCTGTGCGTGGCCCTGTTCTTCATTCGCTGGTGCGGCATGTACTGGTGCCTGCCAGCCATCCTCGGCGGCCAGTCCAAAGCCGGCGTGCTTGGCGGAAGCATGAACTTCTGCGGGAACATGGTCGGCGTGATCGTACCCATTTTGATCGGCTTGATCGTGCAATACACCGGCTCGTACTTCCTGGCACTGATTTTCTTCGTGGTCATGGCGTCGGGATTGATGCTTTTCTCCAGTCTTATCGATTATCGCGAGCGTGGATTGGCGTGAGCTGCCCTGCAGGCTCCATTCCCATTGCGCCCATTGCAAAAGCGAGGCAACCGTGATGCAACTCATAACTACAACAGGCAGCGAAACTGCTGCCAATGCCGTGATAAGACTCAACACGCTGGACGATGTGTTGATTGCGCGGCAACCGCTGGTCAAAGATCTGGTGCTCAACGAAGGTATCGAGGTGTTGGAGCCTGTGCCTTCTGGACACAAAGTGGCGGCTCGGCCTATAGCCGTGGGTCAGCCAGTGCGCCGTTACGGGCAGATTATCGGTTTCGCGAGTCAGCCAATCGCCGCCGGACAACACGTGCACGTCCACAACGTGGTCATGGGCGATTTCTCTCGGGATTATGCCTTCGGTGTCGACGCCAAAGGCAGACCCTCGCCTACAGAAGCAACGTTCATGGGAATCGTACGCGCCGATGGCCGCGTGGCGACACGCAACTACATCGGCATCCTGACATCCGTCAACTGCTCGGCGACCGTGGCACGGGCTATTGCCGACTATTTCCGCCGCGACATCCACCCGGAAGCATTGATCGAGTACCCCAATGTCGACGGCGTCGTCGCACTGACCCACGGTGTGGGCTGCGCGGTGGACCCCGGTGGCGAGGCCTTGGCCA
Source organism: Pseudomonas sp. RIT-PI-a (assembly GCF_001187875.1). NCBI lineage: Bacteria > Pseudomonadati > Pseudomonadota > Gammaproteobacteria > Pseudomonadales > Pseudomonadaceae > Pseudomonas > Pseudomonas sp. RIT-PI-a. Next base: position 827,512 of record NZ_LGIR01000011.1, read on the forward strand.
TGTTGCGCAGGACGCTGGGCGGGTATGCCGTTCACCCCAACTTCGCCTCGGTGCTGATGATAGGCCTGGGTTGCGAGACCAACCAGATTCCGGATCTGCTGGCGGCCCAGGGCCTGACCAGCAGCGATTCGCTGCGTACATTCACCATTCAGGGCACAGGCGGCACGTCCAAAACCATTGCCAGCGGCATCGCCCAGGTCAAGTCGCTGTTGGCCGAAGCCAACCAGGTCAACCGCGAGCCAGTCAGCGCCAAGCACTTGGTCGTCGGCCTGCAGTGCGGTGGATCGGATGGATACTCCGGTATCACGGCCAACCCCGCATTGGGCAATGCAGTCGATCGTCTGGTGGCCGCAGGAGGCACCGCCATTCTGTCGGAGACACCAGAGGTGTATGGCGCCGAGCACCTGCTGACCCGCCGTGCCGTAAGTCGAAGCGTCGGGGAAAAGCTCATCGCACGGATTCAGTGGTGGGAAGCCTATTGCAAGCGTATGGATGCTGAGCTGAACAACAATCCTTCAGCAGGCAACAAGGCCGGTGGTTTGACCACGATTCTGGAAAAGTCCCTGGGAGCGGTGGCCAAGGCAGGCTCCACCGACCTGGTGGATGTCTACGAATACGCGGAAACGGTCAAGGCACACGGCTTGGTGTTCATGGACACGCCCGGCTATGACCCTATCTCGGCCACCGGCCAGGTCGCAGGCGGGGCCAACCTGATTGCCTTTACCACCGGGCGCGGTTCGGCGTATGGCTGTGCCCCCTCGCCCTCAATCAAGCTGGCCACCAACAGTCGTCTTTGGGAAACCCAGGAAGAAGACATGGACGTCAACTGCGGCGGGATTGCCGACGGTTCCATGACCATCGAAGAACGTGGCGAGTACATCTTCCGGATGATGCTGCGGATCGCCTCGGGTGACAAAAGCAAAAGCGAACAGCATGGCTACGGCCAGAACGAGTTTGTGCCATGGCAGATCGGTGCGATCACTTGAGACTTCGAGTGCGCTTCGACAATCCGGCCACCACCGCTCGGCAGGGCACGGTGCCGCGTTCCGAAGCGGTTTTCGACACGTCCCCAATCATCAAATCAGGAGCCCTGACATGACCCGGATTATCGGTCTGAACTACATCGGCGGACAGCGACTGGGCGCCGGCAGCGTGCAACTGCAAAGTTTCGATGCGACCACGGATGAGGCGCTGCCAGGCCATTTCACACAGGCCACGCAAGGGGAAGTCGACGCGGCTGCCAAAGCCGCCGCCGATGCCTACCTGCGCTATCGTAATCTGCCCGCCTTCCGGCGCGCTGACTTCCTGAATGCAATCGCCGACGAACTGGACGCCTTGGGTGAGGATTTCATCGCCACCGTGTGCCGGGAGACGGCGTTACCCACCGGGCGCATACAAGGTGAGCGTGGCCGCACCAGCGGGCAAATGCGGCTGTTCGCCAACGTGCTGCGACGAGGGGACTTTTATGGGGCGCGCATAGACCGCGCCCTCCCGGATCGAAAACCATTGCCCCGTCCAGATCTGCGCCAGTTCCGAATCGCTGTGGGGCCGGTTGCCGTGTTCGGCGCGAGCAACTTTCCGTTGGCCTTCTCCACGGCCGGTGGGGACACCGCTTCTGCGCTGGCGGCGGGCTGCCCGGTGGTGGTCAAGGCCCACAGCGGCCACATGGCCACCGCCGAATGGGTCGCGGACGCGATCATGCGTGCCGCGCAGCGCACCGATATGCCTGCCGGAGTGTTCAATATGATCTATGGCGGAGGCGTTGGTGAATGGCTGGTCAAGCACCCGTCCATCAAAGCTGTGGGGTTTACCGGCTCTCTCAAAGGTGGCAATGCCTTGTGCAAGATGGCTGCGGAGCGTTCCCAGCCGATTCCGGTCTTTGCGGAAATGTCGAGCATTAACCCGGTGATCATTCTTCCCGAGGCGCTAAATGCCCGTGGCGAGACCATCGCCAGCGAACTTGCGGGTTCGGTCACCTTGGGGTGCGGGCAATTTTGCACGAATCCGGGGTTGATCATCGGTGTGCAATCAGCCGGTTTCACCGCCTTCCTTGAGCGCTTCACGGCGCAAATGAAGAGGCAAGCGGCTCAGACCATGCTCAATGTCGGTGCTTTGGCAAGCTACGGCAAGGGACTGCAACACTTGCTGGCCCACTCAGGCGTAAAACAGCTGGCGGGCAGTCCGCAACAAGGTAGACAGGCCCAGCCACACTTGTTCAAAGCGGACGTCAGCCTGCTGCTGGAGCGTGATGAACTGCTTCAAGAAGAAGTATTCGGGCCCGCCACGATCGTCATCGAAGCCGCCGATGATGCGCAACTAGGTGCTGCGCTCGATGGTCTACGTGGGCAATTGACCGCCACCGTTATCGGTGAGGCCGATGAACTGTTGAGATATCGATGGCTGACTGAGCTTTTGCAGGAGAAAGTTGGCCGGATTCTATTGAATGGCTACCCCACCGGGGTTGAAGTGACTGACACCATGGTGCATGGCGGACCCTACCCAGCGACGTCGGACGCGCGCGGGACGTCGGTGGGGACATTGGCCATTGATCGGTTCCTGCGCCCGATCTGCTTTCAGAATTACCCGGACGCCCTGCTGCCACCGGCGCTGCAAAACGCCAACCCTTTGGGCATTCAACGGTTGATCGATGGGAAACATACCGATGTAGCACTTTGACGGTCAGGTCGAGCCGGCAATAAGAACCGCCTGTCCAAGGCGGTTCTTGTCAGGGCTGCCACGCCTCAAGGCGCGATGAAACGGTCCTCGTCCACCACAATATCCTGATAGGCATCCTCTGCCTCGGCATGCTGTGCAGCCCATACCCGATAAGTGCCTTTGCCTATCTTGAAGCAACCTCCATCAGGTCCTTCCTCGTACCTGGCGAACACCCGAGGCTCCAGTTCCAGCTCGGCAATACTGTGCTGCCCGGCATCCAGGTCGACTTTGGCGAAGCCTGCCAGCCTGCGAACGAAACCCTTTTCGCCCAGCTTGGCCACGTAGCACTGGACGACCAACTTGCCCGCCCGCTTGCCGCTGTTCATAACCTGCACAGACGCCTTGATGTGCTCCCCGTATGCCACGTTCAGGCCGGAAATCTCATACTGGGTATAGGACAAACCAAAGCCGAATGGGAACAATGGCTTGAGCCCCTCGCGCGCGAACCAGCGATAGCCGACGTCCGAACCTTCAATGTCGTAATCGATCGGGATGATACCGCCCTTGCGCGGCATACCGGGGTTGGAAGTGGTGGTTTCGGGGTCTATCTGCTCGGGTCTGGGCAATTGGGCTTCGCTGGCTGGGAAGGTCAGCAGCAGACGGCCGGAGGGATTGACCCTGCCAAACAGCACCCCGGCGATGGCTGCGGCAGCGCCTGAACCTGGGTACCACGCCGCCAGAATTGCACCCACCTCATCTTTCCAGGGCATGAGCACCGGGCCGCCGGATTGAATGACCACGACGGTAGCTCTGTTTGCCGCTGCGACCGCGCCAATCAGCGCGTCCTGGTTACCCGGCAGACCGAGGCCTACGGCATCCAGGCCTTCGGAACGCCACTCCTGAGCGAATACGATCACCACGTCGCTGCGGCCGGCCTCGACCACCGCTCGGTTGATGTCGCTACCGTCGAGAAAAGTCACCTCCTCGGCCGAACTTTCCTCGGCAATAGCGGCGACCAAAGGAGCAGGTTGATAGACCTTGTCCACACCAACACCCATGATCGTAGTGCCTTCCTTCTTCAGGCTGCCCAGCGGCGTGACGGCCGAAGATCCGCCACCACAGAGCACACCGTGGTCAGCGTGCTCACCGATGACCAGTATCCGTTTGCGCTTCAGCGGGATCGGCAACCACCCGGCATCGTTCTTCAGTAGCACGATGCCTTCTTCAGCCTGACGTTGCGCCATCAGCTTGTGAGCGCTGAAATCGATCGGCTGAGGCTTCGACTCAGCCCCGGCCTGGTCGAGGATACCCACTGCCAGTAGGCTGGTGAGGATCCGGGTGACCATGTCGTCGATACGCGATTGCGGCACCCGGCCGTCTGTGACTGCGTCGCGCAGAGCCTGGCCGAAATACTCCTGGTCGTCCAGGTTGGCGCCCGACTGCACATCGAGTCCGGCCAGCGCGGCCTTGACCGTGGAATGGGTCGCGCCCCAGTCAGACATCACCCAGCCTGGGTAATGCCACTGCCCCTTGAGTACGTGGTTCAGGAGAAACTCGTTCTCCGACGCGTAGTCGCCGTTGATCAGGTTATATCCCGGCATCACCGCGCCAGGGCTACCCAACTCGATGGCGATCTGGAACGCAAGGAGGTCCGATTCGCGCATGGCAGGCTCCGACAGATTGGAGCTGACCATCACTCGCCCAGTCTCCTGCCCGTTGGCGATGAAATGCTTCACCGTGGACACCACGCCCTGCGCCTGGATGCCGGCGACCGAATGGCCTCCCATTACACCGGAGAGCAGTGGATCCTCGGAAACATATTCGAAGTTTCGGCCGCAGCGTGGCTCACGGATCAGATTGATGCCGCCCGCCAATTGCACGTTGAATCCTTTCGCGCGCGCTTCGCGACCGACCAGAGCGCCGCTTTCATAGGCCAACCGGGTGTTGAAAGACGCACCCAAGGCCAATGAACTGGGCAAGCCGGTGGCGTGATCGCCCGGACGCACGTTACCGACGTTGCTTATGCCAAGGCTCGCGTCAGCCTGCTGTAAGGCCGGAATGCCCAGGCGCGGGATGGCTGGGTAATAAGCGGCGGAGCCAATGGCACCTGCAGGCTTCTGCGTGTCCCCGACGGGAATGGCCATCGGGCCGGACAGCCAGGAAAACTTCTCGTCTTCGCTCATCTCGGCGACCAGAAGCTGAGCCTGCGCACGCAGGGTTTGAGCATCGACAAAGATGGCAGGGTGCAAACTGTTCTGCGGTGTACTTTTCATAAGGCGAATTCCAACTGGCCTTCCAGGCTTGCAGGGTGAATGTGGTGAGCCGTTTGAAGGTGGCTCGATGGCCCGATTGAATGCCTAGGCGTGCCCCGCATCACTCGCAGGATCTTCACCAACGCACCGGGCATTTTAGATTGCCGGCAATGACGGACTTAAAAAGTGACCGTAGTGAAGAAGAACCGTTTCAGCTAATTTCCAGCGATTTGTCTGCGATTCAGTCGGTGCAAGGCTTTGAGTGCTCAGCACTGCATTATTTCCGGGACGCACGTGTCAGTGCTGCTGTGCCTGAAGCGTAATCAATACCAATCGTCTACGTTCTGCAGTGGTACAGACACGGATGCAAGGGCGGTCGTGTTGCGCACTCGAAGCACCGCGATTGATGACAATAAAGTCACTGGTATTGTGCGGTTTGACCGGCTTAATCAGCCGCACTGAACGACGTAGCATGAATCCGTCCAACCGACGTCTGCCGACCTGCATCGGCAGCCTGCCACTGCAAACGAGAGTGCCCCATGAATACGGAAAAACGCCTCAACATCATCCACGAGTCGAAATCATACTGGCGTGTGGTGTTCAGTAATCCGCCGCTGAACCTGTTCGACCCCTCGACGTTCGCCGAGCTGAATGTATTGATGGACGACATCGAGCAAGACGAAGACCTGAAAGTGGTCGTGTTCGAAAGCGGCGACGAGGATTTTTTCATGAATCATCATGACGTCGAAAACCGCACCACGGTTCCAGACCAGCCTGGTGCCATGCCCTTCTTCGGGAACTGGCCGCGATTCGTCACACGTCTGGCTCAATCTTCCGTCATCAGCATCGCCAAGGTGCGCGGACGTGCTCGCGCTCAGGGCTTTGAATTTGCACTTGCCTGCGATATGCGTTTCGCTTCCAGGGAACGTGCCCGGTTTGCGCTGATCGAGGTGGGTGGATCATCGATTCCCGGTGGCGGCGGCGTGGAGTGGCTGAGTGCGCTGGTAGGCCGCTCGCGTACGCTGGAGATCGTCTGCAGCTCCGAGGATTTCGATGCTGACATTGGCGAGCGTTACGGTTTCGTCAATCGGGCGCTGCCAGATGCCGAACTGAATGCTTTTGTCGATGCGCTTGCGACCCGGATGAGTCGCTTCGAGAAACGAGCACTTGAAACCGGAAAGAAAATGGTCAACGGTCGGGCGGGGGTTCCGTCGGAAGGCGACTTGTGGACGTCCAATCATATTCTTCAGGGTGTGGATCTGTGGCCTGAGGCGCAAGATGCCTTCAAGCACATGCTGGATGCCGGACTGGGCAAGGTCGGTGATTTTGAGCTCAATTTTGCCGAGCGCCTTGGCGACTTGCCTCCGCGGTGAACGCCTTTCCAGTACGTATGAAGGCGGGCCGGTCTGGTGGCCGGCCCGCAGCGAGGTTTCGAGCATGAGCGCTTATATGATCTATGTCCGTGACAGCATCACGGATCCGGCCGAATTCGCGAAGTATGAGGAACTGGCCCCCGCGGCTTCGGCAGGCCATCCAGTTACCCCTCTGGCATTTTACGGTCGAGTGGAAACACTGGAGGGCCCGTCTGTCGATGGCGCGGTTGTCGTTGAATTTCCATCGATAACCGAAGCGAAAGCGGCCTATGAAAGCCCCCTGTACCAGAAGGCACTTGAGCACCGCTTGCGCGGTGCCAAGTACCGAGTATTCATCGTCGAGGGCATTGCGCCCTGATCGATGCTTTTGTAACACCCAACCAGACTGCGGAACCGCTCGTGCGGCCGGTTCCGCAGCGACTCAGCCCTGAGCGGCTACCGAAACTTCTCGCCAAGTCTCCCAAGTGGCCATGCGCTTTTGTTGGGTGGCCGACAACTCATCTATAGCCGTACCGCCCAACGCAATACGCAACGGTGGTTCCTGGCTGTCCACCACCTTCAAGATGGCGTCGGCGGTAGCTTGAGGGTTGCCCATGGCGTAATTACTGAACGCTTCAGCCAGTCCTTCACGTACAGGCTGATAGACCGCTAGCGGCTCGGAGTATCTGGCAGACGAGGAATCGTTGAAATCGGTTGCGTAGCCCGCAGGTTCGATGAGTGTCGTTTTGATACCGAAGCCAGCCGTTTCCTGTGCCAGCGCCTCAAGCAACCCTTCGACGGCGAATTTGGAAGCGCTGTAGATGCCGAAACTGGGAATCGAGAACACCCCCAAGACACTGGAAACTGCTAGAAAATGGCCGCACCGTTGATCACGAAACAAAGCGGTGGCGGCCTGTGCGAGCCAACGCGTTCCGAAGAAATTGGTCTCCAGTTGTGATCTGGCTTCAGCCTCGCTGACCTCCTCTACCGCACCCTGATGACCGTAACCTGCGTTGCTCAACACTACATCGACTCGCCCGAACTGTTCCTTGGCCTGCGCTATAGCGTCGAATACCGCTGTGCGATCAGTGACGTCCAGTCTTATTGGCATTACAGCGTCGCCAAACCGCTCGACGAGGCTTGCCAAGCTATCGATATTTCTCGCAGTGGCAGCCACCTTATCGCCGCGCACAAGTGCCGCCATCGCCCATATTAGGCCAAAGCCGCGGGAGGCGCCGGTGATGAACCATACTTTTGCGGATGGGTTTGCCTTCATGGGTCTGATGTCCTCTAAGCGTGGTAACTGAAAGTTGTTGAAAGTCACTTACCTGCGGGCAAGTCTTGTATCGATCAGTAACGCCTGCATGTTAGCGAGTTGACTCCAGGCCTATAAGATCGCTAAGGTGAACAACACTAGTGACAGCCAAGTCATCAATAGGAAAGCAGCGCGTGGAAACCTTGGGTGGTATCGGGATTTTCGTAGAGACAGCTCAAACTCAGAGCTTCATCGCCACTGGCCGGCAGTTGGGTATCTCTGCTTCGGCTGTCAGCAAGAGTATTTCCAGGTTGGAAGAGCGCGTTGGCGTTCGGCTTTTCCAGCGCAGTACTCGCACGGTCAGGTTGACCACCGAAGGCGAAGTATTTCTGGAGCGCTGCAAGCGTATCCTCAGCGAGATCCAAGCCGCTGAAGATGACCTTTCGGCCATGACTCAGTTTCCTCGCGGGCGTTTGCGGGTGGGCCTGGCACTGGCCGCAGGCCTGCCATTGCCGTGTCTGGCCGCATTCATGGAGCGATACCCGGAAATCGAGCTCGATCTGGACTTCACCGATCGCCTGGTAGACGTCATCGACGAGGGTTTCGATGTCGTCATCAGGGGCAGCGACCTCAGCGATTCACGCCTCATGTCTCGGCCTCTTGGCCCCTATCGGCCTTGCTTGGTGGCCGCTCCCGGTTACCTGGAGAAGCAGGGTCGTCCTAGCAAACCATCAGACCTGATGGAACACGCTTGTCTGCATTACCGCTGGCGCAACTCCGGCAAACTGTACCAATGGCCGTTCAAGAAAAAAACGTCTCAGCACAATGGCGTCGCGCTGCCGATCGCCATGGTCTGCAGCGATGTAGAAGCGCTGCTCTACTTGACCATCGCTGGTCGTGGTATCGCCTGCCTTCCTGACTTCGCCGTGAAGGATGCGCTAGCCGAAGGGAGTCTCGAGTTGCTGCTTGATACGCATCTGACCGGTGGCGGCACCTTTCACGTTGTCTGGCCCAGCAGCAGGCAGATGGCACCCAAGGTGCGCGTTTTCGTCGACTTCATGGTCGAGCATTTCGCCACTGGCCTTGTGCAGAAGAAAGCCTGATGTGCGCGGACGAACGCTCGACTGCCACTCGATGCTGAACACAGCTGAGCGCCGGACTGCTATCCGCTTTCGCTGACGCGGATGACCAGCTTGCCCACATGCTGCCCTTTGGCCAGATCGGCAAGTGCGGTCCGGGCTTGCGAGAACGCATAGACACGCTGGATTTCAGGACGCAGACGATGCAGCCCGATAGACCGGTTCATGTCCTCGAACATTTCCCGCGAGCCCACCATGATTCCGCGAACGATCGCACCTGCCATGAGGATGGCGCCCGGATCCACCGGTTCACCTTCGGCCAACAGACCCATCAGCGCGATGACCCCACCGGGGCGTACCGACCCGATGGACTGGGCGATGGTCCCCGACCCTCCAATCTCGATGACCCGATCAACCCCACGGCCCTCTGTGATACGGAGGACTTCCTTGTGCCAATCCGGCGTCGTACGGTAGTTGATCAGATCGTGCGCGCCCAGCACCTTGGCGCGCTTCAGCTTGGCGTCGCTTGACGAGGTCACGATAACTCTGGCCCCTGCCGCTGCCGCCAGTTGTGTGGCGAAAATCGACACCCCGCCCGTACCCAAAGCCAGCACGGTATCACCTGCTTTGAGGGTACCCAGGCCGTTGAGGGCATTCCAGGCGGTAACCCCTGCGCAGGGTAACGTCGCGGCCTCTTCCCACGTCAGGTGTGCCGGCACCCGTACCAGACCGCTTTGATCGAGGACCACTTGTTGCGCAAGCATGCCGTCGACCGCGCCGCCCAGCGTGGTTATCCAGGCATCGTCGGGCTGCCGCCCGCCCTGCCAGCTTTGCGAAAAGATGCCGGCGACGCGATCGCCGACTTTCCAGCCGCGAACGCCCGGCCCCACGCCAATGATCTCGCCTGCACCGTCGGACACCGGGATCATGTCGCATGTCGGCGCTGGAAACGGATAGTGACCGTTGGCGATCACCACGTCGCGGTAGTTCAAGGAAACCGCGTGCACTCGGATCAGGATCTGCCCGTGACCGGGTACAGGTTCCGGAACGTCGACCAGACGCCAGCTTTCAAGCCCGTCGAGAGCGCCTAGATGATATGCCTTCATGTCATGCCTCAGTGTGTGGATGGGTAGAAAGGCGCTATTTGCAACGTGCCACTTTCATGCCCCTACCCTAGAGCCAACAGTGCCGAGTGTTAATCCATCCTGTCCGAATAACAGTGTTGACTTGCGCGTCATTAATCACCGGTCTTCGGGTCGGCGCCAGCCTGAGCCAGGGCGTACGGAATTGATGAAGGCCTGTCACCTGAGCTGTGACCTGCTGCCTACTTAATCAGACCAAACTCGATGACTAGAATGAGACGTCATCCGAGCGTTCCGCAAGCTCTGGGCCTGATCGACCTCAGGCAAGACACGGCCTTGCGGGTGGCACGCGACCCTCATGAACAAGGAGCATCCATCATGGCAAACAAGATTCGCGTCGGCATCATCGGTACAGGAGGATGGGCGCGCTACGGGCACATCCCGACGCTGCAAGCATTGGACGCCTTCGAGGTTGTGGCATTGTCAGGGCGAAACCTGGCGAAGGTGCGCGGCTACGCGGACGAGTTCGGTATTGCACATGCCTTCGATGATGCCGAGCAATTGATCAACCATCCCGAGGTGGACCTGGTAGTGGTGCTCGCCCCTACCCCCGAACACGGTCGCCTGTCGAAAAAGGTCGTCGAGGCAGGCAAGGACGTCTATAGCGAATGGCCGCTGTCAACCAATACAGCCGAGTCCGAGCGGGTCTTGGCACTGGCTCAGACCGAAGGTGTAACCCATGTGGTCGGGTTGCAGCGGCGGTTCTCGCCTAGCTCGCGGTACTGGCACGATCTCGTGCGCCAAGGCTATGTTGGCAAACTGAGAGCCGTTCGCATGTCCGTAGGCGTCGAGGCGTTCAGCGCCGTGATGCCAGAGGCAGCCAGATGGGCGGTCGATCCTGACAATTTCACTCATTTGCTGCCGGTTTACGGCGGTCATTTCTTCGACATGTTGTTCCATGGGCTTGAATTTCCCGAGAAGTTGGTCTCCCTATCTCAGAACCAACTGCCTGTGACCACAATCAAGGAGACAGGCGAACAGATTCCCTACGCGGCGGCGAACGAAGTGCTGGTGATCGGCACGTTCCCAAGCGGTGGAACCTTCACGCTGCAACTGGAAGGCGGACAAAGGCACCCCACCGGATTGCAGATCGAAATCACTGGCACTGACGGGGTATTGCGTATTCTTAATCCGCGGGGTTTCCAAAACGTCGACGATGGGCAGGTCTATGGCATGAAAGATGGCGCGACGGCGTTCGTGGAGTTGCCGGTACCAGGTCGTTACAACTCGTTGCCGGTGACGCACCTTGATGCCAGCGCGCAAGACGTCGCCTATCTCTACGATGCCTATGCGCGGAGCAAAACCAAGGGCGACAGTGACGTCACCACGTTCGAAGATGCGTTGCGCATGCATCGCTTACTGGATCGCGTGGTCGAATCGTCCGCAGCAAACGAGAGATAGATAACGTGGTCATCGCTGGACAATACGTGGGCAAGCAGCATCTCTCATTCCAGACGCATTAAGCGCTTCTGGAGAATCGGGAACTGCGCATTGAAACGGCACGCGACGTTCCGCCGCGCACCGGCCGCCACACCGCCTCGAACTAAATCGCTTCAGCTGAACCAAAGTTCAGATCGTTCAAGTTCCCGAAGCCCACCTGCATGTCCACTGACCACGCTTACCATTTCACCGAGGACCAGCGCCCGAACGTTGCCGGTGCGCCCTATCTTCCGCCACACACCCTTGGCCGTCGGGTGGCCTATGTGATCGTTGCGCTGCTGATGAGCCTGTCAGGCACGTTCGGCAACAGCTTGATCACCGAAAACCTGGCGCAACTGGCCGGCGGCTATTCGGCGTATTCGGCCCAGATGGTCTGGCTTACCGGGGTGTTCGTCGGCGTCGGTGCCTGCAGCAACCTGTTCGTGATCAAGGGGCGACAGCAGTTCGGGTTGCCGCTCATGCTGTTCGGCGCTCTTGGGCTCTACGCGCTGGCCGCGGCGGCGGATGTGCTGTTCGCCAATCTGACTACCGCGATACTGTCCCGCGCTGCGAACGGTCTGGCCACCTCGACGGCGGTGGCTTCAAGTGTCTATTACCTCATGTCGGCGCTGCCCCAGAGCAAACGGATTCTGGCGGTGGCGACGCCTATCGCCTGTGTCCAGTTGGCTCAGCCACTGGCACGCCTGGTGCCGGTCGACTTTCTCATTGCCGACGGCAACACCACTCTGCGTCTGTTGGTGCTGTTGATACCTGTCCTGCAGATCGTGATCTTGGCCCTGAATCCACTACCACCCACCTACCGCATCAAGACCTTCGAGTGGGTGGATCTGATCACGGGTGTGTTCGTGGCATGTGGCGCCGTCATGTTGGGATGCGCGCTGGCTACCGCGTCCACCTATTGGTGGAACGATGCTCCGTTCGTTGGCCAGCTGATGCTGGGCGCTGTGTTGACCATCGGTGCAGCCCTGCTGGTCGAGGCGTGCCGCAAGCGACCCGAGATCGACATCGGCTGGCTGAGCAATCGCCATATTTGTACGTTCATGGGTATCGCGCTGCTGGAACGTGTCTCGCTGGCGGTGCAGACCAGCAGTGTGCCCGGCCTGTTCGCACTGCGCAGCCTCAACAACGATCAGTACCATGCCCTGTTTGGCTGGGTGTCCGTGGCGATGCTGGCAGGCATCGTGATCATGCTGGCGACGTTGAACCCGCGTTCGTTGCTGTATCAGATGGTCGCCGCGCTGGGCTGCATTGCCATGGGCGCGCTGCTGGCGTGCTTCAGCAACGGTTCGGTTCGCCCGCAGGATCTGATCGTGTCCCAGTGCCTGATCGGCTTCGGTGCCACGCTGTTCGTCGGCCCGGCGCTGCTCTACAGCGTCTCGCAGGTGCTGAAGCAGGGGCCGCAGGTACTGGTGCCGACCGTGTTGATTTTCGCCGCCACGCAGAACCTGGGCAGTGTGATTGGCTCGGCCCTGCTCAACAGCGTCCAGTACGCAACGCAACGCTATGCGATCTCCGGTTATGCCAATCGCCTGAGCGCAACCGATCCGCGCGTCGATCCGTCAGCGCTTTCCACGCTGACCAGCGAGGTGAGCCGCCAGGCCAGTGTGATCGGCTACCTGAACAGCTTTCGCCTGGTATTGGTGATTGCACTGGCCGCCACGCTGGTGGTGCTGGCCGCCGCCGCTTATTCCAGCTACTCCAATCGCCATCCAAAGAGGAAACCCACGTGAGCAAGGACTCTCCTTCCGAATCGTCACCGTCCGAGTCGTCCGACGATACCTGGAAGCCTGCCAAGCCCAGCCTGATCCAGCTCGGTGCAATTGCCCTGGTTGCGTTGCTGGCGGTGACGTTGGTGCTTTACATATGGCGTTTCTTTCCTTTCAGTGATGACGGTCCCTACACCGATAACGCTTACGTGCGTGGCTATGTCACGACTCTGGCACCGGAGGTCTCCGGGCACCTCACCAACGTGCTGGTCAAGGACTATGAAACTGTCCACGAAGGCCAGTTGCTGGCGCAGATCGACCCTGCCAGTTACGCCGCCAGTGTCGAGCAGGCGGTCGCCGACCTCGACGCCGCCAAGAGCGACCTGGCCAATAATGCCCAGTCTCAAGCGTCCGCCGTGGCGACCTTGAGCGCACGGCAGGCGGCACTCGGCACCGCCAATGCAGAATTGCTTCGCGCCCAAGGGGATTACGCCCGTAGCGAAGCGCTGGTCAAGGAAGGTGGGGTGTCCATCCAGGAGAGGGACACCGCGCTGGCGGCGTTGCGCAGTGCCAAAGGCGCGCTTGCCGAAGCGCAGGCCAATATCAAGGTGGCGCGCGCCGACGTGCGTACCCAAGAGGTGGCGGCACAGGGGTTGAGTGCCAAAGTGCAGCAGGCCAAAGCGGCGCTGGACTCGGCCCGGATACAGCTCTCCAGGACACGAATCGTGGCGCCGGCTGACGGTCAGCTCGGCCGTGTCGAATCCCATGTCGGCCGCTACGTCGGCGCCGGTACTGCACTGTTCAGCCTGGTCGAAACGGACCGCTGGGTAATTGCCGATTACAAGGAAGCGCAGACCCATGGCATCACCCTCGGCCAGACCGCGCATTTCGAGGTCGATGCCCTCCCCGGCACGACGTTCAGCGGGATCGTTGAACGGATGGCACCGGCCACCGGCCTGGAATTCTCGGCAATGACCGCCGACAACGGCACCGGTAACTTCGTCAAGGTGCCCCAGCGCCTGGGTGTACGCATCGCCATCGATCGTGATCAGCCGCTGTTCGAGCGCCTGCGGCCGGGTATGTCGGTGGAGATAAGGGTGGATACCGATGCTCAATAGGGACGCCTGAGGCATCGAGCCCACGCGACTTCAATCACTCAGCACAGGCACTGTCGGGCGCGAAATTAATGACGAGGCTGTCATGGATGCACTGAATCACACCTGCCTTCTTCCACACAGGCAGTCGGAATATGATCTTTTCACACCCTATTGGAATAATTGTCTACCGTGAGGATTGAAAGTGCCGGACTCAAAATCGCCTGGAAAGAAAATTCGTATCGGCCTGGTGGGCGCTGGAACTTGGGCCTTGCATGGTCATGTCAGAGTGCTCAACTTGCTTGCGGAGTATGAGCTGGTTGCGGTGTACGCTCGACGCCGTGAAGTCGCCGAAAAAGCTGCCTCCGATCATGGTTTCAGATTCGTGGCAAACACGGTCGCGGAGCTCTGCAGACATCCCGAAGTAGATCTCGTCGTCGTGGCGACAACGACACCTGAACATGCCGATCCAGTCAAAATGGCCTTGGAAGCAGGCAAGGATGTTTACTGCGAATGGCCCCTGACGACCAACACTGACACTGCGCAGGAACTGCTGGAACTTGCGCAGCGCAAGAACGCTCGGCACGCCGTGGGCCTGCAGCGTCGCCTGGCTCCGCACAATCGCTACCTCAAAGACCTATTGGCCCGAGGCTGGATTGGAGAAATTCGCTCTATTCGTGTTCACGTCAGTATCCCGCTGCTGGGAGCCGAACGCGGAAAGGCTGCACACTGGACAGCACCGGTCGAAAACTTCTCGAATGTCGTAAGCATCTATGCCGGGCATTTTCTGGACATGGTTTTCGAGGCGACTGGTTGGCCTGACAGCCTCAGTGCCCTGCAGAAAAACCAGTTTCCCACGGTCCTGGACGAAGAAGGCCAAAAGGTCATGGCCACCAGTCCGGATCAACTGGTCTTGATAGGACAGAAAGGCACGAACACCCTGGTAACCGCCCATATTGAAGGCGGAAAAGCCAACGGGTTCGGTGTTCAGATCGACATCACCGGCCGCGAAGGTGATCTTCGGATCACAAATCGTTCGGCATTTGGCGAAGTTGGGGATGACTACATCATCCAGGGCTCGAATAACGCAGGCCAGAGTCTCAAAGTGTTGGACATACCTCTGGATTATGAATGGATATCCGACCCCTCGCTACCCTCGGCGGTCCTCGAATTGGGGCACCTCTATAAAGCCTTCGCGGAGGACCTACGAAGTGGCAGTCACACTGCTGCCACGTTTGCCGATGCGTTGAGGCTGCATCGCTTCTTCGACACTGTCCAGAAGTCTACCGATCTGGGCGGACTAAAGTTGGAGGGTAAGGTCGGCGACCAGACTTGATCCCCGATGCGCAGCCGATATCCGGTGCGCATCCCTGCGATGCTCAACTCATCCAGTTGCCACCGTCGACGTTGTAGGTTTGCGCAACGATGTAATCGCTCTCCGGGCCGGCCAGGAATACCGCCATCCCGACCAGGTCTTCGGCCGTGCCCATTCGGCCGAAGGGAACTTCGAGGCCAACCAGGCGTTTCTTCTCGCCCAGAGGACGGTTCTCGTGCTTGGCGAACAAGGCATCGACACCATCCCAATGCTCGCCGTCCACGACACCGGGGGCGATGGCATTGACGTTGATCTTGTCTTTGATGAGGTTGAGTCCTGCCGACTGGGTCAGGCTGATCACCGCCGCCTTGGTCGCGCAGTAGACACCCACCAAGGCCTCACCTCGGCGACCGGCTTGGCTGGCCATGTTGATGATCTTGCCGCCATGCCCCTGCGCGATCATCTGCCTGGCGGCGGCCTGGAGCGTGAATAAGGTGCCGCTGACATTGATGGCAAACAGCTTGTCGTAGCTGGCCCTTGTGATCTCGGTGATCGGCGCCAGATCGAACAGCGCCGCGTTGTTCACCAGGATGTCCAGCTTGCCGACCTGCGTGACCACCGCCGCCATGGCGGCATCGATGGATGCCTGGTCGGTGACATCCATTTCAACCGCATACGCCTGCGGTCCCAGTTCGGCCGCGGTCGCCCGGGCACGTTCCAGATCGATGTCGGCGATCGCGACCGTGGCGCCTTCGCGAATGTACGCTTGGGCGAATGTACGACCGATGCCCCGTGCCGAGCCGGTAATCAGGGCGCTTTTTCCTTCGAGACGTTTCATTGGGTCTACCTTGAGGTGCGGGGCGCGTGGCTTCAACGAGCGCGCCTGTTGGAATTCATGCGGCTCGCGATGCAGCGGGCGCTACGGCCAGGCCGCTGTCATCGAACACGTGGCAGTGGGCAACATCGAGGGTCAGGTAACGCGCAGCGCCGTAGGGCACCTCGCAGTCTCCCTGGACACGTACCGTCAGGCTTTCCCCGGAGGCGATGTTGACGTGGCAGAAGGTGTCACTGCCCAGACGTTCGGTGACATCTGTAGTCACCGGCACATGGCCCTGTTCGCCCAGGCTCAGATGTTCAGGTCGTATGCCGATGGTCACGGCCTGGCCGACGGACAGCGCACCGCTTGCGCGGGGTATCAGCAGCCTTGCGCCGGCGGTGAACTCGACCTCCACACCAGTGGAGTGAACGGCCGTCACACGGGCTTGCAGAAAACCCATCTTGGGCGTTCCGAGAAAGCCTGCGACGAACAGGTTGGCCGGATGATGGTAGAGCTCCAGAGGCGAGCCGATCTGCTCGATCCGTCCGCCGTTCAACACCACGACCTTGGTCGCCAGGGTCATGGCCTCGACCTGATCATGGGTCACGTAGATCATGGTCGCTTGCAGTTCCTTGTGCAGCCGGGCCAACTCCAGGCGGGTCTGCACACGCAGCGCGGCATCGAGGTTGGACAGCGGCTCGTCGAACAGGAAGATCTTCGGGTTGCGAACGATGGCCCGCCCGATGGCCACACGCTGACGCTGTCCCCCCGACAGCTGTTTGGGCTTGCGATCGAGCAGCGCTCCGAGTTCGAGAATTCGGGCAGCCTCGGCGACCTTGCGGTCGACGTCGGGCTTCTTCTCACCCGCCAGGTCCAGCGCGAACGACAGGTTCTTGCGCACGCTCATGTGCGGATACAGGGCGTAGGTCTGGAACACCATAGCCAGGTCGCGCTTGGCCGGTGGTACTTCGGTGATGTCGCGGCCGTCCAGCTCGAGGGTGCCGCTGCTCACCTCTTCAAGCCCGGCGATCAGGCGCAGCAGGGTCGACTTGCCGCAGCCCGACGGGCCGACGAACACCACGAATTCGCGGTCGTGCACTTCCAGGTCGATGCCCTTGATGATCTGCAGACCTTCGAAGCCCTTTTTCAGGTTTTTTATTTTCAGAGTGGCCATGGGTGTGGTCCTTTGGAAGGAGATGGTGTTCGAGCGGGCGTCTTCGCGGGTAGAACCCGCTCCCACAGGGGGGCGTCGCACAATAATGTATGGGTCACTTGACTGCACCGAAGGACAGGCCGCGCACCAGTTGCTTCTGGCTGATCCAGCCGAATATGAGGATCGGCGCGCAGGCCAAGGTCGAGACAGCGGACAGCTTCGCCCAGAACAAACCTTCTGGGCTTGAATAGGAAGCTATGAGCGCGGTAAGCGGCGCAGCGCTGGAGCTCGTCAGGTTGAGCGACCAAAAAGCCTCGTTCCAGCACAGGATCAACGACAGCAGCATGGTCGAAGCCAGACCGCCCTTGCTGATGGGCAGCAGCACGCGCACCATTTCCTGCCGCAACGTCGCGCCGTCCAACCTCGCAGCTTCCAGGATTTCCCGCGGGATGTCCTTGAAGTACGTGTAGACCATCCAGACCACGATGGGCAGGTTGATCAGGGTGTAGATCACGATCAGTGCCAGCCGCGAGTCCAGCAGACCGGCGCCTTTGGCCAGCAGGTAGATAGGCATCAGTACACCCACGGGCGGCAGCATCTTGGTCGACAGCATCCATAGCAGTGTCTGCTTGGTGCGTTTGGTCTCGTAGAACGCCATCGAATAGGCCGCCGGAACCGCGATCAACATGCACAACGCCGTGGCGGTGAAGGAAATGAGTATCGAATTCCAGGCGAAGTGGAAGTAGTCACTGCGTTCCTGGATGTGCAGGTAATTCTCCAGCGTCGGGGTGAAGATGAACTGCGGCGGCGTGGCGAAGGCGTCGATCTCGGTCTTGAAACTGGTCAGCACCATCCAGAAAATTGGAAAGAACAGCAGCAAGGCTGCGGCCCAGGCCAGGGTACCGAGCACGATGCTTTGCAGCCGCCGGGATTGTTTGAGTGTCATCATGGCGTCGTCCTCAAGCGTTGTCGGTCAGGTTTTTGCCGATCATGCGTACCAGCACGATCGCCGCGATGTTGGCTATCACCACCGCTATGAGTCCCCCTGCCGAGGCCATTCCCACATCGAATTGCACCAGGGCCTGGTTGTAGATCAAGTACGCCAGGTTGGTCGAGGCAAACCCTGGCCCGCCATTGGTGGTAGTGAAGATCTCGGCGAATACCGAGAGCAAAAATATCGTCTCGATCATGACGACCACCGCAATCGGCCGGGCCAGGTGGGGCAACGTGAGGTGCCAGAAGATCGCCACGGGGCCTGCGCCATCCAGCCGTGCGGCTTCTTTCTGCTCCTGATCAAGCGACTGCATTGCAGTCATCAGCAGCAGGATTGCTAAAGGCAGCCATTGCCACGAGACGATCAAGATGATCGAGAGGAGCGGATAGTGCGCCAGCCAGTCGACCGGCTGCGCGCCAAAAAACTTCCAAACCGCCGCAAGTACGCCGGAAACGGGATGAAAGATCAGGTTCTTGAACACCAGCGACCCCACCGTGGGCATGATGAAAAACGGTGAAATGAGCAGCACCCTGACGATGCCACGTCCGAAGAACTCACTCGCTTCAAGCAACGCGGCGATCAACACGCCCAGAACCACACTGATCAGCAGCACGCTGACCACCAGGACCAGTGTATTCAGGGCGCCGGGCAGAAAGCCCGTGTCGGTGACGAAATAGGTGAAGTTCTCGAGGCCGACGAATTCGTTCTCCCCTGGGTTGAGCAGGTTGAACCGGATCACCGAGAAATAAACCGTCATGGCCAGCGGGACGATCATCCACAGCAACAGAAGTGCAACCGAGGGCGATACCAGAAACCAGCCTGGGTTGCGGAGCCGGCGCGTGCGTGACGGGGCCGAAACCAAAGGCTGGTCTCGAACGAGGGACGTGTTCATGGGCGTTTACCTGTGCGGCGGTGACCGCCGGCGTCGGGCCGGCGGGTATCGTGGGCGGATTACTTCTTGGGGTAGCCCGCGCGCTTCATCTCGCGTTCGGTAGTGGACTGAGCAGATGCCAGTGCCTGATCCACCGACATCTGCCCGGTCAGCGCTGCACTGAACAGCTTGCCCACGGAGGTGCCGATCGACTGAAACTCCGGAATCACCACGTACTGGATGCCCACGTACGGCACCGGTTTGGCTGACGGGTTGGAAGGATCGGCGTGCTTCATCATCTGCAAGGTGACTTCGGCAAATGGGGCCGCCTTCAGGTAGGCGTCACTGTAGGTCGAAAGGCGCGTGCCAGGCGGAACGTTGGTGATGCCATCCTTCTCGGTGACCAACTGGATGTAGGCTTTGGAAGTTGCCCAGGTAACGAACGTCTTGGCGGCCGCCTTGTGCTTGGAGGTGGCGGGAATGGCCAGCGACCAGGCGTACAACCACGACGAGCCTTTGTCGGTGACCTCGGTGGGCGCAGGCGCGAAGCCCACGCTGTCGACCACCCTGCTCTGCTCCTTGTCGGTGGTGAACGAACCCGCCACGCTGGCATCCACCCAGATCGCGCACTTGCCGCTGTTGAACAACGCCAGCGTTTCGTTGAAACCGTTGCTGGATACGCCGGGAGGGCCGTATTTCTTCAGCGTATCGACGTAGAAATTCGCCGCGGCTTTCCACTCTGGGCTATCGAGTTCGGGCTGCCATTGCTCGTTGAACCAGCGCGCCCCGAAGGCGTTGGCCATGGTGCTGAGCAATGCCATGTTTTCACCCCAGCCAGCTTTGCCTCGCAAGCACATGCCGTACTGATCCTTGGACGGATCATTGAGCTTGGCGGCGAATTCACCCAGTTGAGACCAGGTCGGTTTCTCCGGCATGGTCAGGCCCGCGGCCTTGAACAGATCGGTGCGGTAGTAGGTGACGGTGCTTTCGCCATAGAACGGCAATGCGTAGAGAGTATCGTTGACCGAAAGACCCTGGCGGACTGCAGGGAAGATGTCATCGACATCATAGTCGGCCGGCAGATTCTGCATGGGTTCCAGCCAGTTCTTGGTCCCCCACAGTGGTGTCTCGTAGGTGCCGATGGTCAACACGTCGAACTGGCCACCCTGGGTGGCAATGTCGGTTGTCAGGCGCTGGCGCAGCACGTTCTCTTCGAGAACGACCCAGTTGAGTTTGATGTCGGGATTCTGCTGCTCGAAGATTTTCGACAGCCGCTGCATGCGGATCATGTCGCCGTTGTTGACCGTCGCGATCGTCAGGGTCTCGGCAGCATGGCTGGCGAAGGCGACTGACAGACCAGCCGAAAGAATTAGCGCAGGGGTAATCTTCATGGGGCTCTCCGCTCCCGGCCGATTCGACCGGAGCTGTTATTGTTGTTGTCGACCATCGCCGCGCGGATCGTGCCGTGGCCGCAGCGCTGTACGAGCCGATTAGATCACCCCCGATATTCCCGCTCAAACGAATGGCGAACGTCATTTCGATACTTTTTTGACCGTCCTATCCATCGACGCGTGCGATCAAAAAAGTATTGAACCGGCGCAACGCAGGGACTAGCTGCTCAGGGCAGGGTCAGCGTATGGTGCGTGAATTGGAGCCGCTGTACTCGATCCGCACCACAAACAAAAAAGGGGCACTCGATGCCTGATAACCGCGCTGCCCTGTTCGAGCATCGGCCCGCCGATCTCGAGGTCATCCTGCCTGGCCCTGACCAGAGTTTCCGCTGGTATGAGCACGACTACCCCTACGAGCTCGCCCGCTGGAACCATCATCCCGAGTATGAAATCCACCTGATCCGAGCAGGCAGCGGCAAGCTTCTGGCGGGTGACTACATTGGCCCCTTCGGCGCAGGGCATGTGGCGCTGATCGGGCCGGACCTTCCCCATGACTGGATGGGCGACGTTGCGCCCGGTGAACACATCTACGGCCGTGACGTGGTCCTGCAGTTCGATGGCGCGGCCCTGCTCAACCTGCGTGGCTCGCTGCCTGAACTTTCAGATCTGAACGGCCTGTTGGCACAGGCACGACGCGGCATCGAATTTACCGGCAGCACTGCCTTGCAAGCGGCCGCCTTGCTGGAGGGCATTGGTAAGGCCCAGGGGCTGCAGCGGCTGATTGCGTTCATGCAATTGCTGTCCACGTTGGCCAGAGCGCCCAAGCGCGACGTTCGAGTGTTGGCCAGCGCCTTTTACTCGCCATCGCTGGACGCACGCAGTTCGCAACGTATCAATCAGGCATTCGACTACCTGATCAACGAGCTCACAACCGATCTGCGCCTCTCGACCATCGCCGCGCGCGTCGGCATGAGCGAGGCAGGCTTCTCGCGCTTCTTCAAACGCATCACCGGCCACGGTTTCATCGACCTGATGCGCAAACTCCGAATCCAGCGCGCGTGTCGGCTGCTCGTCCAGACCCAGCTCTCCGTGGCGGAAATCTGCTTTGAAGTGGGCTACGAAAATGTCTCCAACTTCAATCGCCACTTCCGCCACGAAATGGCCCAGACGCCCAGTGACTATCGGCGCGCTCGCCCGCACGCTCTATAGCGACGCGGGCAAGCTCGCGGTTTGCTCAATGGTCTGTACCCAAACGAACCCTTCCTCCTGCGTAGGGGGTTCGAGCATCTGGAACACGCTGTGCAAGGCTTCCTCGGGAACGCGCTTGTCAGCAGTGCGTTGGGCATTCCGGGCTCGGGCAAGCTCCAGGGAAGCCTTCACGAAGACGGCGATGACTGGAACCTGATGCGTGCGGGCAATGGCGAGTAGCTTTTCCCGGTGCCGTTGCGCAGGCAGCGCCGCATCGAACACGACTGCCCGCTCACCCAACCGGCCATGATTCTCGGACACCCAGCGAGACTTGCCCGCCCCCTGCACGCCCATCACCAGATAAACATGGGTGCCTTCGGCCGCTTTCGACAGCGCTTCGTTCAAGCGCGCATAGGCGAGCTTCCACGCACGACGATTCCTTTCCGGCGTGAACTGCCTGCCAGACTCGGTTTCCAGGAAATCATCGGGATTGATCACTATTGGAAGACCGGCGGTGCCGCCGTTGGTGTTATGGAATTGCTCCTCGGATCCGAACGCACAAACATGGGTCAGGCCCGACAGGGCGAAAGTTCGTGTCATTGAAGATGATGCCTCCCATGAGCGGGACAATGTTGCGTTTTACTGTACAGAAAGCGTGTACAAAAAACATGCCGTCCTGACGCCCATGAAATCGGCGAGGCATCGCCTGTCTACTGTCCAATATCCAACACCTGAACCACGCTTTGTTCCGCCAAACACACCCAGCCAGGTCAACTTGCTGTGGCGCTAATAGGTCCGCTTGTTAACTACCACTCCATCTCCCCCTTGGCGACCTTGGCGCTGAGTTCCAGTGACGACTCATCGCCCAACGCCGGATAGTGCGCCTTCATCGCCGCGACCAATGCGTTCGAGTTTTTGGCTTTGACTGTTTCGGCATCGAAAGTTTTTATGTAGTCCGCCGTGAAGCGTGCCGCGTCGATTGGCTTGCGTTCACCGGGCAGAAAGTGGCCGGGGATGACAGTTACAGGCTGGAGTTTCTCGATATGGGCCAGCGTGGCCAGCCAGTCGGCGTGGGATTTCGCACTTTGTGTGTCGGCCATCCAGACGTGGATGTTGTTGGAAAGCACAACGCCGCCGAGTACCGTTTTCGTTGACGGTATCCAGACAAAGGTACGCTCGGGTTGTGGGCCGTCCAGGCCGATGATCTGCAGCTGTCGACCTTCCAGTTCGAGACGGTTGCCTTCCAGCACCTGCGGCACGATGAGTTTGCCTGGAGCGCCGTCCCCCATTTGGGGGCCCCAATAGGCCAGCTTGCTGTCCTTGGTTTGCTTGATGTGCGCGACGGTCTGCGCGGTCGCCAGCACTCTTGCCTTGGGAAAGGCCTCGGTGATGGTTTGCAGGCCGAAGTAGTAATCGGGATCGCCGTGACTGATGTAGATGGCAGTCAGTGTTTTGCCGCTCTGGTGGATGCGATTGACCAGTTCTTCGGCCTGCGGCCGGGCAAATTGTGCGTCGACCAAAACGGCCTCTTTCTCGCCGGTGACGATTACCGAGGACACCGGAAAAATCGCCTCCGGGCCCGGATTGTAGACCTCTACGCGCAGAGGTTCTGCGGCCAGGGCCGCGCCTGCGCCTCCCAGCAGGATCAGGCTGGCAAACACACGTCGTGCGATGAAGTGGATCATGGACATTCCATCTCGAAGGTTGAGGTGGATGGAGGTTAGATGAGATTTATCGCTCGAAAAACAGTAGATTTGCTGCATATTTGTTTCGAGAAATAGACCTAATCATGGATAAGTTGTTGGCGATGCAAGCCTTCGTCACCGTCGTGGACTGCGGCAGTCAGACGGCTGCCGCCGATAAGCTCGGGCTCTCACGGCCGGTGATTTCCAGGTTTCTGGCGGAGCTCGAGGACTGGACAGGCGCCAGGCTCATGCACCGCACGACGCGGCGCCTGACCCTGACCGCAGTGGGCGCGCAAATGCTGCCACTGTGCCGGCGAATGCTCGACCTGGCCGAGGACATGCAGGCGATCGCGACTCATCCCGAAGACGAGCCCGAAGGACTGCTGCGCATCACGGCCAGCACCTCGTTCGGACAGGCCCAGCTCACTGGGGCCGTTACCGAATTCGTCGCACGCTACCCCAAGGTACGGATCGACATGCAGCTGCTCGATCGCACGGTCAATCTGGTCGACGAGCGCGTGGATCTGGCGATTCGCATCACCAACGAGCTTGACCCCAACCTCATCGCACGGCGGCTGACCACCTGCCGCTCGGTGGTCTGCGCCGCGCCCAGCTATCTGAAAACCCACGTTGAGCCGAAAACGATCGAAGACCTTTCCCTGCATAATTGCCTGACGCATTCCTATCACGGCAGCAGCCTGTGGCATTTCACCCGCAACGGCGAGCCCAGCAGTGTTGCAGTCAATGGCAATGTCAGCACCAACGACTCCGTCACGACCTTGCAGGCCGCGTTGTGCGGGTCAGGCGTCGCGCTGTTGCCGACCTACCTGGCAGCGCCTCTTGTTCGCAAAGGAGAGTTGGTCGCCCTGTTGCCCGACTACCAGCCCATGACGTTGAGCATCCATGCCGTGTATGCGTCTCGCAGGCATGTATCGGCGGTATTGCGCGCGATGCTGGATTTTCTGGTCGTACGGTTTCCGGAAGAGCCTGCGTGGGATAGCGCAGTGGTCGCACGCTAATCGTTAATAGCGAAAATATGATCCGCTACATCGCAAAGTGTTGAATCACTGTTGCTCAGCAAACAGCACTTCAATATATAGCTAAAACTCAGCTCGCTATTCCACCATGGAAGTTGCAGCAGCATTTATATTTCTATTCAATCTAAGCACGCCTTGTATGGCGGCGGCTTCAACACACTATCGCTGCTCTTTGTGTCGGACCCCTACGCGTTAATACAGCACTTATCTATCGGTGCTGCAGGACCGACCTACTTCTTATCTGGATCTCGGATACCAACAATGGCCAAACAGCTTCAAATTCTCGACGGCGGCATGGGCCGTGAGTTGTCGCGCAATGGCGCACCGTTTCGGCAGCCGGAATGGTCGGCACTGGCGTTGATCGAGGCACCTGAATATGTGCGGCGGGCCCACGACGCTTTCATCGAGGCCGGTGCGCAGATCATCACGACCAACAGCTACGCCGTGGTGCCCTTTCACATCGGCGATGCGCGCTTCGAACGCGATGGGGCGGCCCTGGCGCGCCTGGCGGGTGCCATCGCTCGCGATGCGGCCGATGCCAGCGCGCAGAGCGTTCGGGTTGCGGGGTCGTTACCTCCTGCGCTGGGCTCGTATCGTCCGGATCTGTTCGAGCCGGTGCAGGCGGCCAGGATTCTTCAGGTGCTGATCGATGCCTTGAGTGATCAGGTCGATCTGTGGCTGGCCGAGACCCAGAGTTCCATTGCCGAGGTGCGGCTGGTCGCCGATCTGCTCAAGGACGACCCACGTCCGCGCTGGTTTTCCTTCACCCTGGATGATGCACTCAATACTCAGGGCAAAGCTCAACTGCGCTCCGGGGAAAGCATCACTGCAGCCGTCGCGGCTGCGACGCAGCTGAACGCGGCGGCCATTCTGTTCAACTGCAGCCCGCCTGAAGTCATGAGTGCGGCCCTGCTCGAAGCGGGCACCCAGAGCAATTCCGCGCTGGGCATCTATGCCAACGCCTTCGAACCTTCGGATCAGAAACGTGGGGCCAACGTCGGCCTCAGTGCGATGCGGCGGGACACCGAGCCAGGCAACTATCTGCGTTGGGCTCAGGAGTGGGTCGCCCAAGGGGCAAGTATCGTCGGCGGTTGCTGTGGCATCGGCCCGGAACACATTCACGCGCTGTCGAGCGCCCTGGTCGACGCTGACCTTGCCCCCGCTGCACAGGATGCCTTGCATGTTTGATCGTCGTTCTTTCATCAAGGGCACCGGTGCGGCGGCCATGACGGCGGCGATGGCCTCTGCCTGGCCTTTGCGAGGCTTCGCACAGGACAGCCTGGAACCGAAAAAAGGCGGGCATCTGGTGGTCGGGTTGGACAACGCCTCCACCACCGACCGCCTCGACCCTGCCTTCTGGTTCGAAAGCTGGATGTACGTCACCGGCAGCCAGCTGTTCAACGCGCTGGTGGAAGTCGATGACACCGGAGCCATAGTTCCCTCACTCGCCGAATCCTGGTCCAGCGCCGACGGTGGCCGCAAATGGGTGTTGAACATCCGTAAAGGCGTGCAATTCCATGACGGCCGGTCGTTGAGCGCAAAGGACGTCGTGTGGTCGCTCAATCACCACCGCGACGAGAAATCGTCGTCGCCCGTCAAGGTGTATCTGGAGCCGGTCACGGACCTGCGGGCCAGCGCCGAGCACGAAGTCACCATCACGCTGGCAGATCCGAACGTCGAGTTCATCGCATTGCTTTCGGCGGTCCATTTCGTGATCACTGCCGAAAACGAACCTTTCGAAAAAGCCATCGGTACCGGGGCCTTCATCCTGGAAAACTTCCAGCCGGGGGTGCGCATGTTGGTCAGGCGCAATCCCAATCACTGGAACCCTTCCCGCGGCCACGTCGATTCGGTCGAAACCCTGGCCATGAATGATTCGACCGCAAGGGTGGCGGCGCTGGTCAGCGGTTCGGTGCAGATCATCAATCGGGTCAACCCACGCATTGTCGGTCGCATCGAAAAGATGCCGTCGATCCAGCTGATCCGCGACAAGGACAGCCAGATCTTCACGCTGCCGGGCCTGGCCAATGTCGCGCCGTTCGATTCCCTTGATGGGCGACTGGCGCTCAAGTACGCCGTGGATCGGCAACAGCTGATCGACACGGTGCTGGGCGGCTATGGCTCGGTGGGCAACGACAACCCGGTCTTCCCCTCGAACCGGTATTTCGCCAAGGACATTCCGCAACGGCCCTACGATCCCGATCGCGCGCGCTTTCACTGGCAAAAGGCGGGCTTCGCCGGACCGCTCACGCTGCACGCGGCAGACGCCGGTTTTCCGGGGGCGGTGGATGCCGCCCAGTTGTATCAGCAGTCGGCGCAGAAAGCCGGCATTCCCCTGGCCATCGAACGCGTACCGAACGACGCTTTCTGGACCGATACCTGGCTGAAGAAGCCATTCTGCACCTCCAACTGGGGCGCGCGGCCCACTGCCGATGCCCTGCTGTCCATGGTGTTCACCAGCAATGCGCCGTGGAACGAATCGGCCTGGCGGGTCCCGGCGTTCGATCAACTGGTCAAGGCTGCGCGCGGCGAAGCCGATGAAGACAAGCGCCGCCAGATCTACCACGACATCCAGCTGATGCTGGTGGATCAGAGCAGTGAAATCATCCCGCTGTACGCCGACGCGCTGGCGGCCACGCGCAGCAATGTGAAGGGCTTCAAGTCGGTGCCTGGCGTGCCGCTGAGCGGCAACCGCGCCGCCGAAAAAGTCTGGCTGGAAGGATAGCCATCATGCCTGCGACATTGCCGGTTAGCGTAGGCGCAGAAGGGCAAAGCGTGTTGGCGAGCATGATCGTGCGACGGCTGGCGGTCGGCCTGGCGATGCTGCTGGCCACTTCGCTGTTGATCTTCATCGGCCTGAACCTGCTGCCCGGCGATACCGCCACCGCGATCCTCGGTCAATCCGCGACCCCTGCGGCCATCCAGGCGCTGAAGCTGCAACTGGGGCTGGATCAGCCAGCGGGCTGGCGGTATCTGCACTGGCTGGGCGGAATCCTGCAGGGCGATTTCGGCATCAGCCTGACTTCACGGGAAAACATTTCCGTCGCGCTCTCGGAACGGCTGCAGAACACCTTGTTCCTGGCCGGCAGCACGGCGCTGGTGGCGGTGCCCCTGGCGCTGCTCATGGGTCTGGTTTCGGTCCGCTTTCACGGTGGCTGGATCGACGGACTGCTGAACCTGTTCAGTCGTATGACCGTGGCCTTGCCGGAGTTTTTCTCGGGTTATCTGCTGATCTTCGTCTTCTCCATGACCCTTGCCTGGCTGCCCAGCAACAGCAGCGTGCAACTGGGCATGCCGTTGTCGCAGCGGTTGCTGGCGATCGCGCTTCCCGGTGCCACGCTGGTGCTGGCCGTGCTCGGCCACATGAGCAACATGACCCGCGCAGCATTGCTCAGCGCCCAGCGCAGCAGCTATGTCGACACCGCCGTGCTCAAGGGTCTCTCGCCGATGCGGGTGTTGTGGCGCCATGTGCTGCCCAACGCCTGGGGACCGATCATCAATGTCATCGTGCTGAACCTGGCCTATTTGATGGTGGGTGTGGTGATCGTGGAGAACGTTTTCGTGTATCCCGGCCTGGGCCAATACCTGGTCGACAGCATCGCCAAGCGCGACGTACCCGTCGTACAGGGCTGTGCATTGGTCCTGGCGGCCATCTACATCCTGCTCAATCTGTTCGCCGATGTGATTGCGCTGTTGACCAATCCCCGCCTACGCCACGGAAACTAGTCCATGCCCGCTCCAAGAATCGTTCACCTGCCCGGCATCGTTGGCTTGAGCCTGTTCGTTGTCGTCGCCCTCCTCGCGCCCTGGCTGGCACCTCACTCCCCCGATCAGGTGATCGGCTCCGCATGGGACCTGCCGTCGGCGCTGGCACCGCTGGGCACCGACAACCTGGGTCGCGACCTGCTGTCACGGTTGATCTGGGGTACGCGCACGTCATTGTCGGTGACCGCCGCCGCGGCGGTGGTGGCCTTCGTGTGTGGAACGACGCTGGGTTTCATCGCTGGGGCTGCAGGGGGGTGGATCGACCAACTGATCTCGCGGGTCAACGATGTGCTCATGGCCATACCCACGTTGATTCTGGCGTTGGTCATTCTGGCAACGCTGCCCAAGACCCTGGGTGTGATCATTCTCGTGCTCGGGGTGCTGGAGGCCACCCGTATTCTGCGCGTGGCCCGCGCCGTGGCCGTAGACATCGCCGCCATGGAGTTCATCGATGTGGCGCGCATGCGCGGTGAGCGCCTGGGCTGGATTCTGTTGCGGGAGATCCTGCCCAATGCGTTGCCGATCCTGATTGCCGAGTTCGCCCTGCGTTTCGTGTTCATTCTGCTGTTTCTTTCCGCGCTGTCGTTCCTGGGTCTCGGTATCCAGCCACCCACCGCTGACTGGGGTGGCCTGGCCCGGGACAACAAGGACGGTGTCCTGTTCGGGGTCTGGGCAGCGCTGGTGCCCGGCGCGGCGATCGCCGCGTTGGCGCTGTGCATCAATAGCCTGGCCGACTGGCTGTTGAGGACCAACACCCGCCAATGGGGAGCGCGCAACCATGGTTGATTTCACACCGGTTGCAACGGCGCCGCTGTTGCGTGTCGAGCAGCTGCGGATCGCTGCCAAGGGCGAGCCTGAACGGCTGTTGGTCGACGACGTCTCCTTCAGCCTCGAGGCAGGCGAAGTACTAGGCTTGATTGGCGAATCGGGGGCGGGCAAGTCGACCATCGGGCAGGCACTGCTCGGTCATCTGCGCGAAGGCATGGCAGTTGCCGGCGGACGTATCTTGTTCGAAGGGCGCGACCTTCTGCACCTGTCGGAACCCGAGTTGCGCCGGATTCGCGGCAAACGCATTGCCTACGTCGCTCAATCCGCCGGATCGGCGTTCAATCCAGCCCTTACCATCGGAGCCCAGGTGATCGAGGCCGCGCAACTGCACGGGCTGATGGACGCACAAACCGCCAAGGCGCGGGCGCTGGAGCTGTTCGCCCAGTTCTCGCTGCCGCAGCCTGAGGCGTTCTTTTCACGCTACCCGCATCAGGTCTCGGGCGGGCAACTGCAGCGGGCGATGATCGCCATGGCCCTGTGCAGTTCGCCGCAACTGATTGTTTTCGACGAACCGACCACGGCACTGGACGTCGTCACCCAACTGGGGATTCTGCAAGCGATCGCTCAGGTGATTCGCCAGGCAGGTGTTGCGGCTATCTATATCAGCCATGATCTGGCGGTGGTCGCACAACTGGCTGACCAGATCATGGTGCTGCGTCATGGGCGATGCGTGGAGCATGGCACCACCGAGCAAATCCTCCAGCGTCCGGCGCAGGGCTACACCCAGGATCTGCTCAATGCCGGGCGCGCGGGTCGCACCTTGGGTAGCACAGATGCCGCAGCAGCTGAGTTGCTGGTCATCCGCTCGCTGACCGCAAGCTACCGGCAGCGACCGGTGCTCAACGACCTCTCATTGAGCCTGTGCCAAGGCCGCACGCTGGCGCTGATCGGTGAATCCGGATCAGGCAAGTCCACCTTGGGCAGAGCCATCTGTGGCCTGCTCGGCGACGTGGGCGGGTCGATGACGCTCAACGGCCAGCCGTTGCACCCAAGCCTGAGTCGGCGGACCCGTGAGCATCTGCAACAGATTCAGATGGTCCATCAGATTCCGGACAACGCACTCAACCCCAGACTCTGCATCGGCGATCAACTGGAGCGCGCCGTGCAGACATTCACCAGGCTGAGCCGACCGCTACGGCAACGGCGCGTGGCCGAACTGCTTGAACAGGTCGGCCTACCTGCGGACACTGCGAAGCGACTTCCGCACACCCTTTCCGGTGGGCAGAAACAACGCGTCTGCATCGCCCGTGCCTTGGCTGCAGAACCCGCCCTGATCATCTGCGATGAACCGACCTCGGCCCTCGACCCACTGGTTGCCCTGGACGTGTTGGCATTGCTGCGACGGCTGCAAAGTGAAACGGGCGTGTCCTATCTGTTCATCACCCATGACCTGCACGTCGCCAGGGAAATTGCCCACGAGGTCGCCGTGCTGCACGACGGACGCATTGTTCGGCACGGCCGTATGGCCGAGGCGCTCAGCGCACCGCTCGACGACTACACACGGCGCCTGGTCGAAGCCGTGCCGCAGATGCGGCAGGACTGGCTGATGCAAATGGCCGGGTGACTGTTTAATGCCGTTCATAGCCCCTGCACGCGCCGCTCGGGCCGGAACATCAGGCAAAACCCTACAAGCACCACCGCTGCGAACCCGGCCGGAAACAGCCAGATACTCCGCCAGTCATGCAGCGTTCCCGATGCGTAGTGGTCGGTCACCTTCCCCGCCACCCAGAACCCGATCAGCATGCCCAGCCCATAGGTGGCCAGCGTGATCAGCCCCTGTGCCGAGCTGCGAAAGCGCTCGGGGGTTTTGGCATCGGTGTAGATCTGCCCACAGACGAAGAAAAAGTCGTAGCAGACGCCATGCAGCGCGATGCCGATCAGCAGCAGCGCGACCGCCTCACCGCCACTGCCGTAAGCAAACAACACGTAGCGCAGCACCCAGGCGAGCATGCCCACCAGCAGCGCGATCTTGATCCCGAAACGGGCAATGAACAACGGCAGCAGTAGCATGAACAGCACTTCGGACACCTGCCCGATCGCCATTTTTGCCGTGGGATTGGCGAAACCGATCTCGGCCAGGAACGGGTTGGCGTTCTGGTAATAGAACGCCAACGGTATGCAGATCAGGATCGAGGCCAGGAAGAAGATCAGATAGCTGCGATCCTTCAGCAACCCGAGTGCATCCAGGCCCAACACCTGGCGCAGTCCCCGGCGCTCGCCGCTGGTTTGCAGGGGCACGGTGGCGGGCAACGTGAAGCTGTAGAAACCGAGCAGCAGAGAGGCGATGGCCGACATCAGGAAGGTATTGCGCAGTGCTCCGCCCGCAATGCCTGGCGCCGAATCCCACGCGAACACCATGCTGATGACCAGACCGGCCACGATCCAGCCGATCGTGCCCCATACTCGGATACGGGAAAATTCCCGCGCCGGATCCTGCATCTGCCGGAAGGCGACCGAGTTCACCAGGGCCAGGGTGGGCATGTAGGCAATCATGTAGGCCAGGACATAGGGATAGAACGTGGCGAAATCCGCTGCTCGATACAGCTGATACAACAGCACAGCGCCCAGCAGATGAAGCACGGCCAGGATGCGCTCGGCGTTGAACCAGCGGTCGGCGATCAGGCCGATGACGAACGGCGCAATGATCGCTCCCCACGATTGTGTGGAGAACGCCAGGCCAATCTGGCCGCCGCTTGCCCCCAGTCCCGTCGCCAGGAAAGTACCCAGGGTGACGAACCAGCCGCCCCAGATGAAGAACTGCAGGAACATCATCACGCTCAATCGCGCGTTCATGGTTTTCATTGCACTCACCGTTTTATTGTTATGGCAGGTGTCGGTCGAAGGCTCGCAGATTTCAGTCTTCAGGCAGGCCCAGTAATCGCCGGTTGGAATGAACATCGGCAGACACCCCGGCGAAATCGTCGAAGGCCCGTTGGGTGCGTGTGATCATGTGGCGCTCGATGAACGCGGCCCCCTCACCTGCGCCTTGCGCCGAATCCTTCAGGCAGCATTCCCACTCCAGCACGGCCCAGCCATCGAATCCGTATTGGGTCAACTTGCTGAAGATCGATTTGAAATCCACCTGACCGTCGCCCAGGGAGCGGAAGCGTCCAGGCCGATCGACCCAATCCTGATAACCTCCGTAGACACCCGCGCGCGCATCGGGACGAAACTCGGCATCCTTGACATGGAACATGCGGATGCGCGCGTGATAGCAGTCGATGAAGCCCAGATAGTCCATCTGCTGCAGCAGCAGGTGGCTGGGGTCGTAGAGAATTGCGGCCCGCCGATGGTGGTCGACCGCCTGCAGAAAACGCTCGAACGAAGCACCATCGTGCAGATCTTCGCCGGGGTGGATCTCGTAGCACAGGTCAACGCCAGCGTCTTCGAAGCAATCGAGGATGGGCAGCCAGCGCCTGGCGAGTTCGGCGAACCCTTGTTCGACCAGACCCTTTGGCCGCTGCGGCCACGGGTAGACATAGGGCCACAGCAGCGCACCGGAAAAGGTCGCGTGGGCTTTCAGACCCAGCCGCTGGCTGGCACGGGCAGCAAGCTTGAGCTGGTCGCTGGCCCATTGCGTACGGGCCTCGGGCCGACCGCGCACGTGGACCGGCGCAAACTCGTCGAACACCGCATCGAAAGCCGGATGCACCGCCACCAGTTGACCTTGCAGATGGGTGGACAGCTCGCTGATCTGGACGCCGGCGTTTGCGCAAATGGCGTTGAGTTCGTCGCAGTACGTCTGACTGTGCGCGGCTCGTTCCAGATCGATGTAGCGAGTGCCCAGCGTGGGCAATTGAATGGCCTTGTACCCCTGGGATGCGGCCCAGCTGGCGATGTTGGCCAGGCTGTCGAAAGGCGCTTGGTCCGACATGAACTGGGCCAGAAATATGCCCGGTCCACGCAGTCCGTGTTCGGTTGCAACGTTCATCATGAAAGGCTCCGTGAGTGCAGAGGACAGACCATCTCGGTCCACTTGGCATCGCTGCGATGACTGGCGATGGCGGTTTCGATGAAGGCCATTCCACGCAGACCCACCTCCATGCCCGGCACGCCCGGCGCCTGGTTGCCGCCGCCACCAGCCTGGATGGTATTGGCGAAATCCACGTAGAGATTGGCCATCGCCTCCAGGTAACCCTCGGGATGACCGGCCGGCAGACGCATCCGTCGTGTTGCCGCAGCGCTGAGCCACGGCTGTCCGAGGCCCGAGCGCAGCACACGCATGGGCTGATCCAGCGAGCGATGGATCAGGCTGGACGGCTCTTCCTGACGCCATTCCAGTCCGCCTTGCTCGCCGTAGATGCGGATTTTCAGCGGGTTTTCCTCGCCGGCGCAGACCTGGCTGGCGATGAGCACGCCGCTCGCACCGCCGTTCATCTTGAACAGCATGCTGGCATCGTCGTCCAGCCGGCGGCCCTCGATATGGGAGCCGAGCATGGCATTCAGGGATTGCACCTGCTGATCGGCGATGAACTCGGCAAGACTGAACGCATGGGTGCCGATGTCACCGATGCAGCCGCCGATACCGGACTGTTCCGGGTTGTCACGCCAGTCGGCCTGTTTGTTGCCATCGCGGGCGATGTCTTGGCTCAGCCAGCCCTGGGGGTATTCGACGATGACTTTGCGCACCTTGCCGATCCCGCCGTTGCGCACCAACTCACGGGCTTCCCAGACCATGGGGTAACCCAGGTAAACGTGGGCCAGACCGTACAGGCGATCGCTGCCGAGCAGCACGCGATCGAGCGCCTGCAACTCGGCCAGGTTCAACGCGGCGGGCTTCTCGCTGAATACGTGAAAGCCTGCCTGAATGGCCCGCCGAGCGACCGGGGCATGAAGATGATTCGGCGTGACGTTGACCAGCAGTTGCATGCGCTGGTCACTGGGCAGCCGTGATTCGGCTTCGATCATCTGTTGCCAGTCCGCGTAGGTACGCGCCGGCTGAAGCCCCAAGGCATTGCCCGTCCGCTGGTTATTCGAAGGATCGCGACTGAAGGCGCCGCACACCAGTTCGAAACGCCCGTCCAGCGCGGCGGCCTGACGGTGTGCCTTGGCGATGAAAGAACCCTCTCCACCGCCGACGAACCCCATTCTTGTCTTGTGCATGAAACCCAGCCTCAAAGCAGTTACCTGTCTGACGTACGATACGCAACCAGCCGATGTAACCGGTTACATCCTTACATCGAATCTAGGCGCCAAACTGTGCTCTGTCAAACGGACAGCCGCTGAAAATCGGTCCCGGACCCTACCGCGAACTGCGGTAAGCTTCGCCTAGGTATTCCCGAGAAACGAGGTGGACTTGTCGAACATTCGTGAAGTGGCGCGTCTGGCCGGGGTTTCGGTGGCGACGGTATCGCGCACCTTGAAGTCCCCGGAGCGAGTGCTGCCCGAGACCCGTGACCGGGTCAACGTCGCCGTGGAACAGGCCGGCTACAGACCCAACCTGATGGCCGTGCAGTTTCGCTCGCGGCGCACGTTCAACCTGGTCGTTCTGGTGCCGAACATTGCCAACGGTTTTTTTGCCCGCGTCATCAGCGGCGCCCAGAAAGCCGCCCAGGCCGCCGGCTATCGCGTGCTGCTGTGCGACACCCTGGGGTGCGAAGCCACCGAGCGCGAATTTGCCGAGCTGGTACACGCCCATCAAGCCGACGGGGTTCTGCAGTTGCGCGCCTACGACCCGTTCGCTTCAACCAGCGGGCTCTCGGACGTGCCGCCCATCGTCAACGCCTGCGAGGTGCTGAAAAGCGGTCGTCATCCAACCGTCAGCCTGGATAACCGAGCGGCTGCCAAAGCCGTCACCCAGCACCTGCTCGACCTGGGCCACCGACGCATCGGCTTGATCAACGGACCGGCCGACAGCCCGCTGACTCACGACCGCCGCGCGGGCTACGAAGCGGCGCTGCGCGAAGCCGACATCGCACCCCACCCGGCAATGATCTGCCCAGGCGATTTCAGTCTGAAAGCCGGCTATGACGGTGCGCTGCAGTTGCTGGCTGGGCCCGAGCGCCCCACCGCACTGTTCTGCGAAAGCGATGAAATGGCCATCGGCGCCTTGAAACGGATCAGGGAAATGGGCTTGCGCGTACCTCAAGACGTTTCACTGGCCGGGTTCGACGACATCGAACTGGCCGCCTACTGCGATCCGCCGCTGACGACCATCGCCCAGCCGGCCGAACAGTTCGGCCAGCAGGCGGTAGAGATGTTGATCAGCCTGATCGAGAAACGCCCGCTGGCGGCACGGCACGTGACCTTGCCCTATCAGCTGACGATCCGGCAGAGCACCGCTCGGGTAGCGGGCTGATGATGCCCGTTATTGATTCGAGGCCGACGCGGACTTTTTCTGCCGTCGACACCGCTCCGAGCAATAACGAACTTCATCCCAGCATCTTTCCCATTTCTTGCGCCAAGTGAAGGGCAGACCACATGTGGCGCAGTGCTTTACCGGTAGTTCACTCTTTTTCAAACACTGTCTCCATCGACCAGCACCGAAATCATCCCGATCCGAAAATCATCAGAGGCTGTATAGAACCACAGTACCTCGCTAGAATGCGCCATCCGCCCATCACCTGGACAAACGTATGGACCTGCATCTTAGCCAAACGAGCGCGGCCGTCGCCATGGTCAACCGGCTCCAGTCCGAGTTGATGGAGCTGGGCGAAGTGCTGCGGGCCTTCAGGGATCAAGCCCATGTCGATGTCATGTTCGGCCTGGATTTCCGGCCCGAGGATGCGGTGCGCAATGAACCGATTGAAGTTCGTACGCTCTACGGCGATGAGGCAGTACACGCGGCGTTCGAAGCACTCACCAGTATCTGGGTCAAAGTTGGCCAGCACCCACGGGAAACGCTGCGTGTACCCGGTGTGATCGCCCTGCCCCGCGCGGCCATCGACAAGATCCTGCAGACGAACGTCACTCGTAGCGAGCTGGGCAAGTTGATCGGGGCCATCGAAAAGACCAACGACCGCCGCAATGTCTGGGGCCGCTTCAAGGGCCGCGGGAACGGCATCGTTCCCAAACAGGCTTTGCGCTTGACCCATGTGCTTACCGATCCCCAGGTCATCAACTTCTATTGGGATGACACCGGCTCTTCCGGCGCACGCAAGATGGCCGGCGACTTGATCGAAGAATGGAAAGAGTTGCTCGATCAATACCGCGACAAACAAGCGACCGTGCATCACTCCTCGGAAGCTGCGGCCGAGAACGCCCTGCTCTACGGCATCGACATGCTGGCCAAGCTCGACCCGAGCGAACAGGTCGCGATTCGTCGATTGGTGCAGCCTCATATTCGCGCGCGGGTTCGCAATGCAGACGCGAAAGTGAAGCCGATCATTGCACCGGTCCCCTTCGTCTACGAACTAGGCCAGCCAGCGCCGAAGGTCAAACCGCTTCAAAGTTACGAGCCGAAGATCCTGGTGAAGAAAAACACCCGCCTGGCATTGCTGGAAGATGATCCATATGTGGAAGCGATGAACCTGTTCCGCTACAAGCAAGAGCATCGTGTGTATGGACCGATGCCCAAGAAGTCGGAAGAGCATTGAGAAAGGTTTGGACTGGGAACAGAACTCAAGTGCGCTTTCTGTTGTTAACCAGGCTGTGAACGCGGTTTATGGGTCATCTAAAACGGCTTCAATGTCATGATGTTATTGTTATTGGATTAAGGTAATCATTGCAGCGCGGGATCTCAGTCAAGCGCGATGGCGGCCCCTTCTATGCTCACGGAACGCGAAGAGTAGATTGAAGACGCTGGGGCTGCCTGCCATGATGTTATTACTGCTCACCGATTGACGTGCCATGTGCTGCGCTCGATTCTTAATGGCTAAACTAGCCTGCCCTGCCATCAGGCCCCTCAACTCATGTCCATCGTCCCGCCCGACACTGCCGAACAGACAGCACTCACCCTTGAGGTGGTGCTGCGCTACCACTTGGCGTGGAAGCGTCGTGATCTTGAGGCGATTCTTGCGATCTACCATCCTCAGGTGCAGTACAACGATTTCTTTCAGAATCGAAGCATGGGCCTGGCCGAGTTGCGTGCCTACGTCTCCAGCACCCTGCCGCGTCATCCCGATGAGTATCTCGAGCACAACGACCGCATCCGAGCGGACGGCTGCACCGCGTTCATTCAGTACCAGACGGCCTTGAAAGGCAGTGGCGAGCGTGTGGTGTTTCGCACCAGCGAAGCGATCACGGTCTGTGATGGCCTGATCCTGCGGATAAATGAATACGCATCGCTGGTCCGCGACGGCGAACCGCAGGCCGGGCGTCAGGCCCCTGCCATCAGCAAGCTGGGGCTCTCGACACGCCAATTGGGGTTCATGGCACGGGACCTGGTCGACTATTTCGCCCGACAGCAGCCCTTTCTGGACCCCGACCTGGACCTTGCGCGAATCGCCAGCGCTACCGGCTACAGCCGCAACCAGTTGTCCTACCTCCTCAATCAAGTACTGGGGCAGAGCTTCTACCGCTACGTCACCCAGGCACGCCTGGCGTACCTGCTTGAACACCTGGCCCGTCATGGTGAAGACGCGCCCATCGACGCCTTGGCGGAGCGTGCCGGGTTCAATTCCACTTCGGCGTTCTACAAGGCTTTCCGCAGCCATACCGGCTGTACGCCCAAGGCCTGGCTCAAAACCCATTGCGTGCGTGCCCGCAGATAACATCTCCCCTGCCCCAGCGCATTAATCTGCATCGGCAATCAACCGACGGAGCATGTGATGGCGGGCTGGGCTGGCGTGAGCTTGTGGATGGAACAGCTGGGTGAGGCACTGACGCCGCGCCCGGCGTTGCGTGAGGATCTGGACGCAGACGTCGTGATCATCGGCGCCGGCTACAGCGGCCTCTGGACGGCCTACTACCTCAAACAACAGGCACCCCACCTGAACGTCGTTATCGTGGAAGCTCAGATTGCCGGCTTTGGCGCCTCTGGACGCAATGGCGGCTGGTTGATGGGCAATCTGCTGGGCGAAGACCGGTTGCTTGGGCCGCTGTCGGCGGCGCAGCGCCAAGCCGGCTATGACCTGCTGCATGGGATTCCCGATGAAGTGGCGAGGGTATGCCAAGCTGAAAGCATCGATTGCGATCTGCGCAAAGGCGGCGTGCTGTACTGCGCGGCGCGGTATCCAGAGCAGGAACGGCGTCTGCGCGAACAGCTCGATGCCGCTCGTGCTCAAGGCTTGAGTGAAGAGGACTACCGCTGGTTGAGTCCACAAGCCTTGCGCGAGCAACTGAACGTGGCCCAGGCCTACGGCGCCCTGTATTCACCGCACTGCGCGACCATCCAACCCGCACGGCTGGTCAGGGGGCTCGCCGAGGCCGTGGAACGTCTGGGTGTACGCATCTTCGAGCAAAGCACAGTGCTCGACTGGAAGCCGGGCCAGGTTCGAACCGAACTCGGTCGGGTGAAGGCCGCTTGGGTCGTCCCAGCAGTCGAAGGTTATGCCAGCGCCCTGCCCCCGCTGAACAAATACCAGGTGGCTGCACAAAGCCTGATCGTCGCGACCGAACCCTTGCCGGCCGATGTCTGGGCCGAAATCGGTCTTAACCGGGGTCAGGCTTTCAGCGAAAACAGCCGCCAGGTCACCTACGGTCAGCGCAGCCGAGACGACCGCCTGGTGTTTGGCGCCCGCGGAGGCTACCGCTTCGGGGGCCGCCTGCGCAGTGATTTCAACCTCACCCAGACGGAACGGGAGTTGCGTCGGCATCTGTTTGGTGAACTGTTTCCAATGCTGCGGAACGTGCGGCTGACACATGCCTGGGGCGGCAACCTGGGCGTCGCCCGGCGTTTTCACCCGCACATGCTCGCCGATCGCAGCCAGCAGGTCGCACTGGCGGGAGGCTATGGCGGCGAAGGCGTAGGTGCCAGCAACCTGGGTGGCCGCACGGTCGCGGCGTTGATCCTGGGTCGGGACAACGAACTGACTCGTCAGCCCTGGGTACTGGGTGATCGGCCCCTGACCGCCCTGCCTCGCTGGGAGCCTGAGCCGCTGCGCTGGCTGGGTTACAACGCCATTATCCAGAGCTTCGTTCACGAGGATCAGGTACTGGCCAATCTCCATGCACCTAGGTGGCGGCGCCAGATGGCTGAAGGCCTGGCCGGTTGCATGGAACGTCTGATGAAGTCCAAGGAGCCGTTTGCATGAAGATCGATCACTTTCGCGACACTGCCCGCTTGCCCTTGGGCGAGCCGGGTGCTGTGGCCGTACCACTGGGCGAGCCACGTTCACAGGTTGCCACGACGAACGTGGAGCGTGATGACGGAGTCGAGGCCGGCGTCTGGGAGTGCACGCCCGGCCGCTGGCGGCGCCAGATCGTGCAGCAGGAGTTCTGCCATTTCATCCAGGGGCGCTGCACCTTCACTCCCGATGGCGGTGAGCCCCTTCATATCCAGGCCGGCGACGCGTTGATGTTCCCCGCGAACACGACGGGCATCTGGGACGTACAAGAAACCGTCCGCAAAAGCTATGTGCTGATTTTCTGAACTGCCTTCATCCATAACGCCTAGAACAAAGGTTGAGGTCTTGTATGTTGAAGTCGATCGTTCCATTAGTGTTGATCGCGTCTACCGCTCAGGCAGCCGATACCGTCAGGATCTATAACTGGAGCAGTTACATCGCCCCGGACACCCTGCAGAACTTCACCGCCCAGACCGGACACCCGACGCAGTATGACCTGTACGACAGCAACGAGGTGCTCGACGCCAAGTTGATGGCCGGGCATTCCGGCTACGATGTGGTATTTCCTTCCAACCACTTCATGGCCCGGCAGATCACCGCCGGCGCGCTGAAACCCTTGGACCGAAGCAAGCTCCCTAACTGGCAAAACCTCAACCCGACCCTGATGAAGGTGCTCGAGGCCAACGACCCTGGCAACCGCTACGGTTTTCCCTACCTGTGGGGCAGCACCGGCATCGGCTACAACGTGGCCAAAGTCAAGGCGGTTCTGGGCGACGTGCAGATCGATTCGTGGGATATCGTGTTCAAGCCCGAGAACATGAAGAAACTCGCCCAATGCGGCGTGGCCATGCTCGACAATGGTCCCGAGATCCTGCCTATTGCCCTGAACTACCTTGGCCTGCCGCATCACAGCAAAAACAAGGCCGACTACGAGAAAGCACAGGCCTTACTGCTCAACGTGCGTCCGTATGTGAGTTACTTCCATAACTCCAAATACACCAGCGATCTTGCGACCGGCGACGTGTGCCTGGTGGTCGGCTTCTCTGGCGACGTGATGCAAGCCGCCGCCCGAGCCAGCGAAGCCGGGAATGGCCAGCAGATTGCCTACGCCATTCCCAAGGAAGGCTCACCGATGTGGTTCGACATGGTCGCCATGCCCGCCGATGCGCCTGACGAGGCCGCCGGCTATGCGTTTCTGAACTACCTGCTCGAACCCAAAGTGATGGCCGGTATCAGCAACCACGTGCACTACGCCAATGGCAATACCGCTGCCGAGGCCCTGACTGACAAGGCTATCCTCGACGATCCGATGGTGTACCCACCTGAGAGCGTGATGAAGAAGCTCTTCGTGTTGGAGGCAATGCCTCTGGAAAACGACCGTCTGCGCACACGGGTGTGGAGCCGGGTCAAGAACGGACAGTGAAGTCATCCGCCGATGAGACTGGAATCATTGGCGGTGTTTCTCGGCGCAGGCGGCGTTCGGATATGATGATTTGCAGCGATGACGGGAACACTTTACCGGCTTCGGTTTCTCGCAACCCGATTCAGGTCGTCGGCAACAGGCACCAGAACCAGCAACATCAGCGTCAACGCCAGCGGAATCGTTGCAACATAGCCAATGGTCTTGAACCCCAGTGCCCCGATCAGCCCCCCCAGAAAGAAAAAACCCAGGAGCGAAGTCAAAGTCATCAGGCGCGGCAGGTTTGCCGATACCTTCAACGGATTGATTGGACTGGGGCCGTTCCAATACAGCAACTTCCCTATCTCGATACCGATATCGGTCACGATGCCCGTGATATGAGTCGTGCGTATCTCCGCTCCAGAGAGTTTGGTGATGAGCGCGTTTTGCAGCCCCATGATGAAACACAGCAGCATCACCGTCAGGGAAACGAACAAGCCGTCGACCCCCGAGAGTCGAGCACCCAGCAGGCCAAAGCACAGCAGCAATACGGCCTCCACCAGAAGTGGCAACGCGTATTCGCTGTGCAGGTCGTGACGACGAGCGTAGTTCACCATGATGGCTGAACAGGCCGCCCCAACGAGAAACGAAAACAATGCTCCGATGCCTGCAAGGGCGACTTCGTAAGCACCCAGAGCGAGATGATCGGCCATCGCCGACACGATACCGGTCATATGCGACGTGTATTGCTGCACGGCCAGAAATCCACCTGCGTTGATGGCTCCGGCAACGAACGCCAGGATACATCCCAATTGCGTGTTGCCAGCCTTGCTGCGGTCTCTGCCGGTCAGCTTTCTTGAATAGTGAATCGGCATGCTGTCCACTCTCGATGTGATGAGCCGTTCAATACGCCAAAGTCCTGTAACATGCCCTTCTTTTTTCAAGTGGCAGCCTTCTGGTGTCCGTAACTCCTCTCACCGCACGCGAAACCTGCCAGTTGCTTCGAGACATCGCCTTGGGGACTCGCACGTTATACCGTCTGGGCGACGCGTGCTGGGCCAACACCCTCGACTCAACGCTGACGGTCGGTGCCGATGGGTGGCTCATCACCTTCCATCAGCACGACGACGGTCGCTTCCACTGCGAGCGTTGCCTGAGTCCTGAAGGCCGACTGTATGCCTTGGACTCGGCCCAGCGGTACGGCACCGATCCTATCGAACTCTTGAGCACCTGGGAGCATGCTCGGCTGGCGCAATTGCTGGCTGAAGTCTGAGCCGAGCCTTCGACAGCCGGTCTTCAGACCACATAGCCGCAGCCGATACCCTTTCATCAAGCTACCCTGCCCCGCTGGTAACACCCCACCATGCCTCCGAATGCCGACCACGTAGATTTTCTGTCCCTCCTCAATGCCATTCAGGAGTTCATCGTCGTCAAGGACGGCGCCGGACGATGGCTGTTCTGCAACAAGACGGCCCTTGCCGCCTACGAAATGAGCAGCTTCGACTACGTCGGTATCACCGATGCCGAACTGCTCACCTTGCAGCCGAAGTTTGCCGAGGGTTTCGCGCGCAACGTCGAGACAGACGAGTTGGCCTGGCGCAACCGCCGCGCAACGATCGTCGAAAAATCCTTCATGGGTCAGGATGACCGCATCAATACCTGGGAGGTCATCAAGACGCCCTCCTTCAATGCCGACGGTACGCGCTACCGGCTGCTGATCGTCAGCCGCAACATCACCGAACGCAAGCTTGCCGAGAAGGCCCTGCAAGCCAGCGAGGAACGCTTCAAGAACCTCGCCCACCTGGATGCCTTGACCGGTATATCCAACCGCAGGGGGATTCTCGACCTGATCGCCCATGCATTGGCTCAACCTACGACGCCTGCCAGCACCCCACTGCCTTCGGCACTCATCTACATGGACCTGGATCGCTTCAAGCTGATCAACGACCAGCGGGGTCACGAGCTCGGCGACGAGTTGCTGATCGCTTCCGCCCGCCGCCCCCGCCTCTGCCTGCGCGAAGGCGATCTGTTCGGGCGCATTGGTGGCGACGAGTTCGTTGCGTTTCTACCGCACACCGATCAGGAACAGGCGCTTCAGGTTGCCAGCCGCCTGTGCGAATCCCTGAGCCATCGGTGGAACGTGAAGGGCCAGGAAATCCACACCACCTCCTCGATAGGCATCGCGTTC
This sequence comes from Pseudomonas sp. RIT-PI-a, assembly GCF_001187875.1. Taxonomy (NCBI): domain Bacteria; kingdom Pseudomonadati; phylum Pseudomonadota; class Gammaproteobacteria; order Pseudomonadales; family Pseudomonadaceae; genus Pseudomonas; species Pseudomonas sp. RIT-PI-a. The sequence continues at coordinate 870,284 of NZ_LGIR01000011.1, forward strand.
TTCCCGGAAGCGGGCGAGGACGTGCACACGCTGCTGCGCCATGCGGATGAGGCGCTGTACCAGGCCAAGCGCGCGGGCAGATCGCAGATCAAGGTGTATTCGGCGCAGTGATCGACCCACTTGGGCGCCAGGCTCACCTGGACACTCGCTCCGCCCTGTCCAGAAGCCACGTCAGCAACAATCCGGGGATCAGGAACCCCAGTGAGACCAGGGCTCCGTGGAAGATGTGCGTCAACGGCTCCTGCAAGGTAGCCACGAGTTTCATCGGCGAAGCCACTGGGGAAAGCTGCAGGAACAGGACGACCAGCACCGTACAGGGCCAGACCAGGCTGACTCCGCGGCGCGCGCTGATCCGCCAGGCATAGACAGCCAGCACCGCCGAGAAAACGCCTTCGAGGACCCAGGCGAGCGTTCCCAGTTTGCCCCACAGCCCATACCCGTAGTGCTCGACCGAGTGTGGGTAAAGTGCCAGGTCGCTATTGTGCATCGGCCAGTCGGCGATGAAGTGTGAGAAGGCCGCCAAGGCCGCCACCGCCGCGACTGCACGGTGCTTGCTGAACAGCAGCCCCCAGATCACGGACCAGAACAGCGCAGCGAGCAGGGAATGGTCCCAATCGATAAAGGTCAGATCGAAAAACAGGTAGGGCCCACTGGCCAGATTGGGGGTTACTGTATTGAAACCCAGCAGAATGAAGATCCCGTCCAACAGATCCAGGAAGCCGACGCCCATCATGATGGGCAACGCGGGAACCTTGGGGTAACGGGCCTTGATTGCCAGGCCAATTGCGAAGTGACCAACGTACATGCTGTGTTCCTGCTTCCAGTAGGCCTGTCGTCTACAGGCTAGAGGCTTTTGATAGTATCCAAGGCTCGAAAACAAGATTGTCGGGTATTGGCAATGTCGGGACCATTTACCGCAGTGCCCTCCTCACTCTGGTCGCTACCGCCCGAAGTCGATGCGCGTCTGCTCCAAGGCGCGCGCGTCAAAAGGCTGGTGAAGTCCGAGGCAGTGTTTCCCCAGGGTTCGGAACCCCTCGGCATGTTCCGGGTGATCAGGGGCACGTTGCGAGTCAACAGCCAGAGCGCCAGCGGACGTCCGCTTTTTCTTACTTCCCTGGGTATGGGTGATTGGTTCGGGGAAGTCCCGCTTCTGGATGGTTTGCCGAGAACCTATGATGTTCGCGCCAGCTCTTCAGTTGAGGTGGCCGTGCTTCCTGCAAGCGAGTTCTGGCAGATCATAGAGGAGCGACCGGATGTGCTGTTGGCTATCACACGTCTGGTCTGCAGCAGATACCGAATGGCGCTGGATTGGGCCGCAAGTGCAATCCTCACGCCCCTGCCCGTCAGGCTGGCCACGCGTCTTGCGGCCATGATTCATCGCTCGGGTAGCCAACAGGCGCCCATCCTCAAGATCAGTCAGGAAAGTCTCGCCCAGCAGCTGGGCGTTTCTCGCCAGAGCGTCAATCGGCAGTTGAAACTCTGGGAAAGCGAAGGGCTGTTGACACTCCAGTACCGTGCGATCGTCATTGTCGACCTGCAAAAGCTCGAAAACGCCACCCGAGAACACTAGGCTGCCCTCGCAAAAGTAGAGGGATGGTCGCGGATAACCGTAGTGTCATGATGTTATCAATGGTCCTGTGCCACCGCGCGCCGTAAGCGCACGCGGTGGCAACGACCTACCGCGAAATCATCCCGGCCGCCTGTTCGGTCGCTTCGGTCGTCCGCGTCGCCAGCTTGCGCACCTCGTCCGCGACCACGGCGAACCCGCGCCCGGCTTCGCCCGCGCGCGCTGCTTCGATGGCTGCGTTCAGCGCCAGCAGGTTGGTCTGGTTGGCGATGCTCTGGATGGTGGAGACGATCTGCGACAGCTGCGCGATGTTGTCTTCCAGGGTGCGCTGGTGCTCCACCTCCGCTTCGCGCAACGCCTGCTGCTCGTGCAGCAGATTGACGTCCACCAGCGCGCCGACCACGCGCAGGGGTGCGCCCTGCGCATCCCGACGCGTCTGGCCGCGAGCGCGGAACCAGCGATACTCGCCGGTTTTCATTTTCAGCCGGTACTCGATGTCGAATGGCGTCTTGCCCGAGCGATCGTTCAGGTGGCTGCCGAAAGCGGCCAGGCTGCGTTCCTTGTCCTCCGGGTGCAGTCTGGAGGCCCAGCTGTCGAGTACATCGGGGAACTCTTCGACGGTTTCGAAGCCCAGCAGCCTGCGGAATTGCGTCGACCACCAGAAGGGATTCTTCGGGTTGACCGGATCCCCAGCGATCACTTCCATGTCCCAGAGGCCATCGGACAGCATCTCCCGAGCCAGTTCGAACCGCGTGATGATGACTTCGTGCTCGTGGTCCCGTTGCAGCTCATCGTGAATGTCGCGCAACGAGCCGGCGACCCGCACAGGCCGGCCCTGGGCATCGCGCAGGGTCTCGCCCTGGGCGTAGAACCAACGGTAGCTGCCGTCTTTCATCGCCAGGCGATTCTTGACCTTGTATGGCGTGTGGCCTGACTTGTCGTTGAGGTGACGTGCGAAGGCATCCAGCGTCGCTTGCTTGTCCTGCGGATGCAGGCGATCTGCCCAACTGGCCAGCACGTTCGGGAAATCACGCTCGTCATTGAAACCCAGCAGGTTGCGCAACTGCTGCGACCACCAAAAGCGATTGTTGGGATTGACCGGGTCGCCGGCCACGACCTCCATGTCCCACAAGCCTTCGCTGGAGGCGCGGTTGACCAGGTCGAATCTGACCTCGTGGGCACGAGCCGCTTGTTCGGTTTCGCGCAACAGTTCGCGGGCGGTTTCGAGTTCCGCTTCGAGGGCGGCAATCCGTGTTTCGGCGTGGCTGCGGGATTGATTGACGGCCTCCAGCGCGCGATTGACCGCCGGGGCGGCGGCACACCCTCGCAGCTGAGGTTCGGTACCCTGAGTGAGGGCGGACAGCAATTGTTGCAAGGCGCGCCGATCGCGGCGCAAAGGAAACAGGACAGGCATGAATAGAGCTCTATACAGGTGGCGGGCCTGATCCATGGCACCTCGCCATCTGTATCGTCACAGAACTGGAAAACTGTATAGGTATTTAAAGGTTTTTCCGGTCAGTCCGTGAGTCATGAGATTGCTGCAAACAGAATGATTGGATACGGGCCAGTCCCCTCACTCAGCCTTGCCCAACACCGCCTGCAACAACACGTTCGCACCGGCTTCAGCCCAGTGCGGGTGGATGTGCTCTGCCTCGTTATGGCTCAGGCCATCCACGCAGGGAACGAAGATCATGGCGGTGGGCGCCACTCGGTTCAGGTAACAGGCGTCATGCCCGGCACCGGAGATGATCGAACGACTGCGATAGCCCAGCTTTTCACTGGCACTGCGGACCACAGCCACACAGTCGGCATCGAACGCGATGGGGGCATACTGGAAAATCTGCTCGACGTGCCAGTGCAGACCTATGGCCTCGGCGATGTCACGTACCGCCGTGCGCAATAGGCCATCGAGTTGCTCCAGTGCGGACTCATCGGGATGACGGAATTCAACGCTAAAATGCACCCGCCCCGGCACCACGTTGCGTGAGTTGGGATGGATCTGCGCCATGCCCACCGTGGCGCGGCCTTCGTCGCCGTGGGCGAGACCGAGGCCGTTCACCGCTTCCACGACCCGCGCAAATCCCAACAGGGCATCAAGGCGATGGTCCATTGGCGTGGTACCGGCGTGAGCGCTGCGTCCGATCAGGTCGACTTCGTACCAGCGCTGCCCCTGCGCCCCAGTTACGACGCCAATGGTGAAATCCTGTGCCTCCAGGATCGGCCCCTGCTCGATGTGCAACTCGAACGCCGCATGCACCGGCCCGGCCTGGCAGGGATGGCTACCCGCGTAGCCGATGTGCTCCAGCGCCTGCCCAAGGCTCACGCCTTGCGCGTCTGTACGCGACAAACCATAGGCCAGGTCGAAGACACCGGTATAGACCCCGGAAGCGATCATCGCCGGAGCGAAGCGCGAACCCTCTTCGTTGGTCCAGTTGACCACCTCGATGGCCCGCTGCGTCTGGACACCGTGGTCGTTGAGGGTGCGCAGCACTTCCAGGCCCGCCAGCACGCCATAGATGCCGTCGAACTTGCCGCCAGCCGGCTGGGAGTCGCCGTGCGAGCCGGTCAGCACAGGCGCCAAGCTGGGGTCAGTGCCTTCGCGGCGCGCGAAGATGTTACCCATGGTGTCGACACGAATGCTGCAGCCGACCGCTCGCGCCCACTGCACGAAAAGATCGCGGCCCAGACGATCCTCGTCGCTCAATGCCAGGCGCGAGACGCCGCCAGCGGATGTGGCGCCATGCTGGGCCATGGTCATCAGCGATTCCCATAGACGCTCGCCGTCGACTCGCAGCGCCGCGCTCATGAGCCTGCCTCCTGAGGCTTGGCGCGATAGCGAAAATCACACCGCGGCGCACCGCCCATGATGGTTTGGGTACGGGTTAATTCGATGTCGGGGTTATAGCCCACGATGAACAATTCGTCGCGATTGCATGAGAGCAGATGGCCGATCTCGCCCAGGCCCATTTCGTGGTACATCTCGGCATAGCGGCAACGCTGCACGTCATAGTCATAATGTTGGGCATCGCTGGCGATGACTTCGACTTTCAGGGCATCGTCCTTCTCCCACAGTACCTGCAGTTCGACGAAACTTTGGAGGTCGGCACCCTCAGGCTCACGTGCGGCGAAGTGTCGGCCTGCTTCGATCGCGGCGTTGCCCACGGCCTCGCCGATCACCGCAGCGGCGTGGGCCTGGCCGTGTTCGCGTTTGAGAATCTCGTAGATCGGCTTGATGATTTCGGCTTCGATGCGCCGACGGGCCAGAATGCCCAGCTCACCGTCATGACTGCTCATGCTCTCTCTCCTGCAAAGGCGCGGGTTGGCCCGCGCCATTCTGGTTACTGTTGTTCGCCGTGAGCCACGCTGACCGGCTGCCATTGATTGGCCTTGACCTGGTACACCGTGAACGAAGGGTCTTTGAGGTTGCCCTGAGCGTCGAAGGCGATGGTGCCGGTGACTCCTGAATACTGACTTGCACGCAAGACCGGCAAGTACTTGGCCGGATCCACCGAGTCGGCTTTTTCCAGGGCGGCGATCAGGACGCCGACACCGTCGTAAGCAAACGGCGCGTGCAATTCGATGGGCGCCTTGAAACGCTCGCGGTAGGCCTGTTCGAAAGCCTTGCCACCCGGCATCTGCGACACCGCCAGGCCCGGCTCCAGTGCCGTTACGCCTTCTCCGTCTTTCTGCGCCAGTTCCAGAAACGTCTGGCTGACGAAACCACCGGCGCCCATCAACGTGGCATTGATGCCCAGTTGCTTGATGCGACGAGCCAAAGGAGCCGCCTGAGCATCGACGCCGCCGAAGAAGATCAGGTCCGGATTCTGCGCCTTGAGCGTTGTCAGCACCGGGCTGAAATCGACGGTCTTGTCGTCCACGTATTCGCGGGCGACAACGTGGCCTGCGTGGTTGTCGACCGACTTGACGAACTGGTCAGCCAAACCTTGTCCGAAGGCGGTACGATCATCGATGACGGCAATACGCTGCGCTTTCAGCGTCTTTAGCGCGTAATCGCCCGCTACCTGACCGCCATCGTCGTCATGGCCCATGATGCGGAAACTGGTATCGAAGCCCTGCTGGGTGTACGCATGGCCGGTGGCGACCGGTGCTACCTGGGCGATACCGGCATCGTGGTAGACCCGTGCCGCCGGAATGCTGGTGCCTGTGTTCCAGTGCCCCACTACGCCAACGACGCCAGCGTCTACCAGACGCTGGGCCACGGTCACCGCAGTGCGCGGGTCGGACTGGTCATCTTCGCTCAACAGTTTGAAGGTAACGGTTTGGCCGCCAATCTTTATGTGCCGCGCATTGGCGTCGCTGATGGCCAAGCGTGCGCCGTTTTCCAGATCTTTGCCGATACGGGCAGAGGGACCGGTCAGGGGGCCGGCCAGGCCAATCAGTACTTCCTGATCGGCTTGAGCGATGGCGCTGGCCAGGCCGCTGATGGCCAGTCCGATGACGGCGGCACGTTTGAATGGAGTAGAGCGTTTCATGTCGATTTCCTGTGGTTCTCGGGCTGGCGATGCCAGTCATACGCGGGTCGGAACACGCCGGCCGTCCGGTAGCGTCGAAGGTGCAGCAAAATTCGAAAAAAGATCGGAGAGGAACACCTGCGCCATCGTCATCCGATCGAGCGTTCATTCACCCAGATAGGCCTCGCGGATGCCGGGATCATCGAGCAGTGCGGCACTGTTGCCAGTGAGATGGATGCGACCGCTGTCCATTACATAGGCGCGGTCGGTCACCTGCAGCGCCAGGCGAGCGTTTTGCTCCACCAACAGCAGCGTCATGCCGGCCTGGCACACCGCGTCTATCACCGCGAAGATCTTCTCGACCATGATGGGCGCAAGGCCCATCGACAGTTCATCCAGAATCAGCAGCCGTGGACGTGACAGCAGCGCGCGAGCCAGGGCCAACATCTGTTGCTCGCCACCGGACAACAGCCCGGCGGACTGGCCCAAGCGCTCACGCAGGCGCGGAAAATGCTCGAACAGCCCCTCCATGTCTTCATCGACCTGCTCGCGGTCACGCCTCAGGTAGGCGCCAGCCTGAAGATTCTCCAGCACGCTCATGCGGGCAAAAATGCCGCGCCCCTCGGGCACCAGGGAAACACCCTGCCGGGGCAGGCGGTGGGCCGGAACCGCGCGAATGGAATGACCGTCGAATCGGATGTCGCCAGAGGCCATGGGCAACAGGCCGGCCAACGCCTTGAGGGTCGACGTTTTCCCTGCGCCGTTCGCGCCGATGAGAGTGACGCGCTCGCCGGCGTTGACGTGCAGATCGATGCCTTTCACCGCTTCGATGGCGCCGTACCGCACGCGCAGGTCGCGAATATCCAGCAGCACGTCAGACATGAGCGCCTCCTCCCAGGTAGGCCTGGATCACAGCTGGGTGTCGACGGACCACATCGGGCGCGCCCTCGGCAATCACCCGACCGTAGTCCAGGACGCTGATGCGGTCGCAGATGCCCATCACCAGTTTCACGTCATGCTCGATCAGCAGCACGGTGTGTCCGTCATCGCGAATTCTCTCCAGCAGGCTGCGCAGCTGAAGCTTCTCGGTGGCGTTCATGCCGGCTGCTGGTTCATCGAGCGCCAGCAGCCTGGGTTCGGTGGCCAGCGCACGGGCGATTTCCAGACGACGCTGATGCCCATATGAAAGTGAATCGGCTGGGCTGTCGGCCCATTGGCCAATGCCGACGTAATCCAGCAGCTCCTGCGCCGTGTCGCGGGTTTCGCGCTCTTCGTCACGCGCGCGGCGGTGCCGTGTCAAGGCAGCCCACAGGCCGTTGTGGGTGCGCACATGGCGCCCGACCATGACGTTTTCCAGGACCGTCATGCCTTTGAACAGGCGAATGTTCTGGAACGTACGGGCGATTCCAGCCTGTGCCACCTTGTGCACCTGCGTCGGCCGGTAGGCAACGCCGTCGAGCAGGAAGCGCCCTTGCTCGGCCTGGTACAGCCCGGTGATCACATTGAAGAAGGTGGTCTTGCCCGCCCCGTTGGGCCCGATCAATCCATGCACATGACCTGGCGTGATGTTCAGGCTGACGTCGTCGAGCGCGAGCACTCCGCCGAAGCGCATGCTGACCTGTTCGATCTGCAATACAGGCGCGCTCATCGTCCACCTCCCGATGCCGGCCACAGCCCGGCCGGGCGGTACAGCATCGCCAGGATGAGGGCTAGGCCGTAGATCAACTGGCGGATGATCTCTGGATCGACCGGCACATAACCGAACAGGGCCTGTTGCAGCGGTGCCAGACTGGCGCGCAGCAGTTCGGGCAATGCCGCCAGCAACAGGCAGCCCAACACCACGCCCGGAATGTGGCCCATACCGCCCAGCACCACCATGGCCAATACCACGATGGATTCGTTGAGGCTGAACGACTCCGGCGACACGAAACCCTGAAACGAAGCAAACATGGCGCCGCTCACGCCACCGAATGCAGCGCCCATGGCAAAGGCCAGCAATTTGAAACGCACGGTGTCGATACCCATGGCCTTGGCGGCGTCTTCGTCCTCCCGAATCGCGACCCAGGCGCGGCCGATACGCGAATTCTCCAGGCGCATGCAGATGAATACGATCGCCAACGCCAAGGCGGCGAACAGGTAATAGTAGAGGTAGACCGAGGGCAGGCGCAGACCCAATACATCCTGGGTTCGCGCCAGGCTGAAACCGAACAGGCTGACCGGATCCACCGAGGAAATGCCTTTGGCACCGTTGGTGATGTTCACCGGGCGATCCAGGTTGCGCATCAGTACACGAATGATTTCACCGAAGCCCAAGGTAACGATGGCCAGGTAGTCACCGCGCAAGCGCAAGGTCGGCGCGCCCAGAAGTACACCGACGCCGGCTGCCAGCAGTGCGGCCAACGGCACCAGCCAACCGATGCCGACATGCAGCCCCGGTCCGAACCAGTCCGCCAGCAACGCGAAGTGCACCGCCATATGCGGCGAGGCCAACAGCGCAGTCAAGTAGGCGCCCACCGCGTAAAACGCGATAAATCCCATGTCCAACAGACCGGCATAACCCACGACGATGTTCAGCCCCAGCGCCAGCATCAGGTAGAGCAGCGCAAAGTCCAGGGTCCGCACCCAAGAATTGCCACCGGCCTGCCCCACTACCCAGGGTGCCAGCAATACCACCACGGCTAGCAATAGCCCTCCGGCTCGTGCCTTGGCAACGGATCCTATCGATAGACCGTTCATGCGCGGCTCGCCAGACGTTCGCCCAGAATGCCCGAGGGCCGCAGGACCAGTACCGCGATCAACACCAGAAACGCGAACACGTCCTGATAGTTGCTGCCCAGCACGCCACCCGTGGCCTGCCCCAGATAACCGGTGCCCAGCGCTTCGATCAGACCCAGCAAGATGCCACCAAGCATGGCGCCGCGCAGGTTGCCGATGCCTCCCAGCACGGCTGCGGTGAACGCCTTGATGCCCGGCAGAAACCCCATATAGAAGTTGGCGCTTCCGTAGTTGCTGGCCATCATCACGCCAGCCAATGCTGCCAACGCGCCGCCTACGGCAAAGGTGATGACGATAACGCGATCGGGATCGATGCCCATCAGGCTTGCCACCTGCGGGTTCTCCGCCACCGCGCGCATGGCCCGGCCCAGCCGGGTGCGTTCAACCAGCAGCCACAAACCAGCCATCACCGCCAAGGCAATAGCGATGCTCGTCAGCGCGGTCGCATTGGTGATCGCGCCCGTGGGGCCGGGTGTTACCTGGATGGGGTCGAGCGGCAGCAGTTGGGGAAACATCAGTGGATTGCGCGACCATATGAGCATGGCCACGGTTTGCAGCAGCAATGACACGCCGATTCCACTGATCAGCGGCGCCAACCGTGGCGCCTGCCGCAGGCGGCGGTAGGCTACGCGTTCGATCACGATGGCCAGTACCGCGCAGCTGGCCATGGCCAGGAGCGTTGCCAGCAGTAGCTGGACCACGCCAGGCAAGTCAGGCAGCGCAACCTGCAACCCCTGCAGTGACGACAGGCCCACCAGGGCACCGACCATGAGCAGATCGCCGTGGGCGAAGTTGATGATGCGCAAGATTCCGTAGACCATGGTGTAGCCCAGGGCGATCAAGGCATACAGGCTGCCGAGCAAGAGCCCGTTGAGCACCTGCTGGATGAGGGTATCCATGGTGTTGAACCATTCCGAAGACGACGACCGCGGCACAGTAATAATCTATTCTATTTTTATCAACTCTCGAATTCTACTAAGCTTATTCCATCTGATTTAACGCAATATACAGCTCAACAGATGAATAAAATCAGGGGTTTCCACACATTTCGAAGACGTGGTAAATTCAATATATGAATATTTTAGAACAATTGCCCAACGATCCCCCGCTGCGTGCAGTGCGCACGTTCGAAGCCTTCGCCCGTCACGGTGGGGTCAATTCCGCGGCACGCGAACTGGACATTTCACCCTCTGCGGTCAGTCATCAGTTGCGCTTGTTGGAAACCTTCCTGCAACAGCCACTGACCATACGCCAGGGGCGCAACCTGGTGCTGACCGAAGAGGGCCGCGAATACTACCGGGCCATCCGCTCCGCCTTTGCGGTGCTGCGCAGCGCCACTGAACATGTGCGCGAAAAGTCCGCACTGCGGCAGATCACCATCAGCATGATTCCCATGTTCGGCTTCAACCTGTTCATTCCACGCCTGCCGGTGTTCCTTCAGGAGAACCCGGGGCTGGACATCAACGTGACGTACGCGAACCACCGCAGTTATCCCAGCGATGCGGCGGACCTGTCGATCCGATTCGGTACCGGGCACTGGCCTGGCTACCATAGCGAGCTGCTGCTCAGCGGCGCGCTGACCCCCTATTGCAGCCGGGATTTTCACGCCGCCCGTGGCCCACTGGACAGCCTGGAAGATCTGCGCCAGGTGCCGCTGCTGCACGATGAAGAGCGCGGCACCTGGGCGCAGTGGTTTGCCGAAGGCGGTACCAAACACCCTGGCGCACTGCAAGGCATGCTGTTCGAAGACGGCCAACTGACGCTGACCGCAACGCTCACGGGCTTGGGTTGCGGCCTGTTGCGGGCGCCGATGGTGGCGCACCTGGAGGCCTCAGGCGAACTGATCAGGCTGTCGCCGCGGAAAATCGACGATGGGCGCGCGTACTACCTGTGCCGCCGCACGGGTGGCGAGCTGTCGGTCGAGGGCAGCAAACTGCACGAGTGGATAAAGCGCACACTGGGAAAATGATCCATGAGCGCTGACGGACGCTGCAAACGGGCCGACGCTGCAGCTGCAGCGGTGTACGCGACTGGACTCGCTGGCAAAAAAGTATCAGCACGATGCAAGAACCAGGCTACCAGCGCCCCGGTCTTTCAGAGTATGTTGCCGAAACTTTGCGGATGCCTGCGGCGGTGTTGCCCGGCTCCACGTTCGATCCATTCGAGCGGTGCCCCACATAACAAGAGGAAGCTGGATGAACAGGCAACTGCCCGCAGTCGTGGTGTTTGGTGAAGCACTCACCGACCTGGTCCAACACGCACCCGGGCGCTGGCAGGGCTATCCGGGTGGCGCGCCGTGGAACGTGGCGCGGGCCATGAGTCGCCTTGGGGTATCGACGGCGTTCGCCGGTTCGATCAGTACCGATTCGCTGGGGGATGAGCTGTTCAAGCAGTCCGAAGCCGCAGGCCTGGACATGCGTTTCCTGCAGCGTATCGACGTCGATCCGTTGGTGGCGATCGTGCCCTCCAGCCACCCTCCCCGTTATTTTTTCGCCGGCGAGGCCGATCTGCATTTCGACGTTCAGCTTCTGCCGGCGGGCTGGCTGGAAGCTGCGCAGCTCTGCCATTTCAGTTGCATCAGCCTGGCGCGCCAGCCACTGGGTGACAGGCTGGTGGAAGTGGCTCGGCAGGTGAAGCGACACGGCAAGCTGATCAGTTACGACCCCAACTGGCGCAACCTGATGGACAGCCGTTACCGTGAGGTGACCTTTCCGGCCATGGTGGAACTGGCGGACATCATCAAGCTGTCGGATGAAGACCTGCGTCACATCTATCCCGGTTTGAGCGAAGAACAGGCCCTGCAGCAGCTGCGCGAGATGAACGCGAACGCTCAGGTACTGTTCACCCGTGGCGCCGATGGCATGGTGTTATTCACCCTGGGCAGCAAGGTCGAGCAGGCCGCCATCGCCGTCGAGGTGGCCGACACCGTGGGTGCCGGCGACGCGAGCATGGCAGGCTGGCTGGCTTCGGGCCTGTTGGGCATCGAAGCGGCGCAGGCGCGCCTGGCCTTCTCTGCGGCATGTGCTTCGGTGTCGTGCGCCAATGCGGGCGCTTATGCACCCAATCGTGAAGAAGTCGAACAGCTCTTGGTGCGTTCAGGTGAACCGCACTGAGCCCTTCGCGGCCACGGACCGCTCCTACGGGAGGGCTGCAGATTACCGTAGGAGCGGTCCGTGGCCGCGAAGCCGCCGACGCCGTCTATTCGGCAGCCCAGCGCGTCGGCGGTTTCAGGCGATTAGAACACAGGGTTCATGTTTTGCCCTCGACGATGGCGCGGGGGATATCCCCACACTCGCTGTACAGGGATAGACCAGGGTACCCCTCGGCCGTTTGATCGGGATTCACCGCAGGCACGATGAATGCCAACCACTGACCTCAACCGATCGGCAGTTCGCCGGTCACGATTGCCGTGACCAGAAAGATCCCGAACATCGGCAACGACCACTTGAAGAACTCCTTCTGGTATTCACCGAAGGTCATCTCGGTGCGATTCATCAGCAGGAACAGCCAGGCCACGGTGGGGCTGGCGTAGCGCAGCGCCTGGCCCATGAACGAAGCGACGCCGATTTCGGTGGGGGTGATGCCGAAGCTGTACGCGATCGGCGCGACCACCGGCAGGATGCCGAAATAGTAGGCGTCCACCGGCAGTGCGTAGCAGGCCAGCGCGCCGAGGAAAGCGAAGATCAGCGCCGTGTGGCTGCCCATCGATTCGGGGATCAGGCTGGCCATGTGCTCGGCCACCGCGCCGGCCATGCCGCTGCCGTTGAAGATGCCGAGGAAACAGCCCGCGGCCAGAATGATCGATGCCACCGCCACCGCATCGCCGCCGTTGGCGGTGATGCGCTCGCGCTGCTCCACTGCGGTGTAGTTGACGGTCAGTGCCAGCGCCGTGCCCAGCATGAACACCACCGCGCCACTGGCCCAGCCGGCGATGAGGATCACCAGCATGGCCACCGTCAGTGCCAGGTTGAACAGAAACAGCTTGGGCCGCTTCAGTTCCTTGTCGTGGTCTTCGATGACCGTGACCATGTCGGCTATCTGCTCGGCGGTGACAATGACCTTTTCACCGGCAACGAAGCCCAGGCGCTTGCGCTCCTTGATGCCCATCAGATACGCCATGCCGAACACGTAAATGAACGACACCCCCAGAATCGGCAGGATCGCCACGAACAGCGTGCTGACCTCCAGGTTGAGCACCGCCGCTGCCCTTGCCAACGGGCCGCCCCAGGGCAGGCAGTTGCCCAGCCCGCACGGCAGGATGATCAGCATGGCCAGGTTGGACAGCTTCATGCCCATCTGTTTGTACAGCGGCAGGAACGCGGTGGTGATGATCAGGATGGTGGTGGTGCCGTCACCGTCCAGGGTCACCACCGAGGAGGTGAATGCCGTCACCAGGATGATCTTCAGCGGGTCGCCGTTGGCCTTGCGGATCAGGTAGGTGCACAGCGGGTCGAACAGCCCCACGTTCATCATCAGGCTGAAATACAGTACGGCGAACAGAATCATCACCGTCGGGTTCACGGTGCCCAGAGAGACCTTGCCGTCTGCGCCCTGGGAATAGAACAGGCCCTCCCTGATCCACTTGATGATCATCTCCAGCGGCACACCGCTGAGCAGGCACACCAGCACCCCGACCGCCAGTGACACGACGATCAAGCCAGTGAAGGGCGAAAGTTTCTGCCTGATCACCAGCAGCAGGAACGACGTGATCAACGTATAGCCCAGAATGGTCAGCATCCGAACGTCTCCACCTATTATTTTTATCGTGAGAAGCAGCGTCTGTTACGCAGGCCCGGCCTCGGCCGCCGAGCCTGTCGGGCTTCAGCGGCCCTGCAGCAATTGGGTGACCCAGTCGGGTGCCAGCTCGGGCAGCGGCTCGCCGCCGTCGCGGCAGCGTACGTAGTGGTCGATCACTTCGCGGCGCTGCTCTTCGTAGGCACTCTTTTTTTCCGATGCTTCGAGCACTTCCAGCAGGCGTGCCCGCGGCACCACGGTAACGCCGTCGTAGTCGCCGAACACCAGATCGCCCGCTGCCACCTCGACGCCGGCGCAGGTCACGGTGGTGTTGATCTTGCCGGGCCCCTGCTTGCCCGGACTGCGCTGCATGAAGCCTTTGGCGTAGACGGGGATGTCCAGCTCGGCGAGCGGCACCTTGTCACGCACGCAGCCATCGATGACCAGCCCGGTGAGCCCGACGGCCTGCGCAGCGCCCGCCATCAGGTCGCCGATGTAGGCCCGCCCAGGGTAGCCCTTGCCGGCGACCACCAGCACATAGCCCGGTTGTCCCTGATACACGGCCACGTGAATCGGAAAGTTGTCGCCGTCTTCGGTGTCGACGGTGTACGCGGTGCCAAGCATGACCTTGCGCTCGTCGAGCGGCATCAGGTCGGCGTCCATGGCGCCGTTGCGGGCAATGCCCAGCTTGGCCATGCCATCGCACAACTGGGCGGGACTGAGCTTGCGGAATCGGTCGAGCAGGTCTTGGGGGATCAGTTCAGGCAGGGGCAGATAGTGTTCGGTATTCATGGGGTTGTCCTCAGCGATGGTTGACCAGATGGCGAATGGCGGCGCGGTAGTCCAGTTCGCTGCCGTTCTCGCCCAGTTGCGTATGCCAGTCGGTGGCGGCGAGTTTTTCCAGCTGGCGATGGCTGGCCCGGGACATGGTGGCGTCGACCCCGGCGTCTTCGAGGGTGGCGACGACGTCGTCCATCTCGGCGCTGCGGCGCTTGGCGTGGATCAGGGTGCGGGCGGTAAAGGTGTTGGCCAGTTGCTCGACGGTCTTGCCATCGAGGGATTCGCCCAGCGACTCGACCAGGGTGTCGAGCACGCCGAACTTCTCCCCCGCCTGAAAGGCTTCGATCAGCAGTTGCGGCAGGCCTTTCATCACCACGCTTTTGAGCATCTTGATCGCCGACGCGGCGCCCGCCTCGGCGTCGAGCACGGTCAGGCGCATGCCGTAGGGCGTGAACGCTTCTGCAAAAACCGATGCGCCCTCACCTGCCAGCAACATGGGCACACGGTGATTGTTGCCGGGTACCGTGCCCATGACCGCGGCGTCGCAGAACGCCACGCCTTCGGCTCTGGGCAATGCGTCGACGGCCTGCTTGACGGTGGGCGCGGCCGAGTTCATGTCGACGTAGGTTTGCCCGGCAACGAGCAGCGGCAGGATGCGCTCGGCCACTGCCAGAGCACTGCTGGCGCTGGTCAGACAGAGGATGAAGCGGGCGCCTTGGCAGGCGTTTTCCAGAGAGTCGAAGAGCGTGACTCGGGCGTGCTCGGCACGGTGGCGGATCGCCGCGCCGCGCTGGGGATCGTCTGCGTGGGCATCGTAGGCGCCGAGTTGCAGATCGGCTTGGGTGTGCAGACCGGTGGCCAGGTGGTAGGCGGCCTCGCCAAATCCGATGAAGACCAGTTTCATCCGTGTGCTCCTTCTTTGTATTGTTATTGAAGGAGTGGGAGCAAGGCATGTGCCAAAGTAGGCCGACCGAGTTTTTATCCAACAGGATCAGGGAGTTAAGGTCGGTGGGAATACAGGACTGAAGTCCGCTCGCGTGCAGGGTGATTTCACTTGATTGCAAAAGCTTTCATCAGCCCCTAACGTGCAATGCGCGCCATCGATCCATGACAACTCCGACAAGAAGGACGCCTCCCATGCAGGGCAAACTGGCTGTCATCTCCCCCTCCACCACCCTTACCACCGTGATGAACCAGGTATTGGAACGACGCGGCCTGACCGTGGCCGTGGTGGAGGCCGCGCAGCACCAGGCGGTACTGATGGCGCAGCAGGCGCTCGACGCGGGCACCAGTGTGCTGATCAGCCGCGGCAAGACCGCCAGCGTGCTGCGCGAGCGCTTCCAGGTGCCGATCGTGGAGGTGCGTCATACCTTTTTCGATTGCATCAATGCCTATCACCAGGCGCTGAAGGTGTCGGAGCGGATCGCCTTCCTCGCCACCTCGGACGGTTACGCCGCCATCCTGGAAAAGGCCCGGCCCTTCATGCCAGCGGTGACCATCTGCTCGATCGACCCGTTCGGCAGCGCCCAGAGCACCGACCTGCAACTCGACCGTCTGCAGGCCGAAGGCATCGAAGTGGCCATCGGTGGTCTGTCGCTGGAGCCGGCGGTCAGGGCACGCGGCCTGCGCTACGTGATGTCCGAGGCCGATGCCGACGCCGCCGTCGATGCCATCGACGAAGCTCTGCACCTGCTGCGCATCGAGCAGGAGCGTCTGCACAAGCGGCTGGAACTGCAGGGCCGCTACGAAATGATCCGCTCCATCCTCGATTGCGTGTCCGAAGGCATTTTCAGCATCGACAGCGACGGGGTCATTACCAACATGAACAATGTCGCCACCCAGTACCTGGGAGCCGTAGGCTGTGGCGACAAGGTGGCCGGTCTGCTGCCCCAGGATTACTTCGCCCGTGTGCTGGACAAGGGCGAGGCGGTGCGTGGCGCCCTGATCAACCTGGGGCGCCTGTCGCTGACCCTGAGCATCGCGCCGATCAACTTGGGCCAACAGGTGATCGGCGCCGTCGCAACCCTGCAGAAGCAGACTGAAATCAAAGCCATCGAGCAGAAAATGCGTCGGCAACTGGCGCGCCAGCACGTGGCCGAGAACACCTTCGCTTCGATCATCGGCAGCAGTCCGGCGCTGGCCAAGGCCAAGCGGCTGGCGCAAACCTTCGCTGCGGTGGACAGCACGGTGATGATCGAAGGCGAAACCGGAACCGGCAAAGAGTTGTTCGCCCAGAGCATTCACAACGCCTCGAAACGCCGCCACGGTCCGTTCGTGGCGATCAACTGCGCAGCCTTCGCACCTGGCGTGCTGGAGAGCGAGCTGTTCGGCTACGTGAAAGGCGCTTTCACCGGTGCCCTGGCCGAGGGCAAGGCCGGTGTGTTCGAGCTGGCTCACACCGGCACGATCTTTCTCGACGAGATCAGCGAAACATCGGCGGAAATCCAGCTCAAACTGCTGCGCACGCTGCAGGAGCGCAAGGTGGTGCGAATCGGCGACGACAAGGTCACGCCGGTGGACATTCGCATCATCACCGCCAGCAACAAACGCCTGCCGCAGTTGGTCGCCCAGGGGTTGTTTCGCGAGGACTTCTTCTACCGCATCTGCGTGCTCAAATTGCAACTGCCTGCCCTGCGCGAACGCCGGCAGGACATTCCGGAACTGGTCACGCACCTGCTGGCCAGCTCTGGCATCCCCGCTGCGCCCCCTGGGCCGCAGCTACTGGCGCGGTTGAGCGCCCACGATTGGCCGGGCAACATTCGTCAATTGGGCAATATCGTCGAACGTCTGGCGGTCATGAGCCAGGGCCGCGACATGAGCGGCGCCTGGGTGGAAGAAGCACTGGAAGACTTGCCCCCGCCCGCCCCGGCCACCCCTGGACTTGCCCGCAGCGAGCAGCAGGTGCTGCTCGACACGTTGCAGAGCGTGCGAGGCAACCGCGAACAGGCGGCGCGGCTGTTGCAGATCAGCACCACGACCCTGTGGCGGCGCATGAAGAAGTATCAGGAAACAGACCCGGAGGCCTTCGCTGCGACCCGTCTTTACGGGCCGCAGGAATCATCGCTGAAGGGCTAGCCTGGGGCTTCAGGAATAGACCTGGACGCGCTGGCGGACCGGCTGGGCTTGGCGTACAGGCTGCTGCTGACGCGTCAGTTGCGCCTGGACCACGGCCACCGCATCCAGCACGCGGTGCGTCCAGCGATCGTCATCGGGACGAACCACGACCACACGAAAGCCGTGCTCGTGGCCCTCGCTTTCCACGCCTTCGGAGTCGTCGACGTGCAGGTCGATATCGAAGGCCGGCGGAAACTTCGAAGGCGACAGGCTCATGCCATGGCTGGCCAGGGCCCGGCTGTGGACCTCGCTGTTGACCACGCCATCCACCCGAATACCGTGCAGCAGCAGCCAGCGCTTGATGTAGGCCGGCGTGCGGCCCGACGAGGTGTACACCCAGATGCTGCAACCCTGACGGCGCAGTTCACGGGTCAACGAGCGGGTGCCGATACGCAGTGGCTCACCCAGCCAGCGGTGGACGAAGCCCGGCAGCCAGCTGCGCTCGGCCTCGCTGTGATGGGGCAGGCATGCCAGGGTGTCGTCGATGTCGAATGAAATACGCACGCGCGGACGGTTGAACGGATTCATCGGAATAAGACCTGTGATCGCTTGCCACATCGGTTTGAGTCACGTTTGTAGAGTGTCGGATTCATCGTCCCCTGCCCTCATGCAGCGCCAGCTGCTTGTGAGTGAGGAAGAACTTTTTCGGGTCCGGCGCCTGTTCTTCGAGAAAGGCGGCGTACTTCTTCTTGATCTTGGGCAATTCGTAAAGCGCCTTGACGCCATGCTTGGCGGAATTGCGGATCACCGACGAGGGGTTGAAATAGCCCGGCGCATTATCCACCGAGAGCACGAAAGGTGGTAGCCCTGCGCGGATCAGCAGGTAGCTGACGATCAGCGAGCCGGTGCGGTTGTTGCCTTCGATGAACAGCTGCGGCTTGCTCAGAATGCGCACGTACACACCTGCCGCACGTTTCCAGACCGACTCGCTGCGGTAGGTGCAGTACCAGTTGTAGAGGTCCTTGATGCCGCCTTCGGTGTTGTTGAAGAAATGCTCTTCCGTGGCGGCCAGGTGCTGGGCGAACTCGACGCGGCGCGCCGGATCACGCCCGCAGAGCACGGTGGCGTTGATCTCCAGCATGAGGTTGACCTGTTGCAGATCGAACAGGTCCACCCCCTGCGCCACGTAGTCGTCGACCAGGGCGTAGCCGGCCAGGACGTTCTCCACCACCTCGTCGGTCAACGGATCACGCTGCTCGGTGAAGTGCTTGCTGAGCTCGGCGAAGCGGCCCTGCACTTCACGCAGGGCTCGTTCGATCGCGGCCAAATCAAGACGACGGGTTACCGACATGAATGATCCTGAATCCTTGAGGAGTGAGGCAAAACGAGGGCTTCCTGCCATCGCTCAGCTGAACTTGCCGCTGATGTAATCACCGGTCATCTGTTCGCGCGGGTTCTCGAAGATCTGCGCGGTCGGGCCCATTTCCACCAGGTAGCCGGTGCGCGTGCCCTGGGAGATGTCCACCGAGAAAAACGCGGTCGTGTCGGCGACGCGGATGGCCTGCTGCATGTTGTGGGTGACCAGGGCGATGGTGTAGTCCTTCTTGAGCTCCACCATCAGTTCCTCGACCCGGCGCGTGGCGATCGGATCGAGGGCCGAACACGGTTCGTCGAGCAGCAGCACTTCGGGCTCGGTGGCAATGGCGCGGGCGATGCACAGACGCTGTTGCTGGCCACCGGACAGCGACAGGCCGCTGACCTTGAGCTTGTCCTTGACCTCGTCCCACAGCGCGGCACCCTGCAACGCGTGCTTGACCCGATCGCCCAGGTCGCCCTTGTAGCGGTTCAGCCGCAGGCCGAAGGCGACGTTGTCGAAGATGCTCATGGAAAACGGGTTGGGCTGCTGGAACACCATGCCGATGTAACGGCGCACCACCACCGGGTCCACGCCCTTGCCGTACACGTCCTGACCCAGGAAGTGCACGTGGCCTTCGAAGCGAAAGCCTTTCACCAGGTCGTTCATGCGGTTCAAACTGCGCAGTACGGTGCTCTTGCCACAGCCCGAGGGGCCGATGAAGCCGGTGATCTTGTTCTTCTCGATGGGCACGTGGCTGTCACGCACGGCCATGAAGTTGCCGTAGAAAATCTTGTCGAGCTTGCAGTCCATGACCACAGGTGCCTGGGTCGCGAACGGGACGGCTTTTTGCACGGATAGTACACTCACAATATAGGTGCTCCCATTCTCAGAACTTGGGCTTGCCGAAAACACGACTGACAATGTTCACAAACAGCACGATCATCACCAACACGAGGGAGGCCGCCCAGGCGAGCTCCAACTGGTTGTCGAAGGGCATGCCGGAAAAGTTGTAGATCAGTACGGCCAGCGACGCGGTGGGGTTCATGACCGCCAGGCTGCCGTCGTGGTAGATCCAGTAGTTGCTGAACAGCGCGGTGAACAACAGCGGCGCGGTTTCCCCGGCGGCGCGTGCCACGGCGAGCATGACCCCGGTGAGGATCGCCGGCATGCCGGTGGGCAGGATGATCTTCCAGATCACCTGGGAGCGCGTGCAGCCCATGCCATAGGCGGCGTCTTTCATCACCTTGGGCACCATCTTCATCGACTCTTCGGCGGTCAGCACCACGATCGGCAGCATCAACACCGCTAGGGCCACACCGCCCGCAGGGGCCGAATAGGTACCGGTGGTCATCACCACCAGCGCATAGGCGAATACCCCGGCCAGGATCGACGGCAGCCCGGTGAGCATCTTCGCCGCGAAGCGCGCGGCGTTGGCCAGCTTGCTGTCGGGACCCAGTTCGGCCAGGAACACCGCCGCCATGATGCCGACCGGCACGGCGATCGCCGCAGCGATGCCGACCATCACGAAGGTACCGGCCATGGCGTTGCCGAAGCCACCGCCGGTTTCGAAACCGGTCGGTGGCAGTTCGGTGAACACCTCGAGGCTCAAACGCGCCCCACCGCGGGTGATCAGCATGTACAGCACCGACAGCAGCGGCACGCTGGCAATCAGCGCGCCCGCCCAGACCAGAGTCGTCAGCACCAGACTGCGCAGGGCGCGGCCTTCGAACTTGCGTTGCAGACTGGGCAAGGCGGCGGTGGGCGTGCTCAGGCTGTTCATCATTTAGTCCCCCGTTGTGCGTAGACCATGAGCATGGAGCCGATGACGTTGACGATCAGGGTGATCAGCATCAGCACCAGGGCTGCGTACATCAGCACTTCGATCTCGCCCGGCCCGGCTTCCGGGAAGTTCAGCGCCAGCAGCGCCGCCAGCGTGTTGGCTGGAGCGAACAGCGACAGCGAGATGTTGTTGGCGTTACCCACCAGCATCGCCAGGGCCATGGTTTCACCCAGGGCCCGGCCCAGGCCCAGCACCAGCGAGCCGAAGATGCCGGTCGCGGCAGACGGCACCATGACCTTGAGGATCGCTTCCCAGTGGGTGGTGCCCATGCCATAGGCCGCTTGCTTGGTTTTCATCGGCACGGCGGTCAGGGCGTCCTGAGACACGGCGGCGATGGTCGGTAGAATCATGATGGCCAGCACCAGCGCGGCGGGCAGCAGGCCCGGTCCGCTCAGCGATGTGCCGAAAAAGGGGATCCAGCTCAGTTCGGTGTGCAGCCAGGTGGTCAGCGGACGAATGGCCGGGATCACCACGTAGATGCCCCACAGGCCGTAGACCACACTGGGGATGGCTGCGAGCAGTTCGACGATGGTGCGGAACACGGAAGCCAGCTTGGCCGGCAGGAAATCCTGGGTCAGGAAGATCGCCATGCTGATGCCGAAGAAACCGGCGATGACCAGTGCGATGAAGGCGCTGTAGAGCGTGCCCCAGATGGCCGGCAGAATGCCGTACTTGCCCTGGTTGACGTCCCACACGCTGCCGAACAGTACGTCGAAACCATGTTTTTCCATGCCGGGCAGTGCCTTGCGCCCTACTTCGAAAATCAGGGCAAATACCACGGCCAGAATCAGTACCACACCGACGCGCGCAAGCGCACGAAACGTGCGGTCGACCAGAAAGTCCTTCGTCGAAGGCGGCTGGCAGGCTGAGTCCGGGTTATCCGGTACAACGAAAGGGCTGTTCATCGATAAGTTCCGGGGTGTGGAAGAAGACCTCGCCGGCCAGGGCCGTCAAGCCGTTGCCGAGCGAGGTCCCGCGTCTGTCACTGAATGTTGGCGCTGGCTTTGCGAACCTGCTCGACAACCGACGGCGGCAGCGGGATGTAGCCCATCGAGTCGGCGATCTTCTGGCCTTCGGTCAGGCTGTACTCGATCATGTCGCGCATGGCCTTGGCTTTTGCCGGGTTGCCGTTGTCCTTGCGGAAGATCATCCAGGTGTAGGTGGTGATCGGGTAGGACTTCTCGCCCTCGGGGTCCGGCAGCCAAGCCACCAGGTTTTCCGGCATCTTCACCGCGGCCAAGGCCTCGGCGCCGCTCTCGGCGTTCGGAACCACGTACTTGCCGGCCTTGTTCTGCAGTACGGCGAAGTCGACCTTGGCCAGTTTGGCGAAGCCGTATTCGATGTAGCCGATCGCGCCCGGGGTCTGGCGCACGGTGGCGGTCACGCCATCGTTCTTGGGCGACTTGATGAACTTGTCGCTGGCAGGCCAGTTGACGGTGTTGCCCTCGCCCAGGTCAGCCTTGAACGCCGGGTTGATGGTCGCCAGGTGCTTGGTGAACACCGCGGTGGTGCCGCTGGAGTCGGCACGCACGACCACGGTGATCGGCATGTCGGTGAGTTTCAGGTCCGGGTTGGCGGCCACGATCTGCGGATCGTTCCACTTGGTGATCTTGCCCAGAAAGATGTTGGAGTAGACGTCGCGTGGCAGTTTCAGGCCCTTGGGGCTGCCCGGCAGGTTGTAGGCCAGAACGATCTCGCCCGCAGTCATCGGCAGCAGCTGGGCGCCTTCGGCAACCTTGGCGATGTCTTCATCTTTCATGGCCGAGTCGCTGGCGGCGAAATCGACGGTCTTGTTCAAAAAGTCCTGTACGCCCGCACCGCTCCCCTTGGACTGGTAGTCGACGGTCACGCCATCGGATTTCTTGCTGAAGTCCTTGAACCAGGTGAGGTAGATCGGGGCCGGAAAGCTGGCGCCAGAGCCGGTCAGGCGAATGCCGTCAGCGGCGAAAACCATGGAGCTGGCGCTGAGCGAAACGGCAACGGCGAGCGCGGCAGACTTCATCAAACTTTTCATCTAAGAAACTCACTGAGATAAAGGGCAACGGAACTGTGCACAGCTTTTGTGACGGTTTGATGAATCCGACGACCGGTGCAGTCCAATTCGTGCAAAACGGGGGCCTCAATCTCATTCACATGTTGTAACCTCCCCCGGCCCTTGCGTGTCCATCCTCGGTGGTCAGGCAAGGGCAATCGGTGTTTTCACGTTTCCGAGGTCCGCGCGTGCGGACCTCCGCTCAAAGAGAATCGAAAGATGCGGCAATCCATGATCAATCGTTGGTGTATGGGCTTGCTGGCCTTGTGCCTATGGGCCAGTGTGCCCGCCCTTGCCGAACCCGCGCCGGCCCCCTCGGCCAGCACCGACAGCGCGCCGGTCGAAGTCCTGGCCACGCCGGCGCAGCTCAGCGACCAGCTCGACCAGATCCGGCAGAAGGTGTCCACCGCCGCCAATGATGACCTGCTCGCCAGTCTGCGCCAGGCCGCCCTGCAGGTGCAGCGTCAGGCCGAAGCCCTGCTCGCCCGCCAGAGCGTGGACATGGGCCATCTGGACGACCAGCTCAACGTGCTCGGCGCCGCCCAACCCGACGAGCCGCAGACCCTGACCGCGCAGCGTCGGACCCTGGTCAACCAGAAAAAAGCGCTGACCACCGACCAGACCGACACCACTGCCCTGAGCACCTCGGCCAGCGACCTGGCTGCGCAGATCCTCAACCTGCGCCGCAACCTGCTCGACACCCAGATCAGCACGCGCTCGGCCAGTCCATTGAGTTCGGCCTTCTGGTCCAGCCTGATTCGGCCCACCGAAGAGGACGTGCGAAAACTCGGCGGCTTGTGGCAAGACGTCAGGCAAGTCTTCGACACCGCCATGGCGCCCGGCTCGCGCGGGACCTTCGTGATGATCGTGCTGTCCGCCCTGCTGGTGTGGGTGGTGGCCCGACGCCTGATCGAACGGTTGCTCGTGCGGGCCATGATCCGCTGGTTTCCCGAGGGTCGGTTGCGCCGCAGTACCCTGGCCCTGGCCACGGGATTGACCACGGTGCTGACCATCAGCGCCGCGACCTCGCTGCTGCAGTGGGGCATCGTCAGCCACTCCCAGCCCAGTGCCAATGTGCTCAACCTGATCGATCAGGTGCAGACGCTGATCCTGTTCTGCGCGTTCCTGGTGGGCATGGGCCGCGCCCTGCTGATGCTGCCCAATCCGTCGTGGCGTCTGCCCAACATTCCCGACCCGGTGGCCACCGCCATCGGTGGTCTTCCGGCCGTGCTGGCGCTGTCTTTGATGGTGACCGGCACATTCGAGCGCATCAACAGCGTGATCGCCAGCAGCCTCGCGCTGTCGGTCGCGGTGAACGGCCTCACCGCGCTGCTGGTCGCGCTGATCTTCGTCTACGGCCTGGTGCGCGTGCGCCGGACCCGTCGCCGCCTGGCGCTGGAGCGCACCGCAGGCTTCGTCGGGCTTATCCCGTTCATTCTCGCGGTCTGGGTCGGCATCATCCTGCTGGGGCTGCTCAGCGGCTATCTGACCCTGGCCTACGTGCTGACCGTGAAGCTGCTGTGGATCGGCCTGGTAACCTCCACGGCGTACCTGCTGACCGTGTTCTTCGTCGACATCTGCGAAACCCTGCTGTCGCCCAAGCAAGCGGGCGGTCAGGCCCTGGGCGCCATGCTCGGGCTGTCGCCACGCCATCAGGCCCAGGCCAGCACCCTGCTCGCCGGTATCGGCCGGACCTTGCTGCTGTGCATTGCGCTGATCCTGGCCTTCATGCCATCCGGCTCGAACCCCAGCGAACTGCTGGCCAGCTTCGCCCGCCTGGACGTGGGCAGCAAATCCCTTGGCGATCTCAATATCGTTCCCGGCGACATCCTCCTGGCCGTGGTGCTGCTGGTCGGGGGACTGCTGAGCATCCGCATCCTGAAGAACTGGCTGGGTGATCGCCTGCTGCCGGAAACCAACATGGACGCCGGCATGCGCGCCTCGCTGGTGACGCTGGTGGGCTACATCGGCTTCGTACTGCTGGGGATCGGCGTACTGTCGACGCTGCGCATCAGCCTGACCAACCTGACCTGGGTGGTCAGTGCGCTGTCGGTGGGTATCGGCTTCGGCCTGCAGGCGATCGTGCAGAACTTCATCTCCGGCCTGATCCTGCTGACCGAGCGGCCCGTCAAGGTCGGCGACTGGGTCAGCCTGGCCGGTGTGGAAGGCGACATTCGCCGCATCAATGTCCGCGCCACGGAGATCCAGATGGGCGACCGTTCCACGGTGATCGTGCCCAACTCGCAGTTCATCACCCAGAACGTGCGCAACGTGACCATGGGCAACGCCTTGGGTGTGGTGGGCATCACCCTCACCCTGCCGCTGGACACCGATGTCCTGAAGATCCGCGAACTGCTGATGACCGCCTACACCGAGCATGAAGCGGTACTCGCCGACCCGGCACCTTCGGTGACCTTCAAGGACCTGACCAGCGCTGGCTTGCTGATCAGCGTCAGCGGTTTCGTCAACAGCCCGCGCTCGGTCGGCGGCACGCGCAGCGACCTGCTGTTCACCATTCTGGATCGCCTGCGCACCATGGGCGTGGCGCTGTCCGCGCCGCAGAGCATGTTGCTGATCAACGACAAGGTGGACGCCGCGCCTGTGCAGGAGCCGAAGCCCGTGGCTTGATGCCCGGCGCCGTTGGTCTGTCCCTGCCCAAGGCGAGGAAACCGTAGCCGCGGCGCGAAGGTCGGTTCTGTAGCGGTCGTGTGCGCAAGCGACCGCTCGGTTCCGTCGCCTTCAAGGAGAAGCTGCATGACTTCCGTCCCGCCCGACCGTCCCACCGGACTCAACCCCCCCGAACTCAACCGTCGCTCACTGTGCAAGCTGCTTGCTGCAGCGGCGGGCACCGCGGCCCTCGCGCCTCAGGCCATGGCCGAGGGGTTCACGCCCCCTACGGTGGTGGACGTGGGCAAGGTCGAGAACGGCAGCGTGACCTTCCCGCCTTGGCGCGGTCCCGCCGACACGCCCTCCTCGCAACCGGCTAGCCCATTGCCACCTGAGCAGCGCGTCGGCTTCGCCATCGTCGGCCTGGGTCGACTGTCCCTCGAGGAAATTCTTCCCGCCTTCGGTGAATCGCTGTACGCCAAGCCGGTGGCGCTGGTGTCCGGTACCCCGGACAAGCTCAAGGCGGTCGCGACCCAGTACGGCATCAAGCCCGAGGCCTGCTACAGCTACGAGGACTTCGAGCGGATCGCCGACAATCCGGACATCAAGGTGGTGTACATCGTCCTGCCCAATGCCATGCACCGCCAGTTCTGCGAGCGGGCGGCGGCCGCAGGCAAGCATGTGCTGACCGAAAAGCCGATGTCGGTGTCTTCCAGGGACGGTCAGGCGATGGTCGAAGCCTGCCGTCAGGCCAAGGTCAAGCTGATGGTCGCCTACCGAATTCAGTACGAACCCTACAACCTGCGCGCGCGCAAGCTGGTGCAGGACAAAGAGCACGGTCGCCTAGTCGCCTACACCGCGACCAATACCCAGACGGTGGCCGAGGACGGCGAGCGACAGTGGCGGCACAAGAAGGACATGGCCGGCGGCGGTTCGCTGCCGGACATCGGTTTGTATTGCCTGAATACCGCCCGCTTCATCACCGGCGAAGAGCCGGTCGAAGTGTTCGCCCAACTGTACTCGCCGGCCGGTGACCCGCGTTACGCGCAGGTCGAGGAAACCGTTCAATTCACCCTGCGCTTTCCCTCGGGCACCTTCGCCAACTGCCTCACCAGCTACGGTGCGCGCGACGACAAGTATCAGCGCCTGAATCTGGAAAGCGCCTGCGTCGACATGCCCAATGCGTTTCTCTATCAGGGCCAGCAGTTGTCCATCATCGAGCGCGACGGTGACGCGACCCGCAACGGTCGCCTGACCCTGCAACCCAAGAACCAGTTTGCTCAGGAGCTGGACCACATGGCCCAGTGCGTGCTGCACGACCAGCAGCCTTGGACACCGGGGGAGGAAGGCGTGCAGGACCACAAGCTGATGGAAGCGATCTACGAAAGCGCCCGCACCGGCCAGCCAGTGAAGCTGGAACCGGTGCCGGGCCTGGATCACTTCCGTGGGACGCCGCCCAAGCAGAGCTGAAGGATCGGCCTAGGGCGTACAGACGCACGCCCTCGCGCCAGTCCAGTCGAGTGGTCAGCTGCGCTCGGGTGAGAACAAGGCGTTGATGTCGGCGGTGATCTGGTTGTTGGCGCCCAGGTAGTCGATCAGCTCGGCAGCGCGACTGCCACGCAGGCCAGCCGTGGTGATTTCGCCGTCATACACATAGGTATACACGCCGGACACCGCAAAGGCCTTGAGTTGGGCGATATGCCGTGCCTGTGCTGCCTGCGACTGCTGGAATTCGTCGCTCTGGAAAAACTTCCGACGCGCCAGCGGACTGACGAATGCGATCTCCAGCACGGCCAGTTGCTCACGTACCGGCGTCGCGGTGTGGGCGACATCCGGCGCCGGCGGATGCATGCCATCGTTGTTGAACGGCGCGCACAGGTGCAGACGCACCTTGAGCACCGCGTCGCTGGCCGCCAGCAATGGGCCCAGCTCGTCGCGCAGGTAGTTGTGCAGGCTTTCCAGGGTGCCGCGCGGGCTCAGGTGCAGATGAATGCGATCCGCCTGGTCCAGGCCATTCATCACTTCATCGCCGGTGCGGTTGACCAGATTGATCGAACCTTCGGGCAGATCATAGGCCAGGGTTTCCTCGAACATGTTCTGCTCGTCGCTGAACAGCAGCGAGCTGGCGTCCTGAAACTGCTTTTGATCCGCTGCAGACAGAAAGCCGATTTCCACACCGCCGTCGAGTTCGTAGTCGCTGATTTCCTGGATACCCTCGGCCAGGGGCCACAAGTGGGCATCCTGCTCGCGGGAAAGATGGTGCTGAATGTACAGGCCCAGCCCTGGAAGGCGCGCACACAAGGGGCCGTGCACATCGCGCCAGTAGTGAGCGAAGACGTCGTGCGGTACCCGTGGTCGACGTTTGACAGTGGTATAGCTGTTGATTTCGATCATGCATCACCCGTGGGATTGGAAAGCGTATCTTGGGAAACAGTGTCTGTTCTGAGCCCGGTGGTTCCATACGGGTTCAACTTGAGTGCACGTTCGTTGCCCATTCGTTCAGCGCAGCGCCAACCGCTCGTGGTCTTCCAGCGCCTGGTACACCTCTTCTACCCACGACTGCCAGCCTGCGAGCGGCAGCGGGCCCGACTCCAGGCGCTGCTGCAGCCGATGCAACGCATCGGCCAGGTCCATGGCGCCGGTCATGCGCGCAGCGCCTTGCATGCGGTGCGCCAAGGCGAAAGCGGCTGGTAGCTGCTGATTCTCCAGAGCCTGAGTCAGGTCGCGCAGATCGTCCCGACAGGTGCCTGCCAGCAGCTGGTCGAGGGCCTGTTGGGTCGCAGCATCGACTGTCATCACCAGTGGCGCGGCCCGCTGCGAATCCAGTGAGAGGAATTGGCTGCACACCCGCGCCAGTGCTGCCAGTTGCAGGGGTTTGAGCAACACATCGTTCATGCCGTTGGCGTAGCAGCGTTCGACGTGCTCGGGGTCGCTGGCGCCGGAGATGGCGACGATGGGCAGGTGCGCGCTGGTTCCGGACAGTTGCCGGATGCGCCGGGCCAGGGTGTAGCCATCGATGTCCGGCAGTTGGCAGTCCAGCAATATCAGGCCTAGGTCGTCCTGCTCGGTGATGGCGGCCAGGGCCTGTGCGCCGGTCCCGGCCGCGGTGCTCGGGTAGCCCAGCGTCTCCAGTTGCTGGGCGATGACGTGTTGATTGAGTACGTGGTCTTCCACCACCAGCACCGTCTGGCGCAACGCCAGCGGCGCGTCTTGCACAACCGGCGCCACTGTTATCGACACGACCGATGCAGGCGCTTCCAGCACCACGGGCAAGCGACAGGTGATCTCAGTACCCCGGCCCACGATGCTGTGCAGGGCAATGCTGCCACCCATCAGTTGCACCAGCTCTCTGCAGATGGCCAAGCCCAGCCCGCTGCCACCGTAGCGCTCGGCCGTGCCGTCGTGGGCCTGGGTGAAGGCATCGAACACCTCGTTCTGGCGATCCGATGCGATACCGACCCCGCTGTCGCTGACCTCGATGGTGAGCTGTGCGGCCGAGCCGTTGTCGATCATCCCGCAGTCCAGGGCCAGACCGACCCTACCCTGGTGAGTGAACTTGACCGCGTTGGACAGCAGATTGGACAGGATCTGGCGCAGCCGCAGCCGGTCGATCCTGACCGACGCGTGATCCAACCCGCGAGCGTGGTACTCCAGGGTCAGGCCTTTGCGGTGGGCTTGCAGGCGATACAGTTCGGCGACGCTGCGGCCCAATGCAACGAGATCGGTGGGCTGCGGGTCCAGTCGAACGGCGCCCGCATCCAGGCGGGTGATCTCCAGCACATCGTCGAGCAGCTCGAGCAGGTTCACGGCCGAATCGTTGGCCAGGCCGACCCATTGCTGCTCGCGGGCACCCAAAGCGCTGCGCGACAGCAATTCGATGGCCGACAGCACCGCGTTCATCGGCGTGCGGATCTCGTGGCTGAGCATGGCCAGAAAACGCGCCATGCGTCGCTCGCTGCTTTGCGCGCGGCGCTGCGCTAAACGGGCACGGCGAGCCAGGGCCCCGAGCAGCAGCAGTAGCAGGACACCGGCGACGATTTCCGGCCAGTAGTATTGCGCCAGGGTCTGCCAAGTCGGCGCGCCGAAATCGGTCTGCACCAACCAGCGCTCGTAGATGTCGTCGGTAGCCTTGGACGTCAGGCTCTGCAGCGCCTTGTCGACAATGCTCAGCAACAGCGGCTCGCTGGGTGACACGCCCATGGCCAGCACCACAGGCATGTCTGTCACCACCCCGGCCAAGTGCAGGCGACCGGCATATTTGCGGCGCAGCATGGGTTGCAGCACTGCATCCAGGCCGATCGCCACATCAGCGCGCTGCTCGGCCACGGCGGCCAGGGCCTGCTCGGCATCGGCAATCAGCAGCAGGTGAACATCGGGATGGTGCTGGCGAAGGTAGTTTTCATAGCCACCCCCGCCCTTCACCGCCACAGTCTGCCCGGCCAGGCGGCTGGCAGTGAACAGCATCGGCGTGCTGGCGCGGGTGATGGCCACCGTTGCGCCAAAGAAATACGGCTGGGTCAACAGCATCTGGCTGCGGGGTTGCGCGCCCAGCAACCGCTCGGACACGACCGAGGCCAGCATCAATCGTCCCGTGACCAAGGCCTGCTGGGTCGCCTGCCAGTTGGCGCTGGGCACTCGAACCAGGCGCAGGCCAGTGGTGCGCTGAATGTGATCGATGTAGTCGCGGGTCAAGCCGCGGTGCTGGCCATTTTCTACATACTCGATGGGCCAATACGGATCGACCGCGTACTCCACCACCGGGTTGTCGCGTATCCAGGCGCGCTCGGGGTCAGTCAACGCCAGCGCTTGGACATCGAGCGCAGCGCTGCAGCCCAGCGCGATCAGGGAAATGACCCAAGCCTTCATGATGCAGTTGCCCGTAGGGTGCGTACGGGCAGACTAGCAGCGCCGAAGCGTGACAGGTTTTTAACGTTTCGGCGGGTTGTGCAAGGATTTTTTCAGCGACCTGCATGCCGCTCGAAGCGCCAGCAGCGAAGCCTACTGGCGCTGTACCACAGCCATCTGCGAGGCCGGCGCCAGGCGCGCGGCAATATCGACGGACAGTGCCTGGGCCGCACTCCAGCGCAGGTGGATGGCATCGACGAAGGCCGTCTCGCTGATCCGGTGATCGGTATCGGCGTTCCAGAACTGCGCGCCGCTGTGCGCCAGGGTCTGGCGCAACCGGCTGTCGAACTCGGCCAGCAA
The DNA here is from genome assembly GCF_001187875.1 of Pseudomonas sp. RIT-PI-a. Lineage (NCBI taxonomy): Bacteria > Pseudomonadati > Pseudomonadota > Gammaproteobacteria > Pseudomonadales > Pseudomonadaceae > Pseudomonas > Pseudomonas sp. RIT-PI-a. The sequence continues at coordinate 900,707 of NZ_LGIR01000011.1, forward strand.
GCGGCCCCGGCTTTCGTGTTCGGCTTTCCACTGCGGATGCAGCGGCGTCGCCACCACGGTCAACGGGCGCCCTTCACGCTTCAAGCGCTGGGCCAGGCTGTCCAGCGCCGCAAAGCAGGTCGGGTCCAGCGGTTCGGGCTGACCATAGAGCAAATCCCGGGAATTCTGCGTGTCGAGCGGGCCGTCGCCATAGCGGTTGAACACCAGTGGATCGAACTCGACCTGCCCGGCCCGCTGGGCCTTGACCGTGCGGGCGTTGCGCAGCAGCGAGCCGGGGGTGAAATAACGCATGTAGGGCAGCCACGCCGAGCCTTGTCCATACACATAGGCATCGGCGTCGCGGCGATCGAAGACCGCAGTCGCAACCGTGCTGCATCCCGCGAAATCCAGCGGATCGACGATCATCAGGACCTGCTCGACCGTGGTTTCGCGGTCCAGCAGCCAGTTGGCGACGTACACCGACTGGTTGGCGTGCAGCCCACAGAACGCGCCATTGAGTGGCCGCACGCCGGGCGCTCGTTCAGCCACGGTCTGCCCGTCGAAGTGGCGCCAGGCCACCGAGGAGCCGATCACCAGCACGTTGGGCGCCGGCACCGGGTGCTCACGCATGAACCCCAGTTTTTCGTCTGCGCACAGGCTGTTGGAGAACGCCGGCGGCGGCAGGTTGCCGGTGACGTGCAGACCCATGATCACGCTGGCGAACAGCGCCAGACTGCCGAACAGCCCGACCGCTATCCAGATCAAGTAGGCAGGACCCATGGCCGCCCGATCGGCGGGCGACGCTTGTGGCTGTACGGTCGGCTGCATGAGTCAACTCCCGGAACGTTTGCTTTCGATCAACTGGACGAATTGTCCGACGTTGCGCAATGACTCGAGCTCCGCCGTGCGGAACTTGATGCCGAAGCGTTGCTCTGCGGCGACGATCAGCATCACGTGCATCTGGCTGTCCCAACCCTCGACCTGATCGGCCGTGGTGTCGTCGTTCAGCTCCAGGTTTTCGTCGTCGAACAGGTCACGGAACAGCTCGGTCAGTTCCTGCAATACGGTAGTGGTTTCAGTCATGGACGTATCTCGATGTGGTGGTTGAAGTGAGGTGGGGTCGCCAGCGGGTAACGCCAGAACGTGGCAGTCGAGGCAGGATCAGGGTTCGGCTGGTGAACGAAACCCAGTTGCGGGTAATGCTCGGCGACCATCGCATTGCGCTCGCTCGGGCGATACTCGCCGATCAAGGCGCTGTAGCCAGCGGTCGTGGCGTATTGGGCAAGCACTTGCAAGGCCGCCTGTTCAGCCTGGCGCCCCAGCACGCGGCAACTCATCAGCCAAGTGTCGATGAACAATTCGTCGCTGGCGCAGGCCGCATCGGCACGTGCCAGCACCACACTGATCAGGCCGTTGTCACCAAACTTGTCGGTCAAGCGCAGGCTCAACGCCAGTGCGCCGGGGCTGTCCGCCAATTGCTGCACCTCTGCCTCGCTGTAGCGCCGGGTGGTCAGATTGAACTGATTGGTCTTGTTGATCAGTTGCGTGGCTCGGGCCCGCTCGGCAGTGCCTATGGGCCGCGCCTGCATGACCATCTGCAGGCCCTTGAGGTAGCCGGCCATGTCGGTGGCCTCGGCCATGGCCGTCTGACGCTCGCTGTTGGCCCGGTAGGTCTGCACGCGCGCACCATCGTCGGCGGTGAAGGCGACAGCCTCGAAGTAACCCGCAGCCGCGACCCGCGCCGGGTAGTCGGCGACGTCATCGGGCAGTTCCGGAACGGCCACCTGAGGCAACTCGCGGCGCACGATGTCACGTTCGGCCGGGTTGTCGTCAACGAACACCAGGCTGTCCAGGCCAATGTTCAACTGCTCGGCAATCCGCCGCAGGTTGCTCGCCTTGTCTTCCCAGTTGGCTACGAACACCGCGATATCGCTGCGCTTGAGGGCCATTTCCGGGTGATCGAAGGCCGCTTCGGCAACCTGCTGGTCGTTCTTGCTGCACACCGCCAGAATCACGCCGCGACGTGCCAGTTGCACCGCGTAGTGCTGGAAGGCCAGAAAGGCTTCGCCGGTGGCGCTGCCCTGCCCCAGGTACAGACCGTCTACGCCATCGTCGCCGACCACGCCGCCCCACAAGGTGTTGTCCAGATCCAGCACCAGGCACTTGCGCGACCGACCGACCACGGCGGCGGCAATGCGCGCCAACTGGTCGCCATACAGCGGTGCCCAGACCGGACTGACCAGCTGCTTGGCCTGATGCCAGCGCACCGGATTGGCCAGGCCGTCACCGTACTGGCCGCAGGCAGCGCTCCAGGCCAGGTCCATGAGCAACACGCCGTCCTCGGCTGCGGCGCGGCGAATCTCGCTGTTCAGGCGCTCCAGCAAGGCCCGCGGCGAGCCCGGCACCTGCGCGTCGAAGTGTCCGAACAGCGGCGGGCCGGCAGGCACCCAGGTCTGCTGGATGACCTGGGCGGCGTAGCGCTCGCGGGCCTTGCGCCAGAGCCCGCGCAACTCGGCGACGCGCGCCTGCACGGCGCTTTCGGCCTCTTGCGCACTGGCATGCAGAGGGCAAGCGGGAGGCGAGTCCAGGGCATCCAGGGCCAGCAGGATGATTTGCGGAGCGAACGCCTCCAGCGCCGGATCGTCGCCGAGCAACGCCTGGCGATACTGGCCATAAGGCGCCAGGTACAGCGACACACCGACCTGACGTTGCAGCGCGGCGACGCGGATGCCCGGCAGCAAGTGGTCAACGGTGTGCGAGGCCAGCACGGCCATGCGCAACGCGGTGAAACCGGGCACTGCCGACTGCCCGTCACCAGCGAGCAGATCGATGCCCTCCCTGGCCAGGCGATCCAGGCGCAGGGTCAGGGTGAAATCGCGACGATAGCCGGCCAGCCGGGCAGCTTCGCGCAGGCGCGCTACAGGATCGCTCAATGATTTGGCGGAAGTGATCGCCGCGCCCAGGTCGGGGTGTTGTGCAAGCCAGGCTAACTGTTCCATCGTCGGCACCTTGATCTGTCAGAACTGAAAGTAGAGAAACTCGCTGGGCGCCACCGAAAACGCGGTGGCCAGCGCGAAAAAGGCCAGCACGCCGATGCTCAGGCCGATCGCCGCGCTGGGCTGCCAGGCGCTGGCAGGCACTCGGCGCTGCAGCCAGTGCAGATCCGGCTTGGCATTGAGCGCCGTGCGAAAATGCCCCATCCACTGCTGGAGGTTGGGCAGCGACCAGACGAACGCCAGCAGGGCCGCGATCATGATCGAGCTGCGCAGGTGCTGGGGTGCCAACTGGGTGGGCAGTTCGCTCATACCCAGCATGCCGCCCAGCACCGCCAAAGCGCCGGTCAGGCTGGGCGCGCGGAAGAACACCATCGCCACCACCACGCAGACGAACGTCAACAGCACCGCCGGTACCCGATGGATCCAGCGATCGCTGTCCACCGCCCAGCCACGACGCGCTTTCCAGGCGCGCCAGCCATGGGCCACCACCAGGTAGAAACCGTGCACCAGGCCGAAGGCCACGAACTGCCAACCCGCGCCGTGCCACACACCGGAAATGAACATGGTCAGCACGGTCGGATAAGCCACCACCATGCAGAACGTACCCAGGCTCATCTTGCCGCGCTTGGGCATCGGCAAACCGGCGGCCATGCGCCGACGGGTGATGCGCAGCACGATCGGGTTGTAGATGTAGCTGGTGAGGAAGCGGGTCAGCGTCATGTGCCAGCGCGACCAATAGTCGATCACGTTGCGCGCCTTGAACGGGCTGTTGAAGTTGGCTGGCAGGCTGATGCCGAACAGCAGCCCCAGCCCGATGGCCATGTCGGTATAGCCGGAAAAATCGAAGTAGATCTGCAGGGTGTAGCTCAGCGCCCCGATCCAGGCATCATGCAGAGCAGGCAACGTACCGTCGGCGGCCATGGCAAATACCGGGGCAGCCTTCTCGCCCATGGGGTCGGCCATGATCACTTTCTTGAACAAGCCCATGAAGAAAACAGTTGCGCCGATGGACAGATTGACCAGTCGCGGCCGGAAGTTGTCGCCGTCGCGGAATTGCTCGAGCATTTCCCTGTGGTGGGTAATGGGCCCAGCGATGAGGTGCGGAAAAAAGGTGATGAACAGGCAGTAGTTGACGAAGTCGTGCTCGACCACCTCGCCGTCATGGGTGTCCACCAGATAGGCAATCTGCTGAAAGGTGAAGAACGAGATCGCCAGCGGCAGCGTGATGTTCTGCAATGTCCAGCCCAGGCCGAACGCTTCGTTGAGGCTGCCGAACAGAAAACCGGTGTACTTGAAGTACAGCAACAGCGACAGGTTGGCGCTTACCCCCAGGATAAGCAGTGCCTTGGAACGGGTGCGCAATAATTGCCCCGCCAGTACGTAGTTGAACACGATGCTCCCCAACAGCAGGGGGACATTGGCCGGATTCCACCAGCCGTAGAACACCAGCGAGGCGAGGGTCAGCCATACCGCCGCCAGGCGCCTGCGCCCGGTCCCGGCCAGCATGACGAACCCCAGCAGGACCACGGGTAGAAAACCGGCAATGAATACCATCGAGTTGAACAACATCGGTATGACCCCGCGGCATGGCGCGACGATTGATAAATCTTTTGAAGTTCGGTGCTCGCTCACGGTGCACACAGCCAGGCGCTCCACGCTCTTGGGGTGCCAATGGCCACGCCAAGAAGTGGATCACGTACAAACGCAGTCATGTGCAAGGCGCGAAGAAAGTTCACTGCCTCTGACGAACGGAAATAAGCATCTCTCAAACTTTGGCACCGTGCAAGTCCTCGTGAAAGTACCTGGTTATTTACTTACAGCACCGCCGGAAAACTATTTAAATACCGCCAATTAGTTTTTTGACGCGGCCGATTTGGCGCGCGGATTATTGACAGATAGCCACGACAAAACATTGACTGCCTTATAAATCAATGACTTATGAAAATCCAAGGCCAAATGTAAAATTTTTGTCAAAAATCGCGACACCGCGCATTGACTTACATGGCAACGCCACCTTAAATTCGCTTCAACGCCCGTGAAACCTCGCTCCAGAGACTTTTCGAAGGCAAGAAGAGCGTTTAGCCGTTCTGGCGAAAGCGCCGTTTAGGCACATGAATGAGTTGACCCACTGCTTAGGCAAGGACCGGCGGTAGCTTTAACTTTCGATAACGAGAAGTTAAGTCCGGTATCGCGTGGGTGCGGTGTATCGAGAACAGTGTCAAACGTGTCGTTGAGTGCAAGTACAGAACATGCAGTGTTATTGCCTCGCTTGGAATTCGTTTCAATGCGTTCCGCTGCAACACGCGGAAAACAGCGTTAATCCCTAGGCGGTGCAAACCCCCTCCTCTTTTCAAGCGAAGGCATCCACATGGTCGATACACATCAACAACACTCGACGATCCTCATCGATGGCTACTCTTACCTCGAAGTGTTTTCCGGAGAGCAGCCCTGCCCAAGAGAGGGCACGACCATCGTCACGGTGACCTATGGCGATCGCCTGGGTTACCTCGAACAATTGGTTGCCGACGCCTTGAGCTTCGCTCAAATCGACGAAGTGCTGATCGTCAGCAATGCCGCGACCGCCCCCGTGGACGAGCTGGCCGAACGCTGGCCCGGCCGGGTACGGGTGATCCAGCTGGCGGAAAACAGCGGCTCGGCCAATGGCTACGCGGTGGGTATAGAAGCTGCACTGGCCAATGGCGCCGAATACATCTGGATGATGGACGACGACAATACCCCGACACCGGCCGCCGTCGAGTTGCTGCACGCCGAGCTCAAGCGCCTGGAAGGCGTACACGGCAGCGCCCAGGTCGCGGTGCTGGGCTTTCGCCCCGGCCAGCAGGAAGACATCGCCCAAGGCGTGCCCCTGCGTTTCGCCACCCAGCGGCCGTCGAGCTACTTCGGTTTCCACGTTGCGCAGATTCCCTACAAGCTGTGGCGTCGTCGCCCTTGGGGCAAGCGCGGCAGCAAACCGGCGGCCATGCTCAGCCTGCCTTTCGCGCCCTACGGCGGGATGCTCGGCCACCGCAGCCTGTACGAAAGCATCGGCGTGCCACGCCGCGAGCTGGTCCTGTATGTCGACGACACCGAGTACACCCGGCGCATCACCGCCAACGGTGGACACCTGTACCTGCTTACCGATGCGGTCATCGACGAGCTGGAGGACTCCTGGAACAACAAGGCCAACACTCGCAACATCTATGAGTCGTTCCTGCTCGGCAACTCGGATTTCCGCGCCTACTACTCGGCGCGCAACCAGGCCTGGTTCGATAAACACGTGTGGCTGGCATCGCCTTGGATGTACCGCCTGAACCGCAAGATCTTCAATTCGCTACTGACTTATTTCGCCCGTCGTCGCAATGCTCAGGATCGCCTGGCACTGCTGCAGCGGGCCATTCATGACGGCGAGAACTCGAAGCTGGGCATGAGTTCGACGTTCCCGCTGCGCTGATGCTGCCTGTACCTGATTTTGCTGTGCCCTGATGGACCTGCACACCCCAGGCGCCGTCCCCGACCAGGGATCGCGGACGGCCTGTTGTGCCTAGCCGTTTCCTGCTGTTCAACTATTCGAGAGTACGCCCCATGGACAAAACGACTGTTACCAGAATTGGTGTGAGCGGAACCGGCATGATTGCACGCGCCCTGGTCCTGCTTCTGGCCAAGCATTACAAGGACGTACAGGTGACGCGGGTCCTGACCCGTCGCCCGGTACGGGAGTTGGCGAATTTTCCGTTGGACGGCGTCCTCACCAATTCGCTCGATGATTTGATCGACCACAGCGACCTGGTGATCGAGTGCAGCGGCGATGTGTGCCACGGGACGGTGGTGATCGAGCGTGCGTTCAGTGCCGGTCTGCGGGTCATCACGGTGAACGCCGAACTGCAGGTAACAACGGGTTCCTACCTGGCTGGCCAGGGTTTCATCACCGAAGCCGAAGGCGATCAGCCCGGCTCTTTGGCTGCGCTGCGTGAAGAAGCCATCATGATGGGCTTCGAACCGCTGGTGTACGGCAACATGAAGGGTTATCTGAACCACAATCCGACCCACGCGGACATGGCCTACTGGTCTTCGCGCCAGGGCATCAGCATCGAGCAGACCACCTCCTTCACCGACGGCACCAAAGTACAGATCGAACAGGCGCTGGTCGCCAACGGTTTCGGCGCCACCATCACCCGCCAGGGCATGGAAGGTCTGCCATCGACCAATCTCGATGAAAGCGCCGCCGTGCTCGGCGCCCTGGCAGACGGCCTGGGTCAATCGATCGTCGACTACGTCATCCCCAGCGGCTACGCCGCCGGCGGTGTGTTCCTGGTCGGTCGCCACGACCGCATCCAGAGCCAGGCCTTGCAGTACCTGAAACTGGGCGCCGGCCCCTACTACGCACTGCTGCGCCCGTTCCACCTGTGCTCGCTGGAAGTGGGCAAGACCCTGCGTCGGGTACTCAACGGCGGCGGCATCCTGCTGAACAACTCGACCAACCCCACCGTGGGCGTCGCGGCCATCGCCAAGCATGCCATGCCGGCGGGCGAGCTGATCAGCCGTGGCATCGGCGGTTTCCAGTTGCGCGGCGAGAGTGTGATCATCGACCGTCACGAAGACCATGTTCCGATCGGTCTGATGAGCCATGCCATCATGAAGCGCGCCGTGGAGCCAGGTCAGATGATCACCTTCGACGACGTCGAGCTGCAGCCTAGCCGTGCGCTGGACATCGTTATGCAGCAGCGCAAGGGGCCGCGCATTCTGGTCGACGACCTGTCCCTGGTGACCGGTCGTTCCGCCGCGCAGCCTCTGTTCGCTGGCGCGGAAGCCGTTCTGGGCTGACGCCCTGCCCGCTTCATCACAAAAACCCGCTTCGGCGGGTTTTTGCGTTTCCGGGCTGCGCAAAGCGCTTGCCTGGAACGCGCATGAACTCTGTTGAATGTCATGCAACGACGCATGATTCATGCAAGACATGCGCTGCCAAGCCGCGTTTTGGACATGATTTCGCCATCGCCGCGCCGTAGCATAAGTTCCGAGCGGCCCGCCAAGGCCGACTAGACTCAACCCTAGCGCTGCACCCACAACAACAAGATCAAGGGTAGTGACGACGTGAACGACTATCTTCCCCTCAGGCTGCATGTGCCTGAACCCAGCGGCCGCCCCGGCTGCAAGACCGATTTCTCCTACCTGCAACTCAGCGCTGCGGGCGCCGTGCGCAAACCTTCTGTCGACATAGAGCCGCAGGCCACGGCCGACCTGGCCGCAAGCCTGGTGCGGGTCCTCGACGAGCATGGCCAGGCCCAGGGTCCATGGGCTGAAGACATTCCCGAGCAGGTGCTGCATGACGGCCTGCGGGCGATGCTGACCACCCGTATCTACGACACGCGGATGGTCACCGCCCAGCGCCAGAAGAAAATGTCCTTCTATATACAGAGCCTGGGCGAGGAAGCTATCGGCAGCGCCCATGCGCTGGCGCTGCGCAACGACGACATGTGTTTTCCCACCTACCGCCAGCAGAGCATCCTGATGGCGCGCAAGCTGCCGCTGGTCGACATGATCTGTCAGCTGTTCTCCAACGAGAAGGACCCGCTCAAGGGCCGCCAACTGCCGGTCATGTATTCCTACAAGGACGAAGGTTTCTTCAGCATCTCCGGCAACCTGGCGACCCAGTTCGTGCAGGCCGTAGGCTGGGCCATGGCCTCGGCCATCCAGGGCGACACGCGCATCGCCTCGGCGTGGATCGGGGACGGCTCCACCGCCGAGGCCGACTTCCATACCGCCTTGACCTTCGCCCACGTGTACCGCGCGCCGGTGATTCTCAACGTGGTCAACAATCAGTGGGCGATCTCCTCGTTCCAGGGCATCGCCGGCGGTGAAGCGACCACCTTCGCCGGCCGCGGCGTGGGCTGCGGGATTGCCTCGCTGCGAGTGGACGGCAACGATTTCCTCGCCGTGTTCGCCGCCTCGCGCTGGGCCGCCGAACGCGCCCGACGCAATCATGGCCCGACCCTGATCGAATGGGTCACCTACCGTGCTGGCCCGCACTCGACCTCCGACGATCCTTCCAAGTACCGCCCTGCCGACGATGGCCAGCACTTTCCGCTGGGCGATCCGATCGCACGGCTCAAGCAGCACCTGATCGTCAGAGGTGTGTGGAGCGAGGATCAGCACACCGCGCTGCATGGGGAGATAGAAGCCCAGGTGAGCGCCGCGCTGAAGGCGGCCGAGCAGTTCGGCACCCTGGTCAGCGGTCGGGTGGCCAGCGCCGCGACGATTTTCGAAGACGTCTACAAGGACATGCCCGAGCACCTGCGTCGGCAACGTCAGCAGATGGGAGTCTGACACCATGAACATGCCTACAGAAACACGCATCGAGCAGCACAACAGTACGGCCATCATGAGCATGGTGCAGGCCATTCGATCGGCCATGGACGTCATGCTCGAACGAGATCCCAAGGTGGTCGCGTTCGGTCAGGACATCGGCTATTTCGGTGGGGTCTTCCGCTGCACCGAAGGGCTGCAGGCCAAATACGGCCGCTCACGGGTGTTCGACACACCGATTTCGGAAAGCGGCATCGTCGGCATCGCCGTCGGCATGGGCGCCTACGGTCTGCGTCCGGTGGCGGAAATCCAGTTCGCCGACTACGTCTACCCGGCCTACGACCAACTGGCGTCGGAGGCTGCACGCCTGCGCTTTCGCTCGGCCGGACAGTTCAGCGCGCCGATGACCGTGCGCATGCCCTGCGGCGGCGGTATCTACGGCGGACAGACCCACAGCCAGAGCCCCGAGGCGATCTTCACTCAGGTCTGCGGCCTGCGCACGGTGATGCCGTCCAACCCCTACGACGCCAAGGGCCTGCTGATCGCGGCCATCGAGAACGACGACCCGGTGATTTTCCTGGAGCCCAAGCGCCTGTACAACGGCCCCTTCGACGGTCATCACGACCGGCCGGTGACCCCGTGGTCCAAGCACGCCGCCAGTGCCGTGCCCGAGGGCTACTACACCGTGCCGCTGGACAGCGCTGCCATCGTCCGGCCGGGCAGCGATGTCACGGTGCTGACCTACGGCACCACCGTCTACGTGGCGGCCACTGCCGCCGAAGAAACCGGCATCGACGCCGAGGTGATCGACCTGCGCAGCCTGTGGCCGCTGGACCTGGACACCATCGTCGCCTCGGTGAAGAAAACCGGACGCTGCGTGGTGGTCCACGAAGCGACCCGCACCTGCGGCTTCGGCGCCGAACTGGTGGCCCTGGTGCAGGAGCACTGCTTCCATCACCTGGAGGCGCCCATCGAGCGCGTCACCGGTTGGGATACACCCTATCCGCATGCCCAGGAATGGGCCTATTTCCCTGGCCCGACGCGTGTCGGCGCTGCCTTGCAACGTGTGATGGAGGTCTGAATGGGCACGCATGTGATTCGTATGCCGGACATCGGCGAAGGCATCGCGCAGGTCGAGCTGGTGGAGTGGTTCGTCAAGGTCGGCGATGCCGTCAGTGAAGACCAGGTCTTGGCCGACGTCATGACCGACAAGGCGACGGTAGAGATTCCCAGCTCGGTAGCGGGCACCGTGGTCGCTCTGGGTGGCGTGCCGGGCGAGGTGATGGCAGTCGGGGCGGAGCTGATCCGCATCGAGGTGCACGGCAGCGGCAATCATCACCAGGCCGATACGCCCGTGGTGGCGGCCGAACCCGACATTTCCGTCGAGTTCGCAGCCGCGCCTGCGGCGCCGTCAAGCGCAACGCTGGCCAAAGCCGAAGTCAAGGCCACCGCCGCCTCGGGCAAACCCACCTGCGAGGCCAGCGCCCGTCCGCTCGCCTCGCCCGCCGTGCGTCAGCGGGCGCGTGACGAAGGCATCGACCTTGCCCTGCTGCGCGGCACCGGTCCGGCCGGGCGCATTCGTCACGCCGACCTGGACGCCTTCCTCAGCGGCAGCCGCACGGCACAGGCCGCGACGACCGGCGCACCTCGCACCGACGAAGAGCGCATCGCCGTCATCGGCCTGCGCCGCAAGATCGCCCAGCGCATGCAGGAAGCCACCCGGCAGGTGGCACACTTCAGTTATATCGAAGAAATCGACGTCACCGCCCTGCTGTCTTTGCGCGCAGACCTCAATGCCCAGTTCGGCGACACCCGCGGCAAGCTGACGCTGCTGCCCCTGTTGATTCGTGCCCTGGTGGTGGCGTTGCGTGATTTTCCTCAGATCAACGCGCACTACGACGATCAGCAGCAGGTCATCACGCGCTACGGTGCGGTGCACATGGGCATCGCCACCCAGAGCGACAATGGCTTGATGGTGCCGGTGTTGCGGCACGCCGAGGCTGCCGACCTGTGGTTCACCGCAGGCGAGATCAACCGTTTGGCGCACGCCGCGCGCAGCGGCAAGGCGGCGCGTAACGAGCTGTCCGGCTCGACCATCACCCTGACCAGCCTGGGCGCACTGGGCGGCATCGCCTCGACACCGGTGATCAACCGCCCCGAGGTGGCCATCGTCGGGGTCAACCGGGTGGTCGAGCGGCCCATGGTGGTCAATGGGCAGATCGCGATCCGGCAGATGATGAACCTCTCCAGCTCCTTCGACCACCGCGTGGTCGATGGTATGGATGCGGCGCGCTTCATCCAGGCAGTGAGGCGTTTGCTGGAGCAACCGGCGATGCTCTTCGTCTGATCCGTTGACATGAACTATGCCCGGTAGCGGCGGGTCGACATCCCATCGACTCACCGCTACCAGGAGCTACCCCATGCCACATGCGCCATTGATCACCCTCAACGACGGTATCCAGATCCCACAACTGGGTCTGGGCGTCTGGCAGCTCGACGACGACCAGGCCTATGCCTCCAGTGTCGCCGCCCTGAAAGCGGGCTACCGCCACATCGACACCGCCATGATCTACGGCAACGAAGCCGGCGTGGGCCGCGCCGTGGCCGAAAGTGAACTGGCACGCGACGAGATCTTCATCACCACCAAGCTGTGGAACACCGACCAGGGCTACGACAGTACCCTGCGCGCATTCGATGCGAGCATGGCCAAACTGGGCCTGGAGCAGCTCGACCTCTACCTGATCCACTGGGCGCTGCCCAAGAAGAACGCCTATCGCGACACCTGGAAGGCCTTCGTGCGTCTGCAGGAAGAAGGCCGCGTACGCTCCATCGGCGTGTCCAACTTCCATCCCGACCACCTGCAGCACATCATCGACGACACCGGTGTCACACCGTCGGTGAACCAGATCGAGCTGCACCCGGATTTCTCTCAGGTCGACCTGGTCAAGTTCTGCAAGGGCCTGAACATCGTCACCGAATCGTGGAGTCCTTTGGGCCAGGGCGGCGCCCTGCTCTCGCAGCCGGTGCTTTCGCAGATCGCCGAGAAGCACGGCAAGACCCCGGCTCAGGTGATCCTGCGCTGGCACACGCAGAGCCAGTACATCGTGATCCCACGCTCGAGCAACCCGGAGCGCATCGCGCAGAACCTGGATGTGTTCGATTTCACTTTGGACGATCAGGACCTGCAAGCCATTGCCCATATCCCGCAAACCGGTCGTCTCGGCCCCAACCCAGACACCTTCGACATGGGCGCATGACAGACACACTCCGCAACAGCTGTTAAACTGATCGCCTTCCAAAAAATCGATAGACACACCCCATGGCTTCCTGCCTTGGGGTGTTTTTGTGCTGAAAGGTATTGCATGTCCTTAACCGATATACGCCGCAACGTTCTTGCAGGTCTCACCTCCTCTTTCGCGCTGGTGCCCGAATGTATCGCCTTTGCACTGGTGGCCCAGGTCAATCCGTTGATGGGCCTTTATGGCGCATTCATCATCTGTACCCTCACCGCGTTGCTCGGCGGGCGACCCGCGATGATTTCCGGTGCTGCCGGGTCGATGGCCGTGGTCATCGTCGCGCTGGTAGTGCAGCACGGCGTGCAATACCTGTTGGCCACAGTGGTGCTCAGCGGCCTGATCATGGCGCTCTTCGGCCTGCTGCGGCTCGGCAAGCTGGTGCGCATGGTGCCGCACCCGGTCATGCTGGGGTTCGTCAACGGCCTGGCGATCGTCATCGCCCTGTCGCAGCTCGAACACTTCAAGACCCACGACGGTCAATGGCTGCCGATGAATGAATTGAGCGTGATGGCCGGCCTGGTGCTGCTGACCATGGCCGTGGTGTACCTGCTGCCGCGCCTGACCAAAGCGGTGCCTGGCGCCCTCGTGGCGATCATCGGCGTGAGCCTGCTGGTGCAGTGGCTGCACCTGCCCACGCGGACCCTGGCCGACATGGCGACCATCGCCGGCGGCCTGCCCAGCTTCACGTGGCCGGGCGTGCCGCTGGACCTGGCAACGCTGAAGATCATCGCACCCTATGCCGCCCTGATGGCCATGGTCGGGCTGCTGGAAACCCTGCTGACCTTCAACCTCACCGACGAGATCACCGAAACCCGTGGTCAGCCCAATCGCGAGTGCGTGGCCCTGGGCGTGGCCAACATCACCTCCGGCCTGTTCGGCGGCATGGGCGGCTGCGCGATGATCGGGCAGACCGTGATCAACCTCAGCTCCGGCGGGCGCGGGCGCCTGTCCGGGGTGGTCAGTGGCGTGATGATTCTGCTGTTCATCCTGTTCCTGTCGCCGCTGATCGAGCGCATCCCGCTGGCCGCACTGGCCGGGGTGATGTTCGTGGTTGCCCAGCAGACCTTCGCCTGGGGTTCGGTGAGAGTGCTGGGCAAAGTGCCCGCCAATGATGCCGTGGTCATCGTGGCGGTGACCATCATCACCGTCTTCACTGACCTGGCCACCGCCGTGCTGTGCGGCATCCTCATCGCCGCGCTGGCTTTCGCCTGGCAGCATTCGCGCGACATGCGCAGCGATGTCCATGACAGCGACGACGCCCGCGTCTATACGCCCCATGGCACGCTGTTCTTCGCCTCGACCACGCATTTCCAGGCGCTGTTCGATCCGCAGAACGACCCGGACCAGGTCTATATCGACTGTCGTCACCTGCACATGGTCGACCATTCGGCCATCGCCGCCATGGAAAACCTGGCAGCGCGCTACGGCAAGTTCGGCAAGCAGTTGCAACTTCGGCAGCTGTCTGCGCGCAACCAGCGCCTGCTGGAACGGGCTCACGCGGCCGTCACTATCGCCTAAGCCCGCTGCACCTGCGTCAGACACAACACTGCTGTCCAGCACCGCACCTCTGCGCGGCTTTCCTACAAGGCCGCGCCCTTGAGCCTTGAGAGGCATCGAGTGAGGATGGGTTCAAGGCCGCCGGTCGCGGCTCGAGACCTGAGGAGCAGTGCCATGTGCTTGAACAATAAGGAGCGTTCCATTGCCATGGGTCATCGGCCCAGGAAATCGACGCGCGTACGGCCGGACCATGAATCTTGAAACGCTGGCCGCTGATGCTGCGGCATTATCGGAGCTTGCTCTGGGCGTATCCGCTTTGTGGATGTCCTTGGATCACGTGGTAGGCGCGGTACTCGGCGCCTGCCTGGTGGTCAGCCAGCAACGAGCCAGGAGCGCTGAGCGAAGGCTGTGCGATCTGTTGATGGCGATCGGTGTCGGCCTGCTTTTTGCACCAATGGCAGAGGCCCACATCCCCCAGCTCACCTGCGGCATTGCCGCTTTCGGCTGCGCGCTGCTGGTGATTCCCCTGAGCCTGAAGTTGAGAAGCTGGGTTCGGCGACTCGACATCGAACAGATCTTGCGTCGTTTCAGAGGTCCGTGAGTCAGCTGTGCTTACGCAGCCTGGCAACTTCGCGCTGAAGTTGGCGAAGCAACTTCCGATCCAGTGCAACCTTGTGAACGTGCTGTTGGTCCTGGGCGTCGAGTCCCTGCAATGTGGCCAGAATGGCAACAAGCGCATCATCGGCCATCAGGGCTTGCGGTTCCTGGACCATGGCACCGCGGCCTAACAGCAGCCAGTCCAGAGAAATGCCATCGGTGCGCGCAAGATCCATGCACAAGGCATAGGGAACGCTGGCGCGCGCGCGCCAACTCCCCAGCGTTTGCGGGCTGATGCCCAATGCCTTTGCCAGTGCTGCATCGTTGGAGGCTGCCATTAAGTGCTTGAGCCGGTCCAGCACTTGGGTTGCTTCAGAGGTACACACGTTGATAAGTTCCGCTTGACCCACTCAATTTGAGTATATTAATTTATTCGAATTGCATATAAATATTAACCCTAGTTCTCAAATCAAGGATATTCAAGATGCAGTCCTACAACTTACATCCATCATAACGAAATTTCCTACATGACGCGGTGACTTGGACTTAAAGCCTTTTATCCGCTCATTGTGCAATGGCAAGACGCAGGCAGCATCAGCAATTCATTCAGGGAAGACTTACTTAAATTTTGTAGTTGACTCGCACGTTTCGGTTTCAAGAGCACGCGCGGATCATAAGGTTTGAAAAATGAGCACTTACAAGATGGTATGCCCCCACTGCAAGAACAGAATGCGCATCCGCACCAGCGAAGGTACGCATGTGTTCCTGCGCGTGGCTTACCTGCAATGCACGAACGAAATCTGTGGTTGGTCAGTGCGGGCCGAGTTCGAGATGACCCATGAACTGTCACCCAGTGGCGTGGCGAATCCGGACATCCACCTGCCCAGTGCGCCCATCGCCTTGCGCCGTGCGGCGAGCAAGCCCAGTGAAACGGCGGGCGCTGCCTGACCTGCGACCCGGCTCGCGTCGAGCAGCGCGATCAGGCGCTCGACGCATGCAGGGGAGAATCGCGGCAGGTCACATTGCATGCCTGCCGCAGGGTTCGCCGAGGTCAACCCACCGGCGTCAGTACCTTGCGCTCGTCGTGGAAATAACCCTGGATGTTGCTCCACACCAGATCACCCATGGCCTGGCGCGTCTCGTGGGTACCGCTGGCCAGGTGTGGCAGCAGTACGACGTTGGGCAAGTCGATCAGCGCCTGCGGCACGTTGGGCTCGTCCTCGTAGACATCCAGACCCGCACCGGCGATATGTTTCTCCTGCAACGCCTGGATCAAGGCCGGCTGATCGACAACGCTGCCTCGGGCGATATTGACCAGAAACCCCTTGCTGCCCAACAAGCCGATACGTTTGGCATCGATCAGCCCCTCCGTCGACTTGCCTCCGGGTACCGCCAGAACCAATACGTCACAATCGCTGATCATCGCGTCCAGATCGGCGTAGTAGTGGTAACTGACGCCGGCCTTGGGCTTGCGGTTGTGGTAAAGCACTTCCATGTCGAAGGCGGCTGCGCGTTTGGCGATGGACTCGCCGATATTGCCCAGGCCGACGATGCCGATCTTCTTGCCGCCGATCTTGCTGGCCAGCGGAAACTTGCCTTGGGTCCATTTGCCTGCCCGCACGAAACGATCAGCTTCGCTGTAGCGACGCATGACGTCCAGGGTCAATGCCATGGCAGTATCGGCCACGCAGTCGTCCAGCACGGCCGGCGTGTTGGTCACAACGATGCCGCGGTCGCGGGCGGCATCCACGGCGATCGAATCGTAGCCGACACCGAAGCTGAAAATGGCTTCGAGGTTGGGCAGCTTGCCGATCACTTCGCTGCTGGCGCCCAAGGCACCCGAAGTGACGATGGCCCTGATTCGGCTGCCGTGCTGGGCAAGCCAGGCGTTCTGATCCGGCAGCTCCCAGAAACGGGTCGCATCGAAGTGGGTTTCCACCGCCTCCTGCAGGCTGGGCAGCAGTGCCCCGATGATCAAGACGGGAACGTCGCGGGTCGATGGCTGTGTCATGAAACCTCCTGTTTGCATCGTTGGTATTGTTATCGTACCGCCACGCGGCGCAACGACGCCACGCAGCAATGATGACCGAAGTCATCGTACAACTTGCCCTGATGTAATGACAACCGCAGCCACCGCGCAGGGGTGCGGCGCAGACAACGGTTGTGTGCTGAGCGTAACCCACTAGACTGCACCTACACGCCTATAAAGAAGCCGCTGATGGCAGATGACGCGCAGTATCGAATTGCCTTGAAGTCCGACAGTTCGGCCCAGCGCATGGCTATCCTGTTCGTGGCGCTGGTGGTGGTCTCGCTCATCGTCCTTGACGTCTGGCAGACCCTGACTGCGCGAGCACAGGCCTTGCGGGTCAGCGAGATCACCACCTCGAACCTGGCTCGCTCACTGGCGCAGCATGCCGAAGACACCATCAAGCAATCGGACACCGTACTGCTGGGGCTCATCGAGCGGATTCAGGTCGACGGCACCGCTCCGCCTCAGGTGCAGCGGCTGCGCAACCTGATGCAGGGGTGGACGCGCTCGCTGGCGCAGTTGCAGGGGCTGTTCATCTACGACAGCGAGGGGCGATGGATCGCCAGTTCCAACACCGTCGATCCGCCGGGGCTGAACAATGCCGATCGCGACTACTTCCGTTACCACCAGGCCAGTCCCGACCCCGGCGTGCATGTGGGTCCGGTGATTCGCAGCCGTTCCACCAACGCCCTGGTGATTCCCGTATCCCGGCGCTTGACCGGCGCCGATGGCAGGTTCGCCGGGGTGGTGCTGGCGACGTTGAAAGTGGACTATTTCAATCAGTTCTACGCCGGCTTCGACCTGGACGCTCACGGGGTCATCGCCCTGCTGCTCAGGGACGGCACGCTGCTGTTGCGCCGACCGTTCGACGAAAACGTTATCGGCAGCAGCCTGGCCAAGGGCAAGATCTTCAGCGAGATGTTGCCTCAGGCCGATCACGGCACATTGCTGCAGCGTTCGCTGGTGGACGATGTGGAGCGCATGTACAGCTACCATGCCTTGCGCAATTATCCGCTGGTGCTGGAAACCGCTGAATCCAAGGCTGCGCTGTTGGCCAGCTGGTACGAGAACCTGCTGCGCTCGGCTGCATTCGTGCTGGTGGTTGGCGTGGCCCTGGCGCTCTGCGCGATGACTTTGATCCGGCAGATCCGCCATGGTCTGCGTACCGAGGCAGAATTGCGCAATGCCCACGCCGCGTTGCAGAAGCTGGCGATGCAGGACGGCTTGACCGGCCTGGCGAACCGCCGGCAACTGGATGCGGCGCTGCCTGACGAGATTGGCCGGGCTCGACGCAACGCTCGCCCGCTCGGGGTCATCATGCTCGACATCGATCACTTCAAGCGCTTCAACGACCTGTACGGCCACCCCGCAGGTGACGAATGCATCAAGGCGGTAGGCCAGGCGGTGCTGGGCTGCGTGGGCCGGTCAGGCGACCTGGTGGTGCGCTATGGCGGCGAGGAGATTCTGGTGCTGCTGCCCGAAAGCGATGAAACCGGGGCCTGGCAGGTTGCCGAGAAGGTGCTGCTGGCGGTGCGCGCACTGGCCATTGCCCATGCTGGCAGCGATTTGGGCATCGTGACCATCAGCGCGGGCGTCCACGTGTGGCGCAACAACGACCCGGACGCGCGTGCCCAGAACCTGGTCGAAGCCGCGGACCAGGCGCTGTACCGGGCCAAGACCTCGGGCCGCAATCGTGTCTATCCGCTGCAGCCGTTGGTGCAGCGCTGATCGCAAGTCAGAGCATCTGCTGGTTGGCGGCCATCGACTCGATGACCATGCTCTTTTGATCTTCGGACAGCGCGTCCCAGATGTGCACCTTGGCGTAGAAGCCGAGGCTGCCAAGGATATAGAAGCTCAAAACGGCAATGGTCAGCAACGTCAGCCAGGACCAGCGTCCGCTCTCTTCGACTTCTTCGAACGTGGAGTAGCCGTTGTCGATGCGCTGATCACGCATGGACGCAAGGCTGGTGGTGACACGTTTGTAGCAATAGGACAGCAACAGCAGCAACAGGCGGAGCATGGAAAAAAGGCCTCGGTGGGTGGCGGATGGCGATGAGTGCGCATCAGAAACGCAAAAAGCCCGTCTTTGACGGGCTTTTTTTATAGGTAGCGTGCTGTGAACGGATACATCCCAACACTTTGGATGAATTTTAGGCAGCTTGGCGGGCGCTGTAAACCGTGCCGACATGAAGAGGTATGACGACTTCGACAGCAAACGCCCGCCATCCTGCGGGCCAGAGCGCTGCGCGGCGACACTGCGGCACGCTGTCACACCGCTGCTACAGCGACCGCGTACCCCGGTTCCGGCCCACCGCATTCATCCAGGCACACCGCGCACACCGCCGACGCGGCTTGCGCCGCTGCTACAGCGACCGCGTACGCCTGTTCCGGCCTTACCGCGCCCATCCAGGCACACCGCATACACCGCCGACGCGGCTTGCGCCGCTGCTACAGCGACCGCGTACGCCTGTTCCGGCCTTACCGCGCCCATCCAGGCACACCGCATACACCGCCGACGCGGCTTGCGCCGCTGCTACAGCGCCCGCGT